>JBEKAF010000038.1:0-35009 GCA_050018355.1 Terriglobales bacterium | reverse complement strand
TCTCGTTGAGGTAGTACTCTTTCTGCGCCTTCTCCATCTGCCGCTTCACGCGCGACTGGATGGTGCGGTCCATGTTGAGCTTTTCGATTTCCACGTCGAGCACGTCGCCGATGCGGTTCAATCTTTCAGCGGGATCGAAGATTTCGAGCAATCCCTGCTTCTCTTCAATCGAGAGCTGCAGGTTGGCGGCGATGGTGTCGGTCAGCTTCGCCGGATCTTCCATGCGCACGGCCGCGATCATGGTTTCGTAGTTCAGCGACTGGCACAGCTTTACATATTGCTCGAACATGCCGGTGACGCGCTGCATGCCCGCTTCAATCTGCGCCGTCGTCTCGGTGGCATAACGGGCGACCCGCACCGTGGCCTGCAGAAAGCCTTCCGTCTCGACCACCTGCAGGATCTTGCCGCGCTCGATGCCTTCGACCAGCACCTTGATGTTCCCGTCGGGCAGTTTCAGGCTCTGCACGATGTTGACGATCGTCCCCACCTGGAAGATATCCCCGGCCTTGGGTTCGTCGATGCTGGCATCGTGCTGGGTGGCGAGAAATATCTTCTTATCGCCGGCCAGAGCTTCTTCGAGCGCACGCACGCTCGACTCCCGGCCCACCACGAACGGAGTCATCATGTACGGAAAGATGACCACGTCCCGAATGGGCATCATCGGCAGTTTCTTGCTCTCGAACTTTTCCTTGGGGTTCGACAAAGGCAGTCTCCCGTCTCTGGTCCTCGTTTGGCTTACTGCCGTTTAGCTTGCTGCTTTCTCGATCATCGCCAGCGAGACGTTTCGCTTCTCCACCATCTCGCGGGTCACTTCAAATTCCTTAACTTTCTTCTGGCTGGGCAGGCTGTACATCAGCTCCAGCATGAGCTCTTCCAGGATCATTCGCAAGCCGCGAGCGCCAACTTTACGCGCCATCGCCTGGCGCGCAATCGCCCGATTGGCGTCGTCGCTGAACTTCAGACGCACGTTTTCAAACTCGAACAGGCGCTGGTATTGTTTCACAATCGCATTCTTGGGGCGCGTCAAAATTTCCACCAGCGCATTTTCGTCCAGTTGCTGCAGCACGCCCATCACCGGCAGGCGCCCGACAAACTCTGGGATCAGCCCGAACTTGATCAGATCCTCCGGCTGCGCTTCCGAGACGAGCTCAAAGCTGCGCAGCGCGGCCACGCCCGCCTCGGTTTCCGTATCTTCACCGATGCGGAAGCCCAGCGCCTTCTTGCCCACGCGCCGCCCGATAATTTTCTCCAGACCTACGAAAGCGCCGCCGCAAATGAAGAGGATGTTCGTGGTATCGACGGGCGTGAACTCCTGGTGCGGATGCTTGCGCCCACCCTGCGGCGGGACGTTCGCGATCGTCCCTTCCAGAATCTTGAGCAACGCCTGTTGCACGCCCTCGCCCGACACGTCGCGCGTGATCGAGGGGTTCTCGTCCTTGCGCCCGATCTTGTCAATCTCGTCGATATAGATGATGCCGGTCTGGGTGCGGCTCACGTCGCCTTCGGCCGCCTGCAGAAGTTTAAGAATGATGTTCTCGACGTCCTCGCCCACGTAACCGGCCTCGGTGAGCGTGGTGGCGTCCACGATCGCGAAGGGCACATCGAGCATGCGGGCGAGCGTTTGCGCCAGCAGCGTCTTGCCGGTTCCGGTCGGCCCGATCAGCAGAATATTCGACTTGGTCAGTTCCACGCCATCGCCGGTGCGCTGGCGGTTCATGTAAATGCGCTTGTAATGGTTATAGACGGCAACGGCCAGCTTCTTCTTGGTCTGCTCTTGTCCGATGACGTACTCGTCGAGGAACGTTTTTACTTCCTGCGGCTTCGGCAGTTGGTTCGGGACCGCAGCCGAGGGAGTCGCGGTGCGGTCGTCTTCGAGGATCGAGTTGCAGACCGCGACGCACTCGTCACAGATGTATGCCCGGGGATAGTCGCTCGGCGACGAGATCAGTTTCGCGACCGCGTCCTGCGACTTGTGGCAGAACGAACAGCGCAACATCTCATCCGAGCCCGATCTGGTTTTCACTCGGCCTTACTCCTTTTCTGGTGGCCTAGCCGCGCCTGGCTTCCTGCTCCAGGTTGAGACGCGGCAAGCCGCGTCTCTACATTGCTTCACGAACTGCCGATCATACCTGCTATCTCGTCTTATAGATGATATCGTCTATGATTCCGTATTCCTTAGCCTGCTGCGAGTTCATGATGAAGTCGCGCTCCACGTCCTTCTCCACTTTATCCAGCTTCTGGCCGGTGTGCTTGGCCAGTAACTGATTAGTAATCTCCCGCATGCGCAGAATCTCGCGGGCATGAATGTCAATGTCGGTCGCTTGTCCGGAGATCCCGCCCATCGAGGGCTGGTGGATCAGGATGCGCGAATTCGGCAGCGCCAGCCGCTTTTTGGCTTCGCCCGCCGAAAGCAGCAGCGCCGCCATCGAAGCGGCCTGACCGATGCAGATCGTGGTCACGTCGTTCTTTACGTACTGCATCGTGTCGTAGATCGCCATGCCCGCCGTGATCGACCCACCCGGCGAGTTGATGTAGAGCTGGATGTCTTTCTCCGGGTCTTCCTGCGCCAGGAACAGCATCTGAGCGATGACCAGGTTGGCGATATTGTCATCAATCGGCGTGCCAATAAAGACGATGTTGTCGCGGAGCAACCGGGAATAAATGTCATACGCCCGTTCGCCCCGGCCCGTTTGTTCGATCACCATCGGTACCAGCATCATTCACCCTTTCCACACTCCGGCCCTGAAATCGGTCTCGTCATCACAGGGGAGGATCGAAATGGTCCGCATCATTATTGCTAATTATGCGGACTGGTGATACAGAAAATCGAGGGTCTTCTCGTTGCGGATTCTTGTCCGGATTCTATCGAGGCCCCCATCCCGTGTCAAACGAGCGCGCACTGCTTCGGATGTCTGTTTCGATTGTCTGGCCAGCGATTCCAGTTCCCGATCCAGTTCTTCATCGCTGACCTGGATATTCTCTTCCTCCGCCACTCTTTCGAGCAGCAGCGCAGCCTTTACATCGTGAATCGCCTGCTCGCGCTGTCCCACGCGCAGACGCTGCAAATCCATTTTCTTCATCTGCTCGGCGGTCAGGCCCCGCGCCGCCAGCGCCCTCAGTCCCTGCTCCAGCCGGATGTCAATCTGTTGTTCGATCAACGATTCGGGAACTTCAAAATCGTTCCGCTGAATCAGTTCTCCCACCAGTTTTTCCTTGGCATCGCGTTCCGCCTGGTGCTTGCGCTCGGATTCGATTTGCTCGCGAATCGCCTTCCGTACGTCGTCCACCGTCTGCAATTCGCCCAGTTGCTTCGCGAACTCGTCGTTCAGTTCCGGCAGGCTCTTCTGTTTGATCGACTGCACCTTCACCGCATAACTGAACGTCTTCCCCGCCAGGCGCTTGTCCTGCGTGTCTTCCGGATAGTTCACGTCGAACGTCCGCTCATCTCCGGCGCTGGTCCCGCGCAGGTGCTCGGTGAATTCTGGCATCGTGTCCTTGCCCGCGATTTCGACCAGCACTTCATCCATGTGAACCGGTTGGCCTTCGCCGGTTTTCGGATTGCCATCGAGCGAGACCTGGGCGAAATCGCCATCGGCGAGGGCGCGGCCCTCCACCGGATTGAAACTGGCATGACGCTCGCGCAGATCGACGAGCGCCTGCTCCACATCCGCCTCGGAAACCGCGATCTCCGGTTTATCGGCGCGCAGCTCTTTGTAGCCTTCCAGCTTGATTTCCGGCAGCACCTCAAAGGCGGCTTTGAACCGCAGCGGCTCGCCCTCGTGCAGGTGCAGGTCCGTCACCCGCGGCTGCGATACTGGATGAAGGCTCAGCCTCTCAGCTTCCCGCCGGAAATACCGCGGGATCAGCGCTTCGACCATGTCGGTCTTGATCTCTTCCGAAAAACGCTGGCGAATAATCGACGCCGGAACATGGCCGCGCCGGAAGCCGGGAATGCGCGCCACCTTCTGATATTTCTGAATCAGCGAATCGGTCTGCCGGTTGACATCCTCGACCGGAATCTCAACCTGAATCTCGCGTTTGGTCGCGCTTTCTTTGGTCTCAGTGGGGCTCACAGTTACCTTTCCAAAGCGGACCGCGGCAGCGGAGTCGGGAGGGAAGTGGCTCCGCTGCGACGCTAGCGCCGCAAGCTTGAGTGTAAAGACTCTCGAAGAGCAACGTCAAACGGCGGAAGGGGATGTTCTGCCCACTAAAGTAACGGGTGAGCGTTTTGTGGGGCGCGGACTCGCTAGAGATTTTGTAATTTGGTAATTTGTAATTTTGTAATTTCAACCCCAACTGGTTTCAAATTGGAAGATTACCCGATTACAAAATTACAAAATTCGAAATGCCCGTCCCTAACTGGCTCAAGGTTCTGAACGCTGAGGTCATCACCTGCACTCGTTGCCCGCGTCTGGTCGTGTATCGCGAGCAGATCGCCCGCGAGAAGCGTCGCGCTTACCGCGACTGCGAGTACTGGGGCAAACCCGTTCCCGGCTTCGGAGATCCCCACGCCCGTGTCCTCGTGCTCGGGCTCGCTCCCGGCGCCCACGGTTCCAATCGCACCGGCCGCCCTTTCACCGGAGACGCTTCCGGCAACTTCATGTACCCGGTGCTGCACGAAACCGGGTTCGCCGTCCTGCCCACCGCGACCGTCCGCGATGATGGCCAGGTGCTCACCGGTCTCTACATAACCGCCGCCGCCCGCTGTGCGCCGCCCGGCAACAAGCCTCTGCCCGAGGAACTGGCCAACTGCGCTCCGTTTCTGGAACGCGAAGTCGAAGGACTGAGAGATCTGCGCGTCATTGTTGCCCTGGGAAGGATCGCGTTCGAAGCCCATCTTAACTACCTGCTGCGAAAAAAACTTATTGCCACCAAGCGCGAGTATGAGTTTCGCCACGGCGCCGAATACGCGCTGCCCGATGGGCGCGTCCTCTTAGCGTCCTACCATCCCTCCAACCAGAACACCCAGACGGGCAAGCTAACCAAAGGGATGTTCCAAAAGATTTTCAAGCGAGCGCGCGAACTGGCCGATGAATCAACCGGGCGGATCCCGCGGTAGCGGACACCTCTGGGCCGGCATGGGGGCCCCGTCGCTCCGGGATGCGCCGCCCTTTTCTATTGAATCATTGAATCATTGAGACATTGAAGCATTAAATCGATGACCGCAGGGCGGTCAAAATCCTACGAACACCGGCTCCGGTTCGAGCAGAATCCCCCACGATTCCTGCACGCCGTGCTGGATTTCATCTTTCAGCGCGACAATATCGCTCGCCTTCGCGTCTCCCCGGTTGATCAGCGCCAGCGCATGTTTGCGCGAGATTCCCGCTGCTCCCATCGCATATCCCTTGGAGAACCCCGAGTGTTCCACCAGCCAGGCCGCAGAAACCTTGTGTTGCAGATGAAAGTTTTGCGCATCGAGCGCCGGGTAGCTGGGAATCTCGAGCCCTTTCGATTCGGCGCGCGCGGCCAGGTCCTTGAACTGCGCCTCGCTGAGCACGGGATTCTTGAAGAACGATCCGGCGCTGCGGCAATCGTCGTCTCCGGGGACAATCAGCATGCCCTTGCTCCGGCGTATTTCGCGCACCGCCTCGCGCGTTTCGGCGAGCGATGGCGGCGTCTTTCGTTCGGCGGAGCTTTCGGCAAAGCGTTCGGCAAAGTGCTTTTTCAAATCCGCATACTTCAAACTCGGAGCGCCACCTCGCTTCAACCGGTAATTCACCCGCAAGATGATGTACCGCCCACGTTCCGTGCTGTTAAAGATGCTGGTGCGATAACGGAGTCCGCACGCCGGTTTGGGCAAGACCACAATGCGGTCTTGTTTCAAGTCCAGCGCGCGCACCGATTCGATGGTATCGGCGACCTCCTGCCCATAGGCGCCAACGTTTTGCACGGGCGTGCCCCCGACGCTGCCCGGAATCCCGCTCAGGCACTCGACTCCCGCGCAATTCTGCACCACCGCCTGGACGACAAAGTCATCCCAGTTGACGCCTGCACCCACGCTGAAGAGCACGGCGTTACCCGTGGCGTCATTCGCACCTGGGCTGGTTGTACTTGGACTGGTGATTCCGCCGATCGCGATTCTCAGCACCAGTCCCGGCCAGCCCGAATCGGCGACCACCAGGTTGCTTCCCGCGCCCAGCACAAACAGCGGCAGGTCGCGGCTTTTCGCGAACTGCGCCGCCTCCCGAACGTCGTCTTCTCTCTTTAGTTCCGCAAAGTAGCGCGCCGCGCCGCCCACCTGCAAGGTGGTCAGCGGCGCCAGCGGAACGTTTTCCTGAATCGTCATGAGGCTAATGTCGCTCTATAGTAAGGTTAAATCATTGAGCCATTGAATCATTGAATCAGTGAGTCATTGAAATTGAATCACTCAATGCCTCAATGATTCAATGACTCAACGCCCGTCCGTTGAGTGGAGACGCGGCTTGCCGCGTGAGCAAGCCGGAGAACGCGTTGACTGGTCCCGTCCATCGGGGAGCCAGCCCGTCAATTCCATCACAAATGTAAGTAAGCGGCATCACAGCGCAGACCGGCTGCATTGTTGGATCATAGCCAGAAGTCGGTGCCACAAGTCGGTGCTACAAGTCGGTGACTCTGGCCGGATTCCGGTTTCCGGGAACGATGTGCCCGGATGGAATCCAAGCCAGCGTTTGCAAACATGTGGAGTCTTTGAATGACCACAGAACGGGATCTGACCGCAGCCTTAAGCCATGATCTGACCGAGCCGCTCACCTTGGCGCAGAAAAAAGCCCTGGAGCGCGCGGTCGCCAAGATTGTTGCGTTGGGCGCAAAGGTGGGAGTCAGTGTGGATCAGATGATTGAGTTGCTGAAGTCGGGCCTGAGCGTTGGCGAACTGCTGGAGTACCTGGCGGCTCGTTCCGGAGAAGTTGCCTGAAGTCGAGCCGCGTGCAGTCCGGTTCAGGACCGGGGAGAGATGGCAAGCAGAAGTAGCTCGCCCGGAAGCGTCCCGAATTCTCGTCCTTAGCTGGGGTCCTGGGAGTTTAGGCGTTTGCCGCCGGGCTTGCGATTGAGTAATCTCTAGCGATGCCGTCTCGCCAGGAAATCAGCATCTCTGGAACGATGCTCATCAGGGATTCCAACAAAGTGTTCTCCCCGCAACCGCCTCTGTGCACGTTGATTTCTTTCGGAGTGATCGCGTTCGGCTGGACAAGTACAGCACCCGCGAGTACTGGCCGGTGTTATACGGAAAGATCCGCCCCGCGCTCTGGCCGACCGCCGGACACAACTGACCGTCTAGGAAAAAGGCTGGCTTTCCTTTTCTGCACGCGCATCTAAGTGAAGAACAGCGGTCGGGGCAGAACTGTGGCTTTACGAGCGCGGCTGTATGACTATGGCTCTACGAAACAGGAGATCGAGATTGAGGAATCGGATACTGTTGTTCTTTGCCTTTTGCGGGCTCGTCGCATCGGCTTCGGCACAATCAAATTTCAACCGTTTTACCTATAACGCCGGCGGCGGACTTGGCATCGGCCGCGACGATGTCGCCGCCTTTGTCGGCAACTCGCCTCAATTCACGGTCGGAGGCGGCATGAACTTCACCCGCATGTTCGGCGCGGATGCCGAATACATGTACTACGACCTCGGCTTTAGACCCAGCGTGAAACAGGAGCCGGGCCTGGCGAACCAAAGCGGACACATGCAGTCGATAAGCCTGGACGGAATCGTCAACGCGCCGCGTCATTTTGGCAAATTGGGCGCGTACGGAATCTTCGGCATAGGTTTCTATGATCGCAGCGTTTCGGTGCCCCGCCAGTACCTCGGACCCAGCACAGTTTACGAGCCCGCATACAAATGGTGGGACCTTAACCGTGATATCTTCGGCAATATTATCCCGCAATATATGTCCTCGAATTCCAAGGTTGCGGGCGGCTTCAACTACGGCGGCGGAGTCACTTATCGTCTGAACCACATCCACAATGCCAAGCTCTACATCGAATGGCGCTACCATCGCGCTTATCAAAGCGACGGCAAGACCATCGTGATGCCCATCACGATTGGGCTGCGCTGGTGAAGACTTCGGGCCTTCTCTGACGAACGAGATTGCTCTGGCGGGCTGGATTTGAGCTGTCAACTCTCAGTTGCTGGCTGCTGGCTTCTGGTAAACACGGCCTTTGGCTCGTCGGCGCTTTCTCTGCGTTTTTTCTCTGATGATTACGGAGGGCTCGCGGTCGGGCCTGTCATCATGACCGCGGCCGGGTTGGATCCAGAGAATCCCCAAGGAACTCCGAAGGCCCGCGGCGAAGACTGAAAGCTGATAACTGAAAGCTGAAAGCTGACAGCCCCTCTGTCCTGTCCCGCCGCCGTTCGTTCTACAATAAAAGCCATGTCTCGCCTCGATCAGATCGTCGATCTTGAAAAACGCTTTCTTCTCGCCACCTACAACCGCTATCCCGTGGGCTTTGAGCGCGGGAAAGGTGTTTTCCTCTACGACTTCGAAGGCAAGAAGTATCTCGACTTCGTGGCCGGGCTGGGCGTCAACGCGCTCGGGTATGCTCACCCTCGTATCGTGAAGACCATCCGCGACCAGGCGGCCCGGATCATTCACGTTTCGAATCTCTATTACAACGAATATCAGGGACAACTGGCCGAGCGCCTTTGCCAGCTTTCGGGCCTTGATCGCGTCTTCTTCTCGAACAGCGGCACCGAGGCGATGGAAGGCGCCATCAAGCTGGCGCGTCTCGCCGGGCACAGGGCGGGCGGCGACGCCAAGTCCCAACTGGTGGCGTTGCAGGGCTCGTATCACGGCCGAACCTTTGGCGCCATGTCCCTGACCGGCCAGGAAAAGTACCGCAAAGGTTTTGAGCCTCTGCTCGAAAACGTAACCTTTGTGGCGCAGAACGACGTCGAAGCGCTGCGCGTTGCGGTCAATGCCAACACTTGCGCCATCGTGCTGGAGCCCATCTTTGGCGAAGGCGGAATCCTCGAGTGTTCCGAAGACTTCTTGCGCGCGTGCCGGACGCTTGCCGATCAGCACCAGGCCGCGCTCATCTTCGACGAGATCCAGTGCGGCCTCGGCCGCACGGGCAAGATCTTCGCCTTTCAGAGCTTCGGCGTGGTTCCCGACATCGTCGCCATCGCCAAGCCGATCGCCGCGGGGTTGCCGCTCGGCGCGTTCCTGTCGAAAGAACATTTCGCCTCCGCGATTTCGCCCGGACAGCACGGCACCACCTTTGGCGGTGGTCCGCTGGCGTGCCGCGTTGGGCTCGAATATCTGGCGATCATTGAGGAAGAGCGCCTGCTCGAAAACGTCGTCAAGGTGGGCGGCTACCTGCATCAACAACTTCAGGAACTGGTCGCCAAGTACGCAGCGACCCGCGAAGTGCGTGGCCGCGGATTGATTCAGGGCCTCGTGCTCGATATTCCCGCGCGTCCATTGGTGGAGCAGGGACTGGTGGAGGGTGTGCTCTTCAACGCGACCCAGGACACGGTCCTGCGCTTCCTGCCGCCGTTCCTACTGGAAGAAAAGCACGTGGATAAAGGCATCAGAGTGCTGAAGAAGCTGCTGGGCAAGAAGCGGAGGAACTCCAGCCGCGTAGCGGCGGAATAGGAAAGCCCGGCACGTGAGTGCCGGGTAGGCAAGAATGGGAAAGCCCGCAAGGGACGGCACACTGACGCTGTACAAAAGAGGGGGAGCCAGGAGTCAGCTCCCCCCAAAGCGTTAGAGGCGATATCATTTGCTAAGACGCTGCCTATTAGGATTTCGTTGCCCATCGAAACGCAAAATCCCGAAGAAAAATTCATTCCCGCCGGCGAGCGCAACACGCCCGCGGGCACCTCGGGCGTTGCCATTGAAGAGCGCTGGCTCGAACTCGCCGACGGACGCATGCGCTACCTCAAGGCCGGATCGGGCCCGGCGCTCATCCTGATTCATGGGCTGATGGGATATTCCTTTTCCTGGAGATTCACCATCCCCGCACTCGCGCCCCATGCGACCGTCTATGCCATCGACAATCCGGGCGCTGGGTTGTCGCCGGCTACTGAGGGCATCGACTGCAGCGTCCGTGCCACCGCCGAGCGCGTCCTGCAGTTCGCGGACGCTCTCGGCATTACAGATTTCGACCTGCTGGGTACTTCCCGCGGCGGAGGCGTCGCCATCATGGTGGCGGCCATCTGTGCGGAGCGAAAACTTGTTCAGATGAACAATGTTCGGCTGAACAATGCCCGCCTGCGGCGCCTGGTGCTGGTGGCGCCCGTCAATCCCTGGTCACCGCATGGCAAGCGACTCGCACCGTTCCTGGGCAGTCCTTTCGGTTCCATGCTCTTCCGCAACACCATCGAGCGCTGGCGCTCGCTCGACTACCTGTGGCTGCGACGCCTGTTCGGCGACGGAGCAAAAATTCCGCCCGATTCGCTCGAGGGCTACCGCATGCCCGTACTCAAGAATCACGCATTCCGTCATGCTTCGCGCATCGTAAGGAATTGGACGGCAGACCTCGCGGAACTGGAAACGGCGCTCCCCAAGATTCGCGATTACCCCACGCTCCTCATCTGGGGAACGAAAGACCGCGCCGTTCATTTTCAATCTGCCGAGCCGCTGCGCAGGAATTTTCGCGATGCCCGCCTGGTGGCGTTCGAGGGCGTCGGCCACCTGCCCTACGAAGAGGCGCCCGACGACTTCAACCGTGCGCTCGTCGAGTTCCTCACCGGCGAAAACCTTACCGTCGGAAACGGGACTGCCGGAAACAGGGCCGGCGAAAACACGATCTGACCCGCTCACCACCGCTCGTGTTTTGCTAATCTTCAATACTGGTCTTCAATTCCATGGACCACGCGATTTTTCACTCGCTGCGCGCATTCGTCGCCGACTACGGCTACTGGGCCGTGGCTCTGGCATTGCTGTCGGAGAGCGCCGGCCTCCCCGTTCCCGGTGAGATCACGCTCCTGCTGGCAAGTTTTCTGGCCTATTCCGAACACCAACTCCATCTCGGCTGGATCATCGTGGTTGCCACCTGTGCCGCCACGCTCGGGGGCAATCTGGGCTACGCCTTCGGCCACTATGGCGGGCGTCCGCTGCTCGATCGCTACCAAAGCGTCTTTCGGATTACGCCGGCCACGCTGAAACGCGGCGAGGAAATGTTCGCCCGCTACGGCGCAGCCGCCATTTTCTTTGCCCGCTTCGTCTTCGGCATGCGCGTTTTTGCCGGACCACTGGCAGGCGTGCTGCGCATGCGCTGGCGAGCTTTTACTCTCTTCAACTTCCTGGGCGCCGCGGTCTGGGTCACCTTCATCGCCAGCGTCGGATATCTGTTCGGGCAAAATTGGCGCAGCCTGCTGCGGGCCATGCAGCGCTTCAATATCGCCGTTTTGATTGTCGCTGTGGTTGTGACCCTGTTTCTATGGTGGAGACATCGCCGCAACCCGCCGCCGGAAAATGGATGACGCCGATCCGCCTGTACTGGGAAGTGTTAGTGAGATCGCGAGTGGCTGTTGAAAAACTCATTCTCTGAAAAGTCGTCAAAATAAAATTGCGTCAGGATGACCTATAAGCGATCTTCTCGGGTCGCCTAGACATTTTCTATCCCCCCAATTTTGGCGGTTCGGGACAAAAAGCGAGTTTTTCAACAGCCACAGGGGATTCCATCAACTTAACGCCCCGCGATAATTTCACTTCGCCAGCTCTGCCTCTGCGCCCCCGGTTTCTTCCGTCACTTCCACTTGTCCCGCCGCCGTCATATGCTGGCAGAAGCTATCGCCCGGCACCGGAGAACCCAGTGATTCCCGAACGCACGCAAACGAGCCCGCGACCCTCAGCCGCGCCCCGCTTCCCGCGCCTGGGGCTTTCGCAGGTCTGGGTGCGTTTCCTGTTTGCCATCGTGGGCCTGATGCTGGCTTTCGGTGCCGCGCTGTTTTCCACGGTAGCGCGCGAGGCGGGCAGCGTCTGGGGGACCATCATTCTGGCGTCGGCGGCGCTGTTGCTGGCCACCTTCGTCGGCCTGACCACGGTGCCCTACCTGGCGCGGCGGGTCGTCGCGACCCATGTCCGCGAAGCCATGGACTACGACGTCACGCGCGCTGGCCTGATCTACATCCTGATCAGCGTCGTGATCGGAATCGCCGCCATCAACACCGGAAACAACCTGCTTTACGTTGTCGTCGCCGCGCTGCTCTCTGCCATTCTGGTTTCCGGCGTCGCCTCGGCGCTGGCGCTTCGTAGTCTCTCGCTCGATGTGCACTTGCCCGAACACTTTTTTGCCGGGCGTCCGATGCTGGCGCGCCTGCTCTTGCGCAACGACAGTTCGTGGCTGCCCTCGTTTTCCGTGCGCGTGGTTCCCGCCAAGCGCAAAGCCAACTCCAAAGCCCGCTGGCGCTGGGAAGCCTCGACCTTCGGCTGGCCCCGCAACCGTGCGCCCCAGAACCAGTGGCTCCGCCTGCCCGACCGCCGCTTGCGGCGCGTGCGCGAGGAAGCAGAAAAGCCGATCCTGCAGGAGTCCGTTTATTTCCCTTTTCTCGCTCCCGGACAGGAACTCCGCGCCGACCTGGAGATCAGATTCCCAGCCCGCGGCCGCTATTGCGAAAAAAACTTCGGTCTGGCCACGCGCTTTCCCTTCGCCTTCCTGATGAAAACCCGGCGGATTAACCTGGTCCGCGAAGTGATCGTCTATCCCGTCGTCGAGCCCACCGAACAGTTCCTCGAAGTTCTTCCCATGGTCACCGGCGAGTTCGAAACCTTTGTGAGCGGCCGCGGCTACGATCTTTACCGCATCCGCGAGTACATGCCCGACGACTCCGCCCGCCATGTGGACTGGAAAGCCACGGCCCGCACCGGCGCGCTCAAAGTGCGCGAGTTCAGCCGCGAAGATGAACGCAAGCTCCGCATCGTGTTTGACAACCCCGCACCCGGAGTCCTGCAGCCCGTGGTGTATGAGCGAGCGGTGCGCCTGGCAGCCTCTCTGGGATGGCACTTCCACCACGAAGATGTCGAAGTCTCCTTCGTCGCGCCAGGATTGGAGCCAACCGAGGATGTCTTCACCTTCCTGCGATACCTGGCGCTGGTCGAGCCGCAGGATGCGACCCCGGTGTTCAGTCGTCTTCGCGCCAGTGAAGACTACAACGTGATCGTTACCGCCCGCGACGCCGCCGCGATGCCCGCCGCTTTGGCCGCCAGATCCTACGTCATTTCTTTGGGCGTGGGTCGAAGCACGTAGCCTGTTTGGGGAAACAAGTGTTCCCGGCTGCGACGGCGCTGCGCCCGTCTTCATTTTTTTCTTCCCACCTGGCGATTTTCGACATATACTCCTACTCCGCTGCGGGTCGCGACATAAGACGGTCTTGCTTCCTTCGTTCAAGACGAGTTTGACGCCGTTTTGCCGGGCGCATTGTGTTCCGGCACAAGTCCACGGGAGGTGCAGATGTTGATCTGTGATCTGCTCAAGAATCAAGTGCCCATATCCGCCGAGGCCCACCAGACCGTGCTCGCAGTCGCCAGCATGATGGTGGAGCACAACATCGGCGCCGTACCGGTGCTGCAAGAAGGCCAACTGACCGGCATTTTCTCCGAGCGCGACCTGATGATCCGTGTGGTGGTCGGCGGCAAGGATCCCGCCCGCACCCTGGTCAGCCAGGTCATGACCGAAGATCCTCTGACCGTCGCTCCGAACGATCCCCTGGAGACCTGCATGACCCTGATGAAGCGGCATGGGTTCCGACATCTGCCGGTCTGCGCGGGACGTGAACTGAAGGGCATCGTTTCCTTGCGCGACATCCTTCTGCACGACCTCGACGAAAAAGACGATGAAGTGCGCATGATGCGCGCCTACCTGCATTCCACGCCCGACGCCGGATAAGGCTTGCCCCACCCTTACCCTGGTGGTTGGCAGAACAGGCTGCGGAAAAACTCCGGGGCTGGGCATCGCATATCGACCTTTCCCGCAGCCTGTGAAGGCTAGCGCCCCAGAGGGTAATGGTTACTAAGGTTACCTAAGTACATTGACCCAAGGGGTAACCTGCCTGAGGATGTTGGAGAAGGGACGAGGCGCGGCAGTTTCTGCCGTTGGTCGCGCACTTCCCCGCATGTCTGTCCCATGACTTGGCACAGCCTTTATTTGTGGTACGCGCAGCCGATCCTGCAGTCGATGGTGGCGGGGATCTTATGGCGCCGTAAGCTGCACAAGCAGTTTCCCGTGTTTTTCTTGTTCCTCCTGGTGCAGGTCGCGAATTTTGCCGCCCTTTTTCCGCTTTGGTTCACTGGCAAGCACAATCTGTATTTCGGGCTTTTCTGGCTGGGCGAGGCGGTCAACGCGGTTCTCGGCTTCAAGGTTATTCATGAGATTTTCCTCGACGTGTTCCGCCCCTATCACACTCTGAAGGACCTGGGCACGCTGCTGTTCAAGTGGGCAGGCGTGGTGATGCTGCTGGTTGCGGTGGTAGTCTCCTTTTCGAATTCTTTCGACGAGAACCCGCTGGTGCACGCCCTTACCACTCTGCAGTGCTCGGTCCGCGTTGTGCAGCTTGGCCTCATCCTCTTTTTGCTCCTATTTTCGCGCTTTCTGGGAGTGTCCCGCAAGCAGCTCAGTTTTGGGATCTCTCTCGGCTTTGGGCTCTTGGCCGGTGTGGAATTGATGCTGATGGCGTTGAATTCGGGAGGATTTGTCAGGCTCAAAAATTTCAACCTGATCAATATGACGACCTACAACCTTGCCATTTTTGTTTGGCTCGGCTACTCGCTCTCGCGCAAAGCTGTGCATGAGGCCGCCGTCAACCGCTTGCAGACCCAGCGATGGGAGCAGGGCTTGGCGGATCTTCAACACTCGGTACCTCCCGATTCGCTAATCCCGATGTTCGAAGGCATGGTGGAGCGCGCCTTTTCGCGAAGCTCGAATCTGGAGGCTGCGGAAGTTCATATCCCGCTCAACCGCCCTGGTAATCCACCCAAAGCCAACTCCGCGGCAGCCGGTTCCAAGACCCGACCATAGCCTCGCTACCCCCAAAAACAGTCCCGCGCAAAAACCTTGTCAAGAGGATTTTTGGGGCGTCCCGCAATCCCGCTCCCAGAGTCTGAACCGAAGCGATTCTATTCAAACCATTACCTTAAGAAACCAGGGTAAACACCGCTCATATTGCATGCCGGACGGTCCGGTTAATTTTCTGCACTTCTGCTGACGTCGCACAGCGCTCGGTGCGCTTCAAGTAACCTCCAATGAATCAGAAAGTTGCAGGGTTGTGTATAATTCCCCACGCTGCAAGCTGGCAGTTTTACGCTAGCCTTCGGCAGACCCTAAGGAGAAAGTCAACCATGAAACGTTCACTCAGGGCGTTACTGCTGTTGGTAGGTCTGGTGGGCACATTTGCGTATGCGGCTGTCCCGAGAGTTCCCACTCCCGGGGGGCCGTTTCCATGTCCTCCCAATCATCCACAGTGCGACTCATTGTAGTCGCACGATTGACAAGACCACTTAAGCAAGATGACGTAACTATTCGCATCACGAAAGCAATCTTCCGGGCTGGCCGCAGTGGCCGGCCTCCTTTTTTTACTTCTCGTCTTTTTTACCCGTGGTTTCAGATTCCGCCTTCGCGCCTGCTGCTGACGGTTTCGCCTCTCCCGATTCTTTCGCATCCTCCCCGGGAGGTTCCGCTTCGTCGGCGTTGTTGCTGATGTACTGCACGATGATCGAAATGCGCCGGTTCGACGGATCCAGGGGATCCTTGGCGTTGCGCAGGCGCTGGTCGGCAAAGCCCCGCACTTGCGAGACCTGATCGGGGCGCAATCCCGACTGCTGCATCAGTCGCCGCGCCGCATTCGCCCGGTCCGCCGAGAGTTCCCAGTTGCTGTAGTGCCCATCATCTTCAAGACTCACGCCGCTGGACGCACCTGCAACCCCAACGTCCGCGCCAGTTCCTGCGCATCGAAAATCGGCGGCTGGCACGCGAACGCCGAGCACACCACCGCAAATGATCGTCCCCCGCCCAGCGCCGGAAGATTCGGGATCGTCTCCGCCAAAGCCGGAGGCAGGTTCTGCGCGACAGCCTTATCTGCGTCCAAACGCAGAACCGCCGTACTCAAGCCCAGCGGACGCACCGCAGCTCGATGCAGCTCTGCGGCAACCTCATCCTTCCCGACGACCACCACTTGTGTGTGCGGCTGGATAAAGCGGACCACCGCCAGCCCGTAAGTCGCCGCAAAAATGCCGTGCTGTCCCGCGACCCCGGCGTAGACCTCCAGCGCCTGCTCGGCCTTGTCGCGATACGATGCATCGTTCGAGTAACCATGCAGACGCAGCAGCGCGATCGCTGCCGCCGAATTTCCCGCCGGAGTCGGCGAATCCTGAAACGGCTTCCGCCACGTCCCCAGAATGCCGAGCGCGGTTTTTTCGTCCGATGCTCCGTCCGCCCCGCGGCCCGCCGCGCGCGTATCAAAGAATCCGCCCGCCACCGGATCGAAGAACCCTGCCACCATCGCCTCCCCGATCGACCGCGCAAAACGGAAGTAGCTCAGGTCCGCCGTCGCTTCGTAAGCGTCGAGACACGCAATCACCGCGAAAGCATAATCATCCAGCACGCCAGGAACAGCGACAGCGATTTCGCGCCGCTCCGCCCGAGCATCCGAGAAAGCTTCCGAGTAGGCAATCACATGCCGCATCCCGCCCTCCGCGTTCCATCCCGCGGAAAGCAGCCGATCCAGCGAGCGCAAAGCAAAGTGGCGCGCCTCCGCCAGATCCAGCACCTTGGCCGCTTCCAGATAAGCCGAAACGCACATCGCATTCCAGCCCGCATAAACCGTCTTGTCCACATACGGCGTCGGACGCAGCAAACGCGCCGCATACATCTTTTTCTTAGCCGCGGCCAGCAGCGTGCGCGCCCGCTCTTCCGAAATATTCAGCCGCCGCGCAAGTTCCTCCACCGAGGTTCGAATCGAGGTTCGAATGCAGAGCACATTCTTCGCCGGATTGTGATGCATGTCCCCGACTTCCTGGATGTCGTAGTAAAGCGCCGCCACCGCAGCCTCATCCTCGGAGAGCGCCGCTTTCGTTTCCTCCAGGGTCCAGGTGAAATAATCGCCGTCATCGTCCATCGAACAGTCGGCGTCCTGCGAAGCGTAAAAGCCGCCGCGAGCGCGGTCGCTGAGCCATTCGTCCATCCAGCGAATGATGTCGCGCGCCACCCCAGCGAAGAACTCATCCCCTGTCGCCTGATAAGCATGCACATAGTTTTTCAGCAACTCCGAGTTGTCGTAGCACATCTTCTCGAAGTGCGGCACGATCCAGCGCTCATCCACCGAGTAGCGATGGAAGCCGCCCGCCAACTGGTCATAGACGCCGCCGCGCGCCATTTTCTCCAGCGTGTGGACGAAAATCGTGCGCAGCTCTTCGTCTTGTTTTCGAACGTACTGGTCCATCACCAGATCCAGCGCCGCCGGATGCGGAAACTTGGGCGCGCTTCCAAATCCGCCGTTGACGTCGTCAAACATCTTCCGCGCCGATTCCAAGATCGCGTCAATCACCGTCGCGGATACCTTCCCGCCGCCCGCCGAAAAAGACTCCGCCCGCGAGATCGCGCTCGCGACCATCTGCGCCTGCTCCAGTACCTCGCCGTGCTTGTCGCGATAAGCCTGAGCGATCGAAAGCAGCACGCGCTTAAAACCAGGCCGCCCGTACTGGTCCGCCGGAGGGAAGTATGTCCCCCCATAAAACGGCTTGCCGTCGGGAGTAAGAAACGCCGTAAGCGGCCACCCGCCCTGCCCAGTGAGCGCGGCCACCGCCGCCTGGTACCGGCTGTCAATATCCGGACGCTCGTCACGATCCACCTTCACTGCGATGTAATGTTCGTTAACGATCGCTGCCACCTCGGCATCGTCATACGACTCGCGATCCATCACATGACACCAGTGACACCAAACCGCCCCAATATCCAAGAGCATCGGCTTGTTCGCCAGCCGAGCCGCCGCAAAAGCCTCCTCCCCAAACTCATGCCACTGAATCGGCTGATGCATAGCCGAACGCAAATAAGAAGAAGAAGCGCGAGCCAGGGAATTGTGCGAGCCGGTAGTCATCAGGAGAGTCTATCGCGAGAACGGGCAAGAAGGGGACCTCTGCGACCGAAACACGAACCGATTGCCCGGGCCGCAGCCTGTCAAGTGCAATGGAGGCAAAGACGAACACCCGGTTCATGCCCGGAAGTGACCCTCCGCCATCTGGGGCCGCTGCCTAGAATCCAGCGAGACCCAGCGAGACAAAGATCGCAATTCCGGGTTTACTATGAAGGGGTTTCATTCCGCCGAAAGGCTTATCTAGAGGAGACCATGAAAACTGCACGACTTTGCGCCGTACTCTTGTTCTTTGTTGCCGCCTGCGCCGCGCTGACCTTCGCCGATGAACCGGGGAGGCATCCGGCATACCTGCACGCGCTCACCGACCTGCGCCACGCGCGCGCTCATCTGGAACGCCAGACATGGTCCGGCCGGATGGATAGAGAAGAAGATCACGCCATCGCCGAGATCGACAAAGCCATCGGAGAGATCAAGCGCGCTGCGATTGACGATGGCAAGAATTTGAATGACCATCCTCCGGTCGATGCGCACATGGGACACAGAGGCCGCTATCACCGCGCCCTGGAATTGCTCAACAAGGCGCACAATGATATCGCCCGCGAAGAAGATGATCCGTCTGTGCGTGGTCTGCGCAATCGCGCCCTCCGCCACATCGACGAAGCGCACCGCATCGTCGATCACCTGATCCTCCAGGCTGCCAACGACTAGAACGGCGCTGAACTTTTGAGCGTGAGGGCGCCCCGTCCAAGCTTCGCTTGGGCGGGGTCTTCCTCGGTCATGGCGCCGGGTGCCCCACGTCTCGCGGTTTTCGAGACGTGGGACTCGGCGGCGGGCATCCAGCCGCCGACTGCATACAAACGAGCCAAGAGCTAACAGCTAAGAGCTAAGCTTTCTCGCCATCGCACAATAAATCTCCACTGCTTCCACCAGCTGCGCTTTCTCCACAAACTCGCCCTCCGTGTGCGCCACGTGAATCGACCCCGGACCGAGCAGCAGCGGCTCGCCCCAGTTTGTAAGCGACGGGATGTCGGTCGTGAAAGCCGCGACCATCGTCGGCAGACCCTCTAGCGTCCGCAGCCGCAAGAACGGAGTCTCGCGTGTGAAGCGAACCTCGGCGAGTTCGCCGACGGCCTCCGTAATCTCGCGGCGCAGTGCGTTCGTCGGGCCCACCAGGCGATAGAAAAGATCAGCTTTGGCAAAATCAGAAATCACGTTTGGAGCCCGCCCGCCCTGAATTGAGCCTACGTTCTTCGTGCATGGGCCCACGTCGGCGCCTTCGGGAAGTTTCATCGCGTGCAACCGGTGCAGCGCTTCCACCAGCTTGTCGATTGCCGACTCGCCCAGCTCCGGATACGCCGAGTGCGCCATCTTTCCGCGCGCCACCAGTTCCAGGTGCAGCGCACCTTTGCTCGCCAGCGCCAGTTTGTTTTCCGTCGGCTCGCCGTTAATCATGAAGCGCGCGCCTATCGGTTGCTGATTGGCCACCTTCGCGCCGATCGAGTCCCGCTCCTCGCCCACCAGAAACAGCAGCCCGACGAAAACGCCTGCCCCGCGCAGCTTGTCCGTCGCCAGAATCTGTGCCGCGATGATTCCCTTCGCGTCGCACGAGCCGCGCCCGTAAATGCGCCCGCCGTCTTCCGACGATGGAATGAACGGCGGCACCGTATCCATGTGCGTGGAGAAAACAATCTCCGGACGAGCATGCCCCGGCCAACCAGCCAGCACGTTCGCGCGCGCGCTCTCGACCGGCATTTTCTGAGCTTCCAACCCGCGTCGCCGTAGCTCGTCGCAAAGAAAATCTCCCACCGCACTTTCATTCGGAGTGATGGATTCAATATCGATCAGCCGGCGGGTAAGCGCAAACAGGTCCATGCAACAAAAGCGTAACAGCGGATAGTCATCGGGTGGTAGTGGATAGTGAATGGTGAGTGGATGGCGTTGCAATCTCTCAATTCGCCGAGCATTCACTGGCCACTGGCCACTGTTGTACTCTGATCCCGTGCTCCCCGAAACCTCCAGCATCCGCTCCCTGTTCCTCGCCGGCCCCGCCGGACGTCTGGAAGCTCTCCTCAACGCCGGATCGCCCGACGCGACAAATGCCGCCGTGGTGTGCCATCCGCATCCGCTCTACGGTGGAACGCTCCACAATAAAGTCGTCTTCCACGCCATGAGAGCGCTCAATAGCTTCGGATTCCCTGTGCTCCGCTTCAACTTCCGCGGCACCGGCCTGAGCGAAGGCGAGCACGCCAACGGCATCGGCGGAGTCGCAGACGTGCGCGCCGCCCTCGACTGGCTCGAACGCGAATTCACGCTCCCCGTCATCTTCACCGGCTTTTCTTTCGGCGCCGCCGTCGGATTACGCGCCGCCTACGCCGATGACCGTGTCCACGCGCTCATCGCCCTCGGCCTGCCCGCCGTCGCCATCGAAGACCACGTCTACGATTTCGAATTCCTGCGTGTGTGCGCCAAGCCAAAACTCTTCGTCAGCGGATCGCGCGATCAGTTCGGACCCCTGGGTAAACTCGAAGCGCTAGTTAACACCTTCGCCGACCCCAAGAAGCTAGTGCGCATCGAAGCCGGAGATCACTTCTTCGAAGGAAGACTCAAAGAGATGCGAGTAGCGATCGAAGATTGGGTCCGCGAGATCGTGCCCGCCCCAACCACCAGCGGCTAACGACCAGCGGCGAACAGCGAACAGCGAACGACGAGCCGACTTCTCTATAATCCCGACCATGCCCCCGATCTCTCCCGCGCGCGACCAGCAATTCCGCCGTATGCGCGACACCGCCCGTGAGATATTCACCTCAGCGCTCCGCAACGCCTCCATCGAAAGCGCCTTCGCCCGCAACGTGCACTGCGAGCGCCGCGTGCTGCGCATCGGCCACGACCTCCACGATCTGGATTCCTACCAGCGCGTCTTCGTCGTCTCCATCGGAAAAGCCGCGCACACCATGACCGCCGCGCTCGAATCCCAACTCGGCAGCAGTCTCGAAGGCATCGTTGCATCGTCGGTCGAACCCGCCAGCCCGGTGTCAGCGAGTCAAGTCCGCGGTTTCCGCTATTTCTGCGGCGGACATCCCACGCCCACCGCCGAATCCATCCTCGCCGCCAGTGCCATCCTCAAATCGCTGACTGCTCTCGACTCCGCTGCGCTCGCTATTTTTATGATTTCCGGCGGCGGCTCTTCCATCGTCGAAAAGCCCGTCGACGACGACATCTCTCTGCCCGACCTCGCCGCCACCTATCGCACTCTCGTACATTGCGGCGCGCCCATCGCCGAGATCAACGCCATCCGCAAGCATCTCTCCGCCGTCAAGGGCGGACGCCTCGCCCAGGCCGCCTATCCCGCCCAGCAGGTTTCGATTCTTGTCTCCGACGTGCCCGACGATACACCGGATGCGCTCGCCTCCGGCCCCACCATGCCCGATTCCACTTCCATCCATGACTGCGAGCGCATCGCCGCCAAATACGATCTCATCGATCAGTTCCCCAAGTCTGTTGCCGATCTCTTCCGCCAGCACGCGCTCAACGAGACGCCCAAATCCGACGACCCCGCTTTCGTCCGAGCTCGCTGGTGGACCGTGCTCTCGAACAAAGTGGCCATCGATGAAGCCGCCGTAGCCGCCACCCGCGCTGGTTTCGCCGTCGAAGTCGATAACTCCTGCGACGACTGGCCCTACGACAAAGCCGCCGGCTACTTGCTCAACCGGCTGCGCGAACTGCGCCGCACCGTATCGCGCGTCTGTTTGATCTCCGGCGGCGAGGTGACCGTGACCGTTCGCAACGGGGGCACAGGCGGACGCAACCAGCAGTTCGCCCTCGCCTGTGCCGAACCAATTTCGGGACACGACGTTACCGTGCTGAGCGCCGGCACCGACGGCATCGACGGCAACAGTCCTGCCGCCGGCGCCGTAGTCGATGGCAGCACCCTCGATCGTGTGGGCGCCCGCGCCGGCAGCGCCAAAGCCGTGCAACTCGCCCTCTCCAGCTTCAACGCCTACCCTCTTTTCGCCGCCCTCGGCGACATGGTCCTCACCGGACCCACCGGAAATAATCTTCGCGACCTACGCATCCTGCTGGCTTACTAATCCGCCCGCAACCTCCCGACTAACAAAGAATATTCGCCGAACATTCGCCCTTATATGTAGGCGCTTATTTTCGCGACTCGAACTTAGCGTTCCGATAACAACCGACAGTTCATGGTCTTCCGGCCACCGTAAATTCTTGTAAAATCTTCCTCCGCCCGGCGGCGTCGCACCTCCAGTCTGCATCTAATGTCTTTAAACTAACTATTTCACTGGAGGTTTCGATTGAAACAGACACTACGTATTGCGATCCTGTCGGCTCTTGCCTGCGCTGCCCTGGCAGCGTTCTCGAATTTCGCGCAGGCCCAGAAAGTCGACCTTGCTTTCGGCGTCAGCACAGTGACAGCGCCCTCAGCCAGTTTTACGGAAGGCGTTGAAACCGCCCCGTCGCTCACCGGCGGCGCCTATCCGGGCTTTAGCGGCGACGTGCTCTTCTGGCACCATATGGGTATCGGGAGCGAAGTTTATTGGAGAGCATCCCAAAGCAGCGATTACCTCGGCTCGGGTTTCAATTATCGTCCGCTCTTCTACGACTTCAACGCCGTTTACTCGCCCAAGCTCGCGAGCCACACCTACCTGGAGCTGGTCGCCGGCATCGGCTCGCTGAGCACCCGCTTCTATACGGGAACCAGTTGCGGGCCCTACAGTTGCACCAATTACCAGTCCAGCAACCACTTCATGGGAGACTTCGGCGCCGGCATCAAGTTTTATCCCAAGGGCGGTTTCTTCGTCCGCCCCGAGGCGCGTCTTTACCTGGTCAACAACAACACCACGGACTACAGCTCCTCATACGTCACCCGCTTCGGCGCCTCCATCGGATACACTTTCGGAGGACGATAGCCACCAACCGCCTGGCAATTTAGATTTGTCATCCTGAATCTAAATTTGTCATCCTGAGCGAAGCGAAGGACCTCCTGCTCACCAGCCCTTTACAGGAAGGTCCTTCGTCATAGCCCTCCCGGTTCCGCTCTTGGATGTAAATTTATTGTCCACCTCCACTCGCCAGTGGCCCGCTCCACCCGTCCCGCATTATGATAGCTATATGAATTTTGGCTTCTCCGGCGAAATGATCTTCCTGTTTTTTCTGGCGCTGATCCTTTTCGGCCCCAAGAAAATGCCCGAGATCGGGCGCCAGGTCGCGCGCTTCCTCAACGAGTTCCGGCGCGCTTCCAACGAATTCCGCTCGCAGATCGAGTCCGAAATCAATTCCCTCGATAGTAGTAGCAGCCCCAGGCAGCAGATCCTGCCGCCCCTCCAGGCCCCGCTCGGATCGCTAGCCAACCGCATCTTCAATCCCCCGCCCGCCGAAAAGCTAGAAGCTGCCGAAAATGCCGCTGCCGAATCCGCCGCCACCGAAGCCGTCGCTGCCGCCGAACCTGCGCCCGTTCCCGAGCCTGCTCCCGCTCCGAGGGTTGAAGCTCCGAAGGTAGCGCCCGATGCCTGAAGCGGCCGCCTCCTCGCCCGTGAACGAATCCGCCAAGGAGCAAATGCCCACCATGGGCTTCCTCGATCATCTCGAGGAACTGCGCAAGCGAATCGTTTATTCCATCATCGCCATCGTTGTCGGCTTCTTCGCCTGCTGGGGATATGCCGGGAATATCTACAAAATCATGCAGCGTCCCATCATGGACGCGCTCCAGCGCAATGGCCTCTCGGCAAAGCTCGTTTACGTCAATCCCATTGAGCCTTTCAATCTGTATCTGAAGGTCGGAGCCATGGCCGGCTTGTTCGTCGCCTCGCCCTTCGTGCTCTACCAGATCTGGTGCTTCATTTCGCCCGGCCTCTACCGCAACGAGAAGCGCTACGTCATGCCCTTCATGGCCTCGACCATAGCCCTGTTCCTCTCCGGCGGATACTTCGGCTACAAAGTGGTCCTCCCGCAGGCACTCGTGTTCCTGATCGGCTACGGCAAAGACTTCCAGCCGATGATCACGCTCAGCGAATACAGTTCTCTGTTCCTGACCATCATCGTCGGCCTGGGCGTAGTTTTCGAAATGCCGATCCTGGTATTCTTCCTGGCGCTCATGGGCATCGTCAGCGCCGGCTGGATGTGGCACAATATCCGCTATTCCATCCTGGCCATCTTCGTAGTCGCCGCCATCATCACGCCCACCCCCGATATCCTGAACATGTGCATCTTCGCCGCGCCCATGGTGGCCTTGTACGTCCTGAGCATCGCCATCGCCTGGATCGTGCATCCCAACCAACGCAAGAAGCGCGCGGAGAAGAAAAACTCCTAACCACAGAGGCACGGAGGATCACAGGGGAAACCATGACAGGGAAAGCGATGAAACGACCCGCAACCACAATGGAAGTCTGCCAAGCCTTCCCCTGTGCCCCCCTGTGCCCCCTGTGGTTAAAGATTTGTCTCGTGCTGCTGACCATCGCCCAGTCGAACACCATAGCCTGCACCAAAGGAACCAACGCCGACGCCACCGCCAGCGCAGCCCCAAAATCCGAATCTCCCGCGGCGACGCCAGTTCCGCCCGAAGCCGCGCCTCCCGACTCCTCTTCACTTCCGCACATCGATTCCAAACGCGCCTTTCAGTACACCCGCGAGGTCACCGCTTTCGGCCCGCGCTATATGGGCAGCGAGAATCACAAGAAACTCGAGCACTACATCATCGGCCATCTCCAGGGCGATCAGGTAGAAGACGACGCCTTTACCGCCGACACCGTGGAAGGGAAGTTCCCGGTCCGCGACATCATCGCTAAATTTCCCGGCACAAAAGACGGCATCATCGTCATCATGGGCCACTACGACACCAACTACCCGCTGCGCAATACCGGATACGTCGGCGCCAACGATGGCGGCTCTTCCACCGCCATCCTGCTCGAATACGCCAACCAGTTGCGCGGCAAAAAGCGCGATGGCTATAGCGTCTGGCTCGTCTGGACCGACGGCGAAGAAGCGGTGCAGAAGTGGTCCGATAGCGACAGCCTTTACGGCGCCCGCCATCTCGCCGAAAAATGGGAGAAAGACGGCACGCTCAAGAAGATCAAAGCGCTCATGGTAATGGACATGATTGGCGATGCCGACCTCAACATCGACCGCGACACCAACAGCACTCCCTGGCTGCTCGATCTCATCTACGCCGCCGCCGAGCGCGGAGGCTACCAGTCCCACTTCTACGCCCGTCAGGGCCCCATCGAAGACGATCACCTTCCCTTCGTCAAACGCGGTGTCCCCAGCGCCGACGTCATCGACCTCGATTACGGCTACAACAACGTCTTCCATCACACCCCGCAAGACACCATGGACAAGCTAAGCCCCAAGAGCCTGGAAATCGTGGGCAATACGATCCTGGAAACCATCCGCCTGCTCGACCAACGCTAGCCCGGAATTTACTTAACTATACAATGGCTATAGATATACAAGCGATTAAGCGCATTCTCCTGGTGCGTCCTGGAAGAAGTCTCGGCCACGATCGGGGATCGGGGCCGAGCGATTGTTCACCAATGCGCCTCGGTTGCCGTCGGGGGATGGCAGCTGGGGCGTTTTTTCGGTTTGTCGCGCGAGAGCACAAGTATTGAATCACCAGCGCCGTTTTGCGAAATGTGAGCAATTTTGAGCAGAATTGTGGGAAGCCCCGCCTATATACGTAAACGGTATGGCTACCAACAGCACTCTGCTCTGCATACACCGGGACCCGGCCCAACTGAGTTTGTTGCAGGAAAACGGATACGAACTGGTAACCGCGACCAACGGTTCCGATGGTCTGCGGCTTTTCATGTTGCGGCCCGTGGATGCAATTGTGCTCGAGCACCACATGGGTCTTTTGGATGGCGCAGCCATCGCGGCTGAGATCAAGCAGGTCCGGCCGGAAGTTCCCATTGTCATGCTGACCGACCACCTGGAATTGCCCGACGGTTCTTTGAAGTCCGTAGATGCGCTCGTGACCAAGTCCGACGGGCCTCACTTCCTGTTGGCGACCGTCCACTTTCTACTGAGTGTGAAGCCGGCCCAGCGTCATGAAGGGAAAGCTAGGGGCTCAAACCCCGGCACATCTCCGTCGGCCCGGCAGGTCACGGGAAGGGGCGGATCGTTGGCAGGCGAACACTCCTCAATCGGCAATTGACGAGAAAAATGCGCCTTTTTCACCAACGAAGCTCGCATCATCGTGCAGCAGCGCCTGAGCAAGCCCGCCTGGACTAAGGAAATCGACAAGATGATGAAATGGGGTGCCGCGGTAGATCCTAAAGATCGCGACGCTCTAATCGACTACTTCAAGTGATCGTTTAGGTACTCGAAAATAGCGCCGGCCTGGAGCCGCCTCGGCCTCCGCTAAATTACGCCAGGAACCCCAGAACCCAGAAACCCACGCCCTACTCTTTCTCCGCGCTCCCAGCGTCCTCTGCGCTCGAAGTTTTTTCCGGCCGCAGCAACGGGAACAGAATCACATCCCGAATGTTGTGCGAGTCGGTGAACAGCATCGCCAGCCGGTCCACTCCCAAGCCCACCCCGCCCGCCGGAGGCATGCCATAACTCAGCGCTCTTATGTAGGAATCGTCCATCTGGTGGGCTTCGTCGTCGCCGCGCTCGCGTTCTCTTAACTGCGACTCGAATCTTCGCCGCTGATCTTCGGGATCGTTGAGTTCGCTGAAGCCGTTGGCGATTTCCATCTTCCCAGCGAATATCTCAAAACGTTCGGTCCAGTCGGGCTCATCCGGCTTCTGCTTTGACAGGGGCGAGACGGCGGTTGGAAATTCGTAGATGATCGTCGGCTGCATCAAGTGTTCTTCCGCCACCACCTCAAAAAGATTCGCGATCGTCTTGCCTACCGGTGCCGCCGCATCGTAGCTCAAACTAATCCCCGCGCCGCGCACTCGCTCCACCAGCGCCTAGACCGGCTCGCGCGCCGCGAAGTCGTTGCGCTCGGGCTTTGCGCCCGCCTTCTCCGGCCAGAAATGAAGGATCGCCTCCCGCATTGTCATTCGCCGCCAGTTCGCGTGCGACCAGTCAATCTCATGCTCGCCCCACTTCGTCTTCGTCCCGCCCGTCACCTCCTGCACTGCCCGTTCGATCGCCCCTTGCGTCGTGTCCAGAATGCCGAGATAATCCGTGTAAGCCTGATACGCCTCGAGCATGGTGAACTCAGGATTCCATCTCCATCCCAGGCCCTCGTTGCGGAAATTGCGGTTGATCTCATACACGCGATCGAATCCGCCCACCGTCAGCCGTTTCAAATAAAGTTCGGGCGCGATGCGCAGAAACAGATCCATATCCAGCGTGTTGTGATGCGTCTTAAATGGACGCGCCACCGCTCCGCCCGCGATGGGCTGCATCATCGGCGTCTCGACTTCCATGAACCCCTGCCCGTCAAAATACCGCCGCAACGACTGCACCAGCTTGCTGCGCTTCAAAAACACTTCGCGCACTTCCGGATTCATTACCAGATCGACGTATCGTTGGCGGTAGCGCAATTCAACGTCGGTGAGGCCGTGAAATTTCTCCGGCAAAGGCAGCAGGTCTTTCGACAGGAAGGTCAGTTCGTCGGTATGAACGCTGAGCTCGCCCGTGCGCGTGCGAAACAGATATCCGCGAACCCCGATGTGATCGCCCAGGTCGAGCAGCTTCCACAGTTCGTATCCCGCATCGCCGATCGCGTCTTTCTTGACGTAGATCTGCAGCCGCTGCCCGTCCTGCTGCAAGTGCGCGAACCCGGCCTTGCCCATCAGGCGGATCGCCATGATGCGTCCCGCAACCCGCACGGTCACGCGCGGCGCTTCCAGTTCCTCGGTCGTCTGCCCGCTGTACTCGGCCAGAATCTGGGGCACGGTGTGGCTGAAGTTAAACTTCCGCGGATAAGCCGGATGCCCGAGAGCCTCAATCTTCTTCAGCTTCTCGCGCCGGATTTCATAGATGTTTTCGTCGAGTGCCAATGAGTGTCCTTAAATGAGTGTCCTTAAATGAGTGTCCTTAACGCCGCGAACTCAGATTGCCCGCGGATCGCGGCGAATCTTTTAGATTATAAACATGGGTTGGAATCAGTGCGGCGGGCTTCGAGCCGCGAGCTTCGAGCGAACCGGTTGTTTCGCATCTTCTGTAGACTGTTGATTCTGCCCGCAAATGAGACTGCCTCTAGCAACTCGGCGGGATTCTTGCGTCAACAGCGCAAAGTTCTTATCTTCCCAAAATGTTCTTTCACCGGAACCCGATTATTAACTTGACATATTTTGGGAATGCGCTAAACTTTCGGCTCTCACGCGTAGGCCACTACGCTTCCCCTGTGGGGCCTCGCTGAGCTCGGGGTCGTGCAAACTTCAAAATTTTGAACGAAACGTCCAGGAGGAAATTCCTTCGAACGTCTGGCCAGACAAGAAGCCGTGGGACGGGCCTAGTTCGTAGTGTGGATGCCTTCTTGGCCTCACTAACGTTCCCCCAAGGGGGAAGGAGAAAATTTCATGCAAAACCAGAATTGGCGATTCTTGAGCAGAGTAGTCGCTATAGCGACAGTGACAGTATTGGTCTTGAGCTTCACAACCTTGGCGGTGGCCCAGCGCATAGGCGCAGAAGAGAGAAACGCCATTTTCGCTGGGGCGCCTAGAGTATCCACGAGTGTTAAGGGAGTCACCGCTTTTGCGGCTCCGCCGGAGGGCTTTAATTTCTTGACCGCAACCAACCGCGAACTGCTCACCTATGGCTTGCCGCAGCGTCCCGACAAGACGGCCGACGCGAAAGCCTATGAACATTGGGAAAAAGGAATGTCGGCGTTGCAGGCTTGCAATCAACACGCCCAACAAAAGGGTCCGTCGACCTCCACATCAGCCCAAGTATGTCACGCCACCGATGTCAAAGCGCTACCGTACTCGAGTCATGCTATGGTGCCGGCCGGGCCGCCCGCGCCAGCAAACGCCGACGGCACGACAGCCTATAACTCCCTCAACTGGAGCGGTATAGCGCAGACCAACAAGAACACGAAGTGGAACAAAAATACCTCCTTCGATGAAGTTGAGTCAGTCTGGAATGTGCCGGTTGCAAACCACCCATTTGGTACCGTCCCCTGCTCCGACGGGCCGTGGTTGGAGGTGACCTGGAACGGCATCGACGGCTGGAACAGTGGTGACGTGGTACAAGGCGGCAGTTTGTCCTATTGGTATGGGGATGGGTGTAAGGGCGCCATTTCCTACATCGGATGGGTCGAATGGTATCCAAGCTATGGGATCCTGCAACTCAATTGCAGCGGTTCCGCCTGTCCTGTGGGCCCGGGCGATGACTTCTACGTGATCACTTACGGTACTGCGGGAACCGCCGAGCAATCTGTGTTTGTCGAAGACATCACGCAACAGTGGTTTGTGACGATTGGGCTTACCTGGGTAAGCGGGCCGGGGCTGGTCGGAAACAGCGCGGAGTATATCGTCGAGCGCCCCTGCAGCACTAGCCCATGCACCACTGGCAAAGATTTCTCTGCGCTGGGCAACTACATCTATGAGTTTTTCGAGTACAGCTTCGCGTATGACGGCAGGGGCACGCTGTTCTACCCGGGATCGGCGTCGGCCTCGACCGCCATCATCACAATGCTTGCTGATGATGACGCAACCAAAATTTCGTATCCCTTCTTTTACGGTACCGCCGGAAACCAGGGTCGCTATAGCATCTGGATCGGCGACGAGAACTGCGCTTATTCGGGTGGTTGCACGCCGTAGTCGCGCCACTGCTGTCTGACTGTTGTTCGCACCTCAAGGCCTGCCAGATTGGTAGGCCTTTTTTTTCAGCGGGCCAAACGCGAAACGGTCTGGCGTGCGGCGCCATGCCCGCAGTCTATGCCTGAACACTCAGGGCATTGCTGGAGCTGCTCGTCGTGTTGGAATTGAGCAGGTTCAGAATGAGCTCGTAGTTGTTCTGCGGGTTGAGGTTGATGGTGACTTGCTCGGCGGAGCTGCCGTTTTGTCCCTGAGTTGCGTCAATAGAGACCTGCGCTCCTGAACTGCCGCTGCCAACGCGGCTCGCGCACGTTTCTTCCGATTGCTGGGCTTAGGGGAGCGGTTTGCGACTGCGGAGGCAAAGGGGCCGGGGCAGATGGTTGCTCCGGCCCGAGTTACTGGGTGGTTCTTGTGCTTAGGCGATCAGTGTCTTTTCGAAATGCTCGCAGAGCGTGGTCTCCAGCGTGTAAAGCTTCCGCGTCGAGGGAGTGGTCAGATAGGGTTTGAGGATCTGTTCGACCCTGGGGGACCACTCTTGCTCATTGCGCTCGAGCTCCTTTTTGTCGGTCCAGAGAGTGACCGCCAGCACTTTTTCGGTCTTGATCTCCGGCACAAGTGGAAGGATTTCGAGGAAGCCGTTCTGCTTTTTCAGAATGGGAAGGACCTCTTTTTTTACGACGCGAATGAATTCGTCTTTTTTCTCCATCAGCGGAACGAACTCAAGGATGCGTGCGAACATGGGAAAGTCTCCTTTCGTTCTTGGATTTGTGAAATTGGTTCCGCGAGACTTCTGTCTGGTCCTGTCTGCGGGATCGGATGGCAGCGTACAACGGAGCCAGAAGGTTTGCAGTGATGGATGGGCTGGGCAGGTGTGACGATTTTTTGGTGAAATTGTTTCAAAATGGGAAGCTGACTTCAGTACCCACGTTTGGTCCCATTTTCCTTTTTTCCACGCGGCAATTATAATCGCCAATCACCGTAATCCCGTGCAAGGGTTGACGAAAGACAAGCCCCGACCAGGAGGGCACATCGTTCCTGGAGAGGTTGGCCCCGGTCAGACGCTGGTGGCCAGTCCAATCCTGTATTCGGTCATTTATGCCATTGGTGTATTCCCTGGAGGCGCAATAAGGAACATGGAAAAACTAGTTCGCTTGGCTCTGGCAGCTCTCTTTCTTCTAGGCATCGCTTCCGCTCAGAACATTCCCGCAGTCGATGTATTCGGCGGCTACTCGTACCTCAACTTTGACCTGCCGGCGACCTCGGTTACGTCTTCTCAGCGGCTGGCTCTAAACGGCTGGGAATTTTCCGCCTCTGTCCGCCTGTTTCATCGCCTTGCTGTTGAGGGAGACGTCAGCGGCCACCAACTTAGCGATTGCGCCGGTACTACGACTTTGAACTGCAGCAATCTCTCCTTCATGGGAGGGCCGCGCTTCACCTTTGGGAACCACTCCAGCAAGGTCACAGGCTTCGTGCACGCCCTGGGTGGGCAAGACCGGATGGATCTTCCAATCTCCGGGAATTCCGTGTCCGATACGTCTGTGGCGTTAGCGGCGGGCGGTGGCGTTGATTATTGGGTTTTTCGTCACGTCGGACTTCAGTTGGGGCCGGCCGATTTTGTATACACCCGCCACCTGAACGACTACGCCGGTCCCAGCCAAAACAGCATCCGCGCCTCTGCCGGAATCGCTTTTCGATTTGGCGGTGATTTTTCTCCGAGTGGGCCCAAGCCAGCGAAGGAGGCTAAGGCTGAGTCGACGTCTCATCGTTCTTGGACGCGACCCTGGCATAAGACCACGTCTGCTCCTTCTGAGAGGCAGCCCACGACGGTGGCCGCCAATCGGCCTGCTCAGCCTGCTCGGCCTGCTCAGCCTGCTCAGCCATTGGCGACTGTGCCGGGTCGCGGGATGCCGCTCCCTTCGCTCGGCGTCGTGCTTGTGCCCCAGGAATTCGACGGAGCGAAAATTCTGGAGATCGTGCCGGGAGGCGTCGCCGAGATGGCATCCTTGAAGGCCGGCGATCTGATCAAGTCAGTGGATGGCAAAGCAGTACGGACGCCGATGGAGTTGGCCGCTGAGCTGTCGGACAAATCCGGGAAAGTTCGCATCGGCATTCTGCGGGGCGACTGGGCGACGGAGACGTTAATCTTGTTGGGCATTCGCTGACTACCCGCAAGCCCGGATGTTGAGCGGTCCAAGGTCGTGCCAAGGCAAAAGGCAACGGCGGGGGGATGGGGAACTGGCGCGCCCGGAGAGATTCGAACTCCCGACCTACAGCTCCGGAGGCTGCCGCTCTATCCAGCTGAGCTACGGGCGCGCTGTGGTAATGCAAGTGTACATCGCGCGCGCGCCTGCCTCAATGGCTGCGGCTGAGCCTTCGAAGTAGAGACGCGGCTTGCCGCGTCCGCCTCAGAGCTCTTAGCAGCCGCCAACTTTCCAGAAGCGTTCATCCTGGTAGTCGAGAGTCAGCAGGCGATTGCGCGGATCGTGACGCTTGCCGCAGTTGGGGCAGGGAATGAAGCTGCGGAGGTGCATTCCCCTGCGGTCGTAATCCTCGGCAACGGCAAAGCTGGCACCGCAACTGCACGGGATGAGGAACATGCGAAGGTTTTTCTTGCTTTCCGCCTCGTCCTGGGGCGCGCTTCGCTTCATCAGCGTTGACGATCAGCTTTCGACGATCAGCCTTCGACCGCCGCCAACGAACCTTTCTTGCGCTTGTTCGATTGCAGAATCTTCTTGCGCAGGCGCAGTGATTTCGGCGTGACCTCGACGAACTCATCGTCGGCGATGAATTCGATGGCCTGTTCGAGATTGAGATTGCGATGCGGGACCAGGCGGATCGCTTCGTCGGAGGTTGAGGCGCGCATGTTGGTCAGTTTCTTCTCGCGCACAATGTTGACGTCGAGATCGGTGTCTTTCGCGTTCTCGCCGATGATCATGCCTTCGTAGACGTCCACGCCGGGGCCGGCGAAAAGGACGCCGCGCTCCTGCAGATTGTAGAGAGCGTAGGATGTCGTAAGCCCGGGCCGGTCGGCGACCAGCGCACCGGTCGGGCGATCCGGGATTTCTCCCTGCCACTCGATGTATCCGGCAAAAAGCGCGTTCATGACGATGGTGCCGCGCGTGTCGGTGAGGAGCGTGCTGCGCAGTCCGATCAGTCCGCGGCTGGGCACGCGGAATTCGACACGCACGCGCCCATAGCCGTGATTGTGCATGTTGGCGACTTCGCCTTTGCGCGACCCGACGTGTTCCATGACCACGCCAACAAACTCTTCGGGGATATCGACGGTGAGGTGCTCGACCGGCTCCATCAGTTTGCCGTCAATGTGCTTGGTGACGATCTCGGGCTTGCCGACCATCAGTTCGTAGCCTTCGCGGCGCATCATCTCGATCAGAATGGAAAGCTGCAACTCGCCGCGGCCGAGAACCTTGAACGAGTCGGTGCTGCCGGTCTCTTCCATGCGGAGCGAAACGTTGGTGAGCAGCTCTTTTTCCAGCCGCTCGCGCAGGTTGCGCGACGTGACGTAGTTGCCTTCGCGTCCGCAAAACGGAGACGTGTTAATGGTGAAGAGCATGGCAATCGTCGGCTCGTCGATGACGATGGGCGGGAGCGGCGCGGGATTTTCAGCGCTGGTAATGGTCTCGCCGATCGTGATGCCTTCGACACCAGCGACGGCAATGATGTCGCCCAGCGAAGTTTCCGTAATGTCGGTGCGTTTGAGGCCGGAGAAGCTGAAGAGCTTGGTGATCTTTGTCTTGTGAAACGACCCATCGCGCTTGGCGATAGCAACGTCTTCTCCAGTCTTCATGGTGCCAGAAAAAACGCGGGCAATGGCAAGGCGGCCAAGATAGTCGCTGTAATCGAGATTGGCGACCAGAATCTGGAGCGGGCCGTTCGCGTCTCCTTGCGGCGCGGGAATGGTGTCGATGATGGTGTCAAACAGCGGACGCAGATCCTCGCCAGCTGCTCCCTGATGCACGGCTGCGGTTCCCGCCTTGGCGTTGGTGTAGAGGACGGGGAAGTCGAGTTGCTCTTCCTTGGCGTCGAGATCGATAAAGAGGTCGTAAACCTCGTTGAGAACTTCCTGCGGACGAGCGTCGGGGCGGTCGATTTTGTTGATTACGACGATCGGCTGGAGATTCGCTTCGAGCGCCTTGCTGAGCACGTAACGAGTCTGCGGCAGCGGCCCTTCGCTGGCATCGACGAGAAGCATGACGCCATCCACCATCTTGAGCGCGCGCTCCACTTCGCCGCCAAAATCGGAGTGGCCGGGGGTGTCCACGATATTGATTTTGACGCCCGCGTAGAACACAGCCGTGTTCTTGGCGAGGATGGTGATGCCGCGCTCGCGTTCCAGATCGTTCGAGTCCATGACGCGATCGGCAACGGTCTCGTTGTCGCGGAACGTTCCGCTCTGCCGGAGCATGGCGTCAACCAGCGTGGTCTTGCCGTGGTCCACGTGGGCGATGATGGCGATGTTGCGAATACCCGGATTCAGATCGAAAACTCCTCAGGCCTGCGGATTGGGGCTTAGTACTGGTTTCATAAATGCTCCTCAGTTTGGAAGGCGCGTCCCTCAGGGGCTAAAGCCCGCATTTTTGCGCGTTCTGAACGGCACGGCTGAAGCCGTGCCCTACCCGACACCTATTTATGAAACCAGCTCTACTACTACTTTACTATGGCGAGGAGGTTCGCAGGGCTGAGAGAAGCGATCCGATTCTTCATCTCTGATCTTCCATTTCCGATCCTTTCTCCTTTTGATCGGGCTCTTTCGATCAAGTACGCAGGCGGCGTTTGCGTCGTCGCGGCTGCTCGCATGCCTGAATTGTTCCGGGTGGGAGGAGTTTGGGGTCGGACGACGGAACTGAACTCGTCTCCGAATTCAGCTTTTGATTTTTATTACCGTTCAGGAAGCCCAAATTCGTGGACGCGACCTGCATGGCGTAGAACAGGGCTGAAGCTTCTTTCGGCTCGATGCGACGGTGCAGCATCATCTCGCAAACTTCTGAGATTGCCGACTGGATGGAGGCGGCATCTTCGAGTTGCGGGAGGTAGACGTGAGAGGAAGGATTGGATTCGGTGTTGTTAATGTCGATCGGTGATGGGCCCATTAGCTCGTGGAAGTGGCAAAACCTCTTGTCGCGGAGAGCGGGAGATTGGCAGGGATCTCCGTTGGTTTTTCGCTGTTCGCAAAGTTTCACTGAAGGTTTGTCGGAAGAAGATGACATTATGATTTCTCCTAGGGTAGTTCTCAGTTCTTAGTAAATGCGGTTGGGGCTCATT
>JBEKAF010000037.1:0-35215 GCA_050018355.1 Terriglobales bacterium | reverse complement strand
CCGCGTTGGCCGCATGGAGAAGCACGTTGATGGTATGGGGGCCGGCTGGGTTCAAGCCGAAAATCTGGCAATCGAGAGCATGCGAGAGCCAGGTGACCGGGTGCCAGTTCGACGCTTCCGAGGTGTGGAAAGCCCAAACGACGGTGTTCCAGGTGAGCCCGGCACGAACGTGGAGATTGTCGGTGACATGGAGCTGGTCGTCGTAATTGAGAAATGGAGCGCGGGAAACGGAGTTATAGAGCGCAAGGGTTGCGAGCACGAGCACCAGGCAGAAAATCAATCTGCGTCTTTGTGGGACTTGAAAAATGTAGGACCCAGCCGGTCGCGAATTGGGCTTCTGCTCCGTCGAAAACATGGAATTCATCGAACCTTAGCTCGTGGTTATAGCCAGAAAATAGCATGAATGGAGCAATGTTTCCGCTTACAAAAGTACCCTCCACAATCTACGATTTCCCTGACTTTGGCTGCACATAAATTAGAGCCTACCGTGTAGCCGGTACTTGATAATTGTCTCAAGTTCAAGGTAAACCCGTTGGAACCACCAGCCCAACGAGAGACTTGGAGCAACCGAGTCTCTCAAGCTTGGCCATCAGATTCGGGATTGCGATCTCGGATGAACTTACGGCTAACACCAGCAGGATCTCTTCCTTGATGTATGCCAAAAAGCGAAAGATGCTAAAGCTGGTGGCCCAGGCGATCGCGCCGAGCACGATCACGACAAAGAGCACCGAGGTGAGCCAGAAAGTCCCGATCAGTTTAGCCAGTGGACCCAGGGAAGCCAGGCCGAACTTGCCAACCGTGTGCGCCATGGCGCCGAAAGCTCCAATGGGCGCAAATTTCATCAGATATTTACCACTCGGAATACCACATTAGTGAGGGAGTCGATGAGTTCGACCAGCGGTTTGGCGCGCGCTCCGGCGGCCGACAGCGCAAAGCCGAACAGCAAGGAAACGAAAACTACTTCGAGAATATCTCCTCTGGCGAAGGCGTCGAACACCGTCGTCGGGATGATGTGTATCAGAAATTCAGTGACGCTTTGCGTTAAAGCCGCTGCCCGGACGCACGACGTTGCCCACCACAAGTCCGATCAGGAGGGCAAAGGGAAACAATTTCGAAGTAAACGAGCGCCATGCCGCCGACACGGCCAACTTTTTTCAGGTTCTCCATGCCGGCGATTCCGGTGACCACAGTGCAGAAGATGATCAGAGTGATGATCATCGTAATCACGCGAATGAAAGCGTCGCCCAGCGGCTTCATGGCAATCGCGCGGGCCGGGTCCACGTAGCCCAACACTATGGCCAGGGCAATGGGCCACCAGCACCTGCACCCAGAGTTCGCGGTAGAAAGGCAACTTGCTGGATGTCGGTGCGGCGTTGACAGGACTCGCCTGCGCGGGTGTAAGCGTCTCCATCGTTGGTCGTCAGTCCTAAGTCTTCGTCGTTAATTCGTAGTCGGTTCAAGCGTGCGCAAAAGCCACGGAATGATCACCTCTTTGAAGATGCGCGGATCGGGCCACACACCAACTTGCCGCCCGAGATAACCGCCCTGCGGATTGATCCATGCAGCCTCTGAAGGCGTGCGCGAGGACAGGCGGGTGCCCAATAAGCACTATAGTAATTGCAAGCGCGCAACAATGCTCCAAAACTCTTAACTGAAAATTGTCTGCTGCGTGCTCCCGACGTCTCGGCGGTAAGAACCGAGCTCGCCGTCGGCATCTGCGAGATGGTTCAGAAGAATCTCCACTCCTGCAGCTGCCACCGCGGTCGCTACAGCGTGAAGCAGGGAAAAGCCGTCCACGCTTCCACCAGATGTACCGCGAGCTCATGCCGGCGTAGGTGTGACGGGAGAGCTAGTTACCGTCGATTTGTCCTGAGCGACACAGAATCGTCTGAGTCAATACGGATCGCGCTAGAATCGGCTTGGGCAGGGAGGGGCGCGATCTTGTCGAGGAGGAGCGAACCTTCGGCAAACGGAGCCGTCTCCACTACCGACATGTCAGCGTCCCGTGAAAAGCACGTCGTCATCTTCTGTCTGTTGTTGGTGGCTGCCACGGTAGCTTTCTACAATCCCATCGTCGGTAACCGATTCACCGATTTTGACGACTCAGTATATATTCTGAAAAATTCCCAGGTTCAGGGCGGCCTGACGTGGAACACCGTGAAGTGGTCGTTTACGACCTTTCGCGCCGGAAACTGGCATCCGCTGACCTGGTTGTCGCATGCCTTGGACTGCCAGCTCTTTGGCCTCAATCCTATTGGCCCCCACTACACCAATCTTCTGCTGCACGCGGCCAACGTCGTGCTGCTCTTCCTGTTGTTGAGGCAGGCAACGGGATTCACCTGGTCCAGTCTGGTAGTGGCTGCTTTGTTTGCCCTGCACCCAGTCAACGTTGAGTCGGTAGCCTGGGCCGCTGAGCGCAAGAATGTACTTAGCACGTTGTTCTTCCTGCTTGCCCTCCATGCTTACGACCGGTATGCGCGCGCGGGCGGACGGTATCTCTATTTGCTGGTAACCGTTTTTTTTGCGCTTGGCCTGATGGCGAAACCGCAGATCGTCACTCTACCTTTTGTGCTGCTGCTTTGGGACTACTGGCCGCTGCAACGAATGGGCGCCGCCGGCAGGTCGCCTGCGGCCCCCACCCCACGTTCATTCTCCTTTCTAGTTTGGGAGAAGATGCCCCTCTTCGTTCTTGCCCTGGCGGATTCGGTCGTTACCGTGATTGCGCAGCGCGCAGGGGCCGCATTACGGACTGCTGAGGAAGTCTCGGTGTCGGCGCGGTTGGAGAATGTCTTTGTTTCGTACGTGCGTTATCTGGGGAAAGTGTTTTGGCCGTCCCGGCTTGCTCCCATGTATCCACATCCGGGGAATTCGCTGCCCGGCTGGCAGGTGGTGGGAGCGGCGGCGCTGCTGCTTCTGGTGTCCGCGCTCGTGCTGCGCTGGCGCGACCGCCGCTATTTGCCCGTGGGGTGGTTCTGGTTTCTGGGAACTTTAGTCCCGATGATCGGGATTATCACGGTTGGCGAGCAGGCAATGGCCGACCGGTACGGGTATCTTCCCTTTATAGGTTTGTTTGTCGCGGTCGTGTGGGCCCTGGGCGCCGCGGCCTCTGAGTATCGAATCCCCGGCGTGTGGCTCGCCGGTGCCGCCGTTCTCGTGGTCTTTAGTCTGGGATGCCTCACCTATCGCCAACTCGGTTACTGGCGCGACGATGAAACCCTCTGGCGCTATACGTTGAGCGTAACCGAACGGAATTACATGGCGCACGACAATCTTGCAAGAGCTTTGGCGAAGCAGGGCCGGTCCGAGGAGGCGGTCTTTCAGTTCCGGGCGGCCAAGGCATTGCACAAATATCCGCCCGGCCAGATTCTCCTACTCGCCTTCTACGAATTGCACGTCGGGCATACCCAGGAAGCAATCGGGGAATGCAAGGCAGCACTGCACGATTCCAACGATCCGAAGGTTCAGGCCGCCGCATGGAGCGGGATTGGTCAAGGTAACTTGCAGTTGCACCACTACGATCAGGCCGCCGAGAGCTACCAGAATGCTCTGCGCCTGAATCCGGACGACGGAATGGCGCTGATGGGTGTGGCCGTCCTGGCACTGCGTCAGGGGCAGTCCGACGTGGCGGTCGCTCTTTTGGAGCACGCGGTGAAAGTTGATCCCAACGATGTGAATGTCCTTCTCTACGCGCAAGCTCTGCGCCGAGCCGGTCGTCCTGCGGAGGCCGACTCTGCTTTGGCGCAAGTGCAGAAGATTTCCTCGGACTTAGGCCAGGCGCAGTTCGACGCAGGACAATTCCTCTCCTTTGCCGGCCTGAAGCCGCTGTAGCGTCTCGGCGGTAGAACTCAGGTTCGCCTCAGCAGCAAACAAGTCATGTCCTCGCATCGTCGCAGAACTCACTGCGGCGCCAATCCACGACGGATTTTCCTGCAGGCTGCTTGAAAAACTCAGGAATGATCCGGGCGCCGGCTTACGGATGCTCGCCCTGTTCTGGCACCAGCCCCGGCGGCGCCGCCGGAATCGCAATATCCAGTTTGTTGACCGTCCCGAGCGACGACAATGGCTTGTCGAATTCGGCAACGTTGCCCACCACCAGCACCGCCATCTGCCCACGGTGGACATACTTCGCCGCGACCCGCGCTACGTCTTCCTTAGTAACTCCTTCAATTCCTTTCTGAAAGTTCTCCAGAAAATCCAGCGGATAGCCGTAAAACTCGTAAGCCATCTTTTCCTGCAAAACCTTCTCCGGGGAATCGAAACGGAAGACAAAAGAATTCAGAATCGCGTCTTTGGCGCGCTTGATTTCCTCATCGCTGATGGGACGCTTAGCGAGATCGGCGATCTCCTCATCGAGCGCCTGAATAGACTCGATCGTGGTCTTGCTCTTGGTGCTCACCATCAGCCGCAGCATCCCGGGATGATCCCAGCCCGCACCCACTCCACCGCCGACTCCGTAAGCGAGTCCTTTGGTGGTTCGAATGTCGTTAAATAGCCGAGACGAAAATCCTCCGCCAAAGGCCTCATTGAACACCGAGGTCGCGAAGTAATCCGGATTCTTGCGCGTAATGCCCAGCGCAACCATTTGAATGTTGCTTTGATTCACGTCGGTTTTGTCGACCTGGTAATATCCCGGTTTGGCGGGATCCGGCTTGATCTCCGGATCGTTCGCCGCCTGACCCCTGGGCCAAGACGCGAAGGCCTCCTTCAGACGAGCTTCCATCTTCGCTGCGTCGAAGTCGCCGGCTACGCCGAGGATGATGTTGTTCGGATGAACGTGATCGCGGTGCCACTGGACCAGATCCTGACGCGTGATCGCCGCGACCGTTGCATACTCGGCGACTCGCGCATACGGATTGTTTGCGCCGTACGCCAGCTTCGCCGCTTCCCGTCCCGCAATCTGCCCGGGATCGTCATTGCGCCGCGAGATGCCGTCGTACATCCCCTTCTGCGCAATTTCAATTTTGTCGGCGCGGAACTCCGGATTCTTCAGCAGGTCCTCGAACACGCGAAAGACGTCGTCGAAATCTTCTTTCAAACACGACCAGCTCACGGTTGTAGAGTCGACGCCTCCGCCGGTCTCGACCTTGGCGGCGCGCTGCTCTAGATAGTCGTCCAGTTGATCGCCGGTCTGGGTCTTGGTGCCGCCGGTGCGCCACACTTCGCCGTAGATATCGGTCAGCCCCGTCTTGTTCGCAGAAACCGAGCGCCCGCCGCCGCGAATGCGAGCGGTGCCGTCAATGGTCGGCAACTCGTGGTTTTCCTGCAGAAAAACCACCATGCCATTCGGGAACTCGATGCGCTTCGGCTGCGGCGGATGAAACGCCGGCAACTTGGAAACCGGTATCTGCTGCCAGGCCGGCGCCTGCGCCCACAGTTGCGCATTGCCGCTGAAGAAGCCGCCGCTGAAGAAGCCAATTCCAACGACCAGGATGAGAGCAAAGTGGGAAAAGTTTGCGCGCTTCACTGTCCACCTCCTTGCGGCCCTGCGCCAGTTCCCGGAGGCTCGCCGGCGAACTCGATAATCCCCACAGTCCGGTTATCGGGACCAAATGTCTGATTCGCAACCCGCCGGATGTCCGCCTTGGTAACCTTCTCGATCCGGTCGACCGAGCGGAACAGCTCCCGCCAGTCGTCATAGCGCGCCTGATTCAAGCCGAGCGCGAACGCCAGTCCCTCATTCGATCCGAGCGAGCGGATCAGGTTTGCCTTCGCTCGCGTCTTGATCATTTTTAACTCTTCATCCGAAATATCTTCTTTCTTCAGCCGTTCAATCTCCACATGAATCGCGTCGGCCATCTCCTGCGGCTTGTGGCCCGGGATCGGAAACGCATAAAACGCGAACAGATGCGGATATTTATTTCCCGGCAGCCCGGTAAATCCCGCCGAGTCCGACGCGATCTGCTTGTCGCGAACCAGCGCCCGGTAGAGGCGCGAGGTGCGGCCATTCGACATCAGGTCGGCGATCGCGTCGTAGACCTGGTCATCCGGGCTGCGGTAATCGGGGCGGTGATAGCCTTCGAGATACAGCGGCTGCGACTGCTCGTGCAGCACGACGCTCCGCTCGGAATTTTGCGCCGGCTCGGTGGTCGTCGCCGTGTCGGGCTTGGTACGCGCCGGAATTCGCGAAAAATATTTCTCGACAATCGGCATCGCTTCCGAGGCTTTTACATCTCCAACCACGGTCACGACCATGTTCGAGGGCACGTAATACTTATCGAAGAAATTCTGTGCGTCGGTCGCCGAAAAAGAATTCAAGTCCGAGATCCAACCGATCGTCGGCCGGTGATACGGATGGGCCGCGAATGCCTCTTCGGTGAATTGCTCGAGCAACCGCCCGATGGGATTGCTGTCGGTCCGCATGCGGCGCTCTTCGATCACGACGTTGCGCTCTTTATAAAATTGCCGCATCACGGGATGCAGAAAGCGCTCCGATTCGAGATAGGCCCACAATTCCAGCCGGTTGATGGGGAACGAGTAGTGGTAGCCGGTTTCATCGAGATCGGTGAAGGCGTTCATTCCCTCGCCGCCTTCGCCTTCGACGATCTTGCCGAACTCGTTGTTGTAAGGCGCGGAGAACTTGTCGGCGGCCGCAATCGCATCCTTCCACGTTTGCTCGAGTTGCTTGAGCTTCTGTTCGTCGCGGTCAACCGGCTTGTCGCGCTCGGCAATGTAGGCGGCATAAGCCTCTTCAACTTTCGCCAGCGCCATTTTCTCGCCGGCATAATCGCGCGTCCCAATCGTGTCGGTTCCCTTGAACGCCATGTGCTCGAACATGTGCGCCAGCCCAGTCTTGCCCATGGGATCCTGCACCGAGCCAGCGTCCACATGCGTGAAGAACGAAAACACCGGCGCTTCCGGCCGCTCGCAGATGATGATGGTAAGGCCATTGGCGAGCTTCTTCACGGTGGTGCGCTTTTCGAACGATGCCAGATCCTGTCCGAGAGCAATCGAGCAGAGCACGAAACAGACAACAATTGTTTGTATAGAAGTTAAGCGGGATTTCATCCTGCCTCCACGACGGAACACCAAAAAGCGAAGTTACGTGGAGGCAGGGAAGATTGTCAAACGAGCGGCATCGGGAAAATAGCGGCGCTGGAAGTAAAGCGCTACGTTGACCAGCATAATCATTACGGGCACTTCGACCAAGGGGCCGATGACGGCGGCGAATGCAGCCCCGGAGTTAATGCCGAAAACGGAAACTGCGACGGCAATCGCGAGTTCAAAGTTGTTCGAGGCTGCGGTGAACGAGAGGGTGGCCGTCTTCGAATAGTCTGCCCCGAGTTTCTTCCCCATGTAAAACGACACCAGGAACATCACGACGAAGTAGATTAACAGGGGCACCGCGATCCGCAACACATCGAGCGGAAGCCGAACGATGTACGCGCCCTTGAGCGAGAACATCACCACAATCGTGAACAACAAAGCGATCAGCGTGAGCGGGCTTACGCGGGGAACGAAACTACGCTCATACCACTCGCGCCCTTTGATCCGGAGCAGCAGCGTGCGAGTTACGAACCCAGCAAGAAAAGGAATGCCAAGATAAATAAAAACACTCTTTGCGATTTCCGCGATCGAGACATGGACGATAGCACCGTGGAGGCCGAGTTTTGCAGGAAGAACCGTGATGAAGAGCCAGGCATAAGGCGAGTAGAAGAACACCTGGAACAGGGAATTGAAGGCAACCAGGCCCGCAGCATATTCGGTATCGCCGCGGGCCAGTTCGTTCCAGACGATAACCATCGCGATACAACGAGCCAGGCCGATCATGATGAGCCCCGCCATGTATTCGGGATAGCCGCGCAAAAACACGACGGCCAAGGCGAACATCAGGATCGGGCCGACCACCCAGTTCTGAATGAGGGACAGGCCGAGCACACGTTGGTTGCGGAAAACCTGGTGCAGTTCCTCGTACCGCACCTTGGTGAAGGGCGGGTACATCATCACGATGAGTCCGACCGCAATGGGAATCGAAGTGGTACCGATGCTGAAGCGATTCAGGAACGGCACGATTCCCGGCAGTCGCCATCCCAACGAGACCCCGATGACCATGGCACCGAAGATCCACGCGGTGAGATAGCGGTCGAAGAAGCTGAGTCGGCGGGATGTCTTCAACGCTGTCACGGTCACTGTCATTGCCGCCCGATGCGATCCACTTCTTTTTTCAGCGCGAGGCGATCCAAGGCCGCCAGAGGAAGAGAGAGAAAAAGACTGATGCGCCGGTCGAGAATAAAAAACGCGTCGCGGAAGGCGCGCTCGATTTCGGCGGAGTCTCCGTGAACGGCGGCAGGATCGGGAACTCCCCAGTGCGCGGTCATGGGTTGCCCCGGCCACAGCGGGCAGGTTTCCTTGGCGGTGTTGTCGCAAACCGTGAAGACGAAGTGCATCGCAGGAGCGCCGGGGCGCCCGAATTCGTCCCAGCTTTTACTGCGCAGCCCGGTTGTGGACACGCGAGCCATCTCAAGCTGTTTCAGCGCTTCGGGACGAACCGTCCCCGAAGGATGACTTCCGGCGCTGTAGGCGGTGAAAGCAGACTTTCCCTTGTGGTTGAGGATGGCCTCGGCCATGATGGAACGCGCCGAATTTCCCGTGCATAGGAACAGAACGTTGTAGTGGACCTCCATGGCTAACAACCTTTCCCGTGTGGGGACGGGCGCCCTCGCCCGTCCAAGCCGAGCGCAGCTCGGCAGCTGCCTGTGGCCAGAGCAACTCTGGATTCGCTATAGAATGAACCCGCCTTCAGGCGCTGGATCCCGGAATTCAAGCTTCACTACAAGCCGCTAATCCCCCGGTTTCACCGCGCGCACGAACGCGCTCATGAACTTTTCATCGACCTGCGCCGCGATGGCATCCACGTCAATGCCTGCCGAGGAGAGGAACTCGCGGGCGTCGTCGACGCGATAGATTCGCGTGGGTTCAATCTCGATTTGCTCAAAACCGGCGGCGGAGAGCTTGCCGCGATATTCGTTTTCTTCCAGAGCGCCGGCGATGCAACCGACCCACAACAGCACACTCTGACGGACCTCGGGGGCGATTTCGCCGCGCGTGACCACATCGGAGACAGCGAGGCGTCCGCCCGGCTTGAGCACGCGAAATGCCTCGCGCAGCACGCGGTCCTTGTCCGCCGAAAGATTGATCACGCAGTTGGAAATGATGACGTCGACCGTGTTGTCGGGCAGGGGAATGCTTTCGATCTCGCCTTTCAGGAATTCGACGTTCTCCGCGCCGGCCTTGCGCTTGTTCTCGTTCGCCAGCGCGAGCATTTCGTCGGTCATGTCGAGCCCGTAGGCTTTGCCGGTCGGCCCGACGCGCTTCGCGGAGAGCAACACGTCGATGCCGCCGCCCGAGCCCAAATCAAGCACAGTTTCGCCGGAATTCAACTTCGCGAGGGTAGTTGGGTTGCCGCATCCGAGCGACGCCAGCATCGCCTCTTCGGGAATCTGCTGGGCCTGCGACTTGTCGTAGAGATTCGAGGTGATCGGATCGCAGGAAAGCCCGCTGGCCGGCGCCGCTCCGCAGCAACTGCTGCCGCCGCTCGTAACTCGCAACGCAGCTTGTCCGTATTTCTCTTTTACGACTTCCTTTATATTGACGACATTGGCATCGGGCATGATCGGTTCTCCTATTTGCAGAATTGAACGAGGTCTTGCGGTTTAAGTGCCTTATTGCGGGTGCAGCACTCGGCGTAGAGAAATTGCAGAATTTCGCGCAATGCTTCAGTGTTGGCGGTGTAACGCAGAAACGTGCCCTTGCGCTCGACCTGCACCAGGTCTTCATGCTTGAGCTTGTCGAGATGGTGAGAAAGCGTGGAGCCGGGGATCTCGATCTCGTCCTGAATCTCGCTGACCACCAAGCCCTCGGGGTGCGCGGAAAGCAGCAATTGCATGATGCGCAGCCGCGGCTCGGTGCCCATGGCAGAAAACATGTCGGCATAGCGGGCGACGCGTTCACTATTCTTTTGAACCTTGCTGGCAGCACTGACCATATTTCGATAATACTAGAACTATAGTGTATGAGTCAAAGAGAGCAACTATACTGGAAGCCGTTTCGAAGTCGCAGTCCGCAGCCCGCCACTCTATGTCTACGCCCACGATCGTCGAAGTGCAGAGCCGCAAGCTTAAACTCTCGAATCTTGAGAAGGTCCTCTATCCCGCCACTGGGTTCACCAAAGGGCAGGTGGTGGATTTCTACGTTCGCATCGCGCCCGTGCTGCTGCCGCATCTTGCGGGACGGCCGCTCACCATGAAGCGTTATCCCGAGGGAGTTGACCAGGAATATTTCTTCGAAAAGAATGCCCCCATGCATCGGCCCGATTGGGTGAAGACCGCGCCAATCTGGAGCGAGAGCAACCACCGCACCATCCACTTTATTCTCGCCAACGATTTGCCCACGCTGGTGTGGATTGCAAACCTGGCGTCGATTGAACTGCATCCGTCATTGTCGTTAGCCTCTGACATTGCGACGCCGACCATGATTGTTTTTGATCTCGACCCTGGACCTCCAGCAAACATTGTGCAGTGCGCACAGGTTGGCCTCTGGGTGCGCGACATTTTCGATCACTTCGGGCTGCAGAGTTTCGCGAAAACGTCCGGCTCGAAGGGGATGCAGGTCTACGTCCCGCTGAATACGAAAACCGGCTACGAGCAGACGAAATCTCTTGCCCATGCAGTGGCGCGTCTGCTGGAGCAGGAGCACCCCGAACTGGTGGTCTCGGATATGAAAAAGGCCGCGCGCACGAATAAAGTCTTCGTTGACTGGAGCCAGAACGACGAGCACAAGACGACGGTCTCGGTGTACTCTCTGCGCGCACGAGAGCATCCGACGGTGTCGGCGCCGGTCACCTGGGAAGAAGTCGAGCAGACGCTGAAGAAAAAAGATGCCGCGCGACTGGTGTTCGAGGCGAAAGACGTGCTCGCGCGCGTGGAGAAGCTGGGTGACCTGTTCGAGCCCGTGCTGAAACTGAAGCAGAAGCTGCCGCAGTTAGCGGGACTGCCTGCCGGATCGGAAATAGAATCGGAAGAGAAAGACGACGAAGGCATCAGAATCACTGCCCAGGCTGAAGCGCGGCCGCGCCCAATAAAGAAGACGAAGACGAAAGGGAAGTCAGCGCCGGGAAAGCGGCGCAAGGTATAATCCCGGCTCGCGCTTGACCGCTGCCGCGGCGCAGAGAAAACAAACCATATGGCGCATCTCTACGTTGGCACCTCCGGATGGGCTTATCCGACATGGAAGCCCGCTTTCTATCCGGAGAAACTTGCGCAGAAGAAATTTCTGAACTTCTACGCCTCGAAACTGAATGCCGTCGAAGTCAACTACACCTTCCGCCAGTTGGTAAAAGAGACGACCGTTCAGAACTGGATCGCCGAAACGCCCGAGCATTTCCGCTTCACCATCAAGGCGCACCAAGTACTCACGCATATCAAGCGGTTGAAGGGCGCGGAAGAATTCCTAACGCGCTTTCTCGGCACGTTGGAAGCTCTAGAGCGCGCCGGGCGGCTGGGCCCGCTGCTCTTTCAGCTGCCGCCGAACTTCAAAGCAGATCAGGCCGTGCTTTCCGAGTTTCTGAAAGGCTTGCCGCGAAGTATGCGCGCGGCGTTTGAGTTCCGCCACGAATCCTGGTTCATCGACGCCACCTGGGAAACGCTGCGCGAGCGCAACATCGCGCTCTGCGTGGCCGAAACCGAAGAGCACGACACGCCCGACGTAGTCACCGCCGACTACGCCTACTACCGTTACCGCAAACCCAGCTACACGACGGAAGAACGCAAGGCGATGGTCGCTCGCATTCGGGAGCATCTCGCCAGTGGCCGCGATGTCTTCGCCTACTTCAAGCACGAAGAGACGCCGGAAGGCGCGGTGTATGCGGTGGATTTGCTGCGAGCGGGCGAGGCGAGTGGCTAGACCGCTCGCTCGAAAACTCTACTAAGTCCTTTGTTTTTGATGAAAAATGTTTCACGTGGAACATACTTCGGTTTGATAGTAGCTATAAGCGATACTATATTGTTAAGTGACTAGTATCTCAACTAAGGGTATCTCAATCCAGCCCGCATCCTGCTCGTTACTTTTCGGGTTCTGCCTGACATCCCATACTCAATTCATGGCCTCGGATGCCAACGCGCGCACGCTTGCTTCGTTCCTCGACTATCTTCGAGTTGAGCGCGGATCGGCGAAGTTGACGATTGCCGCTTACACCAGCGACCTCGCTCAGTTCGCGAAGTTTCTGGAGAAGCGCCACGCGGTTCTGAGCGGAGCTCGGCGCGAAGACGTGCGGGAATACATGCAGGAATTATTTTGGAATTCACTTGACGGGCGCTCGGTGGGACGGAAGCTTTCGGCCATCCGGCATCTTTATCGGCATTTGCTACTCGATGGAAAGATCGACAAGGATCCGACCCTGAACATCGACTTGCCGAAGCAGTGGAAGGTGCTGCCCAAGGCGCTGAGCCGCGACGAGGTCGGGGCGATGCTGGCCGAAACGCATCCGCGAAATGAAACGGTGCGAGGGCAGGCGCTTGCGCTCCGCGATCACGCCATGCTGGAACTTCTCTATGCCGGGGGCGTGCGCGTTTCCGAAGTCGCCGACGCGCGTCTCGAAGACCTGAAGCTTGAAATGGGATACATCCTGGTGCGCGGCAAGGGCGACAAAGAGCGCATGGTGCCAGTGGGAGTGCCCGCCCAGCGAGCATTACAGCAATACTTGAAGAACGGCAGGGAAGTAATTGCTAAAAAAAGAAGGTCGCCGCTTTTGTTCTTAGGCACAGGAGGCCGCCGCCTGACACGTCAGCGCGTCTGGCAGTTGGTTGGGAAAGCGAGCCTCGCTTCTGGACGCCACGTCAGTCCGCACATGCTGCGGCACTCGTGCGCGACGCATATGGTGGAGAACGGGGCCGACCTGCGCACGGTGCAGACCATCCTCGGCCACGCCGATATTTCGACGACGCAGATTTACACGCACGTTGCGCTCGACCGGCTGAAGAGCGTGTACGCGAAGCATCATCCGCGGGCGAAAGCGCGGAACAATTTGTAATTTGGTAATTTGTAATTTGCAATTTGAAAACCAGATCGAGGCCAAGACGCCGAGTGCGGCACGGGCCCGGTTTTAAATTACAAATTACTCAATTACCAATTTCCTCCTTCATGAACGAAGCTGCCAACAACTCGCGCACCATCGTCGAACGCGCGACCGACGACTTCCTGCGGCACTTGCGGGAGCGCAATGCCTCGGCGCACACGATCAAGGCTTACACCGGAGATCTCGACAACTTCGCCGCTTACATCGGCTCGCGCGATTGGAAGACGATCGACCACATCGCGATCCGCGGCTTCCTCTCGCATCTGTACGACAAGGGGTTGAGCAAGACTTCCGTCGCGCGCGCACTGGCCGCAGTGCGGTCGCTTTACCGCTGGCTGGCGCAGGAAGGCGTGGTTGAGCAGAATCCGGCGAAGCTGGTTTCTACGCCACGGCTGCCGAAGAAACTGCCGCGCGTTCCGACGATTGAGGAAATGAATTTTGTGCTCGACGGCAAAATGCCGGAGGTGGCATCGTTTCCGGAGCGCGATCGTCTGATGTTAGAACTGCTCTACGGCTGCGGCATTCGCAACTCGGAACTGGTCGGCATCAATCTCGATGACATCAGCCTTAGCAACGAAGCCATTCTGATTCGCGGAAAAGGGAAGAAAGAACGCTACGTCCCGTTCGGAGGGTCGGCGCTGGTGGCGCTTGCCGTCTACCTGCCGTGGCGGCAGCAACTGCTCGCGAATTTACGAAGCACGCCGAAGAATACTATTCCCGCGAAAAGCATGCAGGCGAAAGGCACACCCGCGCTGCTCGTCAACCAGCGCGGCGGACGGCTCACGACGCGCAGCGTGGGGCGCATCGTCAAGCGAATCGCGGTTGCCAAGGGACTCTCGCCCGAGGTTCATCCGCATACGCTGCGTCACGCCTTCGGCACGCACATGCTGGAAGAGGGAGCGGACCTGCGCGCCATCCAGGAACTGCTCGGGCATGAGCGGCTGGCGACCACGCAGCGCTACACGCAGCTTTCGGTCAAGCACGTGATGAATGTTTACGATCAGACCCACCCCCGAGCGAAGTGACGGGTGGTGGGTCAGTTTCCGAGCAGCCGACAATACGCCCAGAACCTTGTCTTTCCCTCCCATATCCCTGCGCATCGACTCACCAAGGAAGCCTGGGGACCGTGATCTTAATTGGTGCGGGAAAGGCTGTGGGTGTTTACAACTCACTCTTTTGATTCCAAAAGGGGTTAAGTGGCCTGTGAAGACCACCGGGCAAGCAGTGCCGAGGCCTCGTGAACCACTCGCTGGATCACGTCGGGGGCCGAGGGAATGTCGTGAATGAGCCCCGCAGCCTCGCCCGCAGTCACAGCAGCAATGTCAAAGTCACCCGCTGCGCGCGCCGCCGCATACTTCTCCGCCTCTTCGTCTAAGTGACGCACGAGTTCGATTTCACGCCCGAACCATCGGTCCGCGTGTGCATTTCGCAGGCATCGCGCCGTAAACGGGGCCGGCCACACGTGGCGCTTGGAGATATCGAACACAATGCTGCGCAGCGTGTCGTCGCCCGTTACTTCGCGAATGCGCTCTTTGGCCGTCTGCGCTCCGGCCGCCTCCTGCGAAGCGTAGAACCGTGTCCCCATCAGCACGCCCGCAGCGCCAAGCATGAGTGCGGCTGCCAGCCCGCGGCCGTCGGCAATTCCGCCTGCAGCCACGACCGGTATGCGTCCTCTAACGGCGTCCACAGTCTCCGGAACGAGCGTAATCAGACCGCGCGAGGCTCCATGGCCGCCTCCTTCAGTGCCTTGCGCGACGAGGATATCCGCGCCCGCTTCGTCCGCCTCCTTCGCGAGCACGGCTGACTGGACTTGGCAGATGACCATTGCACCTTTGCGCTTTATGCGATCGACGAATGGCCCGGGAGGCCCGAAGGAGAGCATGACCGCCACCGGCCTGCGCTCCAGAGCGAGATCGAGGAGTCTCGACTGCTTCGCCATGCTCCATGTGATAAATCCGACGCCAAAGCGTGCTTTCGCTTGCTCGAGCACATCGAGTTCCCGCACAAGCCACTTCTCTTCGCCATAGCCGCCGCCAAGAATGCCAAACCCTCCGGCAGCATCCACTGCCGCGACGAGACGCCCATCAGCCACCATATCCATCGGGGCGAGCAGAATGGGATGATCGATGCCAAGCAGCTGTGTGACCGGCGTGGTGATCAACATATTTGTGCCACGCTCCTAATTGAATCACAGGGCGATGCGAAAAGTCCCCTCTCAACAACGGTGCGCCCGAAGTCTGATTCTGGGAGGTGACTGTAATCGGTTGAATCATCGGACCCCGATTTCGGTCGGTTAACGGGCAACTCGGAAGCAACCCACTTGATCGTATAGCGCCCGCCGGAAACTGACCCACTACCGGCGGCCCGACTTCCTTGCGCGTTGCTCCGCTGGCGTGAGATAGTACCCCGTTCTAGACCTTCGACCAGCTAACGGTGTCATGATCCGTCTTCTTCCGCGCGAAACCAAGTTTTTCGATCTGTTTGCCGAACTTTCCACCAGCATGAACGAAGGTGCGCGCTTGCTGCGCAGCATTCTGGAAGATCCCCACGACCTGGAAATCCGGGTCACCGAGATGCAAGCCATCGAACATCGGGGCGACAAGGCGATCCACGCGATCATGACCAAGCTGAACCAGAGTTTCATTACGCCTTTCGACCGCGAAGACATTCATCATCTGGCGTCGTCGCTCGACGACGTTCTCGACTTCATGAATACGGCTGCGACGCGCCTGGTGATGTATAAAATCGCGCAGCCAACGGCGGCGGCGGCGGAGTTGGCGGGAATCCTGGTGCTGCAAAGCGAAGAACTGGCGCGCGGGGTTTCGCTGCTGGAGAAAAGTGGCAAGGTGATGCAGCACTGCGACGAAGTTAACCGGCTCGAGGACGTTGCCGATCAAGTCAGCCGCAAGGCCATTGGGGAACTGTTCGAACACGAGAAAGATCCCATCCAACTGATCAAGATGAAAGAACTCTATGAAGTGCTCGAAATGGCAACCGACAAGGCCGAAGATGCGGCCAACGTATTGGAAGCGATCGTACTGAAGAGCGCATAGGTTCAAGCCTATCCCGATGCCACTGCCGCAAAGGAGCGAATCCAGGTGAACGCGGACGTCCTGCTGGTAGTGATTACGGTTCTGGTCGCTCTGATTTTCGACTTCTTCAATGGGTTTCACGATGCGGCCAACAGCATCGCTACGGTTGTTTCGACGCGTGTTCTCTCTCCCAAGCTGGCGGTTGTGTGGGCGGCGGTATTCAACTTCCTGGCCGCTTTTCTGCTGGGCACCGCTGTGGCCAACACCATCGGCCGCGGCATGATTCGACTCGATGCAGTGGATCAGTACGTGGTGCTGGCCGCGCTGTTCGGCGCCATTGTCTGGGATCTGCTGACGTGGTGGTGGGGTCTGCCTACTTCCTCATCGCACGCGTTAATTGGTGGATACGCCGGCGCCGCCATGACGCATGAGGCAATTCATGCCGGATGGCGTTCGGCTCCATCGGTGATCATCGCCGCCGGGTGGTACAAGACCCTGATCTTCATTGTGGTCGCGCCCATCATGGGACTGGTCATGGGCTTCGGGTTCATGGTTGCCATTTATTGGCTGCTGAGAAACAAAGCGCCGCAACAGGTCGACAAGTGGTTCCGCAAGCTGCAACTGCTCTCGGCCGCCTGCTACAGCCTGGGACACGGCGGCAACGACGCGCAAAAAACCATGGGTATCGTCGCCGGCGCGCTCTATACCGCGGGATTCATGAGCAAGGAAGACATGCTCGGCAACTGGGGACACCTGCACTGGCCCATCATCCTCGCCGCTCATGCTGCCATCGCCGCTGGAACTTATTTCGGAGGCTGGCGCATCGTGCACACGATGGGGCAGAAGATCACGAAGCTAAGACCGGTTGGCGGTTTTTGCGCCGAGAGCGCTGGGGCCATCACTCTGTTCGCGACTGCCCTGGCCGGAATTCCCGTCAGCACAACGCACACCATTACCGGGGCCATTGTGGGCGTGGGTGCTGTCAACCGGTTGTCGGCGGTGCGCTGGGGCATTGCGACGCGAATTGTGTGGGCCTGGCTGGTCACCATTCCCGCGGCCGCGGTCATGTCCGCCGCGACCTTCTGCTTGATCCGGTTGTTTCTGCGGCAGGCTTGAGTTTCCGGATGCTTGGGATCGAGTCCGGTTCCTGACATTTCCGCCGGGCATTTTGAGAGGAAGCTCATTACCCCGGTAACTTTGCACAAGCGCGCCATTGCTTGAATATGGCAGGAGGGCGTCCCTTGCTTGCGCAAACGAAGCTAGACGATCGGAACACTGAAGATGAGTAAAATCGCCAAGGAAAGTATCCTGCTGCTATCGCTATTCCTGATTGCGGCGACCGTGCAATTCTTCGCGCAGTCGCTGCCCATGGCGCTCTGCTTTTACTTCCTGCCGACTTTGTACTCGGCGTATTACTTCGGGCGCCGGCACGCGACTCTTACCGCCTTCGCCTGCGTCTTCCTGGTGGTTCTGCTTGACTTCCTGAACAACCTCATGCCCGCACACCGAGTACTCACGCTGCCTGGGGAGCGGCTGTTCAACTTTGCCATCTGGGCAGGGGTTTTGGTGGTGGTCGGCTATGTGATGGGTACACTTTACGAGCGCAAGCAGGCGATGACCACCGACATACGTGAAAGTTTCAGCGGGCTGCTGCTGGTCCTGCAACACTTCATGGTCAACGAGAAGCTCGGCGTAGGTGAAAACCAGCGGGTGGTGGAGGCGTCGACAAGAATAGCGGAGGCGATGGGCCTGGGTTCGGATCGCGTCGAGTTGCTGCGGTCGGCGGTGTTGCTACGGGATCTGAGCAAACTCGGCATCAGCAACGATATTCTCTACAAGGCCGCCGATATGAGCCGCGACGAAGTGGTGGCGAGCTTCCGCAAGTCCCGCAAGGCCGATGCGCGCACCCAGGCCGCCGGAAATTCGCTGCGGCGGGTGATTCCGATCATTGTCGCGCAGCAGATTGTGCAGGATCAGGGAGCGCGTTCGGTCAACGTTCCGATCGAAGCTCACATTCTGGCCGTGGCGGATGCTTATCAGAAATTGATCAGCGGCGCTAACGGTAAAGCTTTGTCGCCTCACCAGGCCGAGCAGGAGATTTTGGCGGGAGCAGGCCAGAAGTTCCACGCCGGCGTTGTGGAAGCCTTCGCGAAAATCTTGGGCGGGCAAGCTAAGGGCGCGGGGGCATAAAATCACGGGTACATGAGCTTAAAGAGTTTCAGCTAGCGCCGAACTCTTCGCATTCTCTTCCAGCTCGCGCGAGTTTTTTCCGCGCAATTCTTTTCCTCGCAATTCTTGCCACATCGCCACCACTCTAGACTTCAACTCGGTCGTCAGCCGGCCATACGCAGCCTCGCTCGCCTCATTCAGCGGCGGGGGTTGAATCGGCTTGCCGAATACCAGTTGCAGATCGGTGAACTTCGGAAACTTTTTGTGGCGCGGCCAAGCTTCGTAGAAGCCCTCGATCGCGACCGGGACAATCGGGGCTTGCGCGTGAATCGAGAGAATCGCGGCACCCTTGCGGAATAGTCTCGGACTGCCGTCGTTGGTGCGCTCGCCCTCGGGATAGAGAACGAGAATGTGTCCCTGACTGAGGCCAAAAGCTCCGGCGCGCATGGCTGGCACCAGGTTCGCGTCTGGATCGAGAACTGCCACGCGAAGCCATCGGGCCAGTCGCCGCATGAATCCTTTACCGAAAAGGTCGCTCGTGCCCAGCGCAAAGGTATCGCGAAACAGGCGATACGGCAGCGCCCCCGCCATCACCAGTGGATCGATATAGCTCTGGTGATTCGAACAGAGCAGGTACGGGCCTTTTCCGGGCAGATTTTCGAGTCCGCGCATCTTGAGGTGAAAGCGATCGAGCGCGAAAAGATAAATCAGACGCCCCAGCAGGAAGAAGGAAAGTTCAGCGAAAATATTGTGGCGGGCCAGCGCGAGAACCTCGGGATCGGTCACCGGCTCGCTCAAGATTGTCGACCATGCAGGTGATGGCGCTCTGGCTTGGCCCTCGCCGCGGCTCGCGCTCGCAAGAATGGCATCGATCAGGTCGCGCACCGAATAAATTTCCGCCAGCTGCGACTCGGGCACTTCGCCGCCAAACTGCTGCTCGAGTGCGGTCAGCAATTCGACGCGCTGCATGGAATCGAGTCCCAAATCGAGCTCCAGATTGTGGGTGGGATGAATCGCGTCGAGGCGGTTGCGCGAAGACTCCCGCGACGATTCCCGAACTATGGTGAGGGCGCGCTTCACATCCTCCCGCTCCAACCACAATTGCTCGTCGCCGGTTAGCGGTTTCTCCATGTCAACGTCCGAATCGCCGCCGCCCCGCTTTTGTTGCAGCTCCCGAACCTTCTTTTCAATCTGGAAGCGCTTTAACTTACGCGTCGTCGTGCGCGGCAGGTCTTCCTGCCAGATGTCGTAACTTCCCAGACGTTTGGTGGAAGCGATCTTGTGGGAGAGCGCTTCAATGTCGATTCGGATCGCCTCTTTTGAGTTGACGATCTTGCACTCGCGCAGCCGTTCGAAGTTGGGCACGACCACGGCATGCAGCCGCTCTGACGTCGGAGCTCCCGAACGCGCCTCCAGCGCCATCACGCAAATCTCTTTCACATATTGCGCCTGGAGGTAGTGCGCCTCGATCTCCTCGGGATACACATTTTTTCCATTGGCGAGCACGATGACTTCCTTGCGCCGCCCAGTGATGAATAGATTGCCGCCGGAATCGAAGTAGCCCAGATCGCCGGTGTAGAGCCAGCCGTCGCGCAGCACCTCCGCCGTGGCCTCGGGGCGATTCCAATATCCCTTCATCACGAGCGCGCCGCGGATCGCAATCTCACCCGCCGGCGGCGCACCTTCTTCGACCGGTTGCGGGTCCACAATCTTGGCTTCGACTCCGGGAAAAGGCCGTCCAACCGAGCCAAATACAATAACGTGCCCCGGAGGGTTGATGAAGGCGCCGCCTGAGGTTTCCGTCAGGCCGTACGCATTCAGAACGTCGATGCCAAAAGAGTAAAAATCGCGGGCGATGGCCGGATCGAATCGTGAACCGCCGGTCACCAGATAACGCATGCGAGCGCCGAAGGTCGCGTGAATCCGTCCAAAGAAAAGTTTGCCCGCGTTGACTCCGACTTGGCGCAGCAAGCGGTTGAACGCCATCAGCGTGCGCACCAGCGACAGCGTGATCTTGCCGCGTTTGCCGAGTTCTTTGAAAATGCGCTCGTGAATCAGGTAATAAAATTGGGGTACCACGGCAAACGCGGTGATGCCGCGTTCCTGTAAAGCGCGCAGCAATTCGGTGGTGTTCAGCGTCTCCAGGTACACGACGCGCGCGCCATTGAATAGAGGCAGGAAAAGGTTGGCCATCTGCGCGAGGACATGAAACATCGGGAGAATTCCCAGCAGCGCATCCTGAGGACCAATCTTCATTACCGCGAGCACCGAATTCGCCTCACCGACGAGGTTGGCGTGGGTGAGCATGACGCCCTTCGGATCGGCCGTGGTGCCCGAGGTGTAGAGCAGCGCCGCCAGGTCGCTCTCAGCGGGGACGATGGGCTGAAAGCCAGCGGGGCCTGCGGCGAAGATGGAATCGAGATCGGCGGCGAAGTTGGGGTCGCTAACGTTAGTTGGAGTGGGATTTCGTTCGGTCGCCGCCGACGTCATCACTAAACCTATGTTGATTCCCTCGACCGCTTCCGCCGCCACCGGAAGATGCTTCACGTCGCAGAACAACAGGGACGCTCCGCTGTCGATCAACAACGTCTTCACCTGGTCAGCGTGGAAAGCCGTGTCGAGCGGAACCGCCGTTCTGCCAGCGCCGATGATCCCTAAATATGCCGCCACCCACCGCGGATGGTTCGCCGCCAGAATCGCTACGCGCCCGTCCCGTGGGACCCGAGTCGAGAGCCAGTGCGCCACGCTCTCCGACATCCGGGTCAATTCCGCGAAGGTGACACGCTCCACCGTCTGCTGCCGCTGAATCTCAAGCGCAATGTTGTCGGGGAACTTCCGGGCCGATTCCTGGAATCGCTGGTAGAAGGTGGGCATGTCGGAGGAATCTTACAGGAAATCGAGGGGGCTGGGCTGTGCCACGATCGAGTCCCAAGAAAGGCGAGCATCGAACAGGAATCGCGTCTACCATGAGGGGTTCGAAATCGATGCCGGGGCCGCTCATACGTAGCGGAACGCGGTTGAAAACGGCGCGTGTTCGAAGTCGGAAACGGAGATTCGGGATGAAGTACGAGATGAAGTCACGCGCGTTCATGTTCATGCTCGTGGTAATAGCGTCGCTCTCTTTTTCGTCGTGCGATGGCGGGAGCACGGGGGGCAGCACACCTCCCCCAAGCAACGCCAATGAATGGACTTGGATGAATGGCGCTAATGTCGCCAACCAACCGGGGACGTATGGGACTCTGGGGACGGCTGATTCTAGCAACATTCCCGCAGCGAGAGGGCAGTCTGTTAGCTGGATTGATGCGTCCGGAAATTTCTGGCTTTTCAGTGGGGACGGGACAGGTGGATTCTTAAACGACCTGTGGAAGTATAGCGCGGGCGAATGGACGTGGATGGGCGGGTCGAACGTACCCAACCAGCCGGGGACGTCCGGGACTCTGGGGACACCTGCCTCCGGCAACGTTCCGGGGGCGCGATACGCTGCAGTTGGCTGGACCGATACGTCCGGAAATTTCTGGCTCTTCGCTGGGACCGGTTTCGACTCGACCGGGACAGGCGGAATCTTAAACGACCTGTGGAAGTACAACGCCGGCCAATGGACGTGGATGGGCGGGTCGAACAAGGCCGGCCAGTCGGGGACTTACGGGACTCAGGGGACGGCTGCCTCCAGCAATATTCCCGGGGCGCGGGTCTCTGCTGTTACTTGGACCGATGCGTCCGGCAATTTGTGGCTCTTCGGCGGGGGTGGTCTCGACTCGACCGAGGCGGGAGGTTTGCTCAACGACCTGTGGAAGTACAACGCGAGCGCGGGCCAATGGACGTGGATGTGCGGGTCGAACGTGGTCAATCATCAAGGGATCTACGGGACTCAGGGAACGGCTTCCCCCAGCAACGTTCCCGGGGCCAGAGAACAGGCTGTAGGCTGGACCGACGCGTCCGGAAATTTCTGGCTCTTCGGTGGGATCGGTTTCGACTCGGCTGGGAATAACGATTTCCTCAACGACCTGTGGAAGTACAACGCCGGCCAATGGATGTGGATGGGCGGGTCGAACATGGGTGGCCAATCGGGGACGTACGGGACTCGGGGTAGGGCTGCTTCCGCTAACGTTCCCGGGGCGCGAGTCAATGCCGTTAGTTCGATTGACGCGTCCGGAAATTTCTGGCTCTTCGGCGGAGTCGGGACAGGCGGAGCGCTCAACGACCTGTGGAAGTACAGCGCGGGCGAATGGACCTGGGTGAGCGGGGCGAACATGGTCGATCGACCTGGGACTTATGGGACTCAGGGTACGGCTGCTTCCGGTAACGTTCCCGGGGCGCGACAGATGCCCGTTAACTGGACCGATGCGTCCGGAAATTTCTGGCTCTTCGGTGGGAATGGTTTCGACTCGGCCGGCACACAGGGTTACCTCAACGACCTGTGGAAGTACGAGCCCTAGAAGGCATTGCGCAAGGATTCCTGCAGGGACGGACAAAGGCGATCAGGTTCGCGCGTGGGTGATTCGCGTGGGTGATTGAGGAAGCCAATCCGATGCGGTCGAGCAGCCACAGAAGCGACTAGGCGGGAATCCATTTGCGGTGCACACGAGAATCGTGTACACTATTCTCGTGCTAAAGAACGTCACTCTTAGCGCCGAAGATGTTGCCATTGAGCGTGCCCGAGAGGTCGCTCGCAGTAGGCGGACGACTCTCAATGAAGCGTTCCGCGCCTGGCTGGATGTCTACGGAAACGGTGGCTCCCCTTCAAAAGCAGAGGAATTCCGAGCGCTCATGAAGCGCCTGCGGTACGTTGATGCGGGCCGCAAGTTTACGCGAGAAGAGATGAATGAACGTTAAATCTTTTCTCGACACCAACATCTTTGTTTATTGCTTCGACAGATCTCAGGAAGAGAAGAGCGCAAAAGCGGAAAACTTAATCTATGAGGCTCTGGCGTCGAGACAGGGTGTAGTCAGTTATCAGGTGGCGCAGGAATTCGTGGCCGCTGTGCGGCGCTTTCGTGTCCCGCTCAGTTTTGAGGACATTGAAGAGTACTGGCAAACTACGCTGCTTCCGCTGCTGGCGGTCTACTTCACTCCCGAACTCTATGCGAGGGCATTGAACATCGCCAACCGCGATCGGCTTTCCTGGTATGACGCCCTCATCGTCTCTGCGGCGCTCCAAGGCGGTTGCGAGGTTCTCTACAGCGAAGATCTTCAGCATGGGCGTCGCTTCGGCGATCTTGTCATCGAGAACCCGTTTTTTTAGCCAGAAGAGAACGGGCGCCTTTCATGGTCCGTCGTTCGCCATCTCTCCCGCATCTAATGTGCTAGGCTTTATTGATAGCTTGGGACGCGTGTCCTCCGAAGGATTTCCGTTTTGATCAACACTTTGCTAGGCAAGATTTTCGGGACGAAGAACGAGCGCGAGGTCAAGCGCCTGCAGCCTCGCGTGGAGGCTATCAACGCGCTCGAGCCGAAGATACAGAAGCTCTCTGACGAGCAACTGCGTGGCAAGACGGCGGAGTTTCGCGCCCGTATTCAGGAGCGTCTCAGCTCGATCGCCGACGAACCGGAAGCGGATCCCGACCGCCTGAAGGAAATCGAAGCGGAGCGCAGCGAAGTGCTTAAGGCGGTTCTCGACGAACTGCTTGAGGAAGCGTTTGCCGTTGTCCGCGAGGCCGGACGGCGCACGCTCAACATGCGGCACTTCGACGTGCAGTTGATCGGCGGCATGGTTCTGCACGAAGGCATGATCGCCGAAATGAAAACCGGCGAAGGCAAAACGCTGGTCGCCACGCTCCCGGTATATCTGAACGCGCTCAGTGGACGCGGCGTGCATGTGGTTACCGTCAACGACTACCTGGCCAAGCGCGACTCGGAATGGATGGGCAAGCTCTACAGCTTTCTCGGTCTTAGTGTTGGCGTGATCGTCCACGACCTCGATGACGAGCAGCGCCGCGCCGCCTACGCCGCTGACGTGACCTACGGCACCAACAACGAATTCGGTTTCGACTATCTGCGCGACAACATGAAGTTTGACCTGCGGGATTGCGTGCAGCGCGTACACAACTTCGCGATCGTCGACGAAGTCGATTCCATCCTGATCGACGAAGCCCGAACGCCGCTCATCATTTCTGGCGCGAGTGAAGAGTCCACGGACAAGTACTACAAGGTGAATCGCATTATCCCCAAGCTCGAAAAGGGCGAAGAAATCGATACGCAGCCGGGCGAGCCCAAGATCATGACCGGGGACTATGTGGTCGACGAAAAACACCGCAACGTCACGGTCAGCGACGACGGCTGGGAAAAAGTCGAGAAGCTGCTTGGGATAGGCAACATCGCCGACCCGGAAAATTGGGCGCTGAAGCATCACGTTGAAACCGCGGTCAAAGCGCACGCGCTTTACAAGAAAGACGTCGAGTACGTGGTCAAAGACGGCGAAGTGCTGATCGTGGACGAATTCACCGGGCGCCTGATGCCGGGGCGCCGCTGGTCCGATGGGCTGCACCAGGCGATCGAAGCCAAGGAGAATGTGAAGATCGAGCGCGAGAATCAAACGCTCGCCACCATCACGTTCCAGAACTATTTCCGCATGTATAAAAAGCTGGCGGGCATGACGGGTACGGCGGAAACCGAAGCGCCGGAATTCGACAAGATCTACCGGCTCGAAGTCATCGTCATTCCGACCAATCGCACGCTGCTGCGTCAAGAGAATCCGGACATTGTTTATCGTACCGAGAAGGAAAAATATTTCGCGGCGGCCGACGAAATTCAAAGGCTGCACGAGAGTGGTCAACCTGCGCTGGTGGGCACGGTCTCGATCGAAAAGTCGGAGCGGCTTTCGGAGTTGCTGAAGAAGAAGGGAATCAAGCACGTCGTCCTGAACGCGAAGTATCACGAGCGCGAAGCGGAAATTGTGGCGCAGGCCGGACGCAAAGGCACGGTCACCATCGCCACCAACATGGCGGGCCGCGGCACCGACATTCTGCTCGGCGGCAACCCCGAATTCATGGCCAAGCAGGAATGCGTGAAGAAGGGAATCGCGCAGCCGATCCGCGCCGCGCAAGGCAAGATCGAAGCCGACGTCGACGATCCGAACCGCACGGTTTGGTATTACGCCGGCAATGAGTATGCGGTCCCAACCGATCAGTGGAACGAGATTTTTACGCGCTACAAGAGCGACACGGACCAGGAACATCAGGAAGTGATTGCGGCAGGCGGGCTGCACATCTTTGGCACTGAACGCCACGAAGCGCGACGCATCGACAATCAGCTTCGCGGGCGCGCCGGCCGCCAGGGCGATCCCGGCTCGTCGCGCTTCTATCTTTCTCTCGAAGACGACCTGATGCGGATCTTCGCCAAGGAGTGGGTTTCCAAGCTGCTGCAACGCCTCGGCATGGAAGAAGGTGTTCCCATCGAATCGGGCATGATCACGCGCCGAATCGAAGCGGCGCAGAAAGCCGTCGAAGGCCAGAATTTCGAGGCCCGCAAACACCTGCTTGAGTATGACGACGTCATGAACAAGCAGCGCGAAGCGGTCTACGGCCTGCGCCGCCGTCTGCTGGAAGGCCTCGACCAGAAAGATCTCATCATCGAGGACTACGTCTCCGGGATTCTCGGCGACATCCTCGAACGGCACTGCCCGCCCAAAGCGCACGTCGCCGACTGGGATCTCAAAGCACTGAAAGACGCGATCTTCACCAGCTTCGGCGTCGACATCTACGCCGAAGGCCTCAAGCCTGAGCAGATGAACCGCCAGGAACTGGGCGATGCCATCTTCGACAAACTCAAAGAGCGCTATGACTCGAAAGAGAAGCTGATCGGCGCCGAGGCCATGCGCTATCACGAGCGGATGATCATGCTGAGCGTGATCGACGCGCAGTGGAAAGATCACCTGCTCGGCATGGATCACCTCAAAGAGGGCATCGGCCTGCGCGGGTACGGGCAGCACGACCCGCTGGTCGAGTACAAGCGCGAGTCCTTCGACATGTTCGAAGAAATGATGCAGCGCTTTCAGGAAGAGACGGTCCGCTACCTGTACCTGATGCAGATCATGGAACGTCCGCCGGACTCGGGAGCGAGGCCGGATGCCGGCGAAGGCAGTCCAAACGATCTGTCCGGCCAAGGGTTCGAAGCCGGCGTACCTTCAATCATCACGGGCGGTCGAGGCGGCAACGGACGGCCGCCGCGCCAGGTCGCTACCTCCGTGGACGAAATCGAAGAAGCCTTCCAGCGCAAGAAAAAGAAAGAACTCGAACAAGCGCGCATGGCCGGAGCCGGGGACATGCAGGTTCAGCAGGTGGTGCGCTCGGGGAACAAGGTCGGGCGCAACGATCCTTGCCCTTGCGGAAGCGGCAAGAAATATAAGAAGTGTTGCGGCGCAAATTCGTAGAGCTTTCACCGCAGAGGACGCAGAAATCGCAGAACAAAAAAGCAACGTGGCTGTGGATGAAAGAGCCCCGTTTTTCTCTGCGTGCTCTGCGTTCTCTGCGGTTAAACGGTTTTTGATTTCTTGCGGAGGGCTTTGAACGTCATCTCCGTGGCTGTGCTGCGCGTGCGCCGCTTCCATGCAAAGAACATAGGGGCGTAGGTCTGGGTGATGTAATCGTCCCGGCCGATCCCGAGTGCGCGCGCCGTGCGGTCGATCCAGCGCGACGGCCCTTCGATCTCTCCGAAGTTCCCAATCGGAGTCTCATCCAGCACAACGTGGCCCGAGCCGTCGCTCCACTCCGCGCGATATTTTTCATAGTGGAACGTGGGCGCGAATCCAAGCGCGCGCAGAACGGCGTCCATTTGCTCGCCGTTCTCCACCCGCGTTTCCAGTTCAGCCCGAACTTTATGGCGACCTGCCGTGCCTTTCGCCTTGTGAGTCAGCACCCAGGTCTCGCCATACTTGCGCAGCCGCAGCAGCTCGCCCCGCTTGCGCAGCTTCTGGCCGGGCAGGTCGTAGAGTAAATTCATTTCGTGGGTGGAGCGGGTGAGCTGTTTAAAGCCCGCTTGCTTCAGCGCCCGGGCTAGTGCGGGCAGATCCTCTATTCGAAACTTAATTTCGATTTCCTTCGGCATCCCGAAATCATAACCGCCGAGACGCCGAGGACGCGGAGAAAAGCTGGAAGGAATGATTCACATCAAACCTCAGCAGCTATTGCCGAAGTATTTCTCGGTGTGCTCTGCGTCTCGGCGGTGAGAAGCGCTTGACTTAAGACTTCGGCTCGGCCTCGGACTCTCGCTCCCGTCTATGGAACCAGCTCATGTGCGGCAGATCGCGCTCCACTTTTCGCCGTTTCGCGATCAGCTCCGCGGTGATCGACACGGCAATCTCTTCCGGCGTAATTGCCCCAATATCCAGCCCGATTGGGGCGTGGACTCGGTCGAATAGGTGCGCCGGCAGACCTTCCTGCTGCAGCTCTTTAAAAATGGTGATGGTCTTCCGCTTCGACCCAATCATCCCGATGTAGCGCGCCGGAGTCTGCACCGCCCAGCGCAGCATTCGCATATCGTCGCGGTGCCCGCGTGTGACGATAACGATGTACGACGACTCGCCGGGCGTGAGCTGCGCCGCGGCTTTGTCGAAATCTTCGGCGATCACCTGCAGCGCCTCGGGGAAGCGCTCGCGGTTCGCGTAGGCTTCGCGATCATCGACCACGGTGACGTCGAATCCTGCGATTCGCGCAACCTTGTAAAGGCTTGCTGCTACGTGACCTGCGCCGAAAATATAAAGCTCTGCTGGAGGTAAAACCGGCTCCACGAAAATCTCCAGCGTTCCGCCGCAGACGAGGCCGGTGTCGTACTTCGGATCCTGATTGAGATCAAACGTCAGGGTTCGCGGCTTCTCCGATTCTATCACTTCGCGCGCCGCCTGCCACACCTCGGCTTCAACGCAGCCGCCGCCGATTGTCCCGACGATCGAGCCATCGTCCCGCACCAGCATCTTGGCGGTCTTGAACGAAGGAATCGACCCGCGCACATTCACAATGGTCGCCACTGCCCCGCGCCGTCCGTCTTTTCGCAAGCGGACAATCTCCTCGTACAAGTCCACATCGATGATTATGGTTCGGCGAGCGGGGAAGGTCAAACCTGGGAGTCAAGGGTTGCGTAGGGACGGCCGCCCTCGGCCGTCCAAGCGACCGGAGCGGTCCCTACGCAAAGGCAAAGCAGTTTGTGCTAGCTTGTAGGGTTCAAATTCTCGTTGCCGCGCTCCAGGAGACCCCATGAAAGCCGTTCGCATTCATCAGTTCGGTGGACCGGAAGTCCTCACCTACGAGGATGTTCCCGATCCCAAACCGCGCAAAGATCAAGTCCTCATCCGTGTCCGAGCCTGCTCTCTGAACCACCTCGACCTCTGGGTGCGCAAAGGACTGCCCGGCGTTAACCTGCCGCACATTCTCGGCAGCGACATGGCCGGCGAAATCGTTGAAGTCGGCGAGTACGTCACCGACCTCAACCCCGGACAGCGCGTGCTGGTCGCGCCCATGCATTTCTGTAATCACTGCGCGAAGTGCGTTGCCGGCCTGCAGAATCAGTGCCGCCAGTTCACCGTGCTCGGCAACGCCTTGGACGGCGGTAACTGCGAACTCTTCGCCATTCCGGCCGTCAACGTCATTCCGATCCCCGACTCGCTCGATTTCAATGAGGCCGCCAGCGTTCCGCTGGTTTTTGTCACCGCGTGGCACATGCTCACGGGACGCGCCGCCATCCGCCCCGGCCAAACCGTGCTGGTGCTGGGCGCGAACTCCGGTGTGGGTACTGCGGCCATCCAGATCGCAAAACTGTTCCACGCGCGCGTAATCGCAACCGCGGGCGACGAGCGCAAAATGGAGCGCGCCCGCGAACTCGGCGCCGATTTCGTCATCAACCACTACGAGCAGAAGATTTCGCAGGAAGTCCGCAAAATCACCAACTTCGAGGGTGTTGACATCGTCGTCGAGCACGTAGGACTGGCTACCTGGGAAGAGAGCGTGCGTTCGCTCAAGACCGGCGGCACACTCGTCACCTGCGGTGCGACGTCGGGACCGAAAGTCGAACTCGATCTGCGGTTTCTGTTCTCGCGCCAGCTTGCATTGCTGGGCTCGTACATGGGCACGATGAGCGAACTCCACGAAGTGCTCGGCCACGTCTTCGCCGGGCGGCTCAAAACAGTCATCGACCATACTTTTCCTTTGAAGGAAATTCGCACGGCCCACGAGTACATGGAGAAGAGCCAGATGTTCGGGAAAATCGTGCTGAATCCGTGAACACGTGTAAATTGAGACCATGAAATAGCTGTTCGCAGTCGTTCTGCTGATTTCTGTCACGACGACGCACACATTCGCCGGTGACGACGCGAGTGGTCCTATTCAATACAGCGCGGACCTTTCTCAACCGTTCACGACATACGTCATGTCAGAAAAGGACAAACAATGGAGCCGGTCTCTCGTAACCAAGCTCAAGTACACAGGCTCTGTGGTGCATTTTGTGCGAACGTCGCTACCATTGACGATCGGGAACTCAGCTGTAGAAGGTGCGATATATCAAGCCGTCGAAAGGCCTGACTTCTTTACGTCATCAAGGGCGATGCAATGTTAAGACGGGGCTAACCGTGGCCCTACAGCCCAGGCGTGGGCGGTTTCTCGCTTCATGCGAAAAAGGTTCGCAATTTCCTCGTATGTCTCAATTTCCAAGAAGGTGGCGTGCCATTCCTGTCGAGCTCGCCTGTACAAAAGGGTAAAGTCGCATGGAAGGGAAATGATTGGAGCAGGTTTCCGTGATTAATCGCTAATCTCTGTTTCGTTTCCTTTGCGCACTCGGCGTTCTCTGCGGTTAAAATAACCCATGGCGCAAGAGCTCAGTTTCGGCCCCTACGTTGATATCGAAAACGGCAAGAAGGTGGTTAAGGAACTTGTCTTCGGAGAAGGCGTTCCCGAAGGCATCGTCATGACCACGCTCGACGCGACCGTCAACTGGACGCGCAAGAATTCGATCTGGCCGATGACGTTCGGGCTGGCCTGCTGCGCGATTGAAATGATGTCGATGGGTGCGTCGCGCTTCGACATCGCGCGCTTCGGCGCCGAAGTGTTCCGGCCGTCGCCGCGGCAGTCGGACCTGATGATTATTGCCGGCCGCGTCTCGCAAAAAATGGCCCCCGTAATTCGCCAGCTCTGGGAGCAGATGCCGGAACCGAAGTGGGTCATCTCGATGGGGGCGTGCGCGACTTCCGGTGGAGTTTTCAATAATTACGCGCTGGTGCAGAGCGTGAATCAGGTTATTCCCGTCGATATCTATGTCCCGGGCTGTCCGCCGCGTCCCGAGCAGTTGATTTACGCGATCACGCTGTTGCAGCAAAAAATCATGATCGAACGCGGCACGGTGAAGAAAGCATTGAATCTCGTGCCGAGCGGCGAGTGATCGTTGGGCGGAAGGATCGGGCCGATCACCCGATGGCCCGATCCTCTTTTCATTGTTTCATTCTTGTGGCCAGCTGCCGTTCCGGCGGCGTCATCTGGTTCCAAACCGCGCTCAAATCTTTTTCCAGAATCTGATTATTCGGATCCACCCGCAGAGCCAGCGCAAACCATAAATACGATGTCGGCAGATCGCGCGGCACACAGTGGCCGGTGGCATACATGGTTCCGAACGCGCTTCGGGCCTTGGCATTAGATTTAGCCGAAGCGGTCTTCAGATATTTCACGGCCTCGTCGCAGTTTTTCGGCACGCCTCGTCCGTAGAGATAGGCCTCGCCTTTGCGGAAGGCCGCGTCCCCGGTGTCAGCCGCGGCGGGCGCGGGCAATTTCGACGTCTTGGCCGAGGTCACGCTGGGCTCGCGTTTCGCCGCACTCTTGTCGGCCAGCGCGATCCTCGGAATCACCGGTTTCGCTTCGGCCACAGGCTTTGCCTCTGCGTCCACGGTCTTTCGGGTAGGTTCGGGACCAGCGCTTGAGTTCTCGGCCTGACCCTCCGGAACTCCCGCTGACGGAACCGCTGCCTGCGACGAGCCCGCATCAAGCGTTGGAGCAGCAGCCTGGGCCGCCGGTTTCGTCGATGGCTTCTCGGCGGGAGCTGCGCCGGCGCTCGAAGTTGCAGCCTCCGGCTTTCGATTCTCCGCGGCGCCGAGATAGTTTGTATACGTCCACCAGCCTGCTACGCCCAAGGCTGCAAGCAGCGCCACCAGCAGCAGGATCCGCCGTCCGCCGGTCTTTGGCTGCTCGGGCTCAAAAAAAGAATCCAAGCCGGAGAAAGATTTTTCCCGCAGCGAGTCCATGTTCGACTGATTCGGGCTGGGATGATTCGGGATAGGTTGATTTGCGCCAGGCTGATTCAATCCCAACATCGAGGGCCCGCCGATCGGTGGCGCCTGTTGGTTTGCGGGCCTGGTCGCGTTCTCCACGACGAGAGGGTGCGGTGGTTCCGAAACGTTCGTTATCTTTGGTAGGCCCGGTACCGGTGCGCCCGCCGGGCGCCGAGCTTCGAGCACGGTGCCACACATTCCGCAAAAACGGAAATTGTCCGAATTGTCCTCACCGCACTTCGGGCAGATCACGAATGGTTCTCCGATATGTACTCTCCTACAGTTTAACCCGTGCCAGCGATGCCATTAAGTTCGTCTGTTCATATTAGAATGCGAACGCCCGGTTTCCGCCCATGCCGAAAGCCTCCACAGCCAAGCCCGCGCCCGCCGCGAAGCGTTTCGAGGCCAGGCTCGAGCGCATGCGCTCCCGCCTCAATTGGATCATTATCCACGTGCCATTCGATGCAGCCAAAGTCTGGGGGTTGCGTGGCCAGATCAAAGTGAAAGGCGAAATCAACGGGTTCGCGTTCCGTACTTCGCTGTTTCCCACCAGAGAGGGCCGGCACTTTCTGCTGGTCAACAAGCGGATGCAAAACGAAGCGCGAGCCGTCGAAGGCAGCGTCGCCCGTTTTCAGATGGAACTCGACAGCGAAGAACGGACCGTCACCATCCCCGATGAAGTCAAGCGCATTCTCAGCGAAGATCGCTGGCTTCGCCGCTGGTATGACGAACTGAATCATTCCACACGCAACGATATCGCCAAGTGGATCACCGAACCTAAGAGCGCGGAAGCCCGCGTGCGTCGCGCGGAACAAATTGCGGAACGCCTGCTCAACGTCATGGAGGCGGAACGGGAACTGCCACCCATTCTGCAGGTAGCTTTCGCGCGCCATCCACGCGCTCGTGAAGGTTGGGATTGCATGTCGGCCTCACGCCGGCGCATGCACCTGTTTGGCATGTTCTACTACAGAACTCCGGATGCCCGAGCCCGCCGCATCGACAAAATGCTCGATGACGCCACCGCGCTCGCCGAGAAAATGAGCAACAAGAAAAAGTAAGCGGTATTCGGAGGAACATACTAATTCACACATGAATTCAAGACTCGGCCGAGAACTCCTCTACTCTTCCCACTCTAACGTTATCTCCGCCGGACTCGGCATGGCGGAGGTCATCACCGCGTGGAGAGTATGTTTCGCGAGAAGGGCGACGGGCGGGTCGAGATGCCGCCTAAAATCGGCATCCACACCATGCCCGGCGCGTTTATTCACGCCATGCGGGCGGAAAAGCAGGGAACCAAGTCTACTGACCCAGCCGCCAACGTCACTTTTCTGCATTTTTGCTGCAAACCCTTGGTATTCGCCGCAATCCTTGTTGACATTGGCACTTCGACAGCGTAAGTATGGTCCACGCTGTGTATACCGGCGGTGTTCTCTTTGTTATGACCTCCGGTGATTGCACTGGCCCTTTCTATCGGACGCTGCGGGATCTGGCGGCTCGTAACAAAAGAACACCTATGACCCTTCCACGTTCCAACTCAGCTTGCTCCGGGGTGCGACCGCCCGCACTGGCGGGCAAATCTACCGTCCAGGGCCTCGCCGATTTGAACTGCAAGAACTATTACCAACACGCTGTTACAAAGGAGATTTTATGAAGTTTCTCAGGAAGTCGCTGTGGGTCAGTATCAAACCGGTTCTGACGTTCGCCCTGCTCGCTCTGCTGGCGAGTTCCGGGTTTTCTCAATCGCGTGGCGGAGCAGTCGCCAAGCCACAGAATCTGGGTCCGGAAGATCCTTCCAAGCTAATCACCGTGACCGTATGGCTCAACCAGCACAACAAAGCCGCGCTCGATGAATTGGTCGGCCAGATGTATCAGCCGGGTTCTGCCAATTATCATCGCTGGCTCACCCTTGAGCAGTACAGGGCCGCCTTCGCACCCACCGCTCAGGATGCAGCCACCGTACGCAGTTTCCTGGCAAGCCACAACTTAAGCGTTTCGTTGGTCGACAAAGATAATCACTTCGTCATGGCCCAAGGCCGCATTAGCGACGTGCAAAATGCTTTCCATGTGCAAATCAACCGTTACCAGGTGAATGGAGAAATCCACCGGGCGAGTAACGCTAAGCCCACGATGGAAGGAGCAGTTGGAGCGCTTATAGCATCCGTGCAGGGTTTGTCCGATCGCGCCTTTAAATCGCACGCGAGGAAATCGATCGATCCTGATACCGACACTGCTTTCGCGGGGGTCCCACTCGCCTCGGTCGGGCCGGATGGCCTGTTTTTCTCGAATTACTGTTTCCGCAGCCCTCAAGCCGTGACCTTTACGACGGAGGGTGGTTACCCCAAAGCGATCTACTTCGGTAATCGCTACGGTGCGGACATAACTTCCGGTGTTCCGAATCTGCCGCCTTGCGGCTATGACGCAGCAGATATTCAGACCGCTTATGGGCTGGGTAAGCTTTACAAGAGGGGGTTGGACGGAACCGGTCAGACTATCGTGATTGTCGATGCTTACGGTTCGCCTACCATCGTGGATGACGCCAACACCTACTCGGCGCTTAACGGCTTGCCCGCTCTCACTTCGTCGAACTTCCAAATCTACACTGCGGGTGGTACCTCGACTTGCACACCCCCGGAAGGCTGCAGTGCCCCAGACTGGTACCCGGAAACTACCCTCGACGTGGAGACAGCCCACGCGGTCGCGCCCGGGGCCAATATCGTGCTCATTGAAACCACGGATAACACCGACACCAATCTCGACATAGGAATTCTGTACGCAGCCGAGAATTTGTTAGGCAACGTGATTTCGAATAGCTACGGAGGGCCGGAAGTTCCACCCTACAATGACCCCACCGATTCGACGGCTGAAAACACGGTAAATGAGTTGGCGGCGGCCCTGGGTATTTCGGCAAATTTTTCTACTGGCGATGACGGGGATTTCTACAACTTCATAGGTTTCACCGCCGTCTCCATGCCGGCGAGTTCCCCCTACGCGACGGCAGTCGGCGGCACCAGCTTGTTCTTGAACCACGATCAGACGATGAATTTCCAGACGGGCTGGGGCCTCAACGAAACCCGCATCGCAGATCCTAGTCCAAATCCACCGGTCGTTCCCCCTCTCGAATTTGGTTTCATATTCGGATCCGGCGGCGGAACTAGCGTCCTCTGGAGCAAGCCTTCTTTCCAGAAAAGCTTGAAAGGAAAGTGGCGTAAGTTGCCCGACATTTCGATGGATGCCGATCCCGAAACAGGGTTCGAGATCATCATAACGCCCGATGCCGTGCCCGGTGACCAGCAGTACGTTGAAGTGTACGGCGGGACCAGTTTGTCCTGTCCCATGTTCTCTGGGGTGTGGGCGATTGCGAACCAGGCAGCCGGAATGCCGCTTGGCCAGGCAGCCACTTACGTCTACGATCTGCCCCCCGATGCTCTATACGACGTTACCGACCTCAGTTCTCCGTACAACGTATCGGGAATTATCTTCAACCCTTTTCCAACATTTGAAACCGCAGACGCGCTGGTGCAGCCCTTGGAAAACACCAGGAACTTTATCAGCGCTCTGTTCAACAGCGCCTCGTCGACTCGCTGGGACATTTTCACGTTTGGCACCGACTCCTCGCTGACTACTGGTCCGGGTTGGGATAACGTGACGGGCGTGGGCACTCCCATCGGATTGCCCTTCGTCCAAGCAGTGGCGGCCGCAGCAACC
>JBEKAF010000036.1:0-35648 GCA_050018355.1 Terriglobales bacterium | reverse complement strand
CGCCAACTCGCCCACACTCTAGCGGCATGCTTCCCGGAAGATCCGGAACTGGCACGCGATGCGGTTCAGTTGTTCCGACCGCAAGACGAGGAGGTCCGCGGGCAACGCTCGGGTGATGTTGACTGCGCGATCGTCGAAGTATTGTGGGGTATTATTCACGGCCGAAAGCAGGGGGCAGTAAGGGTAGATGAACTCGCAAAGTTCGTGGACGCGCTCCTGCGATCTCGGGGAGAAACCCTCACCTATAGCGCTGAGGAAATCGGCTGGAAGCTGCGTAACCTGAATATTCCCAGGCATAGTAGTAGCTCCGGGCGGCAAGTTTTGCTAGGACGACGCACCAGCCAACTCGTACACCGATTGGCTCAAGCCTACGATTTGCCATGCACACAACGTGTCGAGGCTAGTTGTCCCGACTGTAACCAGGAGGAACCCGCTCTCTCTAAGTGACTTATGGAGGTTATGTAGGAGATGGAGGTTATGGAGGTAATTTACAAGTTTTTTCTTTTAATTTAGAACGGGAGGAAAAATGCCAACACAAAGGTCGAGGCTTACCAAAACCGAGGAGCAAGAATACCGCACCCGCCTGTCGTGGCTTGAAAAGATGAGCATTCCGATCGTGCCCGCCGGCGATCCTTCGCCCGAACCCGATAGGGTAACGTTCGAGCAGACCTGGGATGAATTGGCCAGGATTTACGAGTTGCCTTCAGGTGCTGTTGCAGTTGTCGTGCCTGCCAAGATGATCGTTCTGAAGTCTGGGATTTTGATTACGGACGTCGCAATGATGACACCGTGGGATGATTCCCCACTCGATTTATGGGATCCAGAGGAAAGCTCAGATTGTCAGGGTGTGATTGGAAGCTTGTATCACTCCCCACCCACACTTCTCAACCCTTATCTGGAACGCGAGCTCCCTCTAGATGTTCGCCAAGTGGAGGGAGTGATCATCGCGCACGGCCAAAGTTCTATTCCCTGCAAATACCACGACGAGTCGCCTGTTACGGTCGAGCTGTTACTCAGAGACGAGCGGCGCGAGGAACTCAGCTTCGACTTCCGAGTCCGGGTGGACCGCAGCTTGAAGCACGAGTGGGAACGACAACAGCGAGAGCGACTTGAACGTGCGCGGTGGACTAAAAGAACTGGCCTGTTCGGGCCCGATCGACGACAACCTGGAGATCAGAAGAGTGTTTCGCCGGAGAAGCCATCAAGCAGCCGTAAGCTGGCGGTGAGCATCACGCAACCTGTGACGCAAGAAACCCGGAAACCAAACTAGGAGACCGGTAGTTCTACGAAACGGCGATTGCCAAACGGAAGAAGCCGACACGGATGCTTCCGATGTGGACTTTTCGGCTGAGGCGCAGCCGGATGGAACGCCGTCGGGAACGGACGGGGACCCGCTGCAAGAGTTGCCGGCAGCCGGTGCGAGCGCGGTCCCCGGAGGTGTCGTCCTGGAGAGTGGAAAAACGGCAGCTTAGGCGCGAGACGCTGTAGCGAGGTGGTCGTCTGGTGGACGACCCCGGTGGAGATTGCGAGCGCCTTGGCACGCCTTATCCGGGCGGTCCTAACCGGTCTCGACTGGCGAGGAGCCCAGACCTATGCGCAACTTCGCGCCGTAGCAGGCTGAGCAGATCGAATCGCTAGTCTCGGGGATGCTGAAGAGCGATGGGCGAACAACCTCGGGTATTTTCGCCCCTCCCGTGTTGGTCCCCAGGACCGCCAGCCGACTCTTTTACCAGTCGTCTCGGGTTAACGCCGCGCCACACGAAGCACACTTCTTGCCTTCGTAGCGGGCGACGAAATCGTTCAGGTCTTCGGCGAAGATCGACTTGAGACGGCCTTGGGGCGGACCTCGATCGCCAAAGAACTGAAGAACGAGGTCGCCCGTCCAGGGACTCTCGGCGACGCCGGAATGCTCGTGCTGCACGACAAGGCAACACGCTTCCACCTACACTCGTTTACCTAGCACCGCAGAGACACGGGAGCAAGCTGGCTGCTGGTATAGGTTCGAGAAGAGAGACGCCGTAACGCTCACTCGTTGTGACTTGCACCGTCGAGATGCTGCGCGCTAGCCGACTTCTTCACTCCAGCTTTCAAGAGTCTTCTTTAGGACGGCCATAAACTGGTCGGCGATAGCGCCGTCGACAATGCGATGGTCGTAGCCGAGCGTGAGGTGAACGACGGAACGGATGGCGATGGAATCTGCGCCGTCTTTGTCGGTGATCACCATGGGCTGTTTGGTGATACCGCCGACGCCCATGATGGCTGCGTTCGGCTGGTTGATGATGGGCAAGCCGAACACGGCGCCAAACTGGCCGGGGTTGGTGATGGTGAAGGTCGAACCTTCGACGTCAGCCGGCGTGAGCTTCTTGGTACGCGCGCGCTCGCCGAGGTCGGTGATGCCGCGCTGCAGTCCGAGGAAGTTAAGCTCGTCGGCGTTCTTGAGAACGGGGACGATCAGTCCCCAATCGAGCGCGACGGCGATGCCGGCGTTGACGTGCTTGTGGTAGCGGACGCTGTCCGCTTCGAGCGAGCTGTTGACGATCGGATATTGCTGCAGGGCGATGATGGCGGCGCGCACAAAGAACGGCATGAAGGTAAGCCGCGCGCCGTAGCGCTGCTCGAAACCCTTCTTGAGCTTGTTGCGCAAATTGACGATGCGAGTCATATCCACCTCGAACATGCAGTGGACGTGAGCGCTGGTGCGGCGCGATTCGATCATGCGCTGCGCGATGATCTTGCGCATCTGGGACATGGGTACAAGGTCGCCTGGAACGACAGCCGGCGCAGGGGCTGAGGTTTGACGGGGTGCGGGGGCCGCAACCGGAACAGCCGTGCGGTGCTCGACGAAATCGAGGACGTCCTGCTTGGTGACACGACCGCCGGTACCGGTGCCACTTACTTTTGCGAGATCCACATTGTGCTCGCGGGCGAGCTTGCGGACGAGCGGGGAAGAGCGGACGTCGGAATCCTCTTCGTCCTCGGGAGCGCGGGCGGCGGGCGCGGGCGGCGGAGCCGGAGATTCTTTCTTTGCGGATGCCGGAACGACAGGAGCAGGAGCAGGCGAAGCAACCTTGGCGGGTGCGGAAGCGGAAGCGCCACTGCCGTCGCCAATCACGCCGACGACGGTGTTGACCTGAACGGTGTTGCCTTCGGAAACCTTGATTTCCTGAAGAATTCCGCTGGCGGGGGCGGGGATTTCGGCGTCGACCTTGTCGGTGGAAATCTCGAACAGAGGTTCGTCCCTCTGGACCTTGTCACCGGGCTTTTTCAGCCACTTGGTGATGGTTCCTTCGAAAATTGATTCGCCCATCTGGGGCATGACAATGTCAGTCGGCATAGTTCCCTTTCCATCAAGCTCTGCGCAAACGGCGGGGGAAGAGCAAATAAACATTATAGCGAAGCCGGAAGTGACTTCGGGCGCAGAGCGCACGGGTCTGGGCGGGCCCTTGCGACGGGCAAAGACCTCGCCCCGGTTTAACGCGGGGTGCGATTTCTTGTGGAGCAAACGGCGATGAAGAAAGTTTTAGCGGTTATAGTTTTTTGCGTCTCTGCCTTCGGGCAAGCGGCGTACTCCGGTCTCGGGTTGCACTCGGGGTCTGGCACCTACGTTGCCTCCAGCAGCAGTTGTGCAGCGCCAACCTTTTGCGCCTACACGGTCATCGACGTTATCCCATGGGGGACGGTGCCGGACTGCCGCGTCTCTACCTAGACATCTATGCGCCCGATTTTTTTTCGATCTTGGCCCAGGTATCTTTCAGCGCCACGGTGCGGTTGAACACAAGACGTCCGGGCTTGGAATCCGGGTCCACACAAAAGTACCCGAGGCGTTCGAACTGACAGCGGCCTTCGATCGGTGCGTTCGCGAGCGATGGCTCCAACTTCGCCTGCACAATCACTTCCAGCGAATTCGGATCCAAGTTCGCAGTGAACTCCTGGCCTTCTTCAACCTGATTCGGGTCTTCCTTGGTGAAGAGCTTGTCGTAGATACGCACTTCGGCGTCGAGGGCATGCGCGGCTGAGACCCAGTGGATCGTCGACTTCACCTTGCGTCCATCGGGAGCATTGCCGCCGCGCGTGGCTGGGTCGTACGTGCAATGCACCTCAACTACTTCTCCCTTGTCGTTCTTCACCACCGTCTTCGCCGTAATGAAGTAGCCGTAACGCAGCCGTACCTCGCGGCCGGGCGACAGGCGGTAATACTTTTTGGGCGGATCTTCGCGGAAATCGTCCTGCTCGATGTAGAGCACCTTGGAAAATGGCACTTTGCGCTTCCCGGCGCTTTCGTCCTCGGGATTGTTGACCGCATCGACCTCGTCAACCTGACCTTCAGGGTAGTTATCGATCACGACCTTTAATGGCCGCAGCACGGCCATCACGCGCGGCGCGCGCTTGTTCAGGTCTTCGCGAACAAAATGTTCGAGCATCGCAAGTTCCAGCGTGCCATTCGTTTTCGAAACTCCGATCGCCGCACAGAAATTGCGGATCGCCTCCGGCGTGTAGCCGCGCCGCCGTATGCCGGAGAGCGTGGGCATGCGCGGATCGTCCCAACCGGTGACGCGTTTTTCCTGCACCAGCGTGAGCAGTTTGCGCTTGCTGAGCAGCGTGTAGGTAAGGCTGAGGCGGTCGAACTCCATTTGCTGGGACGGAAAAATGCCGAGTTGCTGGATGAACCAGTTATAGAGCGGGCGATGATCTTCAAATTCGAGTGTGCAGATAGAGTGGGTCACGTGTTCGATGGAGTCGGACTGGCCGTGCGCGTAGTCGTACATGGGATAGATGCACCACTTGTCGCCGGTGCGATGATGCTCGGCGCGCAGGATGCGGTACATGATCGGATCGCGCATATTCAGGTTCGGCGACGCCATGTCGATTTTGGCGCGGAGCACGAGCGATCCGTCAGGAAACTCGCCTTTGCGCATGCGCTCAAAAAGGTCAAGGTTCTCCTTCGTCCCGCGGTTGCGATGCGGACTTTCTTTGCCGGGCTCGGTCAGTGTGCCGCGATGCTTGCGAATTTCCTCCGCGCTTAAATCGTCAACGTAAGCTTTACCCTCGTTGATGAGCTTGATCGCCCACTCGTAGAGCTGGTCGAAGTAGTCGGAAGCATAGTAGAGACCGTCCCACTCGAAGCCCAGCCAGCGGACGTCGTTCAGGATGGAGTCCACATACTCCTGCTCTTCTTTCTCCGGGTTGGTATCGTCGAAGCGCAGGTTGGTCTTGCCGCCGAACTCGTCGGCTAATCCAAAGTTGAGGCAGATGGATTTCGCATGGCCGATGTGCAGATAGCCGTTGGGCTCGGGAGGGAAGCGGGTCTGAATGACGGCGTCGCCGTACTTCTTCGTTTTCAGATCTTCAATAACAATGTCACGGATGAAGTTCGAGGGGCGAGACTCGGAGGGCGAGTTCGCGGCAGCTTGGCTGGATTGAGATGAAGACAAATTCGTAGTGCTCATACTCACTGTATTCTATATGGGTAAAGTGGATTCGCGGTGACTGGGCGCTGCCCGGTGGACGTTGGCGGGCCCATTCAATCTTTCATGGCAAATTGCGTTCAATGCGGTCGTCAGCTTCCAGCCCTCAGCTTCGGCAAGAAGCTTTGCCAGTGGTGCGTGCAGAATGAGGCTGCGAAACGCGGCGAAGATATCCCCATTCAGCGAGTCGAACCGGCGCCATGGACGCGGCAGCAGTCTAGTTCGATGGCGGTCACTCAGGCCATTTTCGGCATCAATGTTGCGGTTTTTATTGCCATGGCATTGGCTGTGCGCAACGTGCCGGTGTTCGGCGATCCTGCGTGGCAGGAACTCTCGTTGCGCTTGGGGGCCAATTACGGGCCGTATACCGTCAACGGCCAGTGGTGGCGGCTGGTCGCCTCCGTGTTCATCCACGGCGGTCTATTGCATATTGCATTCAACATGTGGTGCCTGTGGAACTTGGGCCGACTGGCGGAATCGGTTTACGGACACTGGACATTTGCCGTGGTTTACCTGACCACTGGTTTGTCGGCAAGCCTCATGAGCGTAGCCTGGCATTTTCCCATTCCCGTCTCCAGCGTTGGCGCTTCCGGCGCGATCTTTGGGATTGCGGGAGCTTTGATCGCATCGTTTTATCTGGGCGAGTTTTCAATGCCGCGTGCTGCGATGAGCGGGATGCTGCGCAGCGTGGTTACATTTGTCGCATACAACCTCTTCTTTGGAGCGGTGATGGCTGGCACCGATAACGCGGCGCACGTCGGCGGCGTGCTCATGGGGTTGCTGCTAGGCGCGCTCATCGCAAAGGTCGCTCCGGGACATGACGACTTTTTGCGGCGGATCACAGTGCTGCTCGTCGGGATTCTACTCGTTGTGGGCGGCCGGATGTTTCTGCAGCGCTCCCGCGCCTATATGCTTCATGGACAAAACGGCGTCGGACTTCTCGAACAGGGAAAGACGGACGAAGGGATTGCGGAGCTGCAGAAATCCGTACGGCTGCGGCCCGACTTCGCCCCAGCCCACGCGGCCTTGGCGCATGCCTACATTACGAAGCATGACTTCGGGAATGCGGCGTCGGAAATGCGGCGCGTGATTGCGCTGAATCCGCGCAGCGAAGACGCGTATTACCGGCTTGGACTGATTTATCTGGAGCAGAAGCTGCCCGCAAAAGCCCAGGACACCTTTGCTCAACTGCTCAAGATCGACCCCAACAGCGCCGATGGACACTCCGGACTGGCGGATGCTTTTGCGGATCAGCATCGGAATCTCGAAGCGCTCGAAGAATACAAGCGCGTGGCGGCGCTCGACTCGGGCTATCCGGGCGTGAACTACAACCTGGGCGTCACCCAGGCCCGGCTCAAACTGTACGACGATGCCATCGTATCGCTGTTGAAGCAGCGGCAAGCTGGGGACGATCGCGACAACGAGAATCTGCTGGCTGAAGTCTACGAAGCCAAGGGAATGAAGAGTGAAGCCGCGGAGGCCCGGCGGAAAGCGGCGCAGTTCAAGGCTTCTCACTAGTGGCCCGACCGCGTGATGGTTACTGCCGGACGGGCGAGGCGCCCGTCGCTCCACCGTCTGACTTATCACGCGCTAGGACGGCGCGTCGCGACACTGCAGCTTTTCGACCGCCTGATCGATTCGTGGCAATGTAGTTTCTTGTCCGAGAACCTGGAGCGTCTCAAATAAGGGTGGGGCGTTCTTGCGCCCGCAGACGGCCACTCGAATCGGTTGGAACATTTGTCCCGCCTTTACGCCCATCGCCTGGGCGGCGGCGCGGAGAGCCTGGTCCAAGGGGTCGTGCTTGAATTCCGTTTGTGCCAGGACTTCTCGCGCGCGGGTCAGAACTTTGAGCGCCATGGCGGCGTCGCCCTTCTGCGGGATGAGTTCGTCTGGGTTGTAGGGCGGGAGTTGGTCCACAAAGAAAAAGTCGGCGGCGGTGAGGACGTCGCGCAGAAGTTTGATGCGCTCGCGGATGAGCGGGGTGATGGCGTGCATTTTCTCCGGCGCAATTGGGAATCCGGCGGCGTGGACGATGGGGAGCAGGCGCGCGCTGAGGTCGTCGATCGAAAGCCCGCGGATGTGTTCCGCATTCAGCCAGACGGCTTTGGGATCGAAGGTTTCGTCGGGTGTGGCGGCCGGGTCCTTGAAATTAATGACCGCGTTGGCGCGATTGATACCTTCAAGGGAGAACGCGTCGATCAGTTCCTGGCGCGTCATCTTTTCGCGATCGTCTTTTGGCGACCAACCTAGCAGGCATAGAAAATTGATGAAGGCCTCCGGAAGGAATCCGGCGTCGCGGTAGGTGGTGACGCTGACCACCGGCCCGTGCCGACGCTTCGAGAGCTTCGATCCGTCGGGGGCAACGAGCAGCGGAAGATGCGCGAACTGCGGCAGCTTGGCGCCCGCGCCTTCGAAAATGAGCAGGTGCTTGTAGGTGTTCGAGAGATGGTCCTGGCCGCGGATGATGTGGCTGATGCGGAGGTCGATGTCGTCGGCACAGGAGGCGAGGTGGTAGGTGGGCATGTCGTCGGAGCGGAGGAGCGCGAAGTCTTCGATGTCGTCCGCCGCCTTGATTTGCTCGCCGTAGACCGCGTCAGTGAAGCGAACTTGTCCGCCTGTGCCCCTGGGGACACGGAAGCGAATGGCGAAAGACTCTCCGGCGGCGGCTCGACGGTCGCTATCGGTGCGGGAAAGTTCGCGCATGCCGGGGTTGAAGAGCCAGGTTTGATTGGCACCGGATTTTTCGCTGTCGCCAGTGTGGGCGGGGGTGAAGTCGCGGTAAGCTAGGCCCTTCTGAAAGATGGCATCGGCGATCTGGCGGTGCAGGGCGAGGCGTTCGGATTGCTTGTATTGCTCGTCCCAATCGAGGTCGAGCCAGCGCAGACCGTCGAAGATGGAGTTGACGGAGGCGCCGGTGTTGCGCTCGACATCGGTATCATCGAGTCGCAGAACCATGGTTCCTCCGTTGCGGCGGGCATAGAGCCAGTTGAAGATGAAGGTGCGGGTACTGCCGACATGCAGAAAACCTGTGGGAGACGGCGCAAATCGAACGCGAAGCATAACTTTTTAGTATAGCGGGATTGAGGTTTTGGCTCTAGGCTTGCAGGAGTGCCTGTGCGCCTAAACAGGCTTTATCACGCCGAAGTTAGTGTAACGGGAGCCGCGGCAAGCCAGGGAAAGAGGGGCAAGTCCTTCGCTGGATACCCCCAAGATCTACCGCTGCCTGAACAAGTTAGCGCCGCCACGGTCGCCCGCGCCACGGAGTGTGGCTGTTTTGCCACATGCGGAAGTCTGCCCATCACGGTAAGCTGATACACAGCAAAAGACTTACACCACCTCCCCCTTGACACACGAGCAAACAATTCGTGCCGCGGTGACCTGCACAGGAGTGGGTCTCCACAGCGGCGCGCCGGTCAGCTTGCGGATTCTGCCCGCGCCTGCCGGAACGGGAATCGTCTTCCACCGCACAGACCTCGACAGCTTCGCGATCGAAGCCAGCGGACGCAACGTGGCCCGCGTCAGTTACGCCACCAGCCTGATGAAGAAGGGCGTGCTCATCTCAACCACCGAGCATCTGCTCTCGGCGTTTACCGGGGTCGGCATCGACAATGCCATCGTTGAGCTGGACAATCTGGAGTTGCCCATTCTGGATGGCAGCGCCCGTCCGTTTGTCGAAATGATTCAAAAGGCCGGGATTCGGCGACAGCGCAAGGCGCGCACTTATCTCCGGATCGTGCGGGAGATCGAGTTGCGCGAGGGCGATAAATTCATTGCCGTGTATCCGGCAGACTCCTATTCGGTTTCGTATTCGATCAACTTTCCTCACCCACTCATTGGCAAGCAGAGCTTCTGTGTACGGCTGACGAATGGCAGTTATCTGAAAGAGATTGCGCCAGCGCGCACTTTCGGATTTCTGCATGAAGCCGATGCCATGCGGCAGCAGGGACTGATCCGGGGAGCGTCGACCGAGAATGCCATCGTGCTGAACCGCAGTGAAGTGCTGAACCCACCGTTGCGTTTCCCCGACGAGTTCGTGCGCCACAAAGTTCTGGACCTGATCGGTGACCTGGCGCTGATCGGGAAACAGATACTGGGTTCGGTGGTGGCCGACCGCGCGGGCCACGCCATGCACACCGCGCTGGTGTCGCGCATTTTACGCGACCGGTCGTATTGGGAAGAAACAGCGATGGAAGATGAAACTGCGTTGCCGGTGCTCGCGTCCGCGGTTAGTCTTAGCGTCTAGCGGCGTGTCCCGTAAGTCCGTGCATCAAGAGCTTCCCCAGTGTTCCTGTGGTTAAGAATTCCTGCGGCTGCGAGCTTCGCGCTACGAGCGAACAGAAGCTGGGGCTTGCTCGCAGCTCGTGGCTCGTAGCTCAAAGCTTCTGGATTCAGTCGCCGGCTGGGGGCACGTTCCATTCGTAGGGCAATGCTTACTTTCTGCTAGCAGGCGCTGCAGTTCGGCTTCTGCTTCGGCGCGGACGCGGTCCGCGAAAGCATTCGCGCTCTGCCGATGCTCGGCGCCGAGCGCGGACAAGCGCACATGCAAGTAGGGCTGGTCCTCTTCCAGGCGGCGCAGCAACCGCTGAGTTCTGGCGATTCTTTCTTCCAATGTGATCATGTTTAAGCTCGCTGGGAACTGGAGCCGCGGCAAGCCGCGTCTCTACAGTGCCACAGCAGTGGCCGAGTGCAAGTTACAAGCTGGATGCGGGTGCGTGGGTGGTCTTCCGAACTGGCGAAGCCGAGCGAGCGGCTAGGAAAGCGCCGCGTAGCCTTGGAGTCGCGCGGGCACTGCGTCTTGCAAGCGGTCGGTCAGCCATTTTTCAAGCTGATACTGTGAGCTCTGCGGAACCTCGATGAAGCGGATACCGGCATGGCCGGTTCCATCGGCCCAGGCGACTTGGCCTTTCAGCTCGAGCGAAATGTTAGTAGTGGGAAGCGTGAAGCGAAACTGCGCCTCCGCATCCTTGGGCAGCTTGCCGAGAATGCGGATGGCCATGCCTCCCTCGCTCACGTTGGTCGAAGTGGCGGTCATTTCCTGGTTGTGCGGAAGGACGATTCGCAACGGCATCTCCACCGGATGGCGGAAGTACCGGCGCCGTTCCCGCACCATGAAATTGAGAGCCGCATTAAAACAGCGCGAGGCGTGCAGCGGGGTGAGCGGCTTCTGCAGAACGAAGTTGGCTCCGGACTGGAAGGCCTCCTGCGTGGTCGTTTTCCCATTCACCACCGCAAAGGCTACGGACTTGGCATTGCTTTGTGTCTGGCGGAGGGCCCGCAGGAGATCAAAGCCGTTCTGCAGATCGTCGCAGTCGATGATGACCGCATCGAACTTGCGCTTCGCCAGCAGATCGTTGCCGGACTGGGACTCTGCGCAAACCTGGATATTGACCGATATCTTCTCTAGTGCCGGACGCAGCACGCCGAGCAAAGCAGCGTCCTGGCTGATGAGAAGAGAGTCCAGATTCATGGCTTCTTCGATACTAGCGGTACCTGAGAGCCTAAGAAAGTGACCTAGGTACCGGGCGGAGGTACTGGGCGAAGGTACTGGGCGAAGAGGGTCCCTCCGTCACAGCGGAAACTCCGCGGCGTTGGTTGCCTCGTTGGTTGCAATCCAGGCGAATCGCTTTCCGAAAGCCAGAAAATCAAAAATAATCCCTTTCTCGTCAGTTTTTTGTGGATTCTCGCGCCTTTCACCACGAAACTAGCTAGGTGGGCGAAACCGCTTATCTGTCGCTGGGATCGAACCTGGGAGATCGTGCGGCCAACCTGCGCGCGGCGCTTGCACAATTGGAGGTAGCGGGCCGGTTGCTGGCGGTCTCCGCATTGTATGAGACCCAGCCGGTAGAGGTCCCGGATCAGCCGTGGTTTCTGAACTGCGTGGCGGCGATTGAAACTGATAAGACGCCGAGAGAACTGCTCAAGCTGGCGTTGCAGGTCGAAGCGACGATGGGACGTCTCCGCATGCGCGAGAAAGGTGCGCGCAAGATTGATATCGACGTGGTGTTGTTTGGGGATCGCATCGTGGACGAGCCGGGCTTGAAGATTCCGCATCCGGCAATGCATCAGCGGCGGTTTGTTCTGGAGCCGCTGGTCGAGATCGCTCCGGAGGTGCGCCATCCCGAACTCGGGAAAACGGCGCGAGAACTTCTGGCGGCGCTGGCTGTCGGGCAGACGGTCCGCCGACTCTGAAACTCTTGCTTCCGGCGGCGGAGTTTGGCTCCGCCGGTCGTCCCTACGTGACCGGTGGCAAGGCCTTACGGAATCAGATCCTATGGAATCACGATCCGGCTGCCTGCCTCTTCTGGCCCGGCGATGGCCGAGTGCTTTTCGGGGAACTGCGCAAAGAGGAAATCGACGAACGCCCGCGACTTCGGCCTGCCCGACGTGCGTCCTAAGGCCATGCGCAAGAGGAATACCAGCGCCTTCAGTACGTCGGAATCCCGCAACCGCGCGTAGCCGATGTGTTGCTGCTCGGCCTCGCGAAATTCCCTGACCATGGTTTCGACTTCGCGAGCGATGGTCTGGTGGGCGACGTTGGTAGTCGGCGGCTCGTAGATCAGGCTGGAGTTCACCAGCGTCTGGTAGCTCTTCGCGAGCGAACCGACCGCCGCGATCAGATCACGGTCCGTGAGCGAGCGATCGGCGCGGGCGCTCTTCGCCAGTGCGAAGCTGAGTCCCAGGATCAGTTCCTCGCGTTCGTAGAGAAACTGCTCGGGGATCTCAACATTGGGGATCTCAATTTCCGGAAACAAAGCCTCGCGATCCCGTTCGCCCGGCCGCTCATTTTGCGCTTTCGCGTGCTCACGCGCCTGCTGGAGATAAGGACACTCGCTGGGGCAGTCGAGCGTCACCTCGCGCTGCTCGCCGCAGCACTGCGGACAGATTTTTCCGTGCACGGCCGGGCAAAACCGCTTTTCTTTTCGTTCTTCACAGATCGCGCAACTCAATTGCAGTTCCTCGGATTTGATTATTTCACGGCGCTGTTCTACCACCGAGACGCCTCGAAATAAATCGAGCTGCCCGCTGCACCGTTCCTGACGCAAATGGCAAAAGTAAGTCGAGCTGCGAGCATCGAACTCCGAGCGATCAGGCTCTGGGTTGCTCGAAGCTCGAAGCTCGAAGCTCGAAGCTGCCCTCTGCACCGTTCCTGATGCAAATTGGAAAAGCTAATCGTTGCTATAACCGATTTCTATTTGTATGGATGCGCCTGACGCGATAGCCTATCTAGTCACCTCCGGTCATTCAATCTGATTCCCGGGCAGTGCCCGAACAAGGAGAGGCATGTCAACTGAACTGCGAAATTTTCTAGCGATCCCCTACGACGAACTGGAAGAGATAAATCTGAAGGCGAAGAAGCAGCGCCTTGACCGCGTCGCACCTCACAAAATTCAGGAAGAGCGGCTGAAGTACCTGACTGACGAGTCCCGCATCAAGGCCGTGACCGTGCTGTTCAGCGACCTGGAAGGCCGTCTGCACATGCTGGACTATGACAAGAAATTCCTGCTGAAGAGCCACGACAACCTGACGTTTGACGGTTCGTCGATTCGCGGCTTCACGGCGCAGCGGGAAAGCGATCTGCGTTTAGGCATTGACTGGGCTGCCTTCTACTGGGGACCGGCGGATGTGTTCGGGCCGGGCAAGGTGCTCGTCTTTGGCGAGGTCATTGATAAAGATGGCGAGCCCTACACCGCGGACATCCGCAGCATGCTGAAGCTGTTTGCCAACGGATTGCACAAGAAACACGGCTACACGCTCAACGCCGCCAATGAGATCGAGGGCTTCCTGTTCCAGGGGGCGGACGCCGAGCGCACCTACCACGAGACCGGCAAGTTCGAATACGTGAACACGGGCGGCTATTACCACTCGTTGCCGGGCGATCCGCTGCGCACGTTTATCGATACGACCGCCGAAGTGCAGCGCGCCATGGGCTTCCAGAACGAGAAGGACCATCCGGAGGTCGCGCCCTCGCAGTTCGAAATCAACTACGGCTACGCCGAAGTGGTGGCCGCCGCCGACCATATCCAGCTCTACAAGCTGATCTGCCGCCAAGTGGCCCGGAATATGGGCTTGACCGCCTGCTTCCTGCCGAAGCCGGTGGTGGGCGTCAACGGCAGCGGCATGCACACCAATGTCTCCGTCAGCCAGAACGGCAAGAACCTGTTCTGGGATCCCAAGGGCGAGGAGAAGCTCAGCAAGCTCGGATATGAGTTTCTGGACCGCGTTCTCACTCACGGGAACGACCTCTGCCTGGTGTTCAATTCCAGCGTCAACGCCTATCGCCGCCTCGATCCGCACTTCGAGGCGCCCAACAAGCTCACAGCGTCGGCCGTGGACCGGGGCGCCATGGTCCGCATCCCGATCGGCAACGAGCGCAGCATGCGCACCGAGGTGCGCGCCGTCGCTCCCGACGCCAATCCCTACCTGGTGATGTACTCCATTTTCAAGACCGGATTGGAAGGCGAGACGGCCAAGATCAAGAACCTCCGCCAAGCCGAACGCTACCTGCCCGACAACATCTACACGGCGATGGACAACTTCCGCAAAGCCGAATGGACAACCAAACTCCTCGGGGAAGACGTGAAAGGCCGCTACGCCGATCTGAAGCAGGCATCGGCCGACCGCTGCCCGCGTCTGCTGGGCACGCTCGTCAAGGCAGCCGAAGTGCAGTTCCACCACGAGGTGTACAACCAGTTCCTGTGGAATCTGTTCTAGAGCCGAACTGAAATGAAAGAGCGGGAAGGCGCGGCGGACTGTCGCGCCTTTCTCTTCGCCCAAGCGGGAGAATGGAACTCCAAAATGGAGACAACCATGTCCTGGTACCACTACTTGGCGTACTTCTTCGGGGGCGCCTTCCTCGCGAACGCGCTGCCCCATCTCGGCAATGGGATCTCGGGCCATGCCTTCCAGAGTCCCTTCGCGACCCCGCCCGGGGTAGGGTTGTCGTCCTCGACGGTCAATGTCCTGTGGGGCCTCTTCAACCTTGCTGTCGGCTATCTGCTTGTGTGCCGGGTCGGGAACTTCGAACTGCGCAAGACCCGGCACGTCCTTGTCCTCGGGGCGGGCATCCTGATCATGTCGCTAATGCTTGCCCACGCACTCGGCCGGTTCCACGGGGGGTTGTGAGTCTTGGTCCAGGGTCTGTTTTCAATGTTAAAGGCTAGATAAGACAAAGAGTTGCCTAAAGCTAGAGATGGGACAGAGGACCTTCAGCCTTCGAAGCAGATGATAGTTGGGATTTGCGAACTTGCGGTACACGACGCTAGCGCATCGCCGCCGCATTCACCAGGTTGGCATTCAGGTAGCGGCTCATCGCCAAGTCGATAATGGTGCCGATCATTTCCGTGTAGGAGAGTCCTGAGGCCTTCGCGGCCATGGCAAACTCCTGGCGGCTCGCCAGCCACGGATTCGGATTCGCTTCGATGACGTAGACATCGCCGTTCGGAGCGAGACGCATGTCGATACGTCCGTAATCGCGCAGCTTGAGCGCGCGGTACGCGGCGAGCGCCGTATCGGACAGACGCTTCATCGTATCTTCGTCCAGATTTTCCGCAATTTGCGACTTGGTCAGCTTGTAGGCTTCGGTATTCTTCTCAAACTTCACGTCGTAGCTGGCGATCTTTGGCGTGCCTTCGGGCAAGCGTGACAGGTCGAGCTCTATCATCGGCAAAACCTGCGCCCGTTCGTAGCTGCCCAGAATAGCGGCGTAGATTTCGCGCCCCTCGATGTACTCCTCAATCAGCGCCGGAGAGTCGAATTCATCCTGGATATACTCGACGCGCTCCATCATCTCCTTGACGTTTTTCACGACGGCGCCGGCATCGATGCCGATCGATCCATCCTCCCACGACGGTTTAACGATGAGCGGAAAAGAAATATCGTGGGCATGTTCAATGCGTCCGCGATAGGCCGTCGCAAAGAATGGAGTCTTGATGCCGTGAAACGCGAAGATTTTTTTGGCAATCGCTTTGTCCTGGGCAAGAATAATGGCATGTGGACCCGCTCCCGTGTAGCGCAATCCCAGCAGGTCGACATAGGCGACCACGTTCATTTCCTTGGTGTCGTCGCCGTCGAAAGACTCGGTCAGGTTGAAAATGAGGTCGGCATCCGAACGCGAGAGCGAGTGCAAGGACTGCGGGCGCCCGTCGAGCTCGAAGTAGGAGGGCTCGTGCCCCAACTTCTGCAGCGCTTCAAAGATTTCCTCGCGATCGGTCTTCTCTTTTTTTACCTTCTTCACTTTCTTGCGAGGCTTGCGCACCGGAACCGCCTCTTCTTTCGCCGCTGCCGCGACCGGATCTTCGTTCCACAGGTCATAAAGCAGCGCGATTTTCAGTTTTGCTCCGACCATCATGTCTCCTCGGAAACCATTGCTAGTGCCGCGGGTCTCAGGTCCTAGGTCTCAGGTCTCAGGTCTCAGGAAAATCTTGGATATTGATCGGTCGCCCGGTTTTCCCCAGAACTGAGACCTAAAATCTGGGACCTGTTCTACGGCTGAATAAACTTTCCTTTCGTCACATAAGTCATCACCAGCGCGGTGACATAGGCCGTGACTTCCGCCAGATGTTCCGCGCTGCGCGTTTTGTCGGCGCGCAAGTCGAGTTCACCGGCGCGCTTTTCGATCGTGTCCATCAAAGTCTTGATCAGCGGACGCTGCGCGCCAGTCCATTGCGCAACTTTGTCGATCACCGCCTTGCGATGCTGATGCAGAAACTCGTGCGCCGGCAGCGCCGTCTTCCGCCGCTTGGATATGGGGAAGATGTCGCGCAAATCCGTATCCGGCGTGAGTTCGGTGACCGCAACTTCTTCCCGCGCAGACTGCTGCAAGTGGTAGAACTCCGCCACCGTCGTTTCCATGTCATCGACCGTGATATCGGTCTGTCCCCGCCGCCGCGCCGGGTCGCTCTTCCCCAACTTGCGCGCCAGCCGGTTCAGGTACCGCAACTTCTCCATCGCGCCCCAGCCGCGATAGCGCTTGCGCCAGTTCGAGCGCGGCGTCAGCCACACCGCAAACGTTTCGGCAAAATCTTCATCCGGATGCTTCTGCGCATACCATCCCGGCAAATGCCGCACATAGTCGCGCGAAAATGGCGCGGGACGGTAATTGTCGTGATACGGGCGGCGGAACGGCCCGAAGATCTGCTTCCACTCCGGCTTATTGTGCAGCTTGTACGCATAAGTGAACGCGTGTCCCGCCTCATGCCGCAGGTACATCATGATCTCTCTCGCGTCTTCGAGGTCATGCGTTTCTTTTTCCAGTTGCGCCAGCGCCGCATTCGCCAGGTAAAACGGAATCCCGATCATCGGCTCGCCGGACGGGCATCCCCACTCATCGGTCAAGTAACAGGCCGGACGAAATTTCGTCAGCCCCTTGGCGTCCAGCTCGCGATAAAGCTGTTCGACGAAGCGCTCCACCGGCGATCCCTCGAGCCTAAGCCCCAGCTCGCGAATCGGCCGGCTCAGAAGTTCCTGGTACGCGGGTTCAGGTTTCGCGTTTACGATGTCATGCACAAACGCACGCTCACAAACAGTCTGCAACCGCGCGGGCACACACGGGGGAGGAGTGTCACTACGATTAACAGTAATGGAAAGCGGGGTTATTTAGAAGTGACTGCGGTAATGCGACCAGGATGCGTCCAACGAACGGGCGAAATTCGAGCATCCGCTGTGCTGTACACACAAGCACTGCGAGCACGAGCGTCCGAGAGTGCGTCGCAGGCCAGAATCTACTTAGTTAAGATTAAGTCCGAGGTTTCCACAGTCATATGGATTGACTTTCAGCAATCCAATCGCTATCCTGTTTGCGATAGGGCCACCGTTAACGGTGGTTTTGAGATCCCTGACAACTTGCTCTGCTGCTCGGACCCTCCCAAGACCGAAAGACGCTTGTGCTTGTAGTAATTGTATGTGCAGCACGTTGGATGGTGATCTTCAAGTGGGTGACCACTTGAAGCCTTACGACGCGGCCTTACTCAGGCTGCGCCGCGGGTCAACCAGCCCGCACGAATGGGGACGCTTGTGCTTGTAGTATTTGTATATACAGCACAGTGATTGGCTCGTTTTGGGTGAATGTCGCTCCTTAGATGGGATGGGCGCTTAACAGCACGGCGCAACCCGCCGTAAAGGAGCACGACTATGAAAAAAAGGCGGGATCTCCGCGCCTGTATTTCCCTTCTGCGGGAAGTACAGAGCGGAGGCGACGTTAACCTGAAGCAGAAGCAGGCTGTAGATAAAGCGATTGACGAAATCAAGCGGATTTGGCGCAAGTCAAATCCGAAGAGACACGAAGTTTACAGTTCCGTGCGAACTATCACGGAGGAGTTGATTCGGGCCTTTCTTGATTGCGACTAGCTTTTGACGGGGACGCTTAAGAGACGAGCCAAATCCAAGAACCATGAACTACGGAAAAGCGCTACGAATCGCACGTGCGGTGTCGGGGCTGCAGCAGCAGGAGCTAGCCGAGCGTGCCGGACTCAATGCGAGCCATATCTCGTTAATTGAAAAAGGATCACGCAAGCCTAGCGTCGCAGCAATTGAGAAACTGAGCAAGGCGCTCGAGATCCCTGAGAGTCTTTTCACGATGCTAGCAGCCGAATCAGGAGACGTTAGGGGAATCAGCGAGGCAGAACTCGAAGGCGTCGGTCGATATTTGGCGAGGTTTGTGATTCACGATGCCGGAACCGAAACCACGAAACGAAAACGATCTGTCGGGCGCAAACGCACCCGCGGCGCTTAATCTTTACTCCTTCCGGCATCTCACGGTCCTGCTGGGATTTTCTCGCGAGCAGCTGCTCGATCTTTCATCGCACGCTGGCGGCTACTACGAGCCATTTATAAAGCAGCAGAAGATCCGACCCTTCGCGCACAAAGTCCAACCCGACAAGAAACGGCTCATCGATAACCCGACGGGCATTCTCAAATTGCTCCAATCCCGCATTGAAGCTCGACTTCTGGCTCGCCTCGCAATCCCCGAGCACCTACTCGGAGGGGTCCGAGGCAAAACTATTAAGGAGAATGCGGCGCTGCACTTCGGAGCTCCGTACATAGTTACCGTTGATATTAAGAACTTTTTCCCATCCATAACTCCGATCCAGATCTATTCGGTTTGGTACAACACGCTGAACTGCTCGCCGGAAATCGCTGAGACTCTCACGAAACTCACGACTTTCCGAGGCCGTCTCCCGCAAGGGGCACCCACTAGCACCCTTCTTGCAAACTTCGTGCTCGGCAGCATAGATGCCCCTATCAGGGCTGCCTGCGAAACTCATAAAGTGAAGTATTCGAGTTGGGTCGACGATCTCGTCTTTTCGGGAGAGCTTGCCCGAGACCTAACGCCTCTCGTCGTCAAAGTTTTGCTGGAGTCGGGCTTCAAGGTCCGTCACCGCAAGGTCAAAGTGATGAGGCCCGGTGGCAAGAAAACTATTAATAAGTTGGTGTTGGGCAGGGTGATTACGGTCGAGAACAGGTACCTAAAGAGGATTCGCGCGGGCATTCACAACCTGGAAATTGGGCGCGTACCCGAGCCTGGCGTGGTGAAATACGTCATGAGCTTGGAAGGCCAGATCAATTATGTGCGCCTCTTCGACCCGAAGGCGGCCGCCCGGCTTCGGGCAGATCTCAAACAGCTGCGCGGGCGTCGAAACAATATTTCTCGCGTCCCATGATCTTCGCGGTTGAGGCTGCCCGCGCCGCATCTAATCCCCGACGACTAACGACGAGCGACCAACGACTGCTTACTGTATCAGCAACCCATTTCCATTCGGCTCTTCCGGCGGAATCACCACCGCCGCCGCCACCCGGTCTCCCGGTTCAACGTTCAGCAGCCGCACACCCTGCGCCGACCGCCCCGATTCGCGGATGAACTTTGACTCGATGCGGATGATCTTGCCGTACTGGCTGATCAGCATTACCTCGGATTTCTCACTCACCTGCGAAATGCCGACGACTTTGCCGTTGCGTGCCGTGGTCTTGACGTTGATCACGCCTTTGCCGCCGCGATTCGTAAGGCGATACTCGTCGGCGGGAGTGCGCTTGCCGTATCCGTTCTCCGTGACGGAAAGAATGAGCGAGCCTTTTTCCGGAATCAAGTCCGCGATTTCGGGAGCGACATCGCCCTCTTTCACTACTGCTTTCGCCTCCGGCTTGAGCGTAGTCGCCATGCCCACGATGTAATCTTTCTCGCCCAGGTTCATGCCGCGCACGCCGGTGGCGTTGCGTCCCATGGAGCGCACGTCGTTCTCGTAGAAACGAATCGCTTGTCCGTCATGCGAGGCGAGGAAGACGATCTGGTTGCCGTCGGTCAGAGAGGCCGCGACCAGCTCGTCGCCCTGTTCGATATTGATGGCGATGATGCCACGCGACATCACGTGCGAGAAGTCTTTCACTTCGGTCTTCTTCACCGTGCCGTTGTGAGTAACAAAAAAGACGTACCTGCCTTCTTCTTCCAGATCGCGCACGGCGAGCATGGTGCGCACGGTTTCTCCGGGTTGCAGGCCGACGAGGTTGCCGACGTGCTTCCCCTTGCCGGCAGCGGCAATGTCGGGAATCTCGTAAACCTTCAGCCAGTACACGCGCCCGGTGTTGGTGAAGATCAGAATGTAAGCATGGGTCGAGGCGATGAACAGATGCTCGACGAAATCCTCGTCGCGCGTCTTCATGCCGGTGCGCCCGGTGCCGCCGCGACGCTGCATGCGATAGGTCGAAATCGGAGTGCGCTTCATGTATCCGGAATGGCTGACCGTAACCGCAACCTGCTCGTCGGCGATCAGGTCTTCCAGCATGATTTCCGCAGCTTCGTCTTCGATGATGGTGCGGCGGGCGTCGCCGTAGAGCTTCTTGACCTCTTCCAGTTCCTTGATAATGACGTTGCGCAGCTTCTTCTCGGAAGCAAGAATCGATTCGAATTCGGCGATCGCCTCGCGCACCTGCTTCAACTCGTTCGCAATTTCGTCGATCGAGAGCTTGGTCAGCCGGTGCAGTTGCAATTCGAGGATGGCGTCGGCCTGTTTCGCGGTGAACGGCTTGTCGGCCTCGAGCTTCGGAGCGCGTCCGGTGGTGTTAATGTCGATCTTCTTGCCGCCGAAGTACGCGACCAAATTCTCTCTCGCGTCAGCGCGGTGGGCGCTGCCCCGGATGATCGCGATCACGTTATCGAGGTGATCGAGCGCGGTCAGGTAGCCTTCCAGGATGTGCTCGCGATCGCGCGCTTTGTTGAGCAAATACGAAGTGCGGCGCCGCACGACATCGACGCGATGGTCGATGAAGTGTTTGATCGCCTGGATCAGCCCCATTTCCTTGGGCTGGCCGTTGACCACGGCCAGCAGAATCATGCTGAAGCCTTCCTGCATCGAAGTGTGCTTGAAAAGCTGGTTGAGCACGATCTGCGGCTCGGCGCCGCGTTTGAGATCGATCACGATGCGCATGCCGTCGCGATCGCTTTCGTCGCGAATGTCGGAGATGTCGTCGATGGTCTTCTGGTTGACGAGGTCCGCGATGCGCTCGATCAAGCGAGCCTTATTCACCTGGTAGGGAATCTCGGTGACGATGATCGCCTGCTTTTCCTTGGTGACGTTTTCGATGGCGGCCCGGGCGCGCATCATGAAACGGCCGCGGCCAGTTCGGTAAGCCTCAAAAATTCCGGCGCGACCGTGAATGATGGCCGCCGTCGGAAAGTCCGGTCCCTGCACAAACTTCAGAATCTCCGGCAACTGCGCGTTGGGGTTATTCACCAGCCAGATGGTGGCATCGACGATCTCGGTCAGATTGTGCGGCGGAATCTTGGTAGCCATGCCCACGGCGATGCCATCGGAGCCGTTGACCAGCAAGTTGGGAAAACGCGCGGGCAGAACCGCAGGCTGCGTTTCGGTGCCATCGTAGTTCGGATAAAAGTCGACCGCTTCCTTATCGAGGTCTTCGAGCAGCGCGGTGGAGACGCGCGTCAAACGAGCTTCCGTATATCGATCGGCTGCCGGAGGATCTCCATCGACCGAGCCGAAGTTGCCTTGCCCATCGACGAGCGGCGCGCGCATGGCAAACGGCTGCGCCAGACGCACCAACGCATCGTAAACGGCGAGGTTTCCGTGCGGATGATACTTGCCCATGACTTCGCCGACGATGCGTGCGCACTTGCGCGTGGCGCGCCCCGGGGCCAGGCCCATCTGCTGCATGGTGTACAGAATGCGGCGATGCACGGGCTTCAATCCGTCGCGTACGTCGGGCAGCGCGCGGCCGATAATCACCGACAACGAGTAGTCGAGATACGACCGCTTCATCTCGTCTTCAATGTTGACGGGCTGCATGTTGAGGGCGCCCGGACCCGTCGGAGATTGTCCGTCGCCGCCAGGAGGAGGAGTTAGGGGAAGCTCAGGATTCTGATCGTCAGCCATGAAGTTCAGTTCTCAGTTCTCGGTTGTCAGTTCTCAGTGAAGCTCGTGTGGGGACGGGCGCCTCGCCCGTCCATGCGGAGCGAAGCTCCGCCCGCTCTGTCCCCGCACAAATGTCGCTAAGTTCTTGCATCTACAGGCATTATCTGGACGGATTTACTCGAGAATTATACCACGTTCGGGGCCGCTCGGAGCGCGCGAAGGTTGGCTTTTCAGGCTCTTCGCAGCGTCAGCAGCGTGATCTCCGGCGGGACGCCAATTCGCACCGGGAAGCCGAAGGTTCCGAGCCCCCGGTTAACATAGAGCGCAGCCTTCTGCAAGCCGTTGCTCCCCGGCGCGGCGCCAGCATGGCCGTTCATCGGCAGACGATAAAGTCCGGCGACAAAAGGCGTAATCAGCCGAGCCGGGCTGACGCTGTGATCCACGATCTCAAACTTTAGCTGGCCGCCGTGCGTGTGACCGGCAAGGCTGAGTTCGATGCCAAGCTCGGCCGCGCGATGGAACGAGTTCGGATTGTGGGAGAGCAGGAAGTTAGGCATGTCGCGGCGCACCAATGGCTCGATCTCGCGCAACATTAATTCTGGCCGGGTATGTTCGCCGTTCACCATCCGGTCGCGCTGGTAGTCGACGCCCAGCAGATTAAAGCGGCCTCCGTTGTGCTCCACGACCGCGCTCCGGGCGCGCAGCAGCCGCATTCCCTTTTCGCGGAAGAGGCGCTCCGCGTCGTCTTCCACTCGCGCATAAATTTCGTGGTTGCCATTGCATCCCCAGACTCCAAGCGGCGCGCGCAGCCGGCTCAACTCGGTGATGCAGGCGTCCAGCGGATCGCCTTCGCCGCTGACGAAGTCTCCCGTGACAAAAGAAATGTCGGGTTGCAGGTCGTTCGCCGTGTCGACGGCGCGAGCAATTTCGCGCGGCGGCATGTAGTCGCCAATGTGGATGTCGCTAAGCTGAGCGATGCGCAGCCCGTCCAGCTCCGGAGGAAGATTGGCGACCGGCACATCGACACGCTCGATGGTGTAGCGCAAGCGCCCGGCGGCAAATCCATAGGTCGCGGCGAGGAATGGAGTGCTTCCAGCGAGACAGGCGGCGTATTGAAAAAATGTCCGGCGCGAGGGACTGAACTCACCGGCTACAGCTCCGGGACGAAGCCGCGCAGCGACATTGGTGACCCACTCGATCGCTCCCACCGATTCGACCGCCAGGAATCCGAAAACAGAAGCGACCATCCACAAGCGGGCAACTGTAGAGAGTGTTTTGCCGAGGTTCAAGCCGCCAAAGCTAAGGCGCGAGACCCCATGGCCAAGCAGCGGATCAAGCAACGTCGCGAGAAGCGCAGCGGCGAGCGCGATCAGTCCAGCATGGAGACCAAAACGCCAGTTGGCATTCGAGAACGAGCCAAGCCACGTCCACGCCCGCAAAAACCAGAACCGCTGGACGGCGTAGACCGCCAAAAGAAACAACGCAAAGGAAACTCGGCTAAGTATCAGGGTCAACACTCCCAAGAAGGCTTTACGGGATAAGATGCGTCTTGCGTGGAAGAAGACTCGATGGAATGGCGAGGCGCTACTGAATCTCAGTGGACGCGGGCGAAGTGCGACTCTGGACTATCGTCTTCAAATCCCGCATAAATTTCGTGGTTGCCATTGCATCCGCAGACTCCGCTGCCAGCCTTTGCTGGTTCTCTGATGGCTACCAACGGCTGTCCATCTTTCGTGGTCTGTGCGAGATGGGGATCATACCGCTATCGTCATTTTATGGGATGACACTGATCCCCCTGGAAGGATTTATCCATGAAGTATCGCGGCCTGCTCCTGACATTATTCTTGCTGGCGGTTTGCGGTAGCGTGAGCGCATCGGTTACTGAAATACGCCAGAATTTTTTCAACCAAAGGACCAACCTGCCTGCCACTGCCATTATGTTGGCTCCGACGGGCGACGCCAGCTACCTGATCGGCGTCTACGAATCAACGGTTAGTTGCGAAGTCGTGCCCACATTGCGCTGGACTGACGAAAATGGAGTGGCACGTTCCCAGCAAGGCAGCATCGGACCTGCCAGCATCGAACTGGCAGAGGGAAACTGCTACATATCTCTCCTTGCGAAGCTTAGAGTTCATGCAAACACGACACCCACTGTTGAAACTGACGGCGATAACAACCGTTTCGTTTACTCTCTTTACGTCTCAGGAGTGGGTTTTTGGCCAAGCGGGGCACAAGGGCAAGGCGGCCTGTCTGAGGTAACCGGTAAGCTGCCTGCAGACCTCGTTTACGCCCTTCCCGTTTACCGAGCTTCGGGCAGCACCAGTGCGCTGCTTGTGGCGTATTCGACCGGCTACGCAGGCACGGACGTGCCCTACCTGAGTTGGACGGACGAGAACGGCTACAACTCTCTGGAAGTGCCAGTCGGAACATCAGCGGTTGTTCCGGTGAGAATCGCCGGAGGCACCAAAGTCTGGATTCACACTTACCCAGGAGACAAGACGTGGTATGCGCTCATTGTCTTCGGGGCACCGGCCACAGGCTCGGGTCCGTTCAGCGACTACGAAGCAAACTTACTCAATTGGACCAGCGCCACCTACCCGAGTTGGCAAACACTTTTCACTGCCGGCAGCGCTGGCGCAAATGTTCTTCTATTGGGCGATGTGACGCAACCGGCAAATAACGGAACGGTCAGCGAAGCACTGCAGATTTATTGGGCAAAGGAGGCGACCGGTTCCTGTGCGTCGGCGCTAATGGCGGCTCCCTCTGGAATCCCAGCCACCTGCGTTTCTCCTGTTTTCGTTGGCAGCAACAGTCCGTTGCAATTCAGAACGTACAACACAACAGGATTCGAATGGGGTCCTTCTCCGACTTATAGCGCGGAAGTAGATGTGCTTCAGTTCTAGGCCGGCCCTATCAAGAAGCGAATCTGGTGACTCTGGGCTAGCGGGCGGCGAGCGGTTCCTGGGAGCGCAACGCGGCGGCCCGCTCCCGAGCATTCTGCAGAGCGCGCTTGACGTGACGTGGAGCGGTGCCGCCGGGGACGTCGTGCAGTCCGAGCACTTCAGTAAGTCCGAGGCAGGAGTGGAAACCCGCGTCAAAGCTGGCGTGGATCGCTTGCAGGTCCGCGAGAGGCAGTTTTTGTAATTCGCATCCGCGTCCCACGGCTAGCTGGACGGCCTTGCCGACCGCTTCGTGGGCGAGGCGCGAGGGCACTCCGCGTTCGACGAGGTAAGCGGCCGCGGCCCACGCGTTCATAAAACCCAAACTTGCGGCCTGATTCATCTTGGCGTCGTTGAATTCGACGGTGTTCATAAATCCAATCACGAGCGGCAGCGTGCCGATGACCGTGTCGGAGGCGTTGAACACCGGCTCCTGCGTTTCCTGCATGTCTTTGTTGTAGGCTAGCGGCAGTCCCTTCACTAAAGTTTGCAGCGTGGTGGCGCAACCCATGACGCGCGCAGCTTTCGCTCGCACCAGTTCCAGCAAGTCAGGATTTTTTTTCTGCGGCATGGCGCTGCTACCGGTGGAGTAGGGCTCGGGCAACTCGACAAATCCGTAAGCGGGCGTCGAGAACAGGATCATCTCTTCGGCCCAGCGGCTGAGGTGAAGCGCGAGCAACGAGAGCGCTCCGACAAATTCGATGGCGAAGTCGCGGTCGCTTGTAGCGTCGATGCTGTTCGCTGTCGGGCCATCAAAGCCCAGCTCCGCGGCCATGGCTTGACGATTGATGGTAAGCGTGGCTCCGGCCACAGCGCCTGATCCAAGCGGACAAAGGTTCGCGCGCTTGCGACAGTCGGCAAGGCGCCAAGCATCACGGAGAAACATTTCTATATACGCCAGCAACCAATGCGCGACTAGCACGGGTTCCGCCGGCTGCAGGTGCGTGTACGCGGGCATAGCTAAGAGCGAAGACGCGCTGCCCGCTGCTTCGGCGCGCGCCAGGATCGCCTCGATCCAATCGGCGATCAAGTTTTGCAGGGTGTCGATGCTTTGGCGCACGAAGAGGCGGAGGTCGGTCGCAATCTGCTCGTTACGGCTGCGTCCCGTGTGCAGCTTGTAGCCGGTGGGGCCGATCAGCGCGGCCAGTTGCTTTTCTACGAAGTGGTGGACGTCTTCGGCTTCGGGATCGTTCAGAAATTCCGGCGACGATTCAGCGCGGTGGCCGATTTCTCCCAGCGCTTTCACGATTTCGGAAAGCTCTTCGGAGGAAAGCACTCCGGCGTGCTGGAGAGCATTGGCGTGGGCTCGGCTGGCGGCGATTTCGAAGGGCAGCATCCGTTGATCGTAGGGGAACGACCGCTGCCATTTTTCAAATTCTGGGTCAAGCGGCTGCCGGAAGCGGCCAGACCACATTTTCATTGCGCGACCTCTGGGACGCTCATCAGCGACCGTGGTATGGCGAGAACAGCAGGTCCTTCGCTTCGCTCAGGATGACAATTCATGCTCAGGATGACAATTCATGTAAAGTGCCCACGGCAGCGCGACCACGTTGCGTCTGGGCGCGGCAACGCGAGGGCAATCCCAGAATGCGGATAAACCCTTCGGCGTCTTTCTGATCATAGCTTGCGCCCATGGTGAATGAGGAGAGGTCGGTACGGTAGAGCGAGTAATCCGATTTGCGGCTGACGATGTCGACGTTGCCTTTGTACAGCGACAGCGTGACCGCGCCGGTTATGTTTTGTTGCGTGGTTTCGACGAAGGCGTCAAGCGCTTCGCGCAGCGGCGTGAACCACAGGCCGAAGTAAACGAGTTCGGCGTACTTGAGCGCGACGTGCTGCTTGAAGTGCAGCAGGTCGCGATCGAGGCAGAGGGCTTCGAGTTCGCCATGAGCGGCGAGCAGCAGCGTGCCTCCGGGAGTTTCGTAACAGCCGCGCGATTTGATGCCGACGAACCGGTTCTCGACCAGGTCGATGCGTCCAACCGCGTTGCGTCCGCCGATTTCGTTCAGCAGTTCGACCAGCGACACGGGATCGAGATTCATGCCGTTCACGGAGACGGGCACGCCTTTTTCGAATCCAATTTCGACCTGTTCTTCCTGATCGGGAGCCTCGTGCGGCGACTTCGTCATCTGCCAGGTACTCGGGAACGGCGCGTTGCCGGCGTCTTCGAGCTCCCCGCCCTCGTGGCTGAGGTGCCAGAGATTACGGTCGCGGCTGTGGATCTTCTCGCGGCTCGCGGTCACGGGAATACCGCGCTTCTCGGCGTAGTCGAGACAATCTTCTCGCGATTTCAGGTCCCACTCGCGCCACGGTACAACAACTTTCAGCTCGGGAGCGAGCGCCTGGTAGGCCATCTCGAAGCGTACCTGGTCGTTGCCTTTGCCGGTGCTCCCGTGGCCGACGGCCGAGGCGCCTTCGCGCAGCGCGACTTCGACCTGATGTTTCGCGATCACGGGGCGGGCCAGCGAGGTACCGAGCAGATACTTGTTTTCGTACACCGCGCCCGCTTTCAGCGCCGGCCAGACGTAGCCGGTAAGAAACTCTTCGCGCAGATCTTCGACCACCACTTTGCTGGCTCCGGTTTTGTAGGCCTTCTCCACAACGGACTCAAGGTCATCCCCCTGGCCTATGTCGGCGACCATGGCGATCACTTCATAGGCATAGTTTTCCTTGAGCCATGGAATGATGATGGAGGTGTCGAGCCCACCGGAGTAAGCGAGAACAATTTTTTCGGGCTTTTCAAGCATGTGCGCTCCTAGCCGGGAAGCGGCCCACGCCGCCGCCCAATAGCCATACGAGAATGGCCTTCTGAATGTGCAGACGATTTTCCGCCTGATCGAAGACGACCGAGTTCACCGAGTCGATAACCTGGTCGGTCACCTCACAGCCGCGATGCGCGGGCAGACAGTGCATGAATAGCGCATTGGGCTTGGCGAACTGCATGAGCGCAGCGTTCACCTGGAAGGGGGCGAAGATGGCGGCACGCTCTTGCGCTTCCTGTTCGTGCCCCATGCTGGCCCAGGCATCGGTGTAAACGGCATCGGCTGCGGCAACGGCTTTGCGCGGGTCGGTCAGAATGCGGAGCGAAGCCTTGGTCTCGTCCGCAATGGCCTTCGCCATGGTCACGATGACGGGATTGAGCCCGTAACGCTCCGGCGTAGCAATCGAAACTTTCGCGCCGACCGAGGCGCCCGCCAGAAGCAGCGAGTGCGCCATGTTGTTGCCGTCGCCGACGTAGGCGAAATGAATTTTCGAGAGATCGCCGAAATGCTCGTGCAGGGTGAAGAAATCGGCGAGCGCCTGGCAGGGATGTTCGAGTTCGCTGAGGGCGTTGATGACCGGAACACTTGCGTAGGTGGCCATCTCTTCCACGACGGTATGGCTGAAGGTGCGCAGCACGATGATGTCGATCCAGCGTTCGAGGTTGTGGGCGATGTCGTAGAGTGACTCGCGGGCGTTGAGGCGGCTGGCCGTCTGGTCGACGAAGAAGGTGCTGCCGCCCAGGCTGTCCATGCCGGCTTCGAACGTCAGGCGCGTGCGCAGCGAGGGCTTCTCGAAGAACATGACCATCTGCTTGCCGGCGAGAACGCCGCGGTAGTCCGCGGGACGCTGCTTGAGCATGGAGGTGAGGTTAAAGAGCGCGAGGATTTCAGCGGGGGCCAGGTCGTGGATCGAGACGAGATCACGCGGCGCGGCCGGTTCCGGCAGCAGGGCAGGCGGGTTCGTCTTCGGTAGGTCCATCAGTACCATGGGTTCGGTTCTCGTTTGCATTTCGTAACACTCCATTTCCGAAAAAATCTGACGCGGATGCCGGGATTTGCCCCGGCAAACCGCCTACGACAGCTCGCGAATACGTCGGGCGAGCGCTTGCGCTTTCCTTTTGTCGGCAGCGATGGCCAGCACGGTGTCGTCGCCGGCGATTGTGCCGACCACCTCAGGCCAGTGCGAGGCGTCGAGTGCAGCCGCGACCGGCTGCGCGCTGCCGACCGTGGTCTTCACCACGAGCAGATTCTGGGCCTGGCGGATTTCGACCACAAACTGGCGAGCGAGATGCATGACCGAGGGCAAAACACCTTCCGCGCCCAAGCTCTCGCCAGCCCGCCGATAGCCCTCGACGCCCTTGACGAGTTTCAGTTCGTGGATGTCGCGGGAGAGGGTAGCCTGACCTACGTCGAAGCCCTTGCGCTCAAGCCGGTGCTGGAGAGAGTCCTGGTTTTCGACAGGACCGTCGTCGAGCAGATCGAGGATCGCTTTGTGGCGCGCTGTTTTCGACATGAATAAAAATGCAACTCAATGAATAAGTATCCATATATCGGTATGGTCGTGTCAAGCGGGAAATGTTCGAGGGAATGCCCCGGGTCATGGGGGACTGGGGGGTCGGGAGTTGTGCCCCGCAAGTTCGTGGCATGAATCCATACTGTCATCCTGAGTGAAGCGAAGGACCTGTGTATTTGAATCCGCCCAATGCATAGGTCTTTCGCTTCGCTCAAGATAACAACCCAAACTTACGTCGCGAATTTGGGACACGACTCTAGCTGTCGCATCGGACGCTATCGTCGATCAGTATTGCTGAGTTCTTTATTGCCGGGGTGTGCTCGCCGGAATCTGGAAGTCTACGCCACGGTCATCGTTGGCTTTGCGGGTAGCTGGGAGATCGAGGTCGGCGAGGAGAATCTTGTGGGTGCGGCCCGCGCCGAAGTCAAAGAGCGTATCGCCCACGATGGCGTAGTTGAGCACGTCGGACTGGTGGCCGTCTTTGAAAACGAGCACGGTCGAGGGCTGAGCGGCCACGGGCTCTTCTGTCTTGTCGGAAGCGTCAGCTTTCGGAGCCGAATCGCGGTCGGCGGCGCGTTTGGTGGGAGGATCTGCGTTCCGCGCGCCAGGAGCGTGGACGTAGTCGACGTCGAGTGAGTCATCGTCGGCTTCCTGGACGTAAGGAACCGCATATGGAATGTAAGCCGGCATGCTGACGCCGACGGGGAAAAAGGCGTGATCCCCGTGGCGGTGGCGGCGCCCGGAGAACAGCGTTGGATTTGGGCTTGCCGGCATGAAGAAGTTGGCGCAGCAGTTTCCAAAAACCGGCCGGCTGTTGCCGTAACCGTTTGTTCCGAGGTACGTCATGCTGGCTCGGACTCCGGGAGTGGGGTTGTCACTCCCGCCGAAACCGAATGAAGTGACCGAGGCGGGGACACCGTGAATCTGAGCTTGAACGGGCAAACAGGCAGCCACGGAGAACGCCCACAAAAAGGAAAGGAGGAAAAAGGATCGCATACGGGCAAGCATGGGAAGCCTCCCCCGCGTAGGGTACACCAATCTGGGGGCCTAACTCATTAGAACTCGCCGCCATTGCGAAAGTTGTGCGAAAAATTCGCGCTGGAGCAGAAATCCACCGGTTATGCTGCGGTCAGGGGCGTGCGGGAAGTGATCCGGCGCAGTTCGAGCATCCGGTGGCGGACGTAGCCGTCCTCTGTCAAATGGGCGGAAGCAATGGCTTTGCGGCTGCTGGCAACCATCTGATCGAGCGGGCGGCGGTGGGGGAATTGCGGGTCGAGTTCCCGGCAGAATTCACAAGGCCTGCTTGAGCGTGTGTCGAAGCGACTGATGACAGCTGGATCGATGTGTTCCACGAAGAGGGGCTCCTGGGAGGGGCGCAAACGGATTCGCCCGGTTTGTGAGGCAGAGTCACAACATTCTGCTTCGGCTGATTTATCGATTGTTGGACGACGCCCCTTGTACTACAAGGGAAGGGACCTGCACAAGCCCTTCGTGGTTGGCGCAAATTTCCTGCTCCCGAGATGGCTCAAGTGTACAGGAAGCGGGGGGATCCCGGCTACGACGCGGGGCTGTGATTTCTGGCATGATAAGGCCACTCTTTATTCTGGAGATCAGTATTCTGGGGATCATTCTGGAGATCGTGTGAATCGAGCTGATGCCAATCGCAGCACTGTGTTCTTTTTCGACGTGGACAATACGCTGCTCGACAACGATCGCGTGGCGGAAGATCTGAAGCGGTACCTCACGAATAAAGTGGGCGAGGCCTGCGAGCAGCGCTATTGGGAAATATTCGAGCAGTTGCGCACGGAACTCGGATACGCGGACTATCTGGGCACGTTGCAGCGTTATCGCGTCGAGCGGCCGCGCGATCCGAAGCTGCTGGCAGTGTCGCACTTCATGATCAATTATCCCTTTGCGAACCGGCTGTTTCCGCAGTCGCTGGATGCGGTGGAGTACGCGCGGCGGTTGGGGCGGGTTGTGATCTTGAGCGACGGCGATGTGGTCTTTCAGCCGCGCAAGATCGACCGGTCGGGCCTGTATGAGATCTTCGAAGGGAACGTCTTGATCTACATCCATAAGGAACTGGAACTGGACGATGTGGAGGCGAAGTATCCGGCGGCGCACTACGTGATGGTGGACGACAAGGTGCGTATTCTGGCCGCGATCAAGAAGCATTGGGGCGCGCGGGTGACGACGGTGTTTCCGCGCCAAGGACACTACGCGCTGGATGCGGCGCTGGTGGCGCAGTATCCGAAGCCAGATATCACGCTGGAGCGGATTGGGGAGTTGCAGAAATATTCGCTGGAAGAGATCTTGACGGCAGCAGGAAAGTAAGAGCCTTTACCCTGTGCCCTGTGGTTAAGGGTTCCAGCGAGCTGCGAGCTTCGAGCCACGAGCTGCGACCAAACTCCAAACCCCTTTGCTCGTGGCTCGAAGCTCGCAGCCGTTCTCTGTGTTACTCGGCTTCTTCCTCTTCCTGAGTCGCGCCGGCTCGGACCAGGGTTTCCAATTCTCGGCTCAGACCAGCGCGGATGGCCTCGGGCAATTCCAAAAAGCGAAAAGGCTGCAGGCATCCCTGGGTGGCCCACATGGGAAACAACATTTGCGCGCGGCACCGGACGCTGAAGCCGAGGTGGAACAGGACTGTCACCCGGATGCCTTCGTCGAGCGGGTGTTCGAGCGAGAGCAGCCCGCCGTTGACGGAGAGCTGACTCATGCGGCCACGGATCTGACGCCCGTTTTCGAGCACCACCAGGACAAGGATGGAACCGCCGAGCTTGACGCGCGAGCCCCGGTGTCCTTTCTGCGTGATGGCGGTGGAGGGCATTCTGCATCAATTTTGCATCAGGCGGCGATAGCAGGGCAGATTACGAAAGTCAGGCCCTCGGCTTTGGTTGCAGTGGTAGCCCTTCCAGAAAAAGTAAGCCGTCAATCCCCGTTCCCAGCGCAATGGTTCCCAACGCGGATCAGGCGGCGCATCCGATGCCGGGGGAGAACTGAGGCTGCCTGCTCAGCGCTATCCTGCATGGCTGCTAGCATTTTTGTTTACTCTGAGGGTATTAGGCCGTGCTCACTACCAGCCCCACCCCCCTACCCCCCCTTTTTTCGATACCATTGGAATCATGGGGTTAGGGGGTGTTCGCCGCCAAAATCCAGAGTGCAAAGGACTTATTTTCAAAATATTCCGGAATAAGGACTTAGCGGAAAATCCCCCACTTTTTGGGATTTTGGAGGGGTCTGACGCCCGCTCATTGCCTCAATTACGGTTTTCAAAGAGCGCTGACAAATTACTTTGGAGTAACTACGCGGGCCGTCTTTGAGGACAGGCGCACTTACTCACTGCCCTAATCAGGGAATATTGTTGCATCGGTCGGGCTGGATGTCTGTGATGGCACTCACAGGTTGAATGTGATGAAAAAAACTAGAACCCAGCCCAAGCGGACCTTAGGCGTCCACCCTCATGGGGGAAATAATTGTGATGGGGTCGACAAGCCGTGCGCGCGAAATCCCACTCATCGCAAAGTGCGCGATGAGTGGGGCACCCGGCTTACGACTCCTGCTCCAAGTCACACGCCTCTGACAATTCTTCGAGAAAATCCGGTTTCAAGTACCGAACGAAATCCTTCACCCGCCCTAATCGCTCTCTCAGAGCATCGAACGAGATGTAACGACATATCTCTGCCAGCCGAGGATCTAGTCGAGAAAACGTCGGACGGTTGACCTCAGCAAAGACCTTCTCCCTGCGTTCTTCAGGCGCGACCAGAAAAAGGGGGATGTTCAGGTTCGGCTGCATCGCCACCAAGTCTGCCATCCTCAATAGACCCGAGTAGATTGATGTCGTGCTCTCGATCTCGAACGCGGCAACGATTGAGTTCCGGTCGAGCCAGAGCACGTCGATCAGTTCGATGGTCCGATTGGTTGCATCGTCGAACTGGAGGGGAAGGCTCGACTTCAGCGCAGGTAGCTCTGCGAAGCGATGCGCCCCGAACGAACGGCTGCGGTCGTTCCGCGCCACCCAGACGCTGAAACCCATGTCGGAGCCCAGCTTAAGAAGCAGCCACTGAATCTCAGTGTGCGCCGCAGGTTCCTTTATCACTTCCTGTTCAGGCTGATCCGTTCCTTCGGACTCTGGGACTGTGACCAGCCCGATTTTCGCTTTTAGCGCTTTCGGGCGGTACTTCAGCTTGACTGGATCAATCGGGCGCACGACCGGTGATTCTGCAGCTTGTAGAACCGATTGGACTACGGCCTCACCATCGGCTGTTTTCCACTTCGTCGGTGAGCCGCGGAAGTGGCCAGTCCAGGACAGCGCGCCTCCAGCCGTTTGAAATACAGACAGCTGATCCTTCATCTCCTTAACCGGAACTCCAGTTTCGGGGGTTAGTTTTGCTATGACCTTAACCTTCACGCGGCAGGGAAAGCTCTCGTCCTTCCAGATCGGGGCCGTATCTCGGAAGGGTTCCGAAGTGATCTCCAACAAGCCAATCCATCTCGAAATGCCTGTCACGTAGCAGAGAAAATAATCTCCCGGTTTGACCTTCTGGAGGGTGTTCCACCTCGAGTCCCGAAAGCCAGACACCTTGCCACCTGATTGGAGAAATTCCTGCCACGTCACCGGCGTAAAAAGATCAAGCCAATAGTTGCGTACCGCCATCCATCCCTCGCTTCTGCCTTTCTATATGCCTTTCCTGAGGGCAAGGCAAACAAAAAAGGAGCCATGGAATTCCCTATGGCCCCCTCGGTCGGGATCATTATCTACCAGTCTCGACTAAAGATACATAGACCAATTTGGTGCTGGTTGGGTTGGGGGGTGGATCGATTGCGGATGAATCCGTGGTGCGCGGCGCGGTTGGCCTCGGCGGCTAAAGCCGATTGTGTGGATGGCCGTAACGGCACGGCTGAAGCCGTGCCCCTTCAAAACGCGACGGCACGGGTGAAGCTGTGCCCCTTCAAAACGTGATGGCACGTTGAAGCTGTGCCCCTCCCGTTCGTGAAGGGGGTTAAGTCTTTCCGCAGCGCTGGAGCGCTGCGCCACCCAAAATCAGGTGCAAGGCCGCCGCGACCCCGGCGGCTTTGCACTTCTCACATGCTAGAATCGTTATTGTGACTCCCCGAACCGATGCTTCCTGACATCGACAAATTGCTGGAGCTGCAGGCGGCGGATAAAGAGATCCGCGGACTGCGGGACGAAGTGGCCGCTTTGCCGAAACGCGTGGCGGTGATCGAGCAAAAGCTGGCTGGGACCAAGGCGCACTTGGAAAAGGTGCGGACTGCATCCAGAGGCGACGAGGCCAACCGCAAGAAGTTCGAAGCCGCTATTAAAGATCTGCAAGGCAAGATTTCCAAGTATCGCGACCAATCCCTCGACGTGAAAACCAACGACCAGTACAAAGCTCTGCTGCACGAGATCCAGTTTGCCGAGCAGGAGATCCGCCTCAACGAGGACCGCATTCTGGAGGTGATGGTCAACGTGGAGGCGCGCGAAAAAGAAGTCAAAGCGGCGGAGGCCGAGCTCAAGGCAGAGACGGCCGAGATCGAAAAAGAAAAAGAAGAAGCGCGAAGAGTCACCACGGAAGATCAGAAGAAGCTCTCCGAGTGGAACGCCAAGCGCGAAGCCCTGCGCCACGGGATTTCCGAAGATGTTCTTCGCCACTATGAGCGCGTGATGAAGTTCCGCGGCAGCGGACTGGCGGAGGTCCGCGACCACAAATGCATGGGCTGCCAGGTGATGCTGCGTCCGCAGACCTACAATGAAGTGCGGAATGGCGAGAAGGTAATGGTCTGCGAATCGTGCCAGAGAATTTGTTACTACAATCCCGCGAACGAAGTGAAGCCGGAGCAGGAAGTCGTGACGGTTACCGGGAGAAAACGCGCACGCCCCAAGGCGGATGCGCCGCAGGCATGGTTCTACCGTCCGGATTACGGCGAAGAAGGCGAAGTGCTGCTGGTGTTCACCAATGACGGCGGCAGTTCGACGCGGCGCATCTACGAAATGCACACCGGACGCCAGGTCGGCGGTATGCTGCTGCGCGAAGGCAATTACCGCCTGGCGTTTCCCGAGGAGTTTACCGCCGCCGCCCTCCGGCTCAACGGCCATTGGGAAGAAAAAGAAATCGACGAGTGGGGTTCCGAGATACCCTCGAATGCGCTCGATCTTCTTCATAAAGATCTGCTGGCCATCCGGCGCGAGCACAGAGCCAGCCCCAAGCATTCCGCCTCTCCCGCGGGACAACCGGCTGCCCGCTAAGGTTAAATGAAATCCACGACGGAGCCGAAGCACGACCAGCGCCCGGCTGAGTCCTCCATTTTTCAACTCCCGCAAAGACGCAGATTGATTTTCTGCCTGCTGCTTGCTCTGGCAACCATTGCACTCTATAACTCGGTTACTCGCGCTCCATTTCTCAATTTCGACGACGTCGCGTACGTTACCGACAATCCCCAGGTTCGTGCCGGACTCACCTGGAATACCGTGGTTTGGGCTTTTCACACCTCGGAAGCGTCGAACTGGCACCCGGTCACCTGGCTCTCGCATGCTCTCGATTGCCAGATTTTCGGCTTGAACCCAGCCGGCCCCCATACCATCAACGTGCTTCTCCATGCGGCCAACGCGG
>JBEKAF010000035.1:0-38346 GCA_050018355.1 Terriglobales bacterium | reverse complement strand
GGGATTTGCACCCGCTTCCCATAGCGCCAGCGTGTCGCCGGCCTACGATCATGCGCGAACCTAATTTTGAGAAAGAGCAAAAACAGCAGCCCAGCAAATCTACCGGGCACCCCAATACAAAGTCAAACGTTAGCCCTTAATGATGGGAAACTCCGCCGATCCGACTCGCGCAACGTGCTCCTCAGCGAACCGGGTGACGCGTTCGAGCGCACCCTGCAGCTGCCGGTGAAACTCAGCCATCTGCGCATCGTCGGCCTCGGCGGGAACTCGCATCTTAGCGCTGACGCGCACCAGCGCCTTCGAAAATGGCTTCGGGATCATCAGCTCATCCCACGTGTTCAGCACCCAGGCGTCGCTGAGCGCCACGTAGAACGCCGCCATCGGCAAAGCGCTGGCACGCGACAGCAGCACCGGGCCCGGCTTGGCCACGTATTTCGGTCCGCGTGGACCGTCAATCGTAAACACAACCAGGTTGCCCTGTTCCAGCTGGCTTCTCAAGCCGAGCAAGGCTTTCGCGCCGCCGCGGCTGCTCGATCCGCGCAAGGCGACGAAGCCAAGTTTTTCAATGGTCCGGGCGATGTATTCCCCGTCGAAGCTGCGGCTCACCATCACTGCGATCCCGGTCTTTCTCCATAACCACGCACTGGCGAACACTGCCCGGTGCCAGAAAGAGTAGATCACCGGTTTTTCGTAAGTCGCGTCCGGCGGCGAAGGCGGCTCTTCCCACGATATTGAATAACGGAGAGTCGGACCGATCAGCGAAATGGCCAGATAGCTCGCCCCGCTGATGAGCCACAAAAAAATTCTTTGTCGCAGCGAGAATCGGCGCGTTTCTAAAGCGGAGGGCTGCTCAGGCTCAACCGCGGCTGAAGAAGAACTCACGCGGATATTGTAGCCGGGCGGGAAAGGTTTAACTGCAGGGCTGACGGTTAACTGCAGGCTGACGGCCGAAAACGGATGGCCTACGCTTCCAGATATGCCACGATCCACTCTTTCAGCCGTTGCCGCCGTTCGTCGGTCGAATCAAAGCGAATCCCGAAGCTCTTGTTGGGTTTCTTCCACGTAACGTGCCCGCGCACCCAGACGCGGGGCAGCGTCAGCAAAGAAAACGACACTTCCACCAGACTTCCTGGTTCGGGCACGTGATTGCCCTTGAGCGACATTCCCCCCGAACTGATCTCCTGGCTGGTGGCGGTTATGCGGCCACCGTCGGTCATCACGACCCCAACCTCCGTCATCACCGGGATACGCACGTAGCGGCGGAATTCGTGCAGCACCAACATTCGAGTCGAGCGCACCAGCTTCATCGCTGCCGACCGCTCCAACGGTTCGTGAAACACCGCGTTGAGGCACAACTTCGAATAGCGCATGGCATCCTGCGCGGTCCCGCCCAGTCCGTAAATGATGATCCGGTTGTTGGAAGCCGATCCTCGCGCCAGCTCGATGATGCTGCCGGCTGCTTCTCCCAAGGGCAAAACGCAAGCCTCGAACTTTTCGTGTTGCAGTCGATCCGCGTGTTCGCGAGCAATCGAAACCGTTTCGATCCCATATTGACGGAAACACTCCGTCACCAGGTTCGCAGACGCCTCGAGCAAGTCAAACAGTGCGACGCGCGCAGCCGTCTTTCGATGGACGGGAATGGGCGCGAGAGCGGTACCAGTCGAAGTTGGCATGAGTCTCAGGGGATGAACTACTCTAAAACCCCATTCTGACGGGCTTTTCCACGGTTGCATAGGTTTCGAAGGGCTTAGCCCCTGTCCACAAGTGCCATTACGGAAGTTGTACTTGGACCCGTTACCCCTACTCCCTTCGTTTCTCGGTGTAGCGCCGACACATTAAGGAAACTCTGATTAAGTTGGTTCCCGGATAGCTTTGAAGGGGCATGGCTTCAGCCACGCCGTTAGAACCCGCCACACAAGCGGCTTTAGCCGCCGAGGCGCCGCCGCTACAATCACTTTGCTCCGCTTCGTTTGCGTTCAGGTAAGATGTTGCCATCCTTGCATCCGTAGCCGCAGTCAGAAGAAGCAGTCAGAGGGAAATGATCACTCTAAACGACATCCAGTCGGCCTTGCGCCACATTCGCAACTCCATCTACCTTTCGCCCTGCGCGCGTTCGGAGACGTTTTCTGAGTCCACCGCCAATCACGTTTATTTGAAGCTCGACAACCTGCAGCGAACCGGCTCTTTCAAAGAGCGCGGCGCGCTGAACAAGTTGCTTTCGCTCAGCCCCAAAGAACGTGCCCAGGGCGTGATCGCGGCCTCGGCAGGAAATCACGCTCAGGGCGTGGCCTACCACGCCGGCAAGCTCGGCATCCGGGCCGAGATTTGCATGCCCCTGACCACGCCTCTCATCAAGGTTTCGGCGACGCGCGGCTACGGCGCCGATGTGGTTCTGCACGGCGCCAACTACGACGAAGCTTTCGAAGAGTCCGTGCGCCGCAGTCAGGCTGAGCACCTCACCTTCGTGCATGCCTTCGATGACGACGCCGTCATCGCCGGGCAGGGCACCATCGGCATGGAGCTCCTCGATCAGCATCCTGACCTCGAAGCCGTCGTCGTCCCGATCGGCGGTGGCGGCCTGATTGGCGGCATCGCCTGCGCGCTGAAAGAATCGAATCCCAAGATTCAAGTTTTCGGGGTTCAGCCCTCGCGCCTGCCGTCCATGAAAGTTGCCGTCGCCGAAGGCAAGCCCGTGACCCTCATGGCGGCCTCCACCATCGCCGATGGCATCGCCGTGCGCCGGGCCGGCGACCGCACCCTGCCGCTCGTTCAGAAGTACGTGGACGACATCGTTACCGTCGAAGAAGAAGAAATCGCCAACGCCATCCTTTTGCTGCTCGAGCGCGAAAAAACTCTGGCCGAAGGCGCCGGCGCAGCAGCTATCGCCGCTCTCGTCAACCGCAAGCTGCCCTTGGTCGGGAAAAAAGTTGCCGTGCTCGTATGCGGCGGAAACATCGACGTCACGCTGCTCTCACGCATTATCGAGCGCGGCCTCGTGAAAGACGGACGTCTCGTGCGCCTGCGCGTCCACCTGCCCGACTATCCCGGCGCGCTCAATCGCCTCACATCAATTCTGGCGCAGCATCGCGCCAATATCGTCGAGACCGACTACGACCGCGCTTACCACGGCGTGGGTCTGGGTGAGACCGCGATCGAAATCACCATGGAAACCCGCGGCCCCGACCATATCGCCGAAATCATCTCGGCGCTGGGCGCAGCCGGCTATACGCAGGAACGAGTGCTGTAGGTAAAGAGCTTTTTCACCGCCGAGACGCCGAGAGGGCAGAGAAAAAAGAAGAAATTCGTGGTTGGGGCTTCTCGGCTCTCTCGGCGACTCGGCGGTAGATTTCATTCAAACTGCCTCCGAAATCTCTCCAACTGATCCTTCACTTCCGCGACCTCTCTCCGCAAGTCAGCCACTTCTTCTTCCAACCGGGTGATGCGCTCGGCATCCGCCGAATTGCGCCCTACTGCCGCTCCGACCTGCACCGGCGTTTCCACTTCCACTACATCCCCGGCAAGCAGATGTGCATATCGAGCTTCTTTCGTGCCCGGCTGCCGGGGCAGCACTTTCGCCAGTGGCGGCTCGCGCTGCATCAACTTCTGCAACGCCGCTTGCACATCCTCCAGCGCTTCGAAGCGGTGCATGCGCTCGGCGCGTCCGCGCAACTCGCCCGGCGTCTGCGGACCGCGCAGCAGCAACACGCACAGCACCGCAATCTCCGCACGTGTGAAGTTAAACACCTCCTGCAACCGCTGCTCGTACTTGGTTACGCGGCTGTCGGCGCCGCGCGCGGGTCCAGCCATGCGCTGCTCCTGCAGACCGTCCAGCGCATCGCGCACCGCGTCTTCGTCCAACTGCATCACTGGATCGCGATTCGACTTCTGACTGCACGCATTCACCAGCGCGTTCAGCGACAGCGGATAGTATTCCGGCGTAGTGATGTCCTTTTCGATCAGCGCCCCCAGCACGCGCACTTCGGTTTCAGTCAGTCTGAATTCCATGGATTTCATTCAACCGTCGTCTGAAGATTGTGTAGAGCCACTTGCGTGTGTGGCGCGGACACTCCCTTCGACTTCGCTCAGGGCAGGCTCTGTCCGTGGCTCAACCCGATTTCGTTCCAACTTAGGACGCCTTGCTGCCCGGGTCCCCCAGTCCAGGATCCATCAGGGACCGCTTGAAACGCACCTTTTCCTGCAAAAGCGCTTGTCTTTCTTCCAGGGGGAGCCCCGGACGTTGCAAGCCGAGCTGCACTTCCTCCAGCCGCCGCCGCAGATAAATCCTCCGCAAAGCTCGCACCGCACCTTCCACCGTCTCGGGCGTCAGCTCTTCCTCCTCGTGCATGAGGATCGAGGCCAACAGCCGCCGATCTTCTTCCGTCTTCGGCAGCGCCAGAACGTCCACCGTCTCGGTCCCCGCCTCCAGCAGAGCCTCCATCAACGACTGCGAAGCCAGCCCCTCATACAGCTGTTCCGATTGCAGCGCATATTGCGCCTGCCGCGCCGGATCGAATTCCTCGTCCGCCCCGTCGCGAGCCGAACTCCGCGCTCCGCCAGCCTGCATCTGCGTGGCCGAAGCCAGCGCCCGGATCAAGACGCGTTCCGCACCGGTGACTTGCGCCTCAGCCGTGGCTTTGACCTGGGTCGCGGAGCGAGTGGTGGCGGCATGCTTCAATTCCTGGCGCAGCACGGCGGAATCAATTCCCAGCTTCTGCGAAATCTCCAGCGCCAGTTCATCGCGCACGATCCGGCTCGGCACCCGCTGAATGTGCGGAAGAAGATGGTTGACGGCCTTGACCTTGCTCTCCGAGTTCCGCACCGGAAACATTGCGCGCACCCGATCGATCAAATAATCAAAATATTTCTGCGAGTTCTTGAGCGCCGCGCCATAAGCGTCCTTCCCTTTGCGGCGGATGAACAGATCGGGGTCGAATCCAGTCTCCAGCGTGAGAACCCTGATGTTGAATTCTTCTTCGACCAGCAAGCCGAGCGTCCGCTCCGTAGCGCGGGCCCCGGCCGTGTCGGGATCGAAGTTGACCACCACATTTTTCGAGAATCGCCCGAGCAATTTCGCCTGCAGCTCGGTGAACGCGGTGCCCGAGCTCGCAATCACATTGTGGAAGCCAGCCGCGTACACCGAAATGCAATCCATCTGCCCTTCGACCAGGATGGAGTACTCGAGCTTGCGAATCGCTTCTTTCGCGTTGTCCAGATTGAACAGCACGCGCGACTTCGAGTAAATCGCCGTCTCCGGAGAATTTAGATATTTCGGCCCTGCCTTCTCATCGGTAGAAAGCGTGCGTCCGGTGAAGGCAGTTACTTTGCCTTGGTCATTACAGATCGGGAACATCACGCGATTGCGGAATTTGGAATAGATGGCGAGAGCTTCAGGCTGCGAGCTTCGAGCTGCGAGCTTCTGGCTACTGTCATCTGGCGCGAGGCTCTCAGCTCTCAGCTCTCGGCTCTCAGCAACTGGCTCACGATGATCGTTTAGCTCCCCTTTGTCACCCTCCGCTTTGTTGTCATCCTGAGCGGAGCGAAGGACCTGCTTTCCTTGCGAGCTTCGAGCTGAGAGCTGAGAGCTTTCCTTCCACGAAAACAGGCCACTCTCCCGCAGCAACTCCTCATCAAACTCGCGCCGTAAGGCATCGCGCAGCAGGAAGCCGGAGTCGGGAGCGTAGCCGATCCGAAAGCGCGCAATCGTTTCCGCATCGAGGCCGCGACTTTTCAGGTATTCGCGGGCATTCGCCCCTTCGGGGCGTCGCAGACATTCCTGAAAAAACGCGGCAGCGCGCACATGCACGTCCAGCAGCGCCATGCGAACCTGAGCGTCGCGCGCCTCCGCCGGACTGGAAAAGCTGACCTTGGGCATCGGCACGCCAAGCTTCTGAGCAATCAGCCGGACGGCTTCGGGGAAAGTGATGTTCTCGACCTTCTGGATAAAGGTGAAGACATCCCCCGACTCTCCGCAGCCAAAGCAGTGAAAAAATTGCCGCGTAGCATGCACCGAAAACGAAGGCGTCTTCTCGGCATGAAAGGGACACAGCCCCGAGAAGTTCTGCGCCCCAGCCTTCTTCAGCTTGACGTAGTTGCCGACGATGCGGACGATATCCGCCTGCTGCTTGAGGGATTCTTTGAAGTTGTCGGAGGAAGTCGAAGTCATTGACGGCGCACACCGGTCCCGTAGTGATTATGAGGGTGGGAAGGCGCTGAGGGGAATATAGCAGGGGCGTTTACGATCCGGAAAAACTGTGGATATCAGCTCATTGACGTTGACGGGTGAGGAAAAGGGGATAATCACAGCCATCTACCCTGTAACCTACCGCTCCGGCCAGGGCGCATCCGGGTCGAAGCTGCGGCGGATTGCCATCACCACTTCACGCATTCGGGTGTTCGACAGGACGCGTCTCTCGCGGCCAATCAACCCGCGCTTGGGGAAGGATTGGATGAAGTGGCCCTTCACGAACGAGGGGCCTGGGAGTCCTGTTTCTCCAGGGAGTAGCGGGACGACCGTTGCTCCCTCCGGGCCGCTGCTGCTGAGGGGAACGATTAGCACCGTGTCTCTTCTGTCGCTGAGGTTTCTTCCGTCCAGCGAAACGACCAACACCCAGTGACGGACGGGCGGGTTGCTAAGATTCGCAGTCCAAATCTCGCCACGCCTGGGAAACACACTAGTTGTCAACGTCGATCTCCACAGCACTCTGTGACAGCGCTGTCTCCAGAGCCCGTTCCTCGGCGGCTTCTTTCTCGGTGAGGTTCGCGAAATACGCAGCCGTGTCGTTTTCCAGTCGTTCGCGGTTCTCGAAGGCAAGGAGTCGGTCGATTGCCAGGTCAATCGCTTCGGCGAGATTCTGGACCTCGCCCTTCTCGATGAGCCGTTCCAGATACGAGAGCGCCGTGGGCGAGATTGTGGTCGAGATTTTCTGACGTGTCAGCCGTGCAGATGTGCTCACGTTCTATCCCCCGATGTTACGATAATATATCATATAATTGTCTGCCAAGTGGAGGATAACGTACAATAGTACATAATATAATTATTATCAGTCATATACATACTTCGTCCATACACCATCACTTCGGCGCTGGCGTGAGTTTGAGATCGGCAAACGTGGTCCATTTGCCGTCCTTGTCTTTTTGCTCCAGCAGCCACTGCCAAGTTGTATTTTCCGGAGACCAGCGGAATGTGGTGTGGAAGGGGCCGTCGGGGTACTCGAAGACGAAACGAATCTCGTTGCCGTTGCGGGCACCGTAGCCGAGTGTTTCGGAGTAGCGTCCGCCGAAGACGTCGAGGAGGTGGAGCACGTAACGCTCGCTGACTGCGTCGCAGCCGAGGAACCAGATCGCTTCGTACCGGTTCTCGGAGGCGGGCGCGGTCGCTGCAGTCTTTTCGTGGATACGAAGGAACTGGTGATTCAGCACCCACTCGGCGTTGACTTCATGATGGGCCTCGCGACCCAGGACTTGTCCCTCGACCTTCCAGGTTCCGGTGATGTGGTCGGCGAGATTGTCTCGCCACTCGGCGGGAGCCTGGGCGATGGATGGAACAGAGATAAGAGCCAGGAGGAGCACCACCAGCAACGCTGAGGTTTTCATTTGATTTCGCCCTTCGGTTACTCGGAGAACGTTTGAGGGAGTCAAGCTGGAATTCCGGCCGCGAATTGTTACAGAGAAAAAGACGAGCTGAGACATCAAAAACAAATGCGGCCTGGGCCAGCCACCCAAGCCGCATTGTTGTCGCGGACGTTCTGACTGCCGCCTTTCGCCGTGGCGAAAGATCATCGCGCAACTGCACTCCGAAAAGTGCCATGCTTTCGATGCTCACCTGAGGCTTGCGCCTCAGGGTTACGATTCAGCGCTTCCATCCTCCTTGGAAGAAGGATTTCTTAGGAGGCCGCGAAGCCTAGGCACCGGCACACTGGACATGCACCGAATTTCCCCCGGCGATTCACTCTCGAGAAAATCACCGGCAACGCTGAACCCTTGTCGGAACAGATTCAGAACATCTCACGCCTTTGACTGCAAGCACTTTGCGGCAGGGGGAAAATTAACGCAACGGCAAAGTGCGGCTCCGTTGTGTAAAAACTGTGGAGCGGCGAAACTTCCTGTGGAAAGGAAAGGAAAAGTGTATTTTTACTCGCGCGGCGCGCGGCGGGAGAAACTGGCGGGCTTCGCCCGGCAGGACTAGAGGCGAGGCCGAGCTGCGCTCGGCTTGGACGGGCGAGGGCGCCCGTCCCCACACGCCAGCTGGGCTGCCGTACAATAGGCGCGATGATTGCTCATCTTCGAGGAACGCTGCTGGCGAAACATCCGAACCAGGCGATCGTGGAGACGCACGGGGTCGGCTATGACGTTGCGATCAGCGTGCCGACGTTCACGGAAATGCCGACGGCAGGCGCTGAAGTCGCGCTCCACATCCACACGCATGTGCGCGAGGATGCGCTGAGCTTGTACGGATTTTTGCGTCTTGCGGAGAAACAGCTTTTCGAAAAGCTGCTGACGGTCAGCGGGATTGGTCCGAAGCTCGCGATCACGATCCTGAGCGGGATGCCGGTCGACGAGATGGTGGGAGCGATTCGCGGAGGCGACCTGGCGCGGCTCACGCGCATTCCGGGAATCGGCAAGAAGACGGCGGAGCGCATGGTGCTGGAGCTGCGCGACAAGCTGCCGGCGCCGGCTGGAGCGTCCGCAATGAGCGCTGCGCTGGCGAGCCCGGTGGAGGAAGATGTTATTTCCGCGCTGGTAAATCTGGGCTATCCGCGCGCGGCGGCGGATAAGGCGCTGCTGGCGGCGCGGGGCGGCAAGAGTCCTCAGAGTTTTGACGTGCTGTTTCGCGAGGCGCTGGGATCGCTGTCGAAGTGATTCCACGTCAAGGAGCCTGTGGTGAAACTCGAATTTCGAAATCCAGCGCCTGAAGGCGCGTCGATCCTAATGCAATTGCGGCAGCCTGAAGGCCTGCCCTGATACGAATCTCACTTACACCGCGGACTGCTAGTTATCCACGCTCGGTAAGTACACACTAAGTGCCGGGTTACCTCGAACATTGGGAGGTTTTGTGCGCAGACGGTCGGTTCAAATCACTTTGCTGGTCATGTGCATCGTGGTCGCGTTCTTCGTGACGATCCCGCGGCTGGTGGACGAGCAGCAGAACAAGCTGGTGAAGAAGCCGCCGTACAGGGCATCCGAGCGGGCGCTGAATCTGCACAAAGAGCTCACGATCGCCGATCTTCACGCCGATTCGCTTTTGTGGGGCCGCGATCTGCTGGAGCGCAGCGCCTACGGGCAGGTAGACATTCCGCGCCTCGCTGACGGCAACGTTGCATTGCAAGTGTTCTCGCTCCCCACCAAGAGCCCGCACGGGTTGAACATTGAGAGCAATGATGACAAGAGCGATGACATTTTCTGGCTGGCGATTGTGGATCGCTGGCCGCCCGCAACCTGGAACAGCCTGACGGAGCGGGCCTTGTATCAGGCGCGGCGTCTGCATCAATTCGCGCGCGGTTCGCGAGGCGGCTTCGTGGTGATTGAGAGTGCTGCCGATCTTTCCAGCTACCTGGAACGCCGGCGTCTCAATAGCAGGCTCACGGCCGGATTGCTTTCGATCGAAGGGGCGCACGCGCTCGACGGCAAGCTGGAGAATCTCGACCTTTTGTACCGCGCCGGGTACCGGATGATGTCGCCCAGCCATTTTTTCGATAACGATATTGGAGGATCGGCGGCGGGAGTTCATAAAACCGGCCTCACGGAAAAAGGCCGCGAGTGGGTGCGGCAAATGGAAGCCCGGCACATGATCGTGGACCTGGCGCATGCGTCGGCAAAGACGATTGAAGATGTTATGGCGATTGCGAGCCGTCCGCTGGTCGTTTCCCACACGGGCGTAAGAGGCACATGCGACAACAACCGGAACCTTAGCGACGATCAGATTCGAGCGGTGGCGGCAAAGGGGGGATTGATCGGCATCGGGTATTGGGACACCGCGACTTGCGGCAGCGATGCGCGGGCGATTGTGAAAGCGATGCGGTATGTTTCCGACCGGGTGGGCGTGGAACATGTGGCGCTCGGTTCGGACTTCGACGGAGCCGTCACGGCTCCCTTTGACACAACCGGATTGGTCGAAATCACCGATGCAATGCTGGAAGCGGGGTATTCCGAACAGGAGATACGGATGATTATGGGAGAGAACGTGGTGAAGTTTCTGAAGGCGAATCTGCCGGAGAACTAGCAGGTGCGTGCTGCAAACTGGCGGCGTTGTCGCGTCTTATCGAGAATGACATTGTGATATGATTGTGTCATATCTTGGAAGGTGTGACAATGGATACGGAAGCCCGACTGCGGGTCAATGAAAATGGCCGAGTGGTGATCCCCGCTTCTTTTCGCAAGGCGCTGGGTATCAACGCCGGCGATGAGGTGGTGCTGCGAATCGAGGATGACGAATTGCGAATCACGACGCTGAAACGGCGCATCGAGCGGGCGCAGCGGCGCATCCGGCGATACATAAAACCCGGCAGGTCGCTGGCCGGCGAACTCATTGCCGAACGCTGCGAGGCAGCCAAACATGAGTAGGGTCGTGCTGGACGCTTCCGCCGTTCTCGCGCTGCTCAACAATGAGCCGGGGGCGGACAAGCTGACTCCGGAACTATTGAGCAACGCCACTTGCAGCACGGTCAATCTCGCCGAAGTGCAGACCAAACTCGTAAGCGCGGGCGGCGCACCCGATGAAGCGTGGGAAGATACTCTCAGCCCCATTCGGGAGGCAGCGCCTTTCACTGACGAGCACGCGAGAATTGCAGGAAGCTTGGTTGCCCAACCCCGCGCCCTCGGGTTGTCATTGGGAGACCGGGCCTGTTTAGCTCTTGGACTTGCGCTTAAGGCCCCCGTGTACACGGCCGACAAATCGTGGAAGAACCTGAAATTGGGCGTCAGGATCCATGTGATCCGGTAGTGGACGCGGGGTGCGCGAGCACTTAGTTGCCGACGAAGCGCAGATATAGGTCGCGGTCGTGGCGGCAGGTTTCCGCCATGTGCTTCACCTTTTCCCAGGCTTCTAACTGAGAGTCATCGCGCACGCGATCTTTCGCACGATCCCATTCCTGGAGAAAGGCTTCCATCTGCAGGTGATTGAACACGGTTTTGCCGAACGGATCAATGCCGCTGAGCAGCAGGAAATCGGCATGGCTGGTGACTGGAACCACGCCGTGCAGCATAACCCACTCGCTGCGTTCGCCGAGATCGTCTTCCAGTTTCACGACCAGGGACATTGCTAACCTCACTGACTGATGCAACTGATGCAATGGTACTGGCCGCAATGTAACAGCCCCGGAGGGCGTTTGTCCAAGGTGAGCCGGGTATCGAAAGTAACCGCGGATTGGTCACCGGGAGAGCCGCAGGCCCGGAACAGATAAGGATCCGCGGACAGGAGTGTCCGCGCCACACTTTATGCTTCGCCGACGTGCGCGCCGTGCTGGAAGTGGTATTGGAGAATCTTTGCGGCCAAGGCGGGGGTCACACCCTGCCCTTGGGCTTCGACGGAGCGGACCACTTCTCCGCGACAGATGACTTCGGTGGCCGTGAGCCCGGCAATTTCTGCCGGGAGCACGAGGCTAATCTCCAGTTGTGCGTGCGGATGGAGCAATTCCTGCGCCTGGAACAGCAAGCCGGAGCGGCTGATGTTCTCGGTGGTGCCGGGGCGCCAGCTCTTTTCACCGAGCGGACGATAGCGCAGCGGAACGTGGAGATTGAAACGGCGAGCTCGGAACGGTGGAACCTTCTTTTCAAGAACGCTTGAACCGGTGCGGAATGACATCGCGACCTCCAGGGGGATGGGCTCGGAATCCAGCACCTCGCGGACGCGATCTTTCAGCGCGGGAAGGCTGAATGGTTTTTGGAGCAAGTTAATGCCGGCATCGAGCGTGCCGTCCAGACCGACGGCATTCTCGGTGTAGCCCGACATGTAGAGCACCCGGACGTCCGGGAGCAACTCAGTGACGCGCGCGGCTAATTCGCGGCCATTCATCCCGGGCATGATGACATCGGTGAGCAGGAGGTCGATGGCGCCCTGGTGGCCGGCGACGAATTGCAGAGCAGCGGCACCGTCTTCGGCTTCGAGAATCTTGTAGCCCTGCGTTTCCAGATACTGGCGGGCGAGACGGCGGAGATTGGTTTCATCTTCGACAAGGAGGATGGTCTCCTGCCCACGCTCGGCACGGGGAAGGCCGAGAGAGTCCTGCGCGGCGGCGGCGCCTTCCCGGCCATCGACGCGCGGGAAATAGGCACGGAAGGCGGTGCCGCGCTGCGGCTGGCTGTCGACGAAGATAAAGCCGCCGCTCTGTTTCACGATGCCGTACACCGTAGAGAGGCCGAGGCCGGTGCCCTTGGCACCCTTGGTGGTGAAGAAAGGCTCGAAGATGCGAGATTGGGTTTCATTGTCCATCCCGACGCCGGTGTCGCTGATGGCAAGCATGACGTAGTCGCCTGCGGAGAGCGGGGCGTGAGTACGCGCGAAGTTTTCGTCGAGCGCGACGTTGGCGGTCTCGATGGTGAGCTTGCCGCCTTGCGGCATGGCGTCGCGAGCGTTCACGGCAAGGTTCATGATGACCTGGTCGATCTGGCTGGGATCGGCGCGGACGGCGCCGAGCCCAGGGCCCGGAACCATGACCAGATCGATATCCTCGCCGATCATGCGGGTGAGCATTTTCAGGTTCTCGGCCACCACCTCATTCAGGTCGAGCACCTTGGGGGCAAGCATCTGTTTGCGGCTGAAGGCCAGCAATTGCCGGGTCAGGGAAGTGGCGCGCTGCGTGGCATTGGAGATTTCCTGCGCCGGGCCCCGGAGCCGGGGATCGGATCCGAGACGCTCGAGCAGAAACTCGGAGTAGCCGGAGATCACCATCAGCAGGTTGTTGAAATCGTGTGCGATGCCGCCGGCGAGGCGGCCGATCGCTTCCATCTTTTGCGCCTGACGCAGTTGCAGCTCCAGCGTGCGGGTTTCGGTAACGTCCTCCATAAAAATCTCGAAGGTGCTTCCGTCTTTGCCGTTCGGAATTGAGCGTCCGGAAATGCGCGCCACGATGGCTGAGCCATCCTTGCCGACGCACTCGGTGGTCAGGTTGTTGAATTCCTTCCGGGCGTGAAAATAATCGGCGGTTTGAAACCATTGCTGGGCATCGGCGTACAGGCTTCCCAGATGTCTGCCTGTGAGCTCGGCGGCGCTGTCATAACCAAACATAGCCACCAGCGCGGGGTTTGCGTCCTGCAGGATTCCGAGGGCGTCGCAGCGGCAGATGCCGTAAGGCGCGTTCATCACCAGCGAGCGAAAGTTGCTCTCGGACCAGCGCAAGCTTTCCTGGGTAGCGCGGAGGGCGGCGTTGAACCAGCAAATCAGCAGGGCCACGGCGAAGAACAAGGCGAGGTGCGCGATCGCCTTGTGATACTCGCGTGGAGTCGGCTCTCCTGTGAACGAATAGTAGGCGCTGACGGTAAGCGCAAAAGAGGTGGCGGCGAGTCCGGGCTTCCATCCTCCGTACCAGGCACTGACCATCACGGCAACAGCGAAGATGACGAGGCGGCTCTCCGCGATATCGGAGAAAAACAGTGTTGGGATCAGCGCCAGGACGGTGCTGAGGAGAGCGACTCCGTAGCGCAGGATAGGGGCCCGCGCCGGAGCTACTGCCAAGCTGCGGATGAGGGGGAGCTTCATTCGCATGGCCTCATGCTATGCGCGGAGCGCGCGCAGAGCGAGTTACGCCAGTCCACCGCATTTTCCTGGCGGCACAGTGGCCAGAGGTACACCTGCCAGGCACACCTGGGGGCAACGTCGAGAGAAAAGGAACCGCCTTGTCCACAGCCTAATCTCAGATGCCGTTTTCCGCAAAACTCGCTGGTACAAAAAGGCGAACGGGGAACATAGTCTGGCAACAGGACTTGCAACAGTGACCAGCAAACGACGAAACTAACGGGGCGGCGCAGGAAAAATCGGGCAGGGAACATCGGAATGAATATCGGGCTTTTCGGCGGCAGCTTCGACCCCATACATCGCGGACATCTGGCACTGGCCCAGGCGGCCGCCAGCCGCTACTCTCTGCGGCAGGTGCTGTTTGTGCCGGCGAATGTTCCTCCGCACAAGCAGAAACAGCCGCTCACAGCGTTCATCCATCGTTATGCCATGGTGGCGCTCGGAACGCAGGACGAACGGGGATTCGTGCCGTCGTTGCTGGAGGCTACGTCCGGTGGCGTGAATTATTCGATCGATACGGTGCGACGCTTGAAACAAACGCTCAAGAAATCGGACCGGCTTTTTTTTCTGGTCGGAATTGACGCCTTCCGCGACGTCGCACAATGGCACGAGGCGCGCGCGCTGCTGGCGGAATGCGATTTCATCGTGGCCAGCCGTCCCGGATATTCGTTGCGGGACGTGGCCGAGTCGTTGCCGGAAGACTTGCGGCCTCCGGCGGCGGTGACTCGTCCGTTTCGCAAGCAGCCGGCAAAAGGCGATCTGGTTCTTCCCGGGGTCACGCTGCACTTGCTGGAAGGCGTTCACCAGAGCGTCTCCGCGACCACGATTCGGGTGGCGGCGGCGCAGGGCAAGCCGTTGACACGATGGCTAGACCCGCGCGTGGTGGATTACATTCGGAAGCACGGGCTGTACCGTGGGAAGCGATTGGAGGAGTAAAGAGCTGGGCGCCTGGCTCGGGCGTTGCTGATGCGCGCTGCGCTGCCGAGCTGTGCTCGATTGGACGGGTCCTGAGCGAAGTCGAAGGAGGGCGGGCCGTCCCTACGTGGGTTGTGGTGGTTGGCAGCAGCTGAGACGCGGCAAGCCGCGTCTCTACCGCGGGGCGGGTTACAATCAATGAGCGCGTATGAAGAAAAAGGACGACCTCAAACTGCAAGTGAGCGCAGCCATCCTCGCCTGCCAAGACAAACAAGCTGACGATGTCACGGTTCTCGAACTGGAAAAGGATTCGGGAGCGTTCACCGACTACTTTGTGATGTGCAGCGGGACCAATCCTCGGCAAATCCAGGCGATTGCCGACGCGGTGGACGAGCGGCTGGAGGCACTGGGCCTCCGCGTGACTCACTCCGAGGGCTACAAACAGGCGGAGTGGGTGCTGCTCGATTACGTGGACTTCGTCGTCCATATTTTCTCCGAGAAAGCGCGCCAGTTCTACGACCTGGAACGCCTGTGGAAGTCGGCGAAGCGGCTGGAGCCAGCGGAATTGATCGCGAAACCGAAGCTGCGGCGGGCGGCGGTTGTCAAACCGACAACTGGCAAAACCGCCTCCCCGGCGCCGAAGATGACGCGTAAAAAGAAGGCCTGAAGTGTCCGCTTCGAATCCAGCCCCGTGGAGTTCCTCTTTCCGCCTGGTGGCCGCAGAAAAGTGGAAGGCAAAATCGGCGGCGCTGGGCAACGCGGTCACAGAAGCTTTGGTTGAATACTCGCGTCCGTTCCCTGACATGCGTGTTCTCGATCTGGCCAGCGGCACCGGCGAACCTGGGATCAGTCTGGCGCAGCGCGTTGGTCCCCAGGGTTCGGTCACAGCGGTGGATCAGAGTTCGGAACTGCTCGACATTGCCGCCGAGCGAGCCCGGAACAAGAAACTCCTAAACTTCACGACCCAGCAGGCCGACGCACACCATCTGCCGTTTGCCGACCAGACCTTTGATCTCGCCACCTGCCGCTTTGGGGTGATGTTTTTCAGCGACGCCCATCGAGCCCTGGCGGGACTGCGCCGGGTGTTGAAGCCCGGAGCTCGTGCCTGCTTTGCCGCCTGGGGTCCGATGGAACAACCCTATTGGCAAACCACGATGAAGATTGTGCACCGGCATGTGGGTGGAACCGTGCTTCAACCTGGAGGATCCGATCCTTTTCGATTTTCGTCCGCGGGCTCTCTTTCAGAGGGGCTCAGCGCCGCGGGATTTCACGAGGTCGAGGAGTCGACTCGGAATCTGCCCTGGACTTGGCCGGGAGACGCGGAAGAAGTTTTCGATTACGCCTGCGCCGTGGCAGCTCCGTTCCGGCCGATGCTGGAACGGGTGCGGGCGGAAGAGTGGCCGGTGATCCGCGCTGAGGCGAAGGCGGCGATCGAGCGGTATCGCGTGGGGGATGAGATCCGGTTCGGCGCCGACGTGGTTCTGGCGTCGGGAAAAGCCTAAGCGGCGGAATCCTTGTGAAGATCAAAGTGGCATGGATCGGGAAGACGAAAGCGCCGGCGATCGAGGCTCTGACCGAGGAGTATTTGAAACGGATCTCGCGCTATTGTGACGTTGCGGGTCTGGCATTGAAAGACGAAGCCGCAATTTTGTCGCTGGCGAGCGGCGAGCGGCGGCAGCGGCAGAACAAAGAACGGCACAAGCTGGTTCTGCTCGATTCGCGGGGGAAACAGTTTTCATCCGAAGAGCTGGCCGAGTTCCTGGAGCACGAGCGGGTGAACGCGACGCCGCTGCTGTTTGCGATTGGCGGCAGCGACGGCTTCAGTGAAGAAGCGCGGCGCCACGCCGGGTTTACGCTGTCCCTGGGAAAGATGACGCTGCCACACGAGCTGGCGCGCGTGGTTCTGGTGGAGCAGCTTTACCGTGCTTTCACCATTCTTAAGAATCATCCCTATCACTTGGGACATTAACTTTATGGTAACGGGGCAGCGGCCAGTCAGCCCCATTCTCGCGAGACTCGATTCCCAGCCCCGATGCACCTCTGGCAGCTTCACGGGAGCGCGAAATTGGCTTACTGTATTTCTTGACAGGCGAAACAAGTCTGAATTTGTTGGCGAGGCCCTCCCCCAATGAAAAATCCGTACGACGTACTACGAATGAAGGAGCAGGAGCTGCTGCGGGTCCGCAAAGAGATGGACGCTCTGCGGGTCGCAGCGCGCTTGCTGGGCGCCGAGGATCCGGGCGCAGCGAAAGGCGAAGGTCAGCCGAAGCTGCAACGAGTCGTCGAAATGCCGTAAAGGATCTACCCCCCGTTGGACTCGAGGCGGACGGAAGCCAAAACCGTCCGCCCACTCATCAATTGGTAATTGTGTAATCTGTAATTTGGTAATTTGAACCCCTCGGTTGGGGTGTGAGCTTAGGCTTTAGAATTGCCAAATTACACAATTACCATATTGCAAATTCCTCAGCATGGTCATTCCTATCCGCGTACAATCAGGGACTCGGTCTTATGTCGGATCTTCGCCGTGGTCTCATCATCGTGAATACCGGGCCGGGCAAGGGGAAGACCACCGCGGCCATGGGGACGGCGCTGCGGGCCGTTGGGCAGGGGATGCGCGTCCTGATGCTGCAATTTCTGAAGGGCTCGTGGCATTACGGCGAACTCGATGCGGTCAAGGCTTTCGGTGACAAGTTCATCCTGAAGCAGATGGGACGAGGCTTCGTAAAAGTCGGCGCCGAGAAACCGGACCCTGAAGATGTGCGGATGGTGGAGGAGGCCTGGGCCGAGGCCGAGAAAGCGATCCAGTCCGGCGAATGGGACCTGGTGGTGCTCGATGAAATCAATTACGCCATCAGCTACGGTATGCTGGACCCGGCGAAAGTGGTGGAATCTTTGGAGCGGAAGCCGGAGATGGTGCATGTCATCTTGACCGGAAGGAACGCGCATCCGACAATTGTCGAGCTTGCCGACACCGTGACTGAAATGCGCCAGGTAAAGCACGCCTACGAGAAAGGCGTGATGGCGCAGAGAGGAATCGAGTATTGAATTGGTAATTTTGTAATCTGTAATTTGGTAATTTGAAATCCTTTGAGCGTGGCCGCGGTTTAGGTTGCCAAATTACAAAATTGCCAAATTACAAATTCCCCATGACTTGGTTCAAGCGACAATCCGGTGAGTTGGACACTTCGGGCGAGAAGAAAGTACGCACTGAGGGCCTGTGGGTGAAGTGTGACAACTGCCGCCAGATTATCTGGAAGAAGGACCTCGAAGATAATCTCAACGTCTGCCCGAAGTGCGACAAACACTTCCGCATCGACGCCCGCGCCCGCCTGGCGCAGCTTCTCGACGACAACAAATACGACGTTTTCGACAGCAATCTCGTCTCCACCGACCCGTTGAAGTTTGTGGACCTGAAAGCGTACTCCTCACGGCTGAAGCAGGCCAAGGCTGACACGGGCCTAAAAGATGCCATCATCAATGCGCGCGGCAAGCTGAACGGGCGGCCGGTGATCGTGAGTTCGATGGAATATTCGTTCATCGGCGGGAGCATGGGAGCGGTGGTTGGCGAGGCCATTACGCGAGCGATTGAGAAGGCGATTGAAACGCGGACGCCGATCATCATCGTTTCAGCATCGGGCGGCGCACGCATGATGGAAGGCGTGGTCAGCCTGATGCAACTGGCGAAGATCTCCGCCGCGCTGGCGCGCTTAGACGCGGGGCGGGTTCCGTACATTTCCCTTTTAACCGATCCCACCACGGGCGGCGTGACCGCATCGTTTGCCATGTTGGGCGATCTCAACATCGCTGAACCCGGCGCGCTCATTGGCTTCGCCGGGCCGCGAGTGATTGAGCAGACGATCCGGCAAAAGCTGCCGCCAGGGTTTCAGCGCTCCGAGTTTCTCCTGGAACACGGAATGCTCGATGCCGTGGTCGCGCGCAAGGAGTTGAAGGCGTACATCGCGCGGGCGCTGGAATTTATGGTGCAGGCGGCGTAGAGGCACTGGCTGGTCGTTCGTCGTTGGTCGTTAGCAAACCCCCGATCAGCAGCGATGCCCCGACTACCTCTCCGGCATCGGATTCCTGAACGAAAGCAATCAAGCGCAAATTCGCAGGATCAGGCGTGGATTTGACTTTCACAAGAACACCACGATCAAAGTTCTTCCCCTTCTCCACCGTTCCAACTTTGCTGATACTCTCGGCCACAGCGACATGATGAATGTCGCGACCCTTGTTCTCGCCGCCCAAAACGTTGGGATTCCGCGCGATTGAGTGCAACCGCAACGAAGACGTCGGCTTTGCGGGCCTTGAAGTCTCCAGGCAACGCCTCAACCTCGAGGTGAACGCGGAGCGTTTTTGGATTCGCCAGAGAAACGGAAAGAATCCGAACCGGAATCTTGGCATGGCTACGGGCGGTTTCGATAGCGCGACCCACGGCACGGGCATCACTCCCGTTCAGTTGTGTGGAGCCATCAACCACCATTTGGGGGGTGTAAGGGGTGCTTAATCTAAAGCGGTGCTCATAATCGCCTTGCCGAGCGGTGAAAAAACTCGACGAGTAAGTGTCTTTCCAGCCATCGTGGTTCCAGTAGTCCACATGTTCACTAAGAACAATCGCGTCAGCTCCCAGTATCGGTTGCTATCCATCCAACTTCTCGAGCAGGGCATCGGCGGGAGGACAACTCGAACACCCTTCGGAAGTGAACAACTCGACCAGCACACGCGAAGCACCATCGCCTCGAGGAAGATCCGAGGCAGCCGCGAACGTGAAAGCTGCCTCAGTTATGAGAAAGGTCATGAAAACAGGGAGTGCGACAGTGAGCCTCGTCGTCTTCATAGCAACTTCATGCCTATCAAGCGACCCTTCGCAGGCGGGTGGCCCGGCCTTCGCTCCATTTTAACTCTGAAAGGAGCCCCACCCCAGCTCAAGTGCGGCCACCCGCACCACCCAAGTAGGGACGGCCGTCCCCGGCCGTCCAAGCCGAGCGCAGCTCGGCAGTTGCATGCGGTCGCAGCAACTCTGGATTCGCTATAACCACCCTTACAAGCTGGTATCCTTTCCCTCATTCGAGGGCTTGGGAAGCGCTTGGACCTCGATCCGCCGCCGTCCGATGAGAGAAAGTCGAAACTGTTGGCCGGACTTGCTACCCTAAATGTGCCCGCTCCCGCGAACGACGAGTCCTTCCGGAGTTCGCGAACGACTACCGACTAACGACCGATGTCCTACGAAACCGCAGTCGCGCAGATGTACGCGTTGGGCCACGAGCTGGCGCAGACGCCATCGCACAAGTTCGATCTGGCGCACATTCGCGTGCTGCTCGCGGCACTAGAGCATCCGGAAAATCGCTTTCCAACTGTGCTCGTCGCTGGCACCAACGGCAAGGGTTCGACGGCCGCTACTCTGGCATCCATCCTGCAGGCTTCCGGGCTGAAGACGGGGCTCTACACTTCGCCCCATCTGGTTCGCCTAAATGAGCGGATTCGCCTCGATGGCGAACCGATCGGCGACGATGATTTCGCGATGCTCCATGACGTGGTCGACCGCACTGCCGAGCGGCTGGTTGGGGAAGGCGATCTGCCGTGGCATCCCAGCTTCTTTGAGACGCTGACCGCGATGGGCTTTGAGTATTTTGCCCGGAGCCGTCCCGAGATGGTTGTGCTTGAGGTCGGCATGGGCGGGCGTTTGGATGCGACCAACGTGGTTGAGCCGCGCCTCAGCATCATCACCGACATATCGCTCGATCACCAGAAGTATCTGGGCGAAACTGTCGGCGAGATTGCGCGCGAAAAAGCGGGGATCATCCGGCCGGGCGGGATTGTGGTTACGCTGCCGCAATTGCCCGAAGCCAACGACGTGATTGGAAACGCAATTTTGGATGCAGATGCACGCGCAGTGAATGCCGTGCCATACGTGCCGCCGGTGTCGCTCAGCAGTGGTCAGTGGCAAGTGGCCAGTGGTCAGTGGCAACGGTATCCGCTGGACGTGATGGGGGCACGAATCCTGGTCGAGTCGCCGTTGGTGGGGCGTCATCAGTTGCGCAATCTTGCGCTGGCGATCGCGGCGGCGGGGGAACTGCACAATCAGGGAATAGTTCAGATCACGCCGGAGACGATCGCACAAGGCATCCGCGAGACGCATTGGCCGGGGCGCTTCCAGGTGGTGCCGGCCGCGGGAGACAATCCTGAGTATGTGCTCGATGTCGCGCATAATCCGGCCGGGGCCTGGGCGCTGCGGTCGACACTTTCGGCCGCTTACCGGGAGCTGCAAAACGGCCGGGAGATCACGATGGTGTTCGGCGTCATGCGGGACAAGGCGGTGGCGGAAATTACTGAGATTCTGTTTCCGATCGCCGCGCACGTGATCGTAACTCACGCTAACAACCCACGCTCGGCGAGTCCGGCTGAGATTCGGCGGGCAGCGGCGCGTGTGGCGTCGGACACTGATATTGAAGAGTACGAGGATGTAGCGTCGGCCTTGGAGCGAGCGCGGAAAGTTGCCGGACCAAAGATTGCTGGATCGGGCGGCCTGGTCGTCGTTACCGGTTCGATTTACATTGTGGGAGAGGCGATGCGAACTCTCGGCATCGGCATCTAGGTACGGATGTATGTAGAGACGGGGGCTTGCCCCGTCTCACTTCGCTCAGCGCAGGCTGTGCCCGCGAAAAGTTTGTGGATAGGTAACCTTTGAACAAGATCGCTACAACTGCGGAGTCGGAAAAAGAGCGCGCCGAGCTGCGCTCGGCGGAACAGCCGGGGGCGGCTGTTCCTACGTGGTCTGAGAAGCGGCCCGCAGCTCACTCCAAAACCCGCCATGGCTGGCTCAGCCGCCTGCGCTCGTATTTCATTCTTGATCCGCTGATCTGGGCTTACACGCTGATTATGGGCACGCTTTCTCTGATGTGCTCGCTCTTCGACCGCAACGGGCGCGTCCAGCACAATTGCGCCCGCCTCTGGTCGTGGCTCATCATGAAGACGATCCTGTCGCCGGTGCAAGTCACGGGCATGGACATGGATAAGGTCGACAACTCCAAACCCCGTGTGTATGCGGTCACGCACGCATCGGCGCTCGACATTCCGATCCTCTACGTCAACTTGCCATTTCAATTCCGCATCATTTTCAAGAGTGAATTGCTGGCGTACCCGTTCATCGGCTGGCATCTGAAACGCTCGGGACAAGTCTGCATCAACCAGCAGAATCCGGCAGCTTCAATCGGCGCCATCAAGTCGGCGCTGAGGGGCCTGCGCAGTGGTATGCCGCTGGTCATCTTTCCCGAGGGCGGCCGTACGCGAGATGGACAGATTCAACCTTTTCTGCCGGGCGCATTTTTTCTGGCGATCAAGGCGCACGCCGATATCGTTCCCATCACGCTCGTCGGCACCTTCGACCTGCTGCCGATGAACACCTACCACATCAAGTGCCAGCCGCTGGAGATGCGTGTTGGCGAACCGGTCTCTACGGCCGGGTTGACCGTGCGCGATACGGACGAGGTGTCGGCGAAGGTGAAGTCTGCCATCGAAGCTCTGCACTCGGCACAAAGAACCACGTAGGGGCGGCCGCCCTCGCCGGGGTCCCCACTCCAGGCGAACAAGAGATTATGACGGATGATGGAGCATATTGTCGCGACGCTGACGAGTTGCGCTCCTTTGGACGGCCGACAACCACCCCAGCCCGCGAAAACCGCGCGGTCTGGTGTCATGAAATCCCTTGGTCTCGTATTCTTATTTCTTGCCATGAACGTCTACGCTCAAAACACCGCGCCCACCACTGCCGAAGCCCAGGAGTTCATGAATAAGGCCGAGGCCCAGCTCTCCGACTTAAGCGTCAAAGTAAACCGCGCCTCCTGGGTGCAGGAGAATTTCATCACCGACGACACGCAGGCCATGGCGGCCGACGCGATTGACGAAAACACCGCCGTCACGACTGCGTTGGTGGAACAGGCCAAACGTTTTGACGGCCTCGCACTTTCGCCCGAGCTGGCGCGAAAGTTCATGCTGCTGAAGCTCTCGCTCACGGCGCCCGCGCCCAAAGATGCCGCGCTGCGCCGCGAAATGACCGAGATCGGCGTAGCGCTCGATGCCGATTACGGCAAGGGCAAGTACTGCCGCAAGAACGGCGAGTGTCTGGACATTACGGCGATCGAGAAGCTGATGTCCAGCAGTCGCGATTCGGAGGCGCTCAAAGAAGTTTGGACGGGATGGCACGCGATTGCGCCGCCCATGCGGCAGCGCTACGCGCGATTCGTCGATCTCTCCAATCAGGGCGCCAGAGAAATTGGATTCAAGGACACCGGCGCCCTGTGGCGCGCGGGCTACGACATGACGCCCGAAGAATTCTCCGCCGACCTCGAGCGTTTGTGGAACCAGGTAAGACCGCTCTATCTTTCGCTGCACACGTTCGTGCGTTGGAAACTGGCGGAAAAATACGGCCCCAACGTCGTTCCGCCCGACGGCCCGCTCCCCGCGCATCTGCTCGGCAACCCGTGGGCGCAGGAGTGGGAGAACATCTACGACCTGCTCGGAGTGCAGGAGGACAAAGGCGGGGTCAACGTAACTGAACTGCTGAAGAAGAAGAAGCTCGACGCGAAGGGCATGGTGAAATATGGCGAAGGCTTCTACACGTCGATGGGCTTCGCGCCACTGCCGCCGACTTTCTGGGAGCGGTCGCTGTTCACCAAGCCCGCCGATCGCGATGTCGTCTGCCACGCCAGCGCCTGGGATGTGGACAACATGGACGATTTGCGCGTGAAGATGTGCATCCAGGTGCGCGGCGTGGACTTCGTCACCATTCACCACGAACTTGGGCACAACATGTACCAGCGGGCCTACAAAGATCAGCCGTTCATGTTTCAGAATGGCGCCAATGACGGATTCCACGAGGCGATTGGCGACTCGATCGCGCTGGCCATCACGCCCGAATATCTGCATAGAGTCGGACTGCTGGAGAACGCGCCCGAGGACAGCAACGATATTCCGGAACTACTGAAGCAGGCGCTCGAACGCGTCGCGTTCCTTCCCTTTGGACTGATGATCGACCAGTGGCGCTGGAAAGTATTCTCCGGCGAGATCGCGCCCGCCGATTACAACAAGGCATGGTGGGCTCTGCGGCTGAAATATCAGGGCGTGGCGCCTCCCATGGCGCGCAGTGAAGCCGATTTCGATCCGGGAGCGAAGTATCACGTCGCCGCGAACGTGCCCTACACCCGCTATTTCCTGGCGCACATCCTGGAGTTCCAGTTCTACCGCGCCCTCTGCCGCGAGTCCGGATACAAAGGCCCGCTGCACGACTGCACGTTCTATGGGTCGAAGGAAGCCGGCGCGAAGTTCAACAAGATGCTCGCCATGGGCCAGAGCAAACCCTGGCCAGACGCTCTGGAAGTCCTGACCGGCGGCCGCCAGGTCGATGCCAGCGCGATCCTCGAATACTTCGCGCCTTTGCAGAAATGGCTGGACGAGCAGAACAAAGGGAAGAAGGTGGGCTGGTAGAAACAGAGCCGCGCGGCTTCGCCCCGCTGGACGGACAGGGCGTCCGTCCCTACCTGGCCAATGGTAAACTGAAAGGATTCATCACCATACAAGGCCTATCCATGTCTGACAGCATTCAAGTTAAACTTCCCGACGGCAGCACCACGGAAGTCCCGAAAGGGACCACTGCGCTCGACGTTGCCAAGTTCATCAGCCCGCGCCTCGCCGACGCCGCTCTCGCCGCCAAAACGAATGGCGACCTCATCGACCTCACCCGGCCGCTGGAGGAAGACAGCGACTTGCGCATCCTCACTGAGAAGGACCCTGAGGCGCTCGAAGTCTACCGGCATTCGTCCGCGCACCTGCTCGCCGCGGCTGTGCTCGAACTCTTTCCCGAGACCAAGCTCGGCCACGGTCCCGCGACTGAGAACGGATTCTTCTACGACTTTTATCGCCCGACCGCGTTCACGCCCGAAGATATCGAGAAGATCGAGAAGAAAATGCAAGAGCTAGTCCAGCAGAACCTGCCCTACGCCCGCGAGTTTCTGCCGCACAAGGAAGGCCTGGAGCGATTCAAGAGCGAAGGCGACTTCATGAAGTGCCACTTCATCGAGCAGTTCACCAAGCCCGATGAAAAGATTTCGATTTACAAGACCGGCAAGTTCCAGGATTTCTGCCGCGGACCGCACCTGCCTTCGACGGGAAAGATCAAAGCCTTCAAACTGCTCAACATCGCCGGCGCCTACTGGCTCGGTGACGAAAAGAATCAGCAACTGCAACGCATCTACGGCACGTCGTTTTTTTCGAAGAAGGACCTCGACGCCTACCTGAACGGCATCGAGGAAGCGAAGAAGCGCGACCATCGCGTGCTGGGCAAACAGCTCGACCTGTTTTCGATCCAGGAACTCGCCGGACCGGGCCTGATCTTCTGGCATCCGAAGGGCGGCATCATCCGTAAGGAGATGGAAGACTGGATGCGCGAAGAGTACCTGCGCCGCGGCTACGCGCTCGTCTGCACGCCGCACGTGGCGCGCCGCCAGTTGTTCTACACCTCGGGCCACGAGGGCTACTACTCGCAGAACATGTTCGACGCCATGGAACTCGACGACGCCGAATATCGCCTGAAGCCCATGAACTGCCCGGGCCACATCCTGATCTACAAAGATTCGCTGAAGTCGTATCGCGATCTGCCGGTGCGGTTGGGCGAACTCGGCACGGTCTATCGCTACGAGCGTTCGGGCGTGATGCACGGCCTGTTGCGCGTCCGCGGCTTTACCCAGGACGACGCTCACATCTTCTGCACTCCCGAGCAGATCGAAGCGGAAATTGTCGGCTGCCTGGAATTTGCGCTCGCCGTGCTGAAGGCCTTCGGCTTCGACCAGTTCCAGACCGAGCTTTCCACCTGGGATCCCAACGACAAAAAAAGCTTCCTCGGCACGGAAGACCAGTGGAACCTCGCCAACCACTCGCTGGAAAGCGCGCTGAAAAAGTTGCACATCGAATACAAAACCATCCCCGGCGAAGCCGCTTTCTACGGCCCGAAGATTGACATTAAGCTGGTGGACGCCATCGGACGCCTGTGGCAGCTCTCGACCGTGCAGTTCGACTTCAACCTGCCGCAGCGCTTTCAGCTCGAATACGTCGCCGAAGACGGCACCCGCAAGCAGCCCGTCATGGTCCACCGCGCGCTCTACGGATCGGTCGAGCGCTTCTTCGGCGTCCTGCTCGAACACTACGCCGGAGCGTTCCCGGTCTGGCTCTCGCCGGTGCAGGTGGCGATGATCCCGATCGCCGAGCGCCATTCGGAGTACGCGGAAGAAGTAGCGTCGCAACTGCGGGTGGTGGGCGTGCGCGTGGAAGTCGATGCGCGCAACGAAAAGATGAACGCGAAAATCCGCGAACACGCGATGCAGAAAGTTCCATTCCTGCTGGTGGTCGGAGACAAAGAATCCGCAGCCGACAGAGTCAACGTCCGCACCCGCGGCAAAGAAAAAACCGAAGACATGCCCACAGCGGAATTCGTGGAGAAGATCAAGAAGCTGATTGCGGAGAAGAGCGCGACTTTGTAGTCGACAATCTTCAGACTTCACGTAGAGCCTGTTCCTTGAGCCCCACCCCGTGTGTTAGCATCAGAAGTTTCGCAGGCGTTGTTGGGCTGGCCTGTAGCCTGTACTCATCCTCATCCCGGGCCTTATCACCTTTCCTGTAAGCCTGCGGAAGGAGAAAACCCGTGAAAGTGTACGAAGGAGCCAATCTCCGCAACCTTGCCCTCATCGGACACGGGCATGCCGGCAAGACTACCCTGGTGTCCGCCATGCTCTATACCGCTGGCGCCACGCCGCGCCTTTTACGCGTGGACGACGGCTCCGCCACCACCGACTACGACGAAGAAGAAATCGCCCGCAAGATGTCCATCGCGACCGGCCTCGCTCTTGTCGAGTGGGGCAAGACGGATTCGAAGGTCAAGATCAATCTGCTCGATACCCCCGGCTTCAACATGTTCGTCCACGAGGCCAAGATGGTGCTGCCCGTGGTCGACGCCGCGCTCGTCGTCGTGGACGGCGTCGCCGGCGTCGAGGTCGTCACCCAGCGTGTCTGGAATTATTGCGACGAGATCGGTCTGCCGCGCATGATCGTCGTCAACCGCATGGACCGCGATCGCGCCGACGCCAACCGCGTCCTCGAATCGCTCACCAACGCCTTCGGCCGCGCAGTTACCCCGCTGCAGCTCCCCATCGGCAGCGAGAAGAGTCTCAACGGCGTTATTGATCTGGTCCGCATGAAGGCCTACACCTACGAGATGGGCGGCAACGGCAAAGGCAAGGAAGGCCCGATCCCCGCTGACATGGCGGGCATCGCCAAGGAAGCTCACGAGCGGCTTGTCGAACTGATCGCCGAAGGCAAGGACGAGTTGATGGAAGAGTTCTTCGAAACGGGCACGATCCCCGAGGAGCATCTGGTCCCGGCGCTGCACGAAGCGATTCGCGAAGACAAACTTTTTCCCGTGCTGTTCACCTCCGGCCTCGGCAACATCGGCGTTGATGAGCTCATGGATTTCATCGTCGACTACACGCCCGCCGCAAGTGAACATCACGCCATCACCGGCTGGACGGCCGAGGGCAACACCGAGCCGGCCGTACGCAAAGGCACCGACAACGAGCCCGCTTCCGTCTACGTCTTCAAGACCATGTCCGATGCGTTCGCCGGACGCATTTCCTACTTCAAGGTTTTTTCCGGCGTGCTGAAGAACGACGCATCGCTCCAGAACTACAATCGAAATATTCAAGAGAAATTCGCTCACATTTCCCTGATCCAGGGCAAGCAGGCGGTTCCGATCTCGGAGCTTCATGCCGGCGATATCGGCTCGGTCGCGAAGCTGAGAGAAACCCTCACGGGCGACACGCTGGGCGACAAGTCATCGCCGATCCGCTATCCGGCCGTGCAGTTCCCCGAGCCGGCGATCACCTTTGCCATCGAGCCGAAGAGCCGCGCTGACGAAGACAAGCTCGGCGTCGGCCTCCACAAGCTGATGGAAGAAGACGCCATGCTGCGCTTCTTCCGCGATCCGCAGACCAAGGAATTCCTGATCGCGGGCACCGGACAGCAGCATATCGAAGTCGTAGTCTCGAAGATGAAAAAGCGTTACCACGCCGAAGTGGTGCTGAAGGCGCCCAAGGTGCCGTATCGCGAAACTATTCGCGGCAAGGCCGACGTCCAAGGACGCCACAAGAAGCAAACCGGCGGCCACGGCCAGTACGGCGATTGCAAAATCAAGATGGAGCCGCTGCCGCGCGGCGCCGAATTCGAGTTCGTCAACGATATCTTTGGTGGCGCGATCCCGCGTAACTTCATTCCCGCCGTCGAAAAGGGGATCAAGGACGCCGCTGCCCGCGGCTACCTCGCCGGCTATCCCGTGGTGAACTTTCGCGCGATCCTCTACGACGGCTCTTACCACGACGTGGATTCGAACGACCTCTCGTTCCAGATGGCGGGCCGCATCGCCTTCCGCAAGGCCATGGAAGTTGCCAAGCCGACGCTGCTCGAACCGATTATGACCGTCGAGATCACCGTGCCCGACGAGTTCGCCGGGACCATCATGGGCGACCTCAACAGCCGGCGCGGACGCATCCAGGGCATGGACAACAAAGGTGGCAACACGATCGTGAAGGCCGAGGTGCCCATGGCCGAGATGCTCACCTACGGCGCCGATCTCACTTCCATGACTCAGGGCCGCGGCAGCTTCTCGATGGAAATGCACCACTACGACACCGTCCCGCAACAACTGCAGGACAAGATTATCGAGAAGGCAAAAGCGGAGCGCGGCGAGATTAAAGAGGAAGAGGAATAAGAGAAGGCCAAAAACAGATTCACCAGCAAGCGCTTTCTGGCGTACCATTCGTCTTTCTTCGTTCTAAGGAGGCACGCATGACCACGCGGATTCCCCTGATCTGCTGCCCCTTGTCCTTCGCGATGCTCGCTCTCTTACTAACCTCCCAACCCGCGATGACTCAGGAAAGCAAGACCACAACACTGGAGATTGACCACGCATCGGTCTGCGGATCGAATCTCGACGCGCTTCGCCAAGCCTTCACGGATGTGGGCATGACTCCGGACCTCGGCGGTCCCCACGGCAACGCCATTACCCAAATGGCCGCCATTGGCTTCGATGACGCGTCTTACCTTGAGCTGATTGCGCCGGTAAAGCCGGGCGCAACCGCAGGCTCCGACTGGGCCAAGTTTATGGCCGAGGATGCCGTCACCTGCGCATGGGCCGTAGGGACGAACGTTTTGCTGCAGGAAGTGGATCGCCTGAAGAAGGCCGGCATTCCCGTCAAGACTCCCGAGCGTGGCAGCCGCAAGCGCCCCGACGGCATGTCGATCGAGTGGATGACCGCTGACGTTGGCTCCGGAACCCCGGGCTCCACGCTGCCGTTCATCATCGAAGACCAGACGCCGCGAGCCTGGCGCGTCCAGACTTCGGCCAGCGTACAAGGAGCGCCGGTGAACGGCATCGAGAATGTCGTACTGGGCGTCAACAATCTTGATGCGTCGATTGCCTTGTTCCGCAAGGCTTACGGCTGGGCCGACCCTCTCACCGAGACCCAGAAAGACTTCGGCAAACTCGCGTACTTCCCCGGCGAGCCCGTGATTCTGGCAGCTCCTTCCGGCGGAGGCTGGCTCTCCGACCGCCTCAGCAAGTTCGGCGAGACCCCGGTCGCCTACCTGCTCGGCACGCGCGACTTCGCAGCGGCAGCCAAGAAGTACAAGCTCTCCGGCACCAAAACCTGGTTCGGCCAGAAGGTAGCATGGTTCGACGCCGGCAAGCTGAAGGGCGCGCGCCTGGGAGTGATTGGGCAGTAGACTGTGTAGCGCGGACACTCCTGTCCGCGAAAGGTCAGCGTTGAGCCGATGGCCTGCGCATCCGCCGAAGAGGTTCCAAAGCGGCGGACAAGAGTGTCCGCCCCACACCTAGAACCCGGAACTCAGAACTGCTACCATCCCCTTCAGTGTCCGCCGCTAAAGACAATCCCAACTTGAAAGACCGCCTTGTCTCCGCGGCCCCGGTCGAGGACGATTCCTCCTTCGAGCTCAAACTCCGCCCGCAGCGCTTGCAGGAATTCATCGGCCAGAACAAGGTCAAAGAGAATCTCGACATTGCAATCCAGGCGGCAAAGTCCCGCGGCGAGGCGCTTGATCACGTCCTGCTCTACGGACCGCCCGGCCTCGGCAAGACGACGCTCGCCAACATCATCGCCAACGAACTCGGCGCCGCCTTCCAGCAGACCTCCGGCCCGACGTTGCAGATCAAGGGCGACCTGACCGCGATCCTCACCAATCTCCGCGACCGGCAGGTGCTTTTCATCGATGAAGTCCATCGCCTGCAGCCCGCGCTCGAAGAGATCCTCTACTCCGCGCTCGAAGACTACAAGCTCGACATCATGATCGGCCAGGGCCCGTCCGCGCGTACGCACACGATGGACGTAAAGCCCTTCACCTTCATCGGCGCCACCACGCGCGCCGGACTGCTCTCCGCGCCCCTGCGCTCGCGTTTCGGACTGCTGTTGCGCCTCGAGTTCTACAACCACGACGACCTCCGCGTCATCGTCGAACGTTCCGCCGAGATTCTCGGCGTCAGCATCGATCGTTCCGGTGCCATCGAAATCGCAAGCCGCTCTCGTGGAACGCCACGTATCGCCAACCGCCTGCTGCGCCGCGTCCGCGACTACGCCCAGGTGCGCGCCAACGGCTCCATCGATCTGCCCACCGCCCAGTCTGCACTCAGCATGCTCGAAGTTGACCGTCACGGCTTCGACGAAGTCGACCGCAAACTGCTGCTTACCATCATCGAGAAGTACCAGGGCGGCCCTGTGGGCTTGAATACGCTCGGCGCCGCGCTCGCCGAGGAACCCGACGCCATCGAAGAAATCTACGAGCCCTTCCTGATCCAGATCGGCTTCCTAAACCGCACTCCGCGCGGCCGAGTAGCAACCCAGCTAGCCTACGAACATTTCGGAATCACTCCGAACCGCCGCCAAAGCTCGCTCTTCTAGAGTGCTCGTGTGGGGACGGGCGCCCTCGCGAGCCTGCCCTGAGCGCAGTCGAAGGGTCCAAGCCGAGCGCAGCTCGGCAGCTGCCTGAGGGCACATCAACTCTGGATTCACTATAAACCGGAAGATGCGAGTCCGGGTTTGACTTCCACCGCCGCAATCTGCGTTAATCACTCTTCGTTATCATTTCCGCAGACACGCAACACACTGGAGGAATCATGCGCGAAGTAATCGCCACCGAGCACGCCCCGCAAGCCATCGGCCCGTACTCGCAGGCAATTCGAGCCCAGGGCTTGATCTTTACTTCAGGACAGATCGCCATCGATCCCGCCACCGCGCAGATCGTCGCCGGCGATGTGAGCGCGCAGACCGACCGCGTGCTCAAGAACCTCGCCGCCATTTTGCAGGCCTCGGGCAGCACCTTGGAGAAAGTTCTGCGCTGCACGGTCTTCCTCAAGAACATGGGAGATTTCGCCGCCATGAATGAAGTCTACGGCCGCTACTTCAAGCAAGCGCCGCCCGCCCGCTCCACCGTCGAAATGGCCCGGCTTCCGAAAGACGTGTTGGTTGAAATTGATGTGATTGCGCTGGCTTGATAAAAGCTGGCGTGAAGAGACAGAATTGAAGAATTGAAAAAGCCAACGTGAAGAAACCTTGCAGACGTAAGAAAAGGGGAATTATGAAAACTCTCATTTTTGTCATCACACTGCTCGCACTAGCCAGCCTGGTCGCCGCCCAGACGGCTCCAGCTCAAAAGCCAGCCAGCACCAGCGGTCCCACCAAGGTCACCGGCGCGCCCACCAAGACCGCCAGCGGTCTCGAGTACTGGGACATCAAAGTTGGCACCGGTGCAGTCGCGCAGAGCGGACAGCAAGTCAAAGTCGATTACACCGGCTGGCTCACCAATGGCAAGAAGTTCGACAGCTCGGTCGGTACCGGCCGTCCGTTTGACTTCATGCTCGGCGCCAGCCAGGTCATCAAGGGATGGGACGAAGGTGTAGCCGGCATGAAGGTCGGTGGCAAGCGCCAACTCCGCATCCCTCCCGACCTAGCCTACGGAGCCAAGGGTTATCCGGGGGTCATTCCAGCCAACTCAACCTTGATCTTCGACGTGCAACTGGTAGATGTGAAGTAGCTCGTGTAGAAAGGGCTCGTGTAGGGACGGCCGCCCTCGGCCAAGCCGAGCAAAGCTCGGCAGCCGCGGACACTCCCTCCGACTTCGCGCACGGCAAGCTCTGTCCGCGAAATCTGGCAGACACAGAAAAGCCCGCAGGACTCGAAAGAATCCGCGGGCCTCTAGAATCGCTACGCCTTAACCACTTTGCCGCTGCGCAGACAGGAAGTGCAGACGCGTATGTGCTTGGTAGCGGCTCCCACCTTGGCGTGAACCGGGCGCAGATTGACGTTCCAGCGCCGCTTGCTGACATTGTGGGCGTGACTGATGGTATTTCCGAACTGCGGCCCCTTGCCGCAGATATCACAAACTCGTGCCATAACTCTGAAGTCCTTCCAGGCCTGTTGCCGAAACTCTAATTTTACAGGAATCCGCCGGATTTCGCCAAAGGCAGAAAAGCCGCGCGAACTAAGCGGCCTTGCCCATCACCAGTTGCGAGCAATGGCTGCACCGCCGCGCATCGATCGGAATCTCGCTCAGGCATTCCGGACACTTCTTGGTGGTCGGATCAGCCGGCGCCGGATCCTTGCGGGTCCGCGCGATCAGTGCATTGATCGGGGTCACAACAAAAAAGTAAACCGCAACCGCAACCAGCAGAAAGCTGACAACTGCGGTGATGAAATCGCCAATCGGAAACACCGTGCTTCTGATTGTGAAAGAGGTCCCGGTAAAATCCGGCTTGCCCACCGCGAGCGCGATGATGGGATTGATAATGTCCTTGACCAGAGCGGTAACGATTGTCCCGAATGCACCGCCAATCACCACGCCGACTGCCAAGTCAACGACATTACCGCGAAGTATGAATTGCTTGAATCCGGATAGCATTGCGTTTGTCTCCGCTCTTCACAATGGCCGACAATCTAAATGCTCAGTGGCCTCTGGTCAAGGTGCACATGACAGGAGCACATTTTGGGGAACAGATGCAGAGAGTTGCATGACGCGCAGTCTCAGATCCTCATCGGCATCACAATATACCGATACTTGTAATCCTCGGCTTCCGCGGGACGAAGCTGGCCGGCAGACTGGGCATCCTTCAGCTCGAGTTTCACTTCGCACGACCCGGTCGCTTTGATGAAGTCGATCAGGTATTGAGCGTTGAATCCGATCGCCATCGGCTCACCGTCATAGGCGACTTCGATGGAATCCTCCGACTCGCCCGTCTCGGTCGACGATGCGGAAATTTTCAACTCGCCTTTCTCCAGACGCAGCCGCACGGCGCGCGAGCGCTCATCGGCGAACTGTGCCACGCGTGCGATCGCGGCTCCCAGTTCCTCGCCATGCAGCGCAATCGACTTGGAGATGTCTTTCGGCAGCACTGCCTCATAGTTGGGGAACTGGCCCGTAAGCTGGCGAGACGTCAGCAAACGCGATCCCACGCGGAAGAACAGCGTAGACTCGTCCTTGGCGAAGTCGATGGTCTCGACATCTGAATCCAGCAACGATTTCAACTCGTCCATCGCCTTCTTCGGGATTAGCGTTTTCATCTCGCCGGAAACGCCTTCAAACTTCTCCCCCGAGCGTTCCACGTGCGCCAGGCGGTGGCCGTCGGTCGCAACCATGGTGATCGACTCCGGCTTCAGCACCATCAACGCCCCATTCAGCGTATAGCGCGACTCCTCGTTGGCAATGGCGAAGCCCGTCTTGGCAATCATCGACCGCAGCACGGCCGCGGGAATCTTGATCGCTCCTGCCGATGGAAACACCGGCAGACTCGGGAAATTCGACCGCGCCATGCCCACCATCTTCGTGTTGGACCGCCCGCAGCGAATACTGACCCAGTGATTCTCAAGCAGTCGGATGGTAATATCGGCATCAGGCAGTAGCTTCACGTAGTCATAAAGTTTGCGCGCCGGAATTGTGCATGCGCCTTCTTTTTTCACCTTGGCGTTGCAGGACGTGCGCAGGCTCAGGTCGAGATCCGTCGCGGTCAGCGACAACTTGTCCCCCGCGGTCTCGAAAAGATAGTTGGAGAGAATGGGAATCGTGGTCTTGCGTTCCACCACGCCCTGAGTGGCTGTCAGTTCGCGAAGAAGCTCAAATTTGCTGACCGTAATTTCCATGGTCGTTGCGGATACCGCAGGGGCGATTTCCACCGGCATATTGGGTCTCCCGACTTTACTTCTGTTCTCTTCTTATATCAAATACAAAAGCAAGAAAACCAGTAGTAACCGTAGGCGCTTCGGAGAAGTGGAAAACTAGTCCAGGTCCCAATGGGTCAGTTGCTTCCACATCAACCCCTCGTGTGAAGAATCGCTCCCCGCCTCAGCGGAGGCCATCGTAACCCGCGGACCGTTCTCACGTTTCTGTCTCGTCTCCCACAGTTTCCACATACACTCCACAGTCAGAGGGCAGAAAGAATGGCCTGAAGTGTGGAAGAGTCGGTGGAAACTGCCATTTACGCGCCCAATTGCTCGGTCAGTTTATTGAGCAACCTGTTCAAATCCTTGTCGTTCTTGCGGACCTCTTCAATCTTGTCCACCGAATGCAAAACCGTCGTGTGGTGCTTGCCACCGAACTGGCGTCCAATTTCGGGTAGGGAAGCTTCGGTAAGATGCTTTGCCAGGTACATCGCAATCTGCCGCGGATACACGATGGAACGCGAATTATTCTTCGCCTTGATTTCCACCAGGCGTAGGCCGAATTGCTCGGCCACCGCCTTCTGAATGGATTCAATCGTCACCTTGCGGGCCTGCGAATCAATGAAATTCTTCAAGACCTGCTGGGTGTAGGGAAGCGTAATTTTCGCCCCGATCAGCGAAGAATGCGCCACCAAGCGGATCAGCGCGCCTTCCAGTTCGCGCACATTCGACCGGATGTTCGACGCGATAAACAACGCCACATCCGTCGGCAACGTGACCTGTTCCTGCTCCGCTTTTTTTTGCAGGATGGCGACTTTCGTCTCCAGGTCGGGCGGCTGAATATCGGCAATCAGACCCCACTCGAACCGACTGCGCAAGCGATCCTCAAACTCCGCCAACTCTTTTGGCGGACGGTCGCTGGCAATCACGATCTGCTTCATCGACTCGTGCAGCGCATTAAACGTGTGGAAGAACTCTTCCTGCGTGCGCTCTTTCTGCGCTAGGAACTGGATGTCGTCAACCAGCAGCACGTCCACCGTCCGGAATTTATCCCGGAAGCTGATCATCTTGTCGTACCGCAACGAGTTGATCATCTCGTTCGTGAACTTCTCGCTCGACACGTAGCAGATCGCCGACTGCGGCGTCCGCCGCTTGATCTCGTGCCCGATCGCCTGCATCAGGTGCGTCTTGCCCATCCCGGTGCCCCCGTACAGAAACAGCGGGTTGTAGGCCTTCGAAGGCCGCTCCGCCACCGCTTGGCAAGCGGCATGCGCGAACTGATTCCCGCTGCCGATCACGAACGCGTCAAACGTATAGCGCGGATTCAGTTGCGCGGCGCTGTCCCAGTCGAACCGCCCCTGTGCCGGATGCAACCCCGGCGCGGCCTGCAAACCCGGACTCGGAGCCGATAGCCCGCCGTTATGCCGGATCGGCGTGTTCGAAGGATCGTCCTCGGCGGTAACGAATTTCACATCTTCGTATCCGAGCCCGAGATTGTCGACCGCTTCCTGAATCAGATCTGCGTATTTGTCGCCTACGTGACGGAACTCGGCGGTTGGAACGCGCACGTAGAGAACTTTATTGCTGGCGTGGCTGTACCGCGTCGGCTTCAACCAGGTTTCGTAGGAGTGCCGGTTGACTTTCTTTTCCAGGGCGTCAAGGATGCGCACCCAAGGATTCGGGATGATGGCAGAACTGGAGAGAGACATTGTTTACCAGAATAACGGTTACCAGAATATCGAAAGCGCCCGAGTAAAGACGTCCGGGAAAAACCAATCTTGAAATTATGAGTTCTTCGTTTCCTGCAGAGCAGCTTCTGTTTTGCAGTACGGGTTATCTGTGAAATTTATTACGAGACGAACCGCATACTAGCATAAAAAAATCGCCGCGTCGGTGCGTTGCAATAAAAATCTTCCGCGCGAGCGCTTTATCGAACCGCGATTTTATTGCGCTGTCAAGTGTCGAGAAACTAACTGCCGCGCAAAGTGTGCACCTACGAAATCGTCCGCCGTTCCCGCTTCGCCGTCGCCGTCGTCTTGTAATTCCCCGGATACACCACCACCGACCGTCTTCCACCCTCGCCATCACTCTCGGTGCGCAAATCTTTTTCCTCGCGGAGCGCCAGATGCACGATCCGCCGCTCGCGCGACGACATGGGCCCGAACCGGTACGGCTCGCTCGTCCGCCGCACTTGCTCCGCCGCCACCCGCGCCGCCAACTGCAACTCGTCGATCCGCATCGCCCGAAAATTCTTACAGTCGAACCAGATCTTCTCGTGCTCGTTGCCCTGCAGGTGCAGGATCTCCGACGCCAGCAGCTCAAACGATCGCAGCAACTCGCCACCCCGCTCCAGCAATAGTCCCGAATCCGGCCCCGCAAACTCCACCAGAATTTCCGGATGTTCCCACTCGCGATTCTGCGCGATCGGAGAATCCACCGTAATCCTGTACTTCAGCTTGAAGCCGCCGTTCGAAATTACGGCCTGCAGGAATTCCCCAATCTGTTTTGCAGCCACGACCTTATCGGTAATCGGCATAAGTAAGTTCTCAGCTGTCAGCTCTCAGTCTTCAGCCCCCGCCAGACAAGATTTAACTGACGACTGAAAGCTGAGAGCTGACAGCTATTTCTCTTTCTTCCGCGCCCGCTTCTCCATCATCTCGCGCATTTCGCGGCCCAGCGACGTGCGATTCATCACCGCCTGCTGCACGATGCCGATCAGTTGGCCCGCGGACCAGTACAACCCCAACCCCGCCGGCAGGTTCCAGCTCATGATGCCCAGCATGCCCGGCATCATGATGTTCATCATCTTCTGCTGCGCCGGATCCATGCCCGCCTGCGGCGTCATCCGCTGCATCACCAGCATGGTGACGATGATCGCAACCGGCAGAATGTGCCACGGATCGGGCGCCGAAAGATCGTGAATCCACATCCACGGCGCATGCCGCAAATCCATCGCGACGTTGAGCATCCGGTAGTACGCAAACAGAAACGGCATCTGGATCACCAGCGGCAGACATCCACCCGCCGGATTCACGCCTTCCTTCTTATACAGCGTCGAAATCTCCTGGTTCATTTCGGCTTTGCGCGGATCCCGCAGACTGTATTTCTTGTACTTTTCCTGGATCGACTTGATCTGCGGCGCCACGCGCTGCATCTTCAGCATCGACTTCATCTGTGAAAGCCGGAGCGGCAGCAGCGCCACATTGATGACCAGTGTCTGCAGCAGGATCGCCCAGCCCCAATTGGCGACGATGTGGTTGTACATCCACTTCAACCACAGAAACAGCGGACGCGCGATGATTCCCAGCCAGCCGAAGTCAATGATTTTCCGCAGATCCGGTTCCGCACCCGTAATCCCCGGCACCGAAACCGATTCCAGATCCGCCAGCGCCTTCGGCCCCACATACAGCCGGGCGTCAGTCGAGCCCTTCAAGCTGCCGACCGCCGCGCCCAGCACGTCTACCTTGTCCATCTGCTTGTTATTCGCATCGGACGAGTTGTGCGGAATTTCAAGCGCGTTGTGCAGCGTCACCATCGCCGCGTTCTGCGGATCCTGCGGCAAAAAAACAGCCGCGAAATACTGGTCCGACACCCCCGCCCAGTGGAACGGTCCCGGTAGCGTCCCGCCCCCGCTGATCTTCTTGATCGCCAGCCGCTCGACCTTGTCGTCGTACTGGTACACGATCTGGCCGGTCGCGTACTGTGCACCAGTCGTATCCCCGCCAAACCCCGCCGGCCACATCGGAAACGCCGTGACCTGCGCGCCCTTCACTTCCACCGAAATCCGCACCCCGACCACATAGCTGTTGCGATCGAATTTGTAGCTCTTCTGCACCGAGACGTCGCCGTCGGCGTATTCGAATGTGATTTCTGCGGGAGCGGTGAGTGCGTTATTGGCAAGTTTAAGCCCCTTCGCTGCGACGCTGATCCCAGCCGTTTCGTGACCCATCAAGCTCTGGGTCCGCGACGGTACATACAGCGCCGAGTTCACCTTGTTCCGCAGCGTCTCGTCATACGTCCACAACGTCAGCGGATACCCGTACTTCTCCGCCGCCGCGGTATTCACCAGTTCCAGCGGACCGCCTTTGTCGTCGGTGTACTTCTTCAGCACCCACGACTTAGCCCGCCCACCGCGATTGGTGAACACGATCCGATAGACGTCATTTTCAATCACCGTCTCCGACTCGCTCGCCGCCTGCTGCGGAGCCGATGCCATTGCCGCCTTCACACCCGCAGCACGATTCGCCGTCGCGGGTTTCGTAGGAAGTTGTGTTGGGGTTTGCGAAGGAATCTGCGCCTGATTCTGCCCCGTCGCCTGCGAACTCTCCGGTTTCGCCGGAGGCTGCGGCCCGTACTTTTTCAAAAGCGGCTAGAACAGCATGATGACCAGGAACGTCAGCGCAAACACCACCAACAGCTTGCGCTCCATCCCGGGTTCTTGTT
>JBEKAF010000034.1:0-39083 GCA_050018355.1 Terriglobales bacterium | reverse complement strand
ACGGTACTTGTTCAACTAGAGCGAAATGGCGCGCTCTTCGGAGGGCACGGTGGAGTACGCTCAAAAAAGACTTGACACAGTCCGACATTGTCAGAGACGCGATATAGCCACCTTCCAATGCCGCCAACAGTAAAAACACGAGCAATCCAACGATCCACCACGCTAGCGGAAAATGCGGAATAATCCGAACGATTGTGTAGGCGTGGTATTTTTCCGGCAAGAACTCCGACTTCACCAAGTCGAAGAAGCCAGCCGCAGAGTAAATAATGGCTATCCACGCCATGATTTTGCTCCGCAGAATTTCCTGCCACAATTCCTGTCTTCTCTGTCCCATGCGTGCCTCGCGGAAGAGTCTTTCTCTTGACCGTGAAAGGCTACGCTTTTGCCGTGTCTTTGGGAAGATTTCAAAACCGCCCACCACCGAGTTTTCACTTGCATTGCTTCTAGGCTCTGATATGGGTGAGAGTGGAAGCCTCTCACTGCTTGCGGGCGGGCGGATCTAGGCTGCGGCTTAGCCGGATGCCCTTCGCTTTCGTGCGCTCCTCGGCAAGAATTGCCTGCTCGCGGTTCCACGCGATTCGGGCCAGACTTGATTCGTCCATGCCGTCTTTGCGCAACTGTGCTAACTCTTCCTGAAGGCCGGTGCGCGCCGGCTTCTCGCTGTTCTGGCGCCAGGTGTTGTAGGCATAAGACGTTTCATCGTAGCTGTCATCTTCCCAGGCGCCGTGAATTTTCTTCACTGCTTTTCGTTCATCCACGATCCTGCTACTGATGGCCCGATAGGCCAGCGATAGGTCAGCCGATTCCCGCGTGAGCACGATGCCTTTGTTGGTGAGTCCGTTGTAGAGCACCTGGGCGTTGCCGGCGGGATCATGCGCCGCCTTGATTAAGCCGATGCCGTGTTGCATGAACACTTCACTCATCACGTCGTAGATGCTCTTGCCCGTTCCGCGGTGTTGGTCCATGGCTTCATCCATCACGCAGAAGCTCATGCGCGGCGGTTCGGAATCGCGCGGCTTCAGCTTCTTCAGCCAGGGCGTCTGCGGACCCTGAAACGGGTATTCCGCTTTCGGGAAGCCATCTTTGCAGATGCACGCGGCAAACTTCGGCGCCGCCATTTTGCGTTCGATCCGCTCACGGGTCTTAAAAACAGTTCCGCTCGGGCTAATCGCGTACATTCCCGCTGCAGCCGAAGAATTCCCAAAGCCGTAGTCAATCGAGAGGAAGTGCTGCCACCACCAGGAATCGCCAATCGAGGCATAAGGCACTACATCGACTGGGCGCATGAAGTCGAAGTACAGCCCAGCGGCGTTGCACCAGCAGCCGTATAGGAGTTGTTGCTGGATGGCCTTCGACTGCGAGAGCAGGCTTTCCAGCTTCTCCCGGCCATAGAGCGGGTTATCCGCGAGTCGCGCGGGGATGAAGGCTGTCGTCTTGTGCACTGGGGAGTCGTCGGTCCAGCAGGCGTCCTTGTAAATCTTTCCTGGATAGACCGAAGTCTCCCAGGGCCGGTTGTCCAGAGCGTCAGCAGGCGCGTGCACCGGGCAGCGGTTGCGGAGAAACACTTTCATCTGCCAGGAATGGCCGACATCGCCCGGGTTGGAGGTAAAGCGGCCGCGGACCCGTAAGCCGGATCCTGTCGGCGCCGCCAGCCACCCGATCATAAACTTGATGCGGTGTTCGGGATGCTGGCCGCTTTCGTCGATGCCCAGCCATGAATACGGGTTTCCCTGGTATCTTCTCAAGTGCTTGTCGTGGGCGAGGTAGCCAGGGCGAATGGTCGCGCCCGAAGGAAAGCGCCAGCGCTTTTTGACCCAGCGCGCGCCTTTCGGCTCGTACATACGTTGCTGCAGGTCTTCGAGTTCTTGCTGTTCCTCGAGCGTGGTACGAATCAGGAGCCCGCGCAATCTCGGATTCTCGTACTCATCCATGGCGTCGGCGGCCAGCATCTGCGTTTTACCGCCGCCCGAGGCTCCGCCGTAGAGCAGTAATTCGGCGGTCGAAGTAATCGCAGCCTGCTGCGCGGCGTTGATCGGCCACCAGATGGGCTCGAAGTCGGGTGGCGGCAGGCACAACGCGGGATAAGGGCTCGGAAGGGCAGCGGCACTCACTCTTCAATCTCCACGTGGACGATGTGGGAGTTGGCAGGCGGTTTCTTGGCGGATTCGTCGATCGACTCGCCGACGGGAGGCAAAGGAGTGCCGGCGGGGATGACGACTTCCGGAGGCTTAGGAAAGAGCGGTGCCGGGGCGGGTGGAGCGGCAGTGGCGGCAGGCAGCGAGAGTTGCTTGAAGAGGCTGGTGTAGGGGCCACCGGACGCCCCAGTCTGCGTGTTCTCAAGCGGGATCACGCGACGTGTGTCACCGCTTTCGAGGATGCCCTTAAAGACTGCGGCGCTTATGAGGGCTCTCCGCTTTGCCTCTGGGTCACGCTTTCCGTCAATGCCGAGCGCGAGGGACATGAACTCATGCTCGAGGACTTCCTCCTCGATCTTCGTGCGCGGCGCCGATGTAATCGCATCGAGCGCGTCTGGTGGGGACGGAAATGTTAGCATGCGCCCGTGCTTAGAGCCCATTTCTGCTGCCCGTTCGGGATCCAAATGTAGGGGACACTGTGTTGCCCCTCTGACAGCCCACGCGCCGCACCTTTTACCGTTTCTATTCTTCGCCGAGCACCGTTGGGACATCGTTCAAACCCTCGCCATTTGTCGTTCCTCACCGCTCAACGGTGGGGTGGTGGCTCCCCCTATGTAGAGACTAAGTTTCCGTGAAATGATCCGCCTGCAATTCGACGGACAGAGAACGTTCTGTAACGTAAACCATGCGAATCTCCGGTGTGCGTTGGTTTATGAGACGTCCCAAATACGTCCCCAAAAAATGCTCGGTTTCAGGTTTGTTTGTGCTGTAAGTCGTTGAAAGATCAAAGATAGGTTATGGGAGAGCGCATCGTTCGCAACGATGCACTCTCCCAGCCTGGCAGCATCAATCGGGCTATTAGGCATTCTTAAGTTCACTATGCTGTTCCGATTCCCATAGTTGAAGCACTTTTAGAACTTTGCCCGACATATTTTCTCCAGCGTGTGCTGATTGATTCCTCGCCGTCTCAATTCTTTCTTGGAAACTTGAGCCAGACGCTGCAATTGCTCGGCGGTTGCTGTCACTTTTCCACGGCGCTTGTATTGGATAGTTTTGAACTCTAATAGGCTGATGTCTTCGCTTTGCTCCCAATGGCGGTCGGATTCTTTCCCGATGTAGATTGGCTCTTCCGTCGTGACGATGTGTGCCCGTTGCAGCAATCCTCGTGTGTCGAACTCGCATGGCTTCCCGTCTGGCCCCAGGCTCTTGGCTTCCGGGTGATTCTGATAGGACTCTACAAGCTGATAAAAATTGACCGGCGAAACCGAGATGCCGCGTACCAAGGCGAAGCTATGCCGTTAACAGCGAGGCCCCGCTGCTATAATTCAGACGGCGCAGGAATGCCCGTAGCTGGGCCAAACGGTTCAAAATTTGTAACGGTGGTGCTCCAGTTTCTCGAGGCCCTGCAACAGTGAGGGCTTTTCGTTTTAGCGTTTTTCTAGGGTACGATCCGGCGCGGTAGCCAAGTGGTAAGGCCGAGGTCTGCAAAACCTCTATCGTGAGTTCGATTCTCACCCGCGCCTCCAATTTCATCCCGCATAAGTCACCCGCAGAAAAAAAGAACGGTGGAGAGCCGGGCGTCCCCGCCCGGCTGGACGGGCGAGGCGCCCGTCCCTCCACCGTATGACTTATCACGTCTTCACGGTACTACAGCCGCGCGCACACCGCCTTGGTCTGGGTGTAGAGTTCGAGAGCGTCTTTGCCCATCTCGCGTCCCCACCCGGACTGCTTGTAGCCGCCAAACGGCAGCGCCGCGTCGAAGATGTTGTAGCAGTTGATCCACACCGTTCCGGCGCGCAGCGCGGCCGCCAGGCGGTGCGCTTTCGAAATGTCCTTCGTCCAGATGCCGGCCGCCAGACCGTACACCGTGCCGTTGGCGCGCGGCATGAGCTCTTCCGAATCATCGAACGGAGTCGCCACTACCACCGGACCGAAAATTTCTTCCTGCACCACCCGCATGTTGTCTTTCGTATTCACCAGCACGGTCGGCTCGACAAAATATCCCTTGTCGCCCAGCTTCTTTCCGCCGGCCAGCGCGGTCGCGCCTTCCGACAAGCCAATCTCCAGGTAGCTGCACACCCGCTGCAACTGCTCCTCGGAGACGAGCGGTCCCATCGACGTGTCCGGTTCCATGCCCGATCCAACCCGGATCTTCTTGGCCTTCGCCGCCACACCTTCCACCACTCGATCAAACACCGGCCGCTCCACGAACAGACGCGAACCGGCGCAGCAGCATTGTCCGTGATTGAAGAAAATGGCGCTCGCGGAACCGGCAATCGCCACATCCAGATCCGCATCCTGGAACACAACGTTCGGCGACTTGCCGCCGAGTTCGAGCGAAACTTTTTTCAGATTTCCAGTGGCCGCGTGCACAATCAGCCGGCCCACTTCCGTCGATCCGGTAAACGCGATCTTATCGACCAGATCGTGCGCTGCCAGAGCTGCGCCCGCTGTCTCGCCATATCCCGGGACGATGTTGACCACACCATCCGGAAATCCGGCTTCCATAATCAACTCGCCCAAACGCAGCGCGGAGAGCGGCGTCTGCTCGGCCGGCTTCAACACCACCGTGCATCCCGAAGCCAGCGCCGGCGCCAGCTTCCACGCCGCCATCAGCAGCGGGAAATTCCACGGGATAATCTGGCCCACCACGCCGACCGGCTCGCGGAGCGTATAGGCGTGGTAGTTTGCGCCGGGCGTATATGGCACCGAGAGCGGAATGGTCGTGCCTTCGAGCTTGGTCGCCCATCCCGCCATGTAGCGAAACATATCGACGGCGAGCGGAACATCGGCGGCGCGCGCCACGGTGAGCGGCTTGCCGTTATCGAGGGTTTCGAGCGTGGCGAATTCTTCGATGTGCGCTTCCAGCAGGTCGGCCAGTTTCCACACCAGCTTGCCGCGCTCGGAGGCCGTCAGGCGCGTCCACGGACCGCTGTCGAACGCCTTGCGCGCGGCCTTAACGGCAGCGTCAATATCCTGCCGATCGCCTTCCGCGACCTGCGCCAGAACTTCGCCGGTGGCCGGGTTGTAGGTTGGGAAAGTCTTGCCCGACGCGGCATTCACCCACTTGCCGTCGATCAGCATTTTGCGCGGCTTCCCAATGAAGTCGCTAACCCGCGAATCAATCTGGATCGGAGAAACTGCAATTCCCATAAATCCTCCTTGGAACGAAATTGAGTGAGAGAGGCCCGTTGAGGTGAAACAAACTGGAAGAATACTAGTCCCGCCGGACGGAGGAAGGCAACTGCGGGGATAGCCGTGCCTGAAGCGCAGCTCTGAGCCGCGCTTCCAAAGCGATCGACACGAGACTTCGACAAAAAAAGCAGTGGGACGCGCGGTTTGCGCGTCTCACTGCTGGGAAGAGTGTTGCTATGTTGCTATGCTGCCGTGCTACGCTGGGAAAGAACCCAGCGCAGTGTTACCGCCCATGTCCGCCGCCACCGTGCGATCCGCCACCGTGCGACGATCCACCGCCATGCGAAGATCCGCCGCCACCGTGCGAGGATCCGCCGCTCGGCGCGGAATGGCCACCGCTGGGAGCAGAACGTCCGCCGCCGCTGTAACCCGGAGCCGGGCGTCCGCCGCCACCGCTGTAGCCGCCGCGATTGCCGCCATAAGGACCAGCGCCATATCGACCTCCGCCGTACGAGCGCGGAGTGACGATGGGCTGCCTCATATTGAGTGGCGGACGAGAGGACCCGCTGTAGCCACGGCCCGCTGAACCCATCGATGTGCGTCCGGCCGACTCACCCGGCCTGCCTGACTCAGAAGATGAGCGCGGGGGCATCGGCGAAAATTTCTGCCAGCCGCCACTGTTGCTGTTGCCACTTTGGCGAGCGGACGTCGAGCCACCCGAGTTGCCGGGTCTGAGCGCCGATCCCGAATTCGAATTGCCTCGCGTTTCCGCACTCTGGCCGAAGCGCTGAGACCCGTTATTTGAAGTGTTGTTCGAACCGGTGTTCCCGGGTCGCGCAACTTCGCGGCCGTTTCCAGTGGATCTGCCATCCTGCCGGTTGACGTTCGAGACCTGCGATTGCCCTCGCTCAGACGAGCGCGACGCGGCTGCAGTGCTACCTCGGGCCGAGAAGAAGTGCTGATTCTGCGACACGTTCCGAGTTGTTGAAGCAGCCGCCGGACGTCCGCTAGCTGAGAAGCTCTCGCGGCTCGGAGTCACGGGCAATCTGCCGGTCGAGAAACTCGCATTCTGGAACTGCGCGTGACTCATTGGCTGAGCGCTCATGTGGCCTGTGCCGAACTCTCTGCCCGACACGGTCGTCCCGCCGCGGAAGTTCGCGTCATGCATCGCCAGGTTCAAGTTCGAAAATCGCGTGCCCCCGTGCAGCGGAGCAAAGCCGCCGCGGTTGTAAGCGCCGAATCCGACAGCGCCGAAGCGTCCGCCATATCCGCCCCACCAGGGATGGAAGCGGTCACACGGTCCAAGGGGCAGCCAGCCGATCCCGCCCCAGCCGCCGAAGCCGAACCCAAATCCGAATCCAAAACCACCGCCGAATCCGAAGAACGAAACATAAGCCGGCGCCCAGATCGGACGGTAAAACGGATATCCGTAAGCCGGACCGGGCCACCAACCCCACGCTCCGTCGTACATCATCCAGCGACCGTAGTGATACGGCGCCCAGCCCCACGGATCATACGAAACCCAGGTCCATCCCCAATAAGGCTCATACACCCAGCGCCCGTCGCGATAGGGAGCCCAGCCAGCCGGTTCGGCCGGCCGCCACACTGGACCGTAGTCCGGGACTTCCGTCCAGGTGCCGTGGGCGTCGAGATCTTCCGTTCCTACGTAGTAGTCGTTGGTGCGTCGCCGCGATACCGAGTTGCGGATCATGTTGTCGCGATCGGTGTTCCACTGGTCAAAGTCATCCCGGGCCGGTGCTTCGCCGATCTTGTATTGCGCCTGATCGCCGGCGCCCTGAATAGTAATGAACTGGTTCTGTCCTACTCGCGTGCCGCCTTGCGGAGTCGTAACTTCGACTTCGCCTCTGCGGACCAGCACTTCCGTGTGATCGTCGGCAGTAACCAGAATTCGAAAGCTGGATTCGCGTCGCTCGGTGCGAATGGCAACGTTGGGAGTATCGATCTCCGCATCCGCATCGCTGTTCTTGTACACGGAGTAGTTCGCCATTCCGTGTCCCAGTTGAATCTGGATTTGCGAGCGGGTGAGCTGCGTGATGTTGGCCTGCGTATGCTCAGCCAGGCGGAGCATGTTGGCATAGTCGAGCTGAAGTTCAGTGCGCGCTTTGTCGCCGGTCGAAACGCGGTCGCCCGCAACCACGGGAGCATTGAGCACAGCCGCGGACCAGTCCTTGGAGTCGCCGCGCTGCGTGGAGACATCGCCATGAATCAGACTGATGCGCGCGACGCCGTTTGTTTCAGCCGGAGCCGGTGCGTTGGAAGTCGGGTTGCCGGGGCCTGGTTCGTTCGAGCCTGGTTGCGTCAGGCCCTGATTCATCGAACCCTGGTCGTTCGGACCTTGGTCCACCGAATCCTGGTCCATGGAACCCTGGTCGTTGGGACCCGGCATGGGCGCTTGAATGTTCGGCGACGGTTTCGCATTCTGATCCGGCGCCTGGTCGTCCGCGTTTTGAGCGACGACAGCGCCTGGAATCGCGATCATCAATCCTAATCCTAAGATTGCCGCTATTAACTTGAATTTCACACGTACCTCCACCTTGTTCGGCACAAAACTCTGCCTGAAACAATGCAGGCCGAGTGCCAATGTCGAGCGACGATCCGCAATTTCTTTAACTGCATTATTTTTAGCAAGTTAAGAAAGACAGGACAGCTTGGACAAGGGGCGATCTGCGGGGCTCCGGTGGCCCGGTTCCACCAGGGTGGTGGTTTTCGGCCAGAGGGCGATCATCGTTTCTAGAACTGGTCTCATAAAGGTTTTGGGTAGGGCACGGCTTCACAGGCTGCCGAAAAACCCAGGCTTCGTATGGTTTTTGACGACCCGATCACCAGATGACGCGATCTCTCACTCGGTTTCGTTGTCGTCAATTCCAATTTTCGACAAGCGATACCGCAGCGCATTCCGCGAGAGCCCGAGCAGACGCGCAGCCTGCGACTTGTTGCCGCCAGCGCGCTTCAGAGCTTCGCGGATCATTTCGTCCTCCCACTGGTCGAGGGTCATGTCGTCGGGGAGAAAGCGATCGGACGCAGCGCCGGTGCGATTGCGCGGCGAGTCGAGTTGTATGTCGCTGGCTTCCAACTGACTGCCCGAAGCGAGCGCGCAGGCGCGTTCGATGACGTTCTGCAGTTCACGCACATTGCCCGGCCAATAATGGCTGACGAGAAGCTGCATGGCGGCGGGCGAAATGCCGGTAATTTTTTCCTCTCTGCCGGAATCTTTGGCGAAGCGCGTGAGAAACAGGTTCGCTAATCCAGGGATATCTTCTTTATGTTCGCGCAGCGGCGGAATATCGATCGGAACCACATTGAGGCGGTAGTAGAGATCTTCGCGAAACGTTCCGTCTTCGAGCGCGGCGCGCAAGTCGCGGTTGGTGGCAGCGAGAAGCCGTACGTCGACTTTGATGGTGCGCGTGCCGCCCAGCCGCTCGAACTCGCGCTCCTGCAGCACGCGGAGAAGTTTGACTTGGATGGCGGGCGGCACGTCTCCGATTTCATCGAGGAAGAGCGTGCCTTTGTCGGCGAGTTCAAATTTGCCGGGCTTGCTGGCGATGGCTCCAGTGAAGGCTCCTTTGTCGTAGCCGAAGAGTTCGCTTTCCAATAGATTTTCGGGGATGGCGCTGCTGTTGATCTTGATAAATGGGCCGGAAGCGCGGCGCGATTTTTCGTGGATGGCGCGGGCGATGAGGTCTTTGCCAACTCCGCTTTCGCCGCCCAGTAGAACGGTGGAGTTGGTGGGCGCAACGCGTTCGACGGTGGCGAGCACTTCCTGCATTTTGGGACTGATCGCGATGATGTTGGGGTGGCTGTACTTCTGTCCGAGGGCTTCACGAAGCGAGCGATTCTCCTCACGCAGGCGGTAGTTATCGAGCTCCTTGTGCACCACCATCCGCATTTCGGCGAGGGAGAACGGCTTGAGGACGTAGTCGCTGGCGCCGGCCTTCATCGCCTCAACCGCGGTTTCAACCGAACCGAACGCGGTCATGACGACAATGGGCAACGCGGGATTTTGCTGCTTGGCCGTTTGCAGAAATTCGAGCCCGCTGATGCCGGGGAGTTTGAGGTCGGTGATGACGAGGTGAACGGGCTCTGCGGTAAGCAGCTTCAAACCAGTTTCGGCGTCGCCGGCGGAGAGCGTTTTGAAGCCGTCGTCGCCGAGGTTCAGCTCGAGCAGACGGCGCATCTTGGCTTCGTCTTCGATGATGAGGATAGTCGGCATTTGGTTAGCTCGTGTGGGGACGGGCGCCCTCGCTCGTCCAAGCCGAGCGCAGCTCGGCAGTTGCCCGCGGCTCGACGGTTTCTTCGAGCGGAAAGAAGAGTGTAAATACGGCGCCGTCCCTGGGGGTGTTCTCTACATGGATCGAGCCATGATGACCGTCTACGATCTTCGAAACGATGGAGAGGCCCAGTCCCACACCGGTTTTCTTCGTGGTCACAAACGGGTTAAAAATTTCTTCGCGCAGTTCTTCGGGAACGCCGGGGCCGGTGTCGGCCAAGCGGAGTTCCACTCCTTCCCGATCATTCTGTGTAGTGAGCTGAACCTCGACACGCAGCGTGCCGCCGTGGTCTTCCATCGCTTCGTAGGCGTTCTGCACGAGATTGAGGAAGGCTTGCTCGCACAGGCTTTCGTCGAGCGGAACGAGCGGCAGTCCGCTCGCGTAGTGGCGCTCGACGCGCACTGGTTTGCCCGTCTCTTGTTTGCCGGTAAAGCGCTCGGCGACAATTTGCAGGACGCGATCGAGAAGGGCGATCAGGTCCGCGGGATGCGGTTCGGCATGAAGCGGACGAGCGAAGTCCAGAAACTCGGTGACGAGGGCACTGAGCCGGTTGACCTCGATCGAAATGTTGCCGGCTAACTCGCGGGCAAGCTCGTCGGAGGCCTGCAATTTCTGGGTCAACATTTCGGCCGAGCCCTTGATGACTCCGAGGGGGTTGCGAATTTCATGCGCCAATCCGGCGGAGAGCTGGCCGAGAGCGGCCAGCCGTTCGGAGCGCCGCGCTTCGGCCTGAGCGTGCTCGAGGCGGCGATTGGTTTCGGCGAGGTGTTCGGCGAGTTCGCGGTACAACTGGGTTTGATGCTGGCTCTGCTGCGAGAAGCGGTTGACGACCATGGCGGCGAGAAAGAAAAACATGATGCGCAGCGCGAGGTAGCCGAAAGCCTCGGGAGTCAACTCGTATTCCTGCATCGCGGGATAGAGATACGAGCAGTAGGCGGCGGACGCAAGCAGGGTCCAGAGCAGCGTCAGCCACGGGCCACAGTAGAGAGCCGCGGTGACGACCGGAAGATAGTAAATAGGATAGTAACTGCTGTTAATTCCGACTTCGCCGGTGTGATCGATAAGGACGGTTGCCAGCAAAATCTTGAGGAGGACGACGTAGAAGACTCCCCGTTTGGGGAAGTGGGAGATCAACTTTGTCTCCAGTAGCTGCACAATTCCGATGGCAAGGAGAATTAACTGCTTGTGCCATTCGAGGAGCGGAGGGAGCACGGCCAGTCCGGCGAGGAAGAGGAGCCAGATCGTGAGCCAGACTGCGTCGAGACGGTTAAACCGCCGGGACTCGGGATCGAGAATGGGAGGCGCAGGTGCCACGCAACCTTTATCCAATCCTAGAAGGGCCTCCCGCGTCAATTCGTCGGTAGCCTCTGGTAGCCCCAAAATACTCGCATTCATGGATTGCACCGGGTTTTTCGGCCAACTCTGGAGAACGGGTTCGCACGGACGCTGCATAAAGATTTCTGATCGTGAAAATAAATAATTTCGATTTGGGTAAGAGCCATGCCGACCGCTACTGTTATGATGTTTTGCGTTAAAGGCGAGGAGTCAGAAGGGATCAATGAAAAATTCCGCCACGGTTTGTCTTACGCTGGTGATGGTGTGTCTATTCGCGATCGGCGCGCTGGCGCAGACTTCGGACGCGAATGCCGCTGCGAGCGGGACTGGCGCTGCGAATGAGGCGCAATCGGCGCGGATCGCAAAATTGGAACAGGCGGTGGCCGACGCAAAGTCCTCCGGCGACAACGCCTGGATGCTGACGAGTTCTGCCCTGGTCCTGATGATGACCGGACCCGGCCTGGTATTGTTCTACGGCGGGTTGGTGCGGAAGAAAAACGTTTTGGCGACAATGATGCAAAGCTTCGCGCTGATGGCCATCGTCACTCTGCTGTGGGGCCTGATCTCCTATAGTCTGGCATTCGCTCCGGGAAACAGCTTCATCGGCGGCTTGCACAACGTCTTTCTCCGCGGCGTGGGAGCGCAACCCGACCCCGATTACGCCGCGACCATTCCACTCCAGACATTCATGGTGTTCCAGTTGATGTTCGCCATCATCACCCCGGCACTCATCACCGGCGCGTTCGCGGAGCGCATGAAATTCAGCGCGATGACAGCCTTCATGGTGCTGTGGTCGCTCGTGGTGTATGCCCCCATGGCGCACATGGTCTGGGGGAAGGGTGGCCTGCTGAATGCCTCTCTCGGCGGACGGTTCCCCTGTCTGGATTTTGCCGGCGGCACCGTGGTGCACATTACGTCGGGTGTATCGGCGTTGGTGTGTGCGTTGTATCTGGGACCTCGCATCGGGTATCCGAAGGAGGCCATGCCTCCTCACAGCGTGGTTTTGAGTTTCATTGGGGCCTGCTTGCTCTGGGTGGGATGGTTTGGGTTCAACGCGGGCAGTGCGCTGTCGGCGGGGGCTCTGGCTACGAGTGCATTCGTCGCCACGCATTTTGGCGCCGCCGCCGCAACCCTCGGCTGGAGCGCCGCGGAGTGGTGGAAAAGGGGGAAGCCCAGCGCGCTGGGCGCGATCTCCGGAGCCGTGGCCGGGCTGGTCGCGATTACCCCAGCGGCCGGTTTTGTCTCGCCCATGTCGGCCATCGCCATCGGATTGGCCGCGGGTGTTGTCTGTTTCCTCATGGTGACCAAGGTTAAGTCTATGTTCCGATACGACGACTCGCTCGATGCGTTCGGCGTTCACGGCGCGGGTGGGACTCTGGGAGCTCTGCTGACGGGCGTCTTCGCTTCGAGCGCCGTGAATCCTATCTTTAAGAACGCTCAGGGAAGCACACTCGCCTCGGGCCTACTGGAGGGCAATGCCCACCAGCTCCTTAATCAGTTGGTCGGGGTAGCGATTGCCTGGGGGTTGGCGATCGTGGGAACCCTGGTTATCTTGAAGCTGGTGGACAGCACCATCGGACTGCGCGTTTCAGAGGACCACGAGATGCAAGGTCTTGATCTTTCACAGCACGGCGAAGAGGGATATTCTTGGGATTCGCCCGCATAACGAGAAACCGAAACGGGGCGATGGAATCAAAGGGACGGGGAACCATGACAAAGGTCGAAGCGATTATTCAAGTTTCCAAGCTCGATGCCGTGAAAGACGCATTGCACGAAGTGGGCGTCGAAGGCATGACCGTTTTTGAAGCCAGAGGACATGGCCGACAAAAAGGACACACCGAGTTTTATCGGGGACGCGAGTACACCGTGGACTTGATCCCGAAGGTGAAACTCGAGATCGTGCTGGCCGATGAAATGGTGGAGAAAGTCGTGCAGGCGATCACCACGGCGGCACGTACGGGCAAGATCGGCGACGGGAAGATTTTTCTTTCGCGCATTGACGAAGCGATTCGGATTCGCAACGACGAACGTGGCGATAGCGTGCTGTAAGCGCGCGAATTTCGAATCGACCTCCCCTTGGTCTGCTTGTTTATGAGCAGAGCGGAATAAAGGCTGGAGCAGGGGCTAAACACTTCGGGGAGAGTGTCATCGAAATGACCACCGTGCCCACCGTCCGCAGTGAGTTACGGGACCTGTACGTGCGGGAATCCGCTGCCATCGAGCGGGAATTTTCCGTCACCGGTGAAGGGCGCACGGTGCTCGTCAGGCGCACGGCGCTGGTCGATTCGATTGTTCAGCGGCTCTGGAACGAATTCATCGCCAGTTCTCACCTTGCTTCTACTAACTCTGGCTCTAGCCCTGCCGATCCGGACAGCCCGAAAAATTTCGCGCTGGTGGCCACCGGCGGATTCGGGCGCGGCTGGCTTTTCCCCCACTCCGATATTGATCTGCTGTTTCTGCACGCCGGGAGTAGCTCCGAGAGTGAATTCAAAGATCCTATCCGGCGCTTTTCGCAGGAGCTGTGGGACCTGGGGCTGAAGCTCAGTCCAGCCATGCGCAATTTGGCGGAGTGCGAACGGCTGGACCCGGACAATGTTGAGTTCGCGATCTCACTGCTCGACTGCCGGTATCTGGCGGGCGATCGCGAGCTTTTTGCACGGCTGCGCGAGAAAGCTGTTCCTCGTCTGGTGGGGCGGGAGTGCCACAACCTGATCCAGAACCTGGGCGAGATTACGCGCGCTCGTCATCATAAATTTGGCAATACCGTCTTTCACCTGGAACCGAACGTGAAGGATGGGCCGGGCGGTTTGCGCGACTACAACGTCGCCAACTGGCTAGCGCTGATTTCCGCGATGGAAAAGTTGGAGCTGTGGCCGGACACGAAAACGTTACTGCCGGTTTCTTCGCGGAGGGCGCTCGACGCGGCGCTGGATTTCCAAATGTCCGTGCGTTGCTTTCTCCACTTCCGGTATGGGCGTCACGACAACACGCTCACCTGGGAGGCGCAGGACGAAGCGGCGGCGAGAAAGATCGGCGCCAGCGACGCGGAAATCACGAACGCAGCGGACTGGATGCGCGTCTACTTTGGCCACGTGCGCAGCGTGCACCGGGTCTGCACGCAATTGCTGGAGGAGATTCCCGCGGCCTGGTCGTCGTTGTACCGGCAATTCCAGGGCTGGCGGTCGCGGGTCGCAAGCGCGGACTTTTCCGTGGTGGATGGACTGATCTTTCTCCGGCAACCGCAGCAACCGGGTGGTCTGCGGGATCCTGAAATGCTGTTGCGGCTTTTTCATTTCATGGCGGAACATGGCCTGAAGCTGAGCACGACCACCGAATATAAAGTCGAGCAGGCACTGCCCGCGCTCGCGGCAACGCCTCCGCGGGGCGCCGAGTTGTGGCTTTACCTGCAGGAAACGCTGGTGCAGCCGCATGCGGCTGACGCTCTGCGCGCCATGAACGCGCTTCGCCTCCTGGCGCTTCTGCTGCCGGAACTGAAGGGCATTGAGGCGCTGGTGGTACGGGATTTTTACCATCGCTACACGGTGGATGAGCACTCGTTTCTGGCGATCGAACATCTGCATCGTCTGAGAGAATCGAAATCGGAATGGGACCAGCGCTTTGCGGAGTTGCAGAGCGAACTCGAACAGCCGGAACTGCTTTACCTGGCGTTGCTGCTGCATGATTCCGGCAAAGCAGTGCCGGGCGAGAATCACGTTGAGGTCAGCCTGAAGCTCACCGACAGCTGCACGGAGCGGCTGGATCTTGATCCGGTGGATCGCGAGACGGTGCGATATCTGGTGGCTAGCCATCTGGAAATGTCGGCGGCGATGCGGCGCGACGTATTCGATCCAGCGAATGTGAAGTCATTCGCGGAAAAAGTGGGCGTACCCGAGCGGCTGAAGATGCTGTGCCTGATGACTTATGCCGACATCAAAGCCGTGAACCCGGAGGCCATGACGCCGTGGAAAGCGGATAATCTATGGCAACTGTATATTGCGTGCGCGAATTACTTGAGCCGGAGCGCGGACGAGCGCGTGCACACCGGCGACGACGGCTCCAGCGTTGCACCGGTAAATATGGCGCATGTGCGGTCGCTGGCGCCGGTGGCGGGGAAAAAGATCAACGTTTTCCTGGAAGGATTGCCGCAACGGTATCTGCGAATCCACGGTGCGACCGACGTTCTGGCGCATGCCGAAATGGCCGCCCGGCTGGGGCAGGACGGCGTCCAATTAAACTTGAAGCAAGTTCGTCACTGGTATGAGCTGACGTTGCTTACCACCGACCGGCCCTTCCTGTTCGCTTCGGTTTCCGGGGCGCTGGCCGCGTGGGGAATGAACATCGTGAAAGCGAACGCGTTCTCGAATGCCTCGGGCATTGTTGTAGACACTTTCTATTTCACAGATCGCTTTCGAACCCTGGAGATGAATCTGCAGGAATGGGAGCGTTTGAAAAAAAGTATCGCGGCGGTAATCAAAGGAGAAGCCGACGTGGCCCGCATGTTGCGCGACCGCTTGAAATCGGAAAAGGTGAACGGCACGAAGGTCAAGATCGCAACCCAGATTGAATTCGACGATGGCTGCTCGGCGCACAGCACGCTGGTGCAGGTTCTGACCCAGGATCGTCCGGGGCTGCTTTACCGGATGTGCTCGCTGGTCTCGAAGCATGAGTGCAACATCGAAATTGCGCTGATCGAGACCGAGGGGCAGATGGCGATTGATGTCCTGTATCTGACCTCAGGCGGGGCCAAGTTGAGCGCGGAGCGGCAGGCCGCGCTGGGGCAGGCGCTGCGCGAGGAACTCGCGGCGAAATAAATGTTTTTCTGCGCAGGAGAGCTGGAGATGGGTGAAGCGGCGGACCTCGTCGCTTCAAACTGTTAAATCCTCACCACAGGGAACACAGGGGAAACTTGGGTTCCCGGTGTGTTCTGTGCTCCTTTGGTGAGGATTCTTAATATGCTTGCGATCAGCTACCTCAATTCTTGTGCTCGGCAACCTCGCGGTCTGCATAATATCCGTCTCTGGTTTGAACGGTCAAGTCTTTCTTCTTCACCGCCAACAGGACGTGGTGATATCCGGTGGCTGCGCTGTCTTTGTCGGGTGTGTAGCCCATGCTGTACTGGGTTCGCAGTTCCTCGACAATGCTGGTGTAGATCTCGCCGACGGTTTCTTTCTTGGTGACTTCAAAGAAACGCCCACCCGTTTCTCTGGAAATCCGCTCTAGAATTTTCTTGCCGTCGGTGCGCGGGCTCTCGGAAGGACGTTGACCACCGCCGCGACGGCCGCCGCCGCCCGGCCAGCCGCCCCCGCCGCCGGGCCAGCCGCCACCACCGCCTCCTCCAGGGTAACCGCCGCCCCGGCCCATTCCGCCGCCCTGTCGTTGGCCCTCATCGTGGTGAGACTCCGCGAAATAAATGGAGTAGACAACGGTGTCGGCACGTTGGGCGGACTCGATCGCGCTCTCCAAGTAAGTCTTGCTGCCGCGGTCGACGCCGTCCGAGAGAATGATTAGAGCCTTCCGGCCCTGCTGCTTTTTCATTAATTCGTTCGACGCCAGATAAACGGCGTCGTAAAGCTGCGTACCGCCGCTGTGGTGCGAGCCTGAGCCGGAGGGGGAATTCGAGGGATCGTTGGGATCGTTCGAGCGCTCGCGGTCCGATGACGTCTTGAGCAATTCGAGCGCCGCTTGCAGCTTTTCACGGGATGAAGTCAAATCCTGCAGCAGTTCTACTTCACGATCAAAGTGAATGAGGAAGGCTTTGTCCTTGGCTTGCACGAGCATCTGGTCGAGAAAACTGCGGCTTGCGTTTCGCTCCGCGTCGAGCACGTTGCTTTGACTCCGGCTGGTATCGACGAGCAGGCCCAGCGTGAGCGGGAGATTCGCTTCCTGAGAAAAATAGCGGATAGTCTGCGGGCGGCCGTCTTCCTGAAGCGTGAAATCGTCTTTGGTGAGGTCGCGGACGATCTTGCCATGTTTGTCGCGAACGGTGACGGGCAGCGTGACCACTTTGACGTCGACGGCGATGGTGGCAGCGGTATCCTGGGCCTGCAGCGACGGGCCGACTCCGGGAAGAGCGACCAGCGCGGCGATCAGCGCATGGGCAACCGGCGTCCACAAGCATGAACGGTTCGCAGTCGTTCCTTTACTTCGCGGTGGTTTATAAGGCCGGGACTCATTCACCGAGCATCCTCCGTTTATCGTTTATCACAGACGAATCTTAAGAGCGCTGAATCTGCACAAGAAAATAGAGTACACAGCCAGTATCGCACCCGCCCAGCTCGGGAAGGCAACCGTCAACCGGAAAAGGAGACCTGCCGCGACTGGCTGGGACTGCTTTTCGGGACTGGATTTGTCATCGGACATGAGCATCCACGCAAGCATCGTTTATTGGTGACCTGGCTACTGTCCCAGCACTGTCCTGCGCGGAAATGAATCGATCGGCGCTTGAGACAGACGTCAACATGAGCTGAATACTTATGACTGGATGCGCGGCGACGGAGTTGAAGTTGCCAGCATCCTGTAAAAGCACCGCCAATGCCAAGTAAAACTTCGTAAAGGCTAAACATGGTGCGTTTGGCGATGCTAAAGTACAGTTCAGGTATGCCGATAAGTGGGGCTATGCGATGTCTCTGGCTGGGGCTGCCGCGTCTTAGGACGTGCCTGCTCACGGCGATGGTCGCTCTGATGCTGGCGGGGCCGGGCTACGTTTGCGCGCAGGACAAACCAGCCAGCAGTTCGGGAGGCGCGCAAGTCGCCAAGGCCGTGGGGACGATCAAGAGCATTCAGGCGGATTCGATCACGGTCGCGGCGGAATCCGGCGGCGAGGTCACGGCGAAGCTGATGGGCTCAACGAAGATCCTGCGCGTGCCGCCGGGAGAAAAGGATCTGAAGAACGCAACTGCTCTGCAGGCGCAAGACTTGCAGCCTGGGGATCGCGTGCTGGTTCGCGGGCAGGCTTCGAAGAATGGGGACGGGCACACGATCGTCATCACTGCGCTGGCGGTGATTGTGATGAAGCAGGCCGAGGTGGCGGCGAAGCAGGAGCACGACCGCGACGACTGGCAGAAGCGAGGGGTGGGCGGGCTCGTCACTAAGGTGGACGCTGCGACGGGCACCATCACAATTTCCTCCAGTGGAATCGGTGCGAACCGGAGTATCGCCGTCCACATTGCCAAGGATACGATCCTGCGCCGCTACGCACCCGATTCGGTGAAGTTCGATGATGCGAAACCTGCGCCCGTCGATCAAGTCAAGGCGGGCGATCAGTTGCGCGCGCGCGGGACTCGCAACCCGGATGGCAGCGAAGTGAGCGCGGAGGAAGTTGTCACCGGCTCATTCCGGAATATTGCGGGAACCATCAAGGCGATCGACGCGGCGAACAATACCATGACGGTGCAGGATGCGATCCGCAAGAGCGCGGTGCTGGTGAAGGTGTCACCCGACTCGCAAATGAAGAAGCTGCCGGCAGAGATGGCACAACGCATCGCGATGCGATTGAAAGGCACGGCGGGCGGTGGGAGCGGAGATCAACAGGGCGCCAACGGCCAAGGCCAAAGTAGAACCGGGCAGGGTGCTGCGCCCAGTGCTGGGGGGGCGCGGCCCGGGACGGAATCGCAAGCGGCGGGCGGGCCGGGCGGCGGGAATGGCCCTCCCGATTTGCAGCGCATGCTGAGCCGCTTGCCCGACAGCACGCTGGCGGACCTGCAGAAGGGCGATGCCGTGATGATCGTCTCGACCGAGGGCGGAGATTCGGACGCGGTAACGGCGATCACTCTGCTGGCGGGAGTGGACGCCATCCTGACGGCGGCGCCAAGTCGAAGCGCATCCACGCTGCTTTCGCCGTGGTCGCTGGGCGCGTCCGCTGGAGAAGGTGAAGCCGCGCAGCAGTGAACAAATCTCAATCCATGTTCTTAAATAATTTGATCTGCCTGGAAAGAATAAGGTGTGTGTTGAGGTATTTATCAGTCTTCATTTTGGCGATGGTGATTTCGGCGACGCTAATCGGTCTGGCTGCGCCTGCATCGGCGCAGTCGCCGACCCCGACAGGAACCCTGCGCGGGCAAGTGACGGATCCCTCGGGGGCGGTGGTTACGAACGCCACGGTTGCGGTCTTGGTGTCCGGCGGACAAACGCATTCGGCCACCACCAACCGCAGCGGCGGTTACGAAATCGGAAATCTGGCGCCGGGCAAGTACACCGTCACGGCGAATGCCCAGGGATTCGCCGTTTTTGTGCAGAACGACGTGGACGTAGCGGCGGGCCAAGTCGCGCAATTCAACATTTCGCTCGACATCAACGTGCAGAAGGAAAAGGTCAACGTGGAGGCAGAAGGACCACAGCTCGACGTCAGCCCCTCGAATAATGCCAGCGCGGTCGTGCTTAGCGGCAAAGATCTGGAAGCGCTTCCCGACGATCCCGATGAATTGCAGTCTGACCTTGAAGCGCTGGCCGGACCTTCGGCCGGTCCCAATGGCGGGCAGCTTTACATCGACGGATTTACCGCCGGACAGCTTCCGCCGAAGTCATCAATCCGAGAGATTCGCATCAATCAGAATCCGTTTTCCGCCGAATACGACAAGCTGGGCTATGGACGAATCGAAATCTTCACCAAGCCGGGCACGGACAAGTTTCATGGCCAGTTCTCAGTCGTGGGCAACGACTCGGGACTAAACTCGCGCAATCCTTTCCTCGGCACCGCTACGCAGCAGCCATACGACTCCGTAATCTATATGGGAAACATTGGCGGCCCCATCAACAAGAAGGCGTCGTTCTTCTTCGACTTTCAGCGGCGCAACATCGACGAAATCGCAGTCATAAACACGCCCGCGCTGAACGGGGACCCGAATCAGACCCTGACCGAAGACGTTCCCAACCCGCGCACCCGCACCAACCTTAGTCCGCGTATCGATTACCAGCTCAGCACCAACAATACGCTGAGCGCCCGCTACCAGTTTTACCGTGATACGCAGGAGAGCGCAGGTGTCGGCGGGTCCGTGCTGCCGGAGGCCGGCTACGACACCGCCTCCACCGAACACACCGTGCAGATCACCGATACGCAGATCCTGGGAACGAAGGCGGTCAATGAGACCCGCTTCCAGTATCTGCGCGACAACAGCGGGCAGACTCCGGTGCAGACTCCGTTGCAAACGTTGCCGAGTGGGTTCACGACGACCGCGTCCATCAACGTGCTCGGGGTGTTCATGGGCGGACGCAGCATTTCGGGAGTGCAGGCGGACCACCAGGATCATTACGAACTGCAGAATTACACTTCGATATCGCAGGGCAAACACTTTCTGAAATTCGGAGGGCGACTACGGGCAGTGCACGAAGTCAATACTTCGAGCGCTGGATTTAACGGCGGCTTCACCTTCCCGGACATCCAGACTTACGCGGCCGCGGTGCAGGCTCTCGCGGGGGGCGCCACTCAGGCCCCGGGAGCGATCAAGTTCTCGCTCGATGCAACCACCAGCGGTGCGGTCCCCACTGTGCCGGTCACCGTGGTGGATGCCGGGCTGTACGTGCAGGATGACTGGAAGGTGCGTCCGACTCTTACGCTGAGCGGCGGCCTGCGCTTTGAAACCCAAAACGCGATTCACGATCATGCGGATCTGGCGCCGCGCGTCGGTTTTGCGTGGGGCATTGGCGGAGGGGGAAAGAGCGCACCGAAAACCGTACTGCGCGGCGGTTTTGGCCTGTTCTACGACCGATTCGCCCAGGACCTGGTCCTCAATGCGGACCGTTTGAACGGCGTAACCCAGCAACAGTATGCCGTGTCGACCCAATGTTCAACGCCACCGTGCCCAACGATAGATTTTTTTCCGAACGTGCCGGCGGTGAACACGCTGCCAGCGCAAACCACTTCCCCAATCTATCAGATCGCCCCGGGATTGCACGCGCCCTACATCATGCAAACCGCGTTCAGCCTGGAGCGACAGGTCACAAAGATCGCCAACGTTACGCTTACGTATCTGAATGCCCGCGGTGTGCACCAGCTTCTGTCGATCGACACCAACGCGCCGACGCCGGGCACACCGAACTCCGCTGGGCCGCGCCCAAATCCGAACGCGGGCGACATCTATCAATACTCCTCCGATGGACTCTTCCGGCAGAACCAGTTGATCGCCAACTTCAATATCCAGGCGGGGGCGAGGCTATCTCTGCGCGGTTTCTACTCTCTGAATTATGCCAACAGCGACGCTTCCGGCGCATCGAACTTCCCATCGGATCAGTACGATTTGAGCGTGGACTACGGGCGAGCTTCCTTTGCTATCCGGGACCGCCTGTTTCTGGGCGGCACAATCGGACTGCCGTATGCCTTTCGCCTGAGTCCATTTATGATCTTCAATTCCGGCCCGCCCTACAACGTCACCGTGGGCCAGGACTTGAGCGGCGATTTGCAGTTCAACGACCGTCCCGCATTCAACACGGCCAATGCTCCCGGCACGTGCCCGTCTCCGACGCTGAAATGCTACTACACGTTTCCCACGACGCCGGGGCAGTCGTACACGCAGATTCCCATCAACTATCTGACCGGCCCTTCCAACTTCACGCTCAACCTGCGGCTGGCGAAAACTTTCGGCTTCGGGCCGGAGCTTGGTGGAAAAAGCGGAGCGCAGCCGGGCGGTGGTCCGGCGGGTGGTCCCCCGGGGGGCGGTGGTTCGCGCGGCGGCCCGGGTGGAGGAGGATTCGGACGCCCCGGAGGTGGTGGTGGCCCTTTTGGCATGGGACCGGCAACCAATCGGCGCTACAACCTGACGTTCAGCGTAAATGCGCGGAACGTTCTGAACAGGGTAAATGCGGCGCCGCCCATCGGGGTTGTGAGCTCACAAGATTTCGGAAAGTCAATTGCTCTGGCGGGTGGGCCGTTCTCAAGCGCGGCGGCGAATCGGAAAATTGAATTGCAGGCGATGTTCAGCTTCTAGCGGCGTATTGAAACAGCCTTTCGTTGTCATTCCGAAACGGCGGAGCGACGAAGAGTCCTGCAGTTCTCCTCGGCCTCGGCAAACTGCAGATCCCTCGCTTCGCTCGGGATGACAAAATTGAATGAGGACCTGCGCTACGTGGAATAATCGGCGTTGATCCGCACATACTCGGCGGTCAAATCGGTGGTAAGAAATCGCACCGATTGCTGGCCGCGCCCAAGCTGTACGCGAATGTCGCAGACCGGCTGCGCGAGAGTGCGGTGGGCTTGCCGCTCGTTGAATGCGCAGGCGATTCCGTTGCGGCATACCTTCTGACTACCAATGAAAATCTGGACGCGAGATGGATCGATGGGCGCGCCGCACCTTCCCACTGCTGCGAGAATGCGTCCCCAATTCGGATCGGCCCCAGCCCACGCGGTTTTGACGAGCATTGAGTGAGCAATCGTGCGCGCCACCTGTAACGCCTCTTCCCTGCTGTGCGCCTGCTCGACAAACAAACGGATCACGTGCTGAACGCCTTCACCGTCACTGACGATCTGCTCGGCGAGTGACTGGCATACTGCGTTCAGAGCCGCGGACAGCTTCTTTCGGGTGCGAACATCTCTCGCCCGAGCACCGCTGGCGCCGCTGGCCATCACCAGCACGGTGTCGTTGGTGGAGGTGTCGCCGTCAATGGACATGCAATTTAACGAATGGTCGCACGCCTCGTGCAGAAGAGGCTGCAGCTCACGCGCACTCGCACCGACATCTGTGAGCAAGTACACCAGGAGGGTCGCAAGCTGCGGATGGATCATGCCGGCGCCCTTTGCGATACCCAGCACGGTGACTTCTTTCGAAACTGTTCGGAAGCGCACGGACGCCAGCTTGGGCCGGGTGTCGGTGGTCATGATAGCGTGGGCGAAGGCGAGGACGCCACGCTGGCTGGCGGATCGCGCGGCGATGAGATCCGGCAACTTTGCGCGGATTCTTTCCACCGGCAATCGAACTCCGATGATCCCGGTCGAGGAAGGAAAGACTTCGGCAGCGGGCACTCCAAACAGGTTTCCGGCTTCGCGACAAACCCGTTCGCAGGCTTGAATGCCGGCGCGTCCGGTGGCGCAGTTGGCGTTTCCAGAGTTCACGATGACGGCTCGAACGCGACCGCCGGTCGAAAGCAACGCCGCGCGGCCAACTTCCACGGGAGCGGCGACGACCCGGTTCGTCGTAAACAACGCGGCTGCGGTCGCGCCACCGGCGGTTTCCACCAGCGCGAGGTCCGGCCGGCCACTGACTTTGATTCCGGCAGCGACCGCAGAAAAAGAGAACCCCAGGGGCAAACGAATTTTCTCAGGAGAACGGCGCAGCGCGGTCATGCTTGAATCTTCAACCAGTTTTTTGGCGGCGGCAAAATTGCAAACGTAGGCAGATTTCCACGGACCATCGGTACTTCGTCGCAGCGATAGAGCAAGGGGCATTTATAACAATCCTTATGGATTTTGTCGGGAAGATCTTGGTGAGCGGCGATAGTGAATCCCAGGCGCGAGAAAAATTCTGGAATGCGTGTGAACAGGCACACGCAGGTGACTTTGTGCTTTTCCGCTTGCGCCAGAAGAGCCTTGACCAGGCGTCTGCCGCCACCGGTGCCTTGGCTCGCGGGATCGACGGTAATCGAACGAATCTCGGCCAGGTGCACGCCATAGAGGTGGAGAGCGCCGCATCCGATGATGCGTTCGTCATGCTCCAGCACGACAAAGTCGCGGACGTTCTCGCAGATCTCCGCCAGCGTGCGCGGCAGGAGCGTGCCGTCGCCCGAGTAGGCCGCGATGAGAGCGTGAATCTGCTCGGCATCGGGCAGGACCGCTTCACGCGTGCGCATGGACTTCCTTGCGCCGCGGCGGAGCGGCTTTCTTTTTTTGGTGCGTGGACTCCGCATTCTTGTGCAACGCCGCGTCCAGGGCCTTGACCACCTGATCCACGTGCTTCTTCTGAATCACGTAAGGCGGCAGAAAGCGCAGCACGGTTTCGTGCGTGCGATTGATGATAATGCCTTGCTGCAGCAGTTGCTTGGCCACCGCCTTTGCCAGATCGGACGAGTCCAGTTCAACGGCCTGCATCAGGCCTGCTCCGCGGACATCCTGAATCGATTTGTGCTTCTTGTCCAGCGCCTCGAGCGCCGCGTGAAAATATTCGCCCAGCGCGCGCACGTGCTTCAGCAATTGCCGTTCCGCGCGCAGGAACTCGATGGCAACGGCGCAGGCCAGCGGACCTCCGCCGAACGTGGTCCCGTGCAGACCCGGATGCATGCAACTCGCAACCCGTTCAGTAGTGAGGATGGCGCCGAGTGGCAAGCCGCAAGCCAGCGGCTTGGCGACGGTGACCACATCCGGCAGCACACCATAATGCTGGTAGGCAAAGTGGCGTCCGGTGCGGCCGAGGCCACACTGAATCTCGTCGAGCACGAGCAACGCGCCGCTGCGTTTGGTCAAGCGCGAGGCGAGTTCGAGAAACTCCTGATTGACCGGGCAAATCCCGCCCTCTCCCTGAATGGTCTCGATGCACACAGCACAGACGCTGGAATCAAATTTTCGTTGCAGGTCGTCCAGGTCATTGAACTTGACGAAACTCACACCGGGCACGAGAGGAGCGAACGGAGCTCGATATTTCGGCTGACCGGTGGTGGCTAGCGCGCCAAAGGTGCGTCCATGGAAAGAGTTCTCCATGGCAAGAATGCGCCACTTCGGCTTGTGGGTGTTCCGATTCTTCATTTGCGCAAAGGCGCGGGCGAGCTTGAGCGCTCCTTCCCAAGCCTCGGTGCCGCTGTTGCAAAAGAAAGCGCGGTCAAGCCCGGAGATTTGCGTCAGCAGCCGCGCGAGTTCCGCTTGATACTCGTGGAAGAACAGATTGGAAACATGAAGCAACCGGCCGGCCTGGCGCTTGATCGCCGCCTGGATGGCAGGATGGTGGTGGCCGAGCGCATTGACTCCGATTCCACTCAGGAAATCCAGATACCGCTTGCCACGAGAATCCCAGAGATACACGCCGCGCCCGCGAACAAAAAGGATGGACTGGCGCTCGTATGTGGGAAGCAAGAGCTTCGCTTCCATGCGGGACACCGAGGCGAGGCTCATGCTCTCAGCACCTCTGTGCCGCATTCCAGCTTAGTGAAATAAAACAGTGGCAGAACTTCGACCTGCGCTGCGGGCAGAATGCGCACGCGCCCCACGCCGCACTTGAGAGCCTGAGTGCAGGCTTCGAGCTTGGGCATCATCCCGCCGCTGACCACGGATTCCTCAATGAGTCCGGCAACTTGCTTGGTATCCAACCGAGGCATCACCGAACCGTCGGCTTGCTTTACACCGGGCACGTCGGTGAGAAAAATCAGCGCGTCGGCTTCGCAGGCTATGGCACAAGCGGCCGCCATCTGGTCGGCGTTCACGTTGTAATACTGCCCGTCGCCTCCGAGCGCAAGCGAGGAGAGCACAGGAATACCACCTTCGGCCCAGATGGCTTTGAGCCAGCGCGGCTCAGAAAAGCAGATTTCGCCGACATATCCCAAGTCGTATTCCGCGTCTTGTTTCTTGCGGGCACGAAAGACCCCGCCGTCTCCGCCACAAAGACCGATGGCCGGTTGCCCGGCAGCAGCGATCGCCGCCACCAGGCTTTTGTTCACGATGCCGGCGAGCACCATCAGGGCAACATCGCGCGTCTCGGCGTCGGTAACGCGTAGTCCGTGGACGAAGTCGCTTTTCTTCCCGAGGAGTTCCAGGGTGCGTGTCAGCGCGCTGCCACCGCCGTGCACGACCGTGACCTGGTGTCCGTCGTGGGCGAGCTGCACCACCGCTTTCGCGCATTTCTGAAGAGTCGTTTTATCCTCCAGCGCCTTGCCGCCGATCTTGACGACGATTTTCACTGCAGGCCCTCCGCTTCGTCCCAGCCGTACATGAGGTTCATGTTCTGCACGGCTTGACCGGCTGCGCCTTTGAGCAGGTTGTCCAGACAAGAAACCAGGACGAGCCGGCGGCCATCGTGCGCGAGGCAGAAACCGAGGTCACAGTAGTTAGTGTGCACGGAGAATTGGATTTGCGGCAAACTCGATGCGGGGAAAACGCGAATCCACCGCTTACCCTTGTAGAAATCGTGGAAACAACATTGGATTTCGTCCGCCGTCATTTCGCGTTTCAGGTACACATAAATCGTGGACAGAATCCCGCGTGGGATTGGCAAAAGATGAGGAGTGAAGATCAACTGGCCGGAATTGAGCGCCAATTGCTCGAGGATCTCGCCGGTGTGACGGTGTCCAAAGACCGAGTAGGCGGAAAAGTTGTCGGCCACCGATACGAAGTGTGTACGCGCCGTGGGTTCCTTGCCGGCGCCGGATACGCCGGACTTCGAATCGGAGATGATGCCACGATCGCAATCCACAATGCCGGCCGAGAGCAAGGGCGCCAGCGCAAGAATGATGGAAGTCGCATAGCAGCCCGGATTCGCAACCAGAGCGGCTGGCGCTATCCGGTCCGCATTCAACTCAGGCAGACCGTACACGGCGCGCTCCGTAAGTTCCGCCGCGGTCTGGGCGTTGGCATCTTTGAAGCCATAAACGGCACGATTCTGTTCCTGTTTCAGCCGCCACGCGCCACTGAGATCGACGATCCGCAGCCCGCGCGTAACCGCCTCGGGAACAAGCTCGCGAGAAACGGCGTGAGGTGTAGCCAGGAACAACAGTTCCACGCCACGCTGCTCCAACGCGGACCATGAAAACGGCTGGACCAGCGAACTGCCGTGGCCATTGCCGGAAATGTGCGGCAATCCAGCGGCGTGCCCGCCGGACTGGCCGATCTCCGCACTGCGCCGCAGAAGCAAGGGCGCGTCGGTCCGCGGATGCCGGCCGAGAAGGCGAGCGAGTTCGAGGCCGGAATAACCGGTCGCGCCGAGAAGCGCAGTTTTAAGTTTGGCCGCCATCAGATTTTCTTCAAGTATGCCAGATTTATCCGTTTCCTTATTTTCCTCGTTTGAAGCATATTTATCCATTATGATGCATAAATATTCATATATATTAAATGGTCTCGCCGAACTGTCAAGTCGAAACCGCGGTTCGAAACTCTTCGGTCTATTGGACCGGCATAATCAGGCAAAAGCAAGGGGTTCGTCAAAATGAAGGGCCGAAATATGGGACGCTCGCAACTCATGGGAGCAACTTTGTATGCCGCTTGGGCGTTCGGTGCAACCTCCGAAGACGCGGTGGCCCCCGCCTCCTACTGAAGAAGAAGAAGCGCGGCGGGCAGGTTAGCGCAGTCCGGCAAGCTGACGGTTCGCAAGCCCCGCTCTCACACTCTTAGCCGGATGTCGCTCGAGGTGCCGCCGGCTGCTGGAACGTAGCACTTGGTCGTGTAATCCATCACCATACGATCGGCGTTGAAGCGCCAGCCGAGGGTGCGGATGGTGCGCTTCATGCGCTGGATCCAGCCGCGCGGAAGGCCGTCGCGATCGCGCTGATAGTACAGAGGGATCACTTCGTCGCGAAGAACTCGCATCAGGTCGTCCCCGTCGCGGGTGTCGTGAACATTCCAGTCGGAGTGAGTTCTGCCGCTTCCGATGGCGAAGCCGTTCAGACCGTCGTAAGCTTCCGCCCACCAGCCGTCCAGAACCGATAGGTTCAAGCCGCCGTTCAAAACGACTTTCTGGCCGCTGGTTCCGGAGGCCTCCAGCGGACGCCGCGGATTGTTAAGCCAGACATCGACACCCTGCACGAAATGGCGGCCGACGTTGATGTCATAGTCTTCGACGAAGACGAATTTGTCGGAAAATTGCGGGTCGCGCATCAACTGGGCAATCTGCTGCAGGACGCGCTTGCCGGGTTCGTCGAGAGGATGCGCCTTCCCGGCAAACACGAACTGCACGGGGCGTTTCGGGTCATTGACCATGCTGGCGATTTTTTGGATGTCGGCCAAAATTAGATTGGCGCGCTTGTAGGTGGCAAAGCGGCGCGCGAAACCGATGGTCAGCGCATCGGGACTGAGGACGCGTTCCAGTTGCTGCAGCACGGCACGCGGCTCGTCGCGGCGCGCGGCCTGCTGAACGGCTCGGCGGCGCACAAATTCGATCATTCGCGACTTCAGATTGAAATGAGTCTCCCAGAGCTCGCCGTCGTCGACGTTGTCAATGCCTTCCCAGATTTGGGCCTCGCTGCTGCGCAGATGCCATCCCGTGCCCAGATGGCGATCGTAGAGGCGAAACATTTGCGGAGCCAGCCAACTGGGGACATGGACGCCGTTGGTAATGTGTCCGATGGGAACCGCGTCTTCCAGTTTGCCCGGGAAGAGTCCGGTCCACATGGCGCGGGAGACTTCACCGTGCAGCGAGGAAACTGCATTGGCGTGCCGCGAGAGCCGCAGGCCGAGCACGGTCATGCAGAAACGTTCGTCGCTTTCCGGATTCTCGCGTCCCAGTGCCATAAAGCTGTGCTTGGAAAGACCGAGGGCCTCGCGCAGAGGTCCGAGGTGTTCTTCGATCAGATCGGCATCGAAACGATCATGGCCGGCGGGCACGGGGGTGTGGGTCGTGAAGACCACTTCGCGGGCAACACGCGGCACGGCCTTTTCGAAGCCGATGCCCTCTTCTTCCATGCGTTGGCGAATCGCTTCGAGGACCGCAAATCCGCTATGTCCTTCGTTCAGGTGAAGAACGCCCGGTGTGATGCCGAGCGCTTTCAGAGCGCGCAGGCCGCCCACGCCGAGAAGCAGTTCCTGATGCACGCGAACCCGGCCGTCGCCTCCATACAAACGCGAGGTCATGTGCCGGTCCTCGGGGGTATTGCCTTCCACGTCGGAGTCGAGGAGAAACAAGTCGCAGCGGCCCACTTTCACGCGCCATACCTTTGCGTAGATCGAACCATGGCGAGTATCGACCTGCACCACCACCGGTCTGCCGTTTTTCCCGATCGCCGTTTCCATTGCAAGTTGGTTGACATCGGTCCCGAGGTACTCCTCGTGCTGCCAGCCGTCGCGATCGAGGCGCTGGCGGAAATATCCCTGGCCGTAAAACAGGCCCACGCCGACGAGGGGGATCCCGAGATCGGAGGCGCTCTTGATGTGATCGCCGGCCAGAACTCCAAGTCCTCCGGAGTAGACCGGGAGCGATTCATGCACGCCAAATTCGGCGGAAAAATACGCCACGGGACGGGGCCGCAGCACACCGGCGTGGCGCGCACCCCAAGTCCGCCCTGCATCCTGATATTCGCGCAGGCGGCGATAGGCGTAGTTGATCCGGCTGTGCAGGACGAGTTCGGTGGCGCGCGCTTCGAGTTTGTCGAGAGGATACTCGTCCAGCAGCGAGACGGGACTGTGATTGAGCTGACTCCAGCGCAGCGGATCGAGATCGTGGAACAAGCCGGCGGAATCGTGATCCCAGCTCCACCACAGGTTGCGGGCCAGCGCCCAGAGTCGCTCCTGAACAGGCGCGATGAAACGGTCGAGCGTGCGGGCTTCGCTCACCACGTGCGCAACCCGGTTCGCGGCTTCCGTGAGCAGACGAATCTCATCTTCCGGGAAGACCCGCGCCTCCACCGTTTGAATCACCAGAACGCCTTGCAGCACACCGCGATCAATGAGGGGAACTCCCAGGAACGATTGGTAAGCATCCTCGCCGGCTTCGCTGAAGTACTTGAAGCGAGGATGATTCCTGACCTGTTCAACGGCCACCGGGCGGAGCTGTTCCGCGACCAGGCCGACGAGTCCTTCATTGACTGCCATGCGAAGTTTGCCGACGCATTCCCGGCGAAGCCCGAGCGTCGCGGCCAGAACGAGATTGGCGCGGTCGGGCTCCAGCAGGTAGGCTGAGCAAACATCGGTGCCAAACCGTCTGGCGATCAATGCGACAACGTTCATCAGGGTTTCGGCTGGCTTGCCGGGATCCGCTGCCAAGTTCGCGATTTCCTCCCACGTCAGCACATGGCTGGCATCGAGAGAGCAGGCAGGGTGCTCCTGAACTAGCTCATTCGGTCGGTCCAATCTTGTCTCCATTTGCTTAAATTCCTTAGGTCTTGCAACCGGTCACCCAGTCACCAGCCCAGCGACCTGAAGACGGTTAGAAAAAGCCATCCCCCTAAGACATTCTATCGGGTAAAAACGGAACTACTCCACATTGGCTATGGATTGTTGGTTACCACGGTGCGCATCGGCTGGCCAAAATTTGTTTTGCGCTTGCGTTATTCCCGATATTTAGCCGAACTCAAACTTTAATATCAGGTTCGCGCTGAGTCCAATTCGAATTGTTGATGGAGTGCATTAGCGGGCGATGACGGCAGAAAATGCGCGCTGCGTCCCACCCAACCCGATGCCGGGTGGAACACAGCGCGCAACTGGTCATTTGCGCTAGCTCTAGCGCGCTAGCCCTGGGAAGAATGCAACACGCGGAATGTGCTGCCTCCGTTCGACCACACCAGCACGAGTGCATCCTGACCGTTCGGCACGTTGGACAACACCTGTGCCACGTCGGCGGCGGATTTCACCGCGTGCCGATTAACTTCCATGATCACATCCCCGCGCTGCAAGCCCGCGTTATCGGCCGGGCTGCCAGGCTTGACGTCCTCCACGATGGCGCCGTGAACCGACGCTTGCGCTTGCAGTTCATTCCGGACATCCGGGGTCAGGTCAGCGAGACTGAGCCCCCAACGCGCCTTCCCGTGTTCGCCGCCGGCGGTCTCGGTGCCTTTGCCGTTGCCCAGCGCTTCGAGCGTCACTTCAATGCTCGTCGGTTTGCTGTTACGCACCACTTGCAGATGAATCGTGTCACCAGGCCACTTTTGTCCGACCGTCATTTGCAATTGTCCAGCGTCGGTCACGGGCTTTCCGTCGAGTTCGGTAATCACGTCTCCGGTGCGCAGCCCCGCCTTCGCTCCAGGCGTGTCCGGCTCAACCTCTGAGACCAGCGCGCCCTCAGCTTTGTTCATCTGGAAGAACTTCGCGTTGTCGGGAGTAACGTCGGAGATCTGAATTCCGATAAACGCGTGGGTTACTTTGCCGTCCCGAATCAATGTCTCCACGGTGGGCTGAACAATCTGGGAAGGAATGGCAAAACCCATTCCTGAGAATGATCCCGAGGATGAAATCAGGAAGGTATTGATTCCGATGAGTTCGCCGCGCGCGTCAACCAGCGCTCCGCCAGAATTCCCGGGATTGATCGCAGCGTCGGTCTGGATGAACTCGCCCGGTTTGCGTCGATCGCTGGCGTCAGGATTGGGACGGTTCAGCGCGCTGATGATGCCGCGCGTCACCGTAAAGCGGTACCCATACGGATTCCCGAAGGCGAGCACCGTCTGTCCAGGGTGCAGGCCGGCCGAGTTGCCCCAAGGCACGCTCGGTAAGTTGGTCGCATTTACCTTGATGACCGCGAGGTCTGTCAGCGGGTCGGCGCCCACCAGCTTAGCTGGTAAAACCTCCCGGTTGCTCATGGTGACGCGAATATCGACAGCTCCGTCGATAACATGGTTGTTAGTGACGATATATCCGTCAGGAGAGATGATCACGCCGCTGCCTAACCCGTGTTCCATCCTGTTCTGCGGCTGCGACGGAAAACTGAACTGACGACCGAAAGGATTGCCCGGGCCAGGACCGAAGAATTGCTGCATGTCGGGCATGCCTTCCCCACCGCTCTGCTGCGCGTTGGGCTTCGACGCTACCGTAACATTCACGACCGCCGGTGTAACTCGTGCCGCCAGGGTTTCCATTGCGCGGTCGAGCGTGAGCAATGCTCCGACACTGTTGTCATCAAGCGGCGCCGCGGCCGGAGCCGCCACCGCTGCGGTTGCAGACTTCGTAAAGTTGAACGTCGCCACTGACCCAACTGCCACTACGGCAACCAGGGCCACTACCAGACGCCTTGTCACCACTGCCTTACAGCGTTCTATCCACATTTTCATTTTCTTTTCTCCTTGTACAACTAATTATCTAGTTGTTAGTTGCAAAAAAAATTTTAGCCTAAATCGAATTGGCCACAGGCACTCCCGCCAACCGCTCGCGCACTGGGCTCACCACCGTCACTCGCCACACCTGAACGCTCCACACCCACGAATCGGAGGTCACATACTGCCTGGCTTCAATAAAGACCAGCGTTCGAAATTGAGGCACGATTTCCTGGTCCGCACTTGCGCTTGCCTCAACTACTCGGTCACGCGGCGGGGTCGCGTTCAATCGGGCAGCAACCACACGAGCTGGAGCAAGGGGATGTCCGGCAACAGCGTGCGCATGAACAACTTTGGGAGTCTTCCCCACCGATGACGACTCGCCGGCCCGGAACGCAGCGGGAATTACCGCCGCCGTTCGCAATGAAGACTGGAACGAAGACTCGCTGACCGCGGCCGAGTACCCATGATCGGAATTACTCGCCAACATGCCGAGATCAAAGGCGACGAACTGAGGTGCGTGCGGCAGCACCGCGAGGCAGACCATGGAAAAAGCGCCGACCATACCCAGCGCCGGTTTCCAGACTCGCGTGGCCACTGGCCGGTTTGTGTCGAGAATCTGCGCGAGCCGCAGCGAAGCCTCGCGGGCTCGGTCGACAGCTGCCTGGGCCATCGACCGTCGTTTGTCCGTTAGACGATGCGCCAGGCTCTTTTCCAGCAGCGAGACCAGACAACTGGCGTATCCGTGCGGGTTGGAAGTTTCGGCCAGCACGGCATCGTCACAAGCCATCTCGCGTTCCACCGAGAGCCGTTTCTCAATCCACCACACCGCGGGATGAAAGAAGAATAGAGCGCGCACGATCTTCTGAATGAGATTCGTCCAGTTATCCCAGCGCCGGAGGTGTGCGAATTCGTGCAGCAGGATGACGTTGAGATCGTCGGGTGGCAGTTCTCGCAATGTCCATGCTGGCAGGACAATTGTCCGCTTGCAGAAACCGATAGCGGCAGGCACGCGCACGCACTCTGACGTGGCGATCGTTACCGCCCTTGCGCCGATTGCATCCACCGTTTTTCGCACAGCCGGATCGAGATCCGCTGCGGCGATCGGAGTGCAACTCCGGCGCAACTGTCGCAAGCGCCAAAGCCCAGCCGCCAAACGGATCATCGCCGCGCCCGCCCCGAAAACCCAGGCAAGGAAGACGAAAAGCGCCCAGCGACCGGGTATGATGATCGCAGGCCGCGCGCTTCCCCATGGCATCGCCGACGACATAAACGATGACATCCCCGCCACCATCAGCGCCCGCTCTTCGCCGAAACCGCCCAGCACAGGAAGCGCAGCGACGGTCAGCATTGCCAGAAACCAGACGGCGAATCGGGTTCCCGAATTTTGCCTGCGCAAAACGCGCAGCAACGCCCAGGCAAAGAGTGCGATCAGGAATCCTTCGGGAAGCGCGTTGAGAATGCGCTCGATCGAGACCTGCGCCAGTATCTGCACCGGAAGCCAGCTCATTTCGCGTCGCTCCGAATCGTGTCCTTCTGGTCCAGCATCTCCCGCAGGCGACCGATTTCCTCCGGCCCGATGCCCTGGTCCTCGAGGAGGTTCAAGACGAGTTGCTCGTGAGAGTTCTTGAAAAAGCGACTCACGAGATGCCGGATTTCCGAGCGCGTTGCCTCTTTCTGCCCGACCAGCGGCGTATACACGTACGCCCGTCCATCCTTTAGGTGTTTCAAATAGCCTTTTCTTTCCAGGACGCGGATGGTGGTCAAAACAGAGTTATAGGCTAGGGCAGGTTTTTGAGTAATAGAATCAAGGACTTGCTGGACCGTGCCCGATCCCTTCCCCCAGAGCACGTTCATGATCCGCAGTTCGGCTTCGGTCAAAGTTCCCGATTGTCTCGGCGGCACGGATCCCCCTCCTCCGACCTTTAGACGCTTCACGCAGCGAAAGGTAACTAATTCTTTAGTTGCAAGGAGAAGGAGGAGGGTTGCTTCGAGGAAGGGTTGCTTCCTGAGTGAGTTGGCCAAGGTTGCGGTCGTAGAGCTGCGCTCCGACCCGGAGCTTATCGGTGACGCTGGTGGACAAGTTGAACCCGAAGTCCGTAAAGGCGGCGCTGCCTTGAACGGTGTTCATGGTCAGCCAATTATTGGTGTTCGTGTAGACAAATCCCTGCGATGCGAACCCGTGTACTTCCACGTCGCGGTCAAAGAGTACTACGGTAACAAGCAGGCTGCCCGTTTTGGGCGAAGGGATGTAGGCGCTGCGAGGTTACTAGGCGATGATGAGCTGGAAATTGTGGTGGGAGCTTGAGGCCGAGCGGGAAACTGGGCGGATAGCTACGCCTTCGCTCGCTTTCAGGCCAACCTCTGAGGAAGCCGCCGCGAATAGAACACTGCAGTGGGATGCCCGACCCCACGTCAGGCCTTGAAGAACTCAATCACCGGACCTTGGGGCGCTTGGGCGCTCGTGGTTGAGAACGCCCTCACACCCCCTTCAAGTCTCCTATGATGGAACATCCTGTGCCGGACTGCAATGCCTTCTGGAAACTAGGCTGCCGTCGGCACCTTCTTTCCTGCTAGCCCGCCTTCCGGCACGGCCGGGCGTTTGGCTGCCAGTTCGCAGAGCAGGGCAACTAACGCCAGGCCCCCCGCCGTATAGAACGCCATCTGGTAGTTCTTATACTTGTCGAACAGCACACCGGCGATCCGCGGACCAATAATGCCGGCTATGCCCCATGCGGTGAATAGCATTCCGTAGTTGATGCCGGCGTTCTTGGTACCCCAGAAATCCGCCGCGGTCGAGCCATTCACCGAAAGCTGCGTTCCGTAGCACCAGTACACGACGAACACCGTTATGTACAGCAACACCACATTGCCGCCGACCTGATAGAGAATGGGCATGGCAATCATCGAGATGGCGATCATAAGCCGCAGCACGTTTAGCCGCCCGATTGCATCCGACATCCAACCGGACAGGATGCGACCGGAAGCGTTGCCAATTGCGGCCACGACCAAGCTCATCGTGATCAGCGACGCGCTCGGAATGCCCACGCTCTTGCCAAATGGAACCAGTTGGCTGATCACCATCAGTCCAGCCGAGGTACCCAGCGCATAGGCAACCCACATGAAGTAGAACGCGGGCGTGTGCAGCACTTCGCCCGGGCTGAACTCATAGGTGGTCCCGGCAGCCTTGGCGGCTGGCGCGGGTACCCAGCCGGCGGGTTTGTATCCGACCGGCGGATTCTGCAGCAGGAAGGCGCCGAAAACCGTCATGAACAGGAAAATCACCCCCAGGATCATGAACGTGGTGTGCACACCATAGGCGGGAATCAGCTTCAGGTTGGCCAACGGCCCAAAGATTGCCGACCCTCCGCCGTATCCGCCCACCGCCAGTCCTACGGCGAGGCCGCGCTTGTCGGGAAACCATTTGGCCATCACCGGTATGGGCGTAGCGTAGCCAAATCCGTTGCCAATCCCGCCAATCACCCCGAAGCACACATACAGGTAGTTCAAGCTGTGCGTGTAGGCGCACAGGAAGAAGCCCAGGCTGACCAGAATGCCACCAGTCAGGGAAATCCAGAAGGGGCCGAACTTGTCCTGCAGCCGTCCCGCCACGATAAACGTTAGTGCAAACACGACCACCGCATAGGTGAACACATTGGAAGTTTGCGCCCGCTTCCAGCCAAATTCCTTCTCCAGCGGGGCCACAAACACACTCCAGGCATACAGCGAGCCCAGCGCCAAGTTCATGGACATACAACCGACCACGCGCCACCAACGATTTATGTGAGAGGCGCCGGGGTTGGATGCAACATTTGCGTTAGCCACAGTTTTTCTCCTTTACAGATGTGAAATGAGAACCGGGAGCGCGGTCTTTCTCCATAACCACCGCAGCACCCTTACGGCACGTGCGTGCTGACTTACCAAACGGACCACAACTTCCGCGCGACATCATACAGCGGTCCAACTTCAGGCGAAAGCCCAAATTTGTCCTACCATAGCAATCCGGCTCACGGCTGCGCCTTTTGCAAGCTAGCCGTCACATTCACCAGTGAATCCGCCGCTACTGTAAGTTCCCGCTTCCACTCGGCAAACCCTGGCATGGAGATGACGACGACGTGCGTCCCGGTCCTAACGCCGATTTCGGATGGTGTATTGCCCACATATTTGCCATCAATGATGATGTCCGCACCGGAGGGTGTCGAACTGAAATTGCACTTTACTTTCTCCGCAACGATCTCCTGCACGGATTCAGCGGACGAGCGTGACTCGGGGGGCGGTGGCAGCGCTGCCGCAGCGGACGGCTCGAGGTTTGCGTCAGCGCCAGACTGGGGCGCTGGAACAGACGCCACCATCTGATAGAACTGCTTCCTTTCCTTGCCCTTTGAATCGGGGTACAAAACCACGATCCCCGCTTTTTCCTTGCGTGCCTCAAACTTCTCCCCCACAGTTAACAGGGCGCACTTAGACCATCGCAATTCGACCGCGCAGGCGATGGTGAAGGACTTTCCGTTGCTGTCCTGCACCAACATCGTATTGCGCACTAGGGCAATTCGGGTGTAGTGGCAATAGGCGGAATAGTCCGGGATACTGCAATCTTTGGGAGCGCCGTTGTTGTCATTGTCGATTGGGACGGATTCCATGTGCGCGCTCAGCACCTCAATTATTAGCGGGTGGCTCTTCGAGGCAGCGACGACCCAGACCGTGTTGATCAGGAAAAACGCCAAGAAAACAGTCTCGTATCGGGACATTCTCAACGTTACCTCCTGTCTTTCGCGCTTTTCTTGCGCGCTTTCCGGTGTGGAAGTCGGCGCGCTTACGGCTGATCCTGTTCGCTGCCGATCAGCGCCGGGCGATCGGGCAAAGAGGGCACCGGCGCAGTGCCGCATTCTTCCTCGTTCGACGGTCCTCGTCCGACGATCCTCGTTCGACGGTGGCGCGTCGCTAATGGGTTGTTGGCCACGTTGGAGCAGAACCTGCCCCTCTGTGTAAAGCGGAATCTCTTGTTGACCGGATTTCACCGGGACGGAATCGCTCCCAGAATAATTTACGGGAGCGATTCCGTTTCCGGCATTTAGTAATCGCAGCTTCTCAGCGAGCCAAGTTTCTCTCGCTTAGAAGGTAAAGACCGGCCCGATCTCCTCGCGCAGATCTCTCCACGTCCGGCTCGGTACTCCTGCCACCGAGGTGTTTGACGTATAAACTCCCGAGGCATTCGGGAGTGCATAGCTGCTGTACAGCGACAGCTCGTAACCAAACGTGACCCAGTTGTTAATTTTCTGGAACAGTGAGACGGCATTGAACATACTCCGGTAAGGACCGCCTCCGTCCGCCCCGATGTCCTTGGCCCGATTGAAATCGGAATGATTTACGGCATCGATGCCCGAGTGCAGGTAGAGCGTCCAGCCGGCGTTGCGGCCCTTCGGATCGGCGTTGAACCAACGCGATAGCGGAAGGCCGAGATTGACGAATCCACCGTAGTCGCGCACCGAACGTTGCGGAGCCACTACTTCTTGACCAGCGGCATTGGTACCGAATACCACCGTCGAAGCGCGATCCACCGATGGCGCGGTCACGATGTTGCTCAGGCCGCCCTCATCGTTGAAGATGGAGAGCGTCTGGCCGGCAAACATGAATCTCATGTCTGCCCCCTTGTAGACACTAGCCACCAGAGTCGCCCAACGCGTGGGTAGCTGAATTGCTCCTTGCACCCCGTAGCCAGTACTTGAGACGCTGGCCCCGGTGGAAAAAGCATCCTGGTAAAGGAGATAATTGGCAATGGTGGTGGCGCTGCTGCCGGGCGGCGCCGCAATCGCCGACTTTAAAACGACGGCTGTCCGGCGAGCATCAAAAGCACTGAAGATGAGTTGCGCCGGAGCTACCGCAGGGGCTTTGTCGAGCTGCCATTGCAGAACGGCTCGTCCTTCAAGTTCGGGACGACCCGAATCCGCGCCCTGACGCTCGCCATATCCGAGCTGGTTGGCGAGGCCGTTAACAACGGTGCTGGTGCACCCTATGGTGGTCGCAGTCCCAGGGACGAAGGTTGCCGGTACCGTGCACGAACTTATGGTGGCGTCCGCCGGGAGGATGCCTTCGCTCGGCATCATGATCGCGAACTCAGGCGAAAACTTGAAATTACGCGAACCGGCGAACTTCTGTATGAGACCGAAGCGGAATTGCGGAGCACGCTCGTAGGTGTTACCCCAATAAGCGCCAAGAAATGTGGTCTCGAGCAGATTAGGAAGTGCGCTCGACCCAAAGATGGTCCAGTCCTGGCCGGCCTCGAAGAAGACGTCGGTCATGTCGCTGGCGGCGTAATCCAAGCGGGCGTAGGCCAGCCGCAGTGATGGCATATTGCTGCGGATGGCGGAGATGTTGCGGTTGTCCGCGCGGCTGAAGTTGCCTTCAAAATCAGCCTCGATTTTGCCAGTTAAGGTCAGCCTCTTTGACATATCCGGCCATTCAAAGTTCGCGCCGAAACGGGAGCTACGCGCCTTGAGGTGAAAAGATGGGTTGGGGTTTGGCCCGGTGTCGGCGTTCAGGAAGCCCGGGACGATGAAGTCATCGCCGCGGGGGTCGCTGGAATCATGTGCCTCCGTGGACTTGATGAATCCGTAGGGCGTCATCCTGACGGCTCCCAGCTTAAAGGCGGGGATCAGTCCGTCTTTCACGGGCGCGTCAAGCGGAAGCACTCGCACGGGGGGACCCGCGGGGATGACTGTGGGGCCGGCGGGCTTCTCGGGAGCTGCTGCCGCCGCCTGGTTTACAAGCGCCGTCTCCGGAACCGCGGTGGCCCCGGCAATCGCCGACAGATCCTGCGCGCTCACTAAGCCTTTTTGCGAGAGCGCTTCGACCAGGGCTTGAAATTGACCTGTGGGCGCGGCATTTCGAATGGCGTTCGCCTCTGTAGGCGCCAGAACACCCTTCATCACGAGCACACCGAGCAATGCCGTGACATTCGCACCGCCCGCGGTCGCGCCTAAGCCTAAGCCTACGCTTGGGCTCGGGCTTGGGTCCGGGCTTGCCGCAGCGGGGATAGCTTCCGCGCTGGTTGCGCTTGCTGCATTTTCATTTGCCGTTTTCGCGTCGTTGTTTCCCGCCATGACGGGAACAGCCGTGATGGCGACCACCAACAGGCTCAAAAACCAGCTTTTCAGCTTCAACATAGACAGTGTCCTCCTCGTTCCGGCTCGGCTCAGGCCTTGGCCTAGAACATGGGGGGGAACGCTACCTCGTTTTCGCGGCGATGTCAAGCTACTTGTGCAATAAGTGTTCTTAGCAAGTTAAAATGTCCGCTTTTTGTAGCAAGTGAAATGTCCGGTTTCGTTAATCTCCCGCAGCCGCCGCCGAGGCGGTGGGAAAGTGGGAATCCCGCGTACTTTGCGGGATTTCCAAG
>JBEKAF010000033.1:0-39401 GCA_050018355.1 Terriglobales bacterium | reverse complement strand
TATACTTTTCTTGACTCATAAAGGCGCTCCTTTTCGCTAGGTTGGTGTGCGAACAATCTCAACCTACCGCAAAAGTGGGCGCCTTTTTATATTGCGTGTAATTTTCTTGGCGCCTTGCCCTGACGCTGCCGACCTGAGCGCGTTTTGGGCCACTCAAGCAAGGCCACTCACGCCTGAGACGGAGGGTATGTTTTTTTCGCTGACGTGGACAATTGACGCAAAACATCGATAAACGCAGTGGTGGCGCAGGAAAGTGTTCGGTCGCGGCGGTAGGCCAGTGCCAGTTCACGAAAAAGTTCAACATCCTCCAGATCAATCAGCTTGACTCTCCCGGACGCCACTTCATCACGCGCGAACGACGCGCTGATGAGAGATACTCCGAGATCGGCTGCCACAAAGCTCTTGATCATGCCGATGCTGGGCAGTTCCATTCGGACTTGCAGCTCGTCGCGATAAGGGCGGAACAGCTTATCCATGAGCCTCCGGGTATGGCCTGTCTTTGGGAGCAGCACGGGATGTTGGACGATATCGCGGACGGACGCCGTTTTATGCTTGGCCAGGGGATTTCTGGGGCTCACCATTAGCATCAGCTTGTCGCGGAAGATCGGTTGGATTTCTAGGCTCGGAGACTGGATGGGCAAAGTCAGAAAACCCACTTCGATGGAGCCGTTCTCGAGCTTTTCCGTGATCTTGTAACTGAAATTCCGGTAGATGTTGATTTGTACGGGCGGGTAGCGCCGGCAGTATTCCGCAAACACCTCCGGCAGAACGTACAGGCAGGTAGCCTCGTTGGCGCCGACGCGAAGCGTGCCGCGGGGCGTGCTGCTATGGTCTGCCACCGCGATCAGCGATTCCTCGCGCAGCAGTTTCAGCCGCTTCGCATAGTCGTAGAGCACCTGTCCGGCCGGGGTCAGTTTTACCGTCTTACCCGAGCGGTCGAGCAGCCGATCCCCATACTCCTGCTCCAACTGGCGGATTTGGGCGCTGACCGCCGATTGGGAGCGAAAAACCTTCTCTCCCGCTCGAGAAAAGCTGCCCTGTTTGGCCACTTCCAGGAACGTGATGAGCTGATCGAAATCCATTGCGTTTATGCGGGATTATAACGGACTCCGCAGGTCTCGCGGGAAATTACCCTGAATTCGCCCTGAAACCGCGAAATCCTGAAATTTGCATCCTTTGCATCGAAATTCTGAATTGTACTTTCCCTCTCGTCTGGCAGTAAGTAAGAATGTAGAGAAGTGTGTTCCTGAGCCGAAGTGCGCGGCCCCCCGTAGCCTTTGCGGGCAAAGTCCCAACTCAAGAACAACTGATCCGGAAGCGGCCAAGCACGCCGCAAACGATGCCAATGCTGCAAACGTGCCCATGACGACGCGTCGGAAAAAAACGAAAGGTCCTCCGCCCGCACAGGGTCTGTACCATCCTGCGCAGGAGCACGATGCCTGCGGGATCGGATTCGTGGCCAGCGTCCGCGGCAACAAGAGTCACGAAATCATAAGCAAGGGAATCCGGGTGCTGCTCAACCTGGCGCACCGCGGGGCCTGCGGATGCGATCCCGAGACCGGCGACGGCGCCGGCATTCTCCTCCAGATCCCACACCAGTTCTTTGTGCGGGAGTGTGGCAAGCTGGGTTTCGAACTGCCTCTGCCCGGCGCTTATGGCGTGGGAATGACATTCTTACCGGTGGAAAAACATGGGCGCTTGCAATGCGAAGGAATTCTGGAGCGCATTGTGCGCGAGGAGGGATTGACGGTATTGGGCTGGCGCGATACGCCTGTCTCCGCTCCCGCAATTGGCCGCGTGGCGCGAGCCTCGCAGCCCTACATCCAGCAGATCTTTGTGGGCTGTGCCGCGGTCACCGACGAAGACGCCTTTGAGCGGAAGCTTTATGTGGTGCGCAAGCGCGCCGAGAGTGAGATCGCAGCGTCCGGCATTGAGGATGCGGAGATGTTCCATATTCCTTCGCTCTCTTGCCGCACCATTGTTTACAAAGGTCTGTTGCTCGCCCCGCAGATCACCAATTTCTACCGGGAGCTTTCCGATCCCGACGTGACCAGCGCGTTGTGTCTGGTACACCAGCGCTTCTCCACCAACACATTCCCGAGTTGGCAGCGAGCGCATCCCTATCGCTACATCGCGCACAATGGCGAGATCAATACGCTTAAGGGTAACGTCAACTGGATGCACGCGCGCCAGTCGGTGCTGCAGTCTCCTTTGTTTGGCGACGATCTCCAGAAGCTCTTTCCCATCATTGCGCCGCATGGCAGCGATTCCGCGAATTTCGACAACGCCGTGGAACTCCTGTTCCAGGCGGGGCGCAGCCTGCCGCACGCGATGGCCATGTTGATTCCGGAAGCGTGGGCTGGCAATCCTCACATGAAGCCGGATAAGCGCGCCTTTTACGAATATCACGCGTGCCTGATGGAGCCTTGGGATGGGCCGGCGGCCATCGCCTTCACCGACGGAAGAGTCATCGGCGCCATCCTTGACCGCAACGGCTTGCGGCCCGGACGGTACGTGGTCACTCATGACGAGCTCGTCATCATGGCCTCCGAAGCCGGTGTACTCGACATTGAGCCGGAACAGGTAAAGATGAAAGGCCGCCTGCAGCCGGGGAAGATGTTTCTAGTGGACACGGTCGAAGGCCGCATCGTCCCTGACAAGGAAATCAAACACCGGCTTGCTTCGCGACAGCCATACGCGCAGTGGCTCAAGGACAATCAGATCACGATCGATCACTTGCCTGAGCCCTCGCGCATGCACCACCCAGGTGCGGAAACCCTTCTTCGCCGGCAGCGTGCGTTTGGTTACAGCGATGAGGACCTGCGCATGATCCTCGGCCCGATGGCTTCGAAGGGACAGGAGCCGGTTGGCTCCATGGGGACGGATACGCCGCTCGCCTGTCTCTCGGACCGGCCCCAGTCGCTGTTCAACTACTTCAAGCAGCTCTTCGCACAAGTCACCAATCCTCCCATTGACCCGATTCGCGAAGAGATCGTGATGTCGCTGATCAGCTACATCGGAAGCGAGCGCAACATTCTCTCGGAAGCGCCCGAGAACTGTCACATGTTGAAGCTGGCCCACCCCCTTCTGACCAACCTCGAACTGGAGAAACTGCGCCGGGTCTCAACCGGGGATCTGCTGGCGATCACGCTGCCCACGCTGTTCCGTGCCAGCGAAGGAGAAGCGGGACTGAAGCGGGCGCTGGACGAGTTGTGCCAGCGAGCGTCGCTCGCGGGAAAAGCCGGATACACGCTGCTGATTCTTTCCGACCGTGGGGTGAACAAGGATTACGCTCCCATCCCCAGCCTGCTGGCGCTGGCCGCCGTGCATAACCTGCTGGTGCAAGAGGAGACGCGTACCCAGGTCGCTCTGATTACGGAATCGGGCGAACCTCGCGAGGTGATGCACTTTGCGCTACTCAGTGGCTATGGGGCGAGCGCCATCAATCCTTATCTGGCATTGGAGAGCGTTGAAAGCCTGGCGCGGCGAGGAGAGTTGTCTGACGGCGTGACCCCCGAACTTGCCGTGAAGCACTTCATCCATGCGGTGAAGAAAGGTTTGCTGAAGACCTTCGCCAAGATGGGTATCTCGACATTACAGAGCTACCAGGGAGCGCAGGTTTTCGAAGCCATCGGGCTGAACAAAGAACTGGTGGATTCCTATTTCGCAGGCACGGCTTCGCGTTTGGAAGGCGTCGGCCTCGAAGTGCTCGCCCGCGAAGCGCAGTTGAAGCACGAGCACGCATTCCGTCCCCTGACCGAGTCCGAGACCGAACTCGCGGTCGGAGGAACTTACCACCAGCGCGTCAACGGCGAGTATCACCTGCTGAACCCGCTGACCATCAGCAAACTGCAGCAGGCAGTGCGGCAGGAGAGCTTCCAGACCTTCCAGGAATACACGGACCTCATCGACAACCAAAGCAGCAACATGTCGACGTTGCGCAGTTTGATGAAGTTGAAGAAGAGCGCCAAGCCAGTTCCGATCGAAGAAGTAGAGCCCGTCAGTGAGATCGTGAAGCGCTTTACCACGGGAGCGATGTCATTCGGCTCGATTAGCAAAGAAGCACACGAGACTCTGGCCATCGCCATGAACCGCATCGGGGGGAAGTCCAATACCGGCGAAGGTGGCGAAGATGAAGAGCGCTTCAAGCCGGATGCGAACGGAGACCTGCGGCGGAGCGCCGTAAAGCAGGTCGCATCGGCGCGCTTTGGGGTCACCGCGAACTACCTCGTCAATGCCGATGAGTTACAGATCAAGATGGCGCAGGGCGCAAAACCCGGTGAAGGCGGGCAACTTCCTGGGCACAAAGTGGACGAGGTCATTGCGCGCTTGCGACATTCCATCCCAGGCGTGGGTTTGATCTCGCCACCGCCTCACCATGACATCTATTCCATCGAAGACCTCGCACAACTGATCTACGACCTGAAGAATGTGAATCCGCAAGCCCGCATCGCGGTGAAGTTAGTGGCGGAGGTCGGAGTGGGCACGGTGGCGGCGGGCGTTGCCAAGGCACACGCGGACGTTGTCCTGATCAGTGGCGACAGCGGAGGCACGGGAGCTTCACCGCTGAGTTCCATTAAGCACGCCGGCATTCCCTGGGAGCTGGGGTTGGCGGAGACGCAGCAGGTGCTCTTGTTGAACGATCTGCGCAGCCGAATCCGCGTGCAGACGGACGGCAAGCTGCAGACCGGCCGCGATGTAGTGATCGCCGCGCTGCTCGGCGCCGAGGAATTCGGTTTCGCCACCACGCCGCTGATCGCGATGGGCTGCGTCATGATGCGCAAGTGCCATCTCAACACCTGCTCAGTCGGCATCGCCACGCAGGATCCCGTGCTGCGCAAGCGATTTCAAGGGCAGCCTGAGCACGTCATCAACTTCTTCTTCTTTCTGGCGGAGCAGGTGCGGCAGTACATGGCCGAACTAGGCTTCCGCCGCATGGACGAGATGATCGGGCGCGTCGACATGCTCGACGTGCAGCCAGCCGTGAATCACTGGAAGGGGCGAGGCCTGGATTTGTCGGCCATCCTCCATGATCCGTCCATGCCGGCGCGCGTGGCACGCCGCTGCGTGCAGGCGCAGGACCATGGCTTGCAGCAGGCGCTGGATCATCAGCTTCTTGCCGAATCGAAGGATGCGCTAGAAACCCTTGCAGCGGTTGAGATCAAACTGCCAGTGCGTAATGTTCACCGCTCCGTGGGAACAATGCTGAGCGGTGCGATTGCCCGCCGCTACGGATCCGCGGGCCTGCCCGACGATACGATTCGGATTCACCTCGACGGATCGGCGGGTCAGAGCCTCGGCGCGTTTCTGGCCAAGGGAGTCACCCTCACGCTCGAAGGCGAGGCCAACGATTATGTGGGCAAGGGTCTGTCCGGAGGACGATTGGTTGTGTATCCGCCGCGACGGTCCAGTTTCGCCCCCGAAGACAACATCCTGATTGGCAACGTTGCCCTCTACGGCGCCACCAGCGGAGAAGCGTTTTTCAACGGGGTCGCGGGCGAGCGCTTTGCCGTTCGCAACTCCGGAGCGACCGCGGTGGTCGAAGGCGTCGGCGACCACTGCTGCGAATACATGACCAAGGGCTTGGTTCTGGTGCTAGGAGCCTGTGGGAGAAATTTTGCTGCCGGCATGAGTGGCGGCGTCGCCTACGTTCTTGACGAGCGCGGTAACTTCACCGAAAAGCGCTGCAATCTGGACTCGGTTGACCTCGAGCCCGTTCTCGAAGCGCAGGATGCCCAGCTCGTCGAAGCCCAGCTCGTCGAAACAAAGCTCGTCAAAGATCTCGTCACGCGGCATCTGGAACTGACCGGCAGCCCGCGTGCGGCTTGGATTCTCGACAACTGGTCTGAGGCGCTGTCCCGATTTATCAAAGTTTTTCCTCACGAGCACAAGCGAGTACTCGGAGTGAGCCGTAGCCGCCAGCCTTACATCCCGAGTCCGCCGCTCGCCGTTCTGTCCCCGCCCGAGCAGGTGCAACATGGGTAAGGACAACGGATTCCTGGAATACGCGCGCGAGCTTGCCCCGCGGCGTCCAGTTTCTCAGCGCGTCAACGATTGGTTCGAGATCTATCTCGACTTTCCCGAAGAGAAGCTTCGCACCCAGGGTGCGCGCTGCATGGACTGTGGCGTGCCCTTTTGCCAGGCCGGATGTCCTGTCAACAACCTGATTCCAGATTGGAACGATCTGGTTTATCACGGGCGTTGGAAAGAAGCGGTGCGGCAACTGCACGCGACCAACAACTTCCCGGAATTCACCGGCCGGATTTGCCCAGCGCCATGCGAGGCGTCTTGTGTGCTGGGGATCAATCAGCCCGCGGTCACGATCAAGCAAATCGAGAAAAATATCGTGGAGCGCGGGTTTGACGAAGGCTGGATCCATCCCGAGCCGCCAAAAGTCCACACCGGGAAAAAAGTGGCGATCGTCGGTTCGGGGCCCGCAGGATTGGCCGCGGCCCAGCAGTTGTGCCGAGCCGGACACTCCGTGACGGTCTACGAAAAAGCAGACCGCATCGGTGGGTTGCTGCGTTACGGCATCCCGCAGTTCAAGTTAGAGAAGCACATCATCGATCGCCGCCTGGAACAGATGTCCGCCGAGGGCGTGAAATTCGTTACCGGCGCGGAGGTGGGCAAGAATGTTGCGGTCGAGAATCTGCTCAGCGAGTTCGACGCGATTGTGCTCGCCGGCGGAGCGGAGTGGCCGCGCGATCTGAATGTTCCAGGCCGCGAGCTGAAAGGAATCCATTTCGCGATGGAGTACCTGCCGCAGCAAAACCGGCGCTGTCTGGGCGACACCATCGATCCGGAAGCGGAGATTTTAGCGGCGGGCAAGCGCGTCGTCATTATCGGAGGCGGCGATACCGGCGCCGATTGCCTAGGAACATGCCATCGGCAAAAGCCTCTTTCCGTGCACCAGTTCGAGATCATGCCGAAGCCTCCAGAAGACCGCTCGCCGCTGACGCCCTGGCCACTCTGGCCAATGCAACTGCGCACCGAAGGCGCACACGAAGAAGGTGGCGTGCGCGACTGGAGCCTGGCGACCACAAAATTCACCGGCTCCAATTCCGGTCACGTTCAGCAACTGCACGCCGTGCGGGTCGGGCCGCCGCCGAGGTTCGAGCCGATTCCAGGCACTGAATTCACCATGGAAGCGGACCTGGTGCTCATCGCGATGGGCTTTGTCGGGCCGGTGCGGAATGGCATGATCGACCAGTTCGGAGTGAATCTCGATCCACGCGGCAACGTCGCCACGGACCACAGCAATATGTCGTCGGTGCCGGGAGTTTTCGCGGCGGGCGATATGCGCCGTGGCCAGTCGTTGGTTGTATGGGCAATCGCCGAAGGCCGAAAGACCGCCGCCACCGTGGATGCTTACCTGAAAGCGAGCGCGATGCCCGTCATAACTTCAGTGGGTTCCAATGCCAAAGAACAACCAACCGCTTCCTGATCGTGACCACAAGCGAAGCGCCGCAAAGTAAGCTTCAAGGTAAGACGACCGCGCGGACTTCCTCTGTGCCTCACCGGACGCGCGGTGTGGGCGGGTCAAACTTCTCAATCACAGGGGACACGGAAACACCGGGGTACCCATTGCTCACTCGGTTTCCTCTGTGTTCCTCCGTGCCCCCTGTGGCTCGCTTTGAGAATCCCGGCACAAGCTCAGTTGCTCTTGGTCCCGACCAGGCCACAGTTCCCTCGAAGGTGCTAAATTAGATCGTTCATGTCTGCCCCAAACTCTCTCTTTATTCGCGCCGCCAAGGCTCAGCCCACCGAACGGACCCCGGTCTGGTTCATGCGCCAGGCCGGCCGCTACATGCCTGAGTACCGCGCCGTCCGCAAGCAATATTCCCTGATCGAGATCTGCAAGAAGCCGAAGGTCGCGGCCCAGGTCACCATTGAAGCGGCCGAGATCCTCAGGGTCGATGCAGCCATCATCTTCGCCGATCTTCTGCTTCCGCTCGAAGTCATGGGACTGCCCTTTCACTTCGCCGCCGGCGAGGGTCCGAAGATCGAAAAGCCGGTGCGTACTCCTGAAGACGTTGCCCACCTGCACACCGATCACGCCACCGACCTCGGCTATGTTTCTGAAGCCGTGAAGCTCGTGTGCAGGCACTTCGGCGACAAGCTCCCCGTCATCGGCTTCTGCGGCGCGCCCTTCACGCTCGCCAGCTACATGATCGAGGGCGGGGGCTCTCGCAACTATATTTTCACCAAGAAGATGATGTACTCCGCGCCCGCCGCGTGGAACGAACTGATGAAGAAGCTGGTCGCGGTGACCGCCGAGTATTCCGCCGAGCAGGTGCGCGCCGGCGCCGACACCATCCAGATTTTTGATAGTTGGGTGGGCTGCCTGAGCGTCGAAGATTATCGCCGTTATGTCTTGCTGCATGTGACGGACCTGGTAAAACGCCTGCAAAAGACCGGCGCACCCGTCATCTACTTCGGTACCGACAGCGCGACTCTTCTGCCCTCGATGCAGGAAACCGGCGCCGAAGTGGTTGGCCTCGACTGGCGCATTCCGCTCGACACCGGGTGGCAGAGCCTTGGTCTCAAAGGCGCCGTGCAGGGCAATCTCGATCCTGTGCTGCTCTTCGCCGAGTGGAAAGAACTCAAATCGCGTGCCCAGGAGATTCTGCGTCAAGCCGCCGGACGCCCTGGCCACATCTTCAATCTCGGCCACGGCATTCTTCCCGAAACTCCGGTGGACAACGTGAAAGCGCTCTGCGATTTCATCCGCGAGCACTCGGCAGAGTTCAAGAAGGAGCGCAAGACGGAGTTGAAGACGGAGTCGAAAAAATGACGGCCTGCCCGCTGGGCCTTGCTGGCCAGTGCTATTGCGCCAATCAGGTGAGTGCGTTTGCCGCTTCGGAACTACCCGCGAAAACCGCCGTGCTTCTGCTGGCACACGGCAGCCCCGAGAACCCCAGCCAGGTTCCCGAGTTCCTAAGTTATGTCACCGGCGGACGGCCCTTGCCGCCGCCGATGGTCGAAGAGATCCGTCGTCGCTATTCGCTGATTGGTTTCTCGCCGCTCGCCTGCTGGACTCTTTTGCAAGCCGATCGACTTTCGCAGTCGTTGAAGATGCCGGTCTTCGTCGGCATGCGCAACTGGAAGCCCTTCATCGGCGATGCGGTGAAGGCCATTGCGAGTCAGCGATGCGAGCGCGTCATCGCCGTCTGCCTCGCCCCGCAGAATTCGCGCACCAGCGTCGGCCTCTATCGCAGCGCCGTGGCCGGCGAGAGTAATCTTCCTTTCGCCTTGGATTTCGTCGATGAGTGGCATGATCAGCCGCTGCTCGCCAAAGCGTTCGCCGAAAAACTGCGCTCGGGCTGGGAGAAGGCGTGTGCCGAAAGCGGAGCGAAGCTGCCGGTGATCTTCACCGCGCACAGCGTCCCGCAGCGCACGATTACTGAAGGCGATCCCTACGAAAGGCAATCCAAGGAAACCGCCCGGTTGGTAGCGAAAGAGGCGGACCTGGCCGCCGAGGACTGGGCTTTCGCTTTCCAGAGCCAGGGCATGTCCGGCGGCGCGTGGATCGGCCCCACGGTAGAGGACACAATTAGAAATTTAAAGGCAAAAGGCCATCGCGGTGTCTTCCTGCATCCCATCGGATTTCTGTGCGATCACGTGGAGGTGCTTTACGATATCGACATCGCCTTCAAACAGTTCGCGGAGAAAGAAGGCATGCGCCTGTGGCGAGCCGAGTCGTTGAACGGCTCAAAGACATTAACGTCAGCCTTGGCGGAAGTAGTAAGCAGTCGCGTGAAAGCATCGTAGCTCGCAGCACGTAGCTCGTAGCCCTTGGCTCTTAGCTAAATGCCCAATGCTACGAGCCAAGCACAATGAAACGGATTGCCATCATCGGCGGCGGAATCTCCGGCCTCTCGGCCGCGTACACGATCGAAGACAAACGCCGGTCCGGCACGCCGGTCCAGTACGTTTTGTTCGAGTCCAGCCCGCGCCTGGGTGGTGTGCTCGTCACCGACCGCGTCGACGGCTGCCTGGTTGAAGCCGGACCCGATTCGTTTCTCACCGAGAAGCCCTGGGCTGCCGACCTCTGCCGCGAGATCGGGTTGGGCGACCAACTCATCGGCTCGAACGACTCTGAGCGCAAGACCTACATCGTAGCCAGGGGCAAGTTGGTGGTGATGCCCGATGGGCTTATGTTCATGGTGCCCACCAAGATCATGCCCACTGTGTTTTCATCGCTTTTTTCCTTGCGCACAAAAATACGCATGGCTGCGGAATGGTTTCATCCGCCGCGCAAAGCCTCGGAGGACGAAACCGTTGCCGAGATGGTGAAACGCCACTACGGGCGCGAGATGGTCGAACTGCTTGCCGATCCGCTGCTCTCCGGAGTTTACGGTGGCGAAGCTTCGCAGTTGAGCGTGCGCGCCGTGTTGCCTCGCTTCGCTGACATGGAATCGAGACACGGCAGTCTGGGCCGCGCCATGCTCGAAGCCCGTAAGAAAATGGGCGCAGCGGCGAACGTCCCAGCGCGGCCGCTGTTCACTTCGCTCAAAGAGGGCATGCAGCAGATGGTCGATGCCCTGGTCGCGCGTCTGGATGCGAACTCGCTAAAGACGTCTTCGCTCGTGCAGTTAGTGATTCGACAGGATGACGCCTGGACTGTTTCCGCTGGATACCAGAGCGACCAATTCGACGCAGTGATCATCGCGACCCCGGCACATGCGGCTGCGGACGTGTTGCAAAGTGCGGATGAGAACCTGGCCCGCGATCTGGGCGAGATTAAGTACAGCTCTTCGGTGACCGTCACGCTCGGTTACGACGAAGAAGTTCGCCGCTTGCTTCCACCCGGCTTCGGATTTCTGGTGCCGCGCAGTGAAGGTCATCGTATGCTCGCGGCCACCTTCGTCCACAACAAGTTTCCTCATCGCGCACCGGAAAATCGCGCCCTCGTCCGCTGCTTTCTCGGCGGCGCGCGCGACGAAGAAATCCTGCAAACGAGCGAAGAAGAAATTCTCGAAATCGTTCGCGGCGAACTGCGGCAGATCGTTGGCATTGCCCTCCATGCCGAACCGCTGTTTGCGCGGGTGTACAAATGGAAGTCCTCCATGGCGCAGTATTCGGTCGGCCACCTCGAGCGCTTGCAGCGCATCGAAGCACTGCGCCAGAAACTTCCCGGCCTGGCGCTGGCGGGCAACGGTTATAACGGCATCGGCGTCCCCGACTGCGTTCGCTCGGGCGCCGAAGCGGCCGGCAAGATCCTCGCCGAGATGGGGATGTGGTCGTCTGCCTAGCGATCGCGCCGCTCCGGTCGCGTGTTCAACCTTTTCCTCGGAATAAATCGGGCTACGAGCTTCGAGCTTCGAGCAAGCCCAAACATCTGTTTGCTCGCCGCTCGCCGCTCGCCGCTCGAAGCTCAAAGCCGCTTTGACCTACTCTGATATTCTGAAGCTTCCGCACTCCTACTCCCATGAGCGTTGCTGCGTCCGCGAGTCGAGGGAAGATCATTGTTGCCTTCGGGCTGGTCTACGTCTTCTGGGGCTCGACTTATCTAGGCATCGGCATCGCGGTCGAGCAGATTCCTCCGGGCGTCATGTGTGCCGCGCGCTTCTTGACCGCAGGCACGGTTATGCTCGCTTACTGTGCGCTGACCGGACGCCGCATTCGTTTTTCTGCGCGCCAGCTTGGCCATCTGGCGGCTGTCGGCATTCTGCTTCTGGTGGGCGGCAATCTCACGCTCTCTTACGCGGAGCGGATTGTTCCCACCGGCCTGGCGGCGCTGCTGATTGCGGTTTCGCCGCTCTGGTTTCTGGTGCTCGATAGCCTGTTGCTGGGCGACCATCACATCTCGCGTCGCGGCAAGATCGGCCTCGGGATCGGCATCGCCGGGGTGGTCGTGCTCATCTGGCCCGATCTGCGGCATCCCAATGCCCTTGGCCATCGCGAACTCTGGTGGTCGCTCGGGTTGCAACTCGGATCCCTCAGTTGGGCGCTCGGTTCGGTGCTCTCGAAGAAGTGGCAGACCGCGGCTGCCGATCCGTTCAGCGCCACGGCGTGGCAGGTGACCTTCGCCGGGATCGGGAATCTGATTTTCGCGCTCCTCGTCGAGAAGCCTTCGAGCGTGACGTGGACCTTCCGCGGAGTGGGCGCGATTCTGTATCTGGTGGTGTTCGGTTCCTGGATCGGCTACACGGCTTACATCTTTTTGCTGCAGCACGTTCCGACCTCGAAGGTTTCTACTTACGCCTACGTCAATCCCGTGGTCGCGGTGTTTCTGGGATGGCTGGTTCTGCACGAGCGCATCGACCGCTACATCCTGATGGGGAGCGCGATCATCGTGGCTTCGGTGGTGTTGGTGACGAGCGCGAAGATCTCGACGCGGGCCGCGGCGGAAGAACTTCCCGCGGTTGAGGCTGCGGGAGACTGAGTTCAGAGTTGTCAGCTCTCAGCCATCAGTGAAAAGCGACGGTTAATTTGTGGAGGGCTGGGGCTATTCTTCCGGTTCTTCGGCGTCGTTTACTACGTCTACTACGCGGCTTCGGATGGAGAAGACTAGCTTCTGATTGTTACCGGGCTGGAAGGTAACTCGCATGGGGGTGCGCTCCCAGATTGGTGACGGACACTCCGAGTCGGGATCGTCGGCTCCGGCAGGTTCGCCTGCGTCTTTTTTCAGGATCGGCTTGCGGCGTCCTACCTGGGCGACGACAGCGTAGAGTTTTTTGCCGTCTTCGGAGACGCCGCAGTAGGCGATGTAGTCGCGATACCAGCTTGCGGTCGAATAGAAGGGATCAAACTCGGGCAGGTTGAGCTGGGAGACTCGTCCGGTGAGGCGGTCGACGAGTAGCCAGCCACCGCGCTGCCACTGCCAGCGCGGGGCGTTCGCGTTGGCGTTGCCGCTCTCCGTGGGCAGCGCATCGTTCACTCGAAAAGCGCGCCGGACTACGAACAGGCGGTCGGTCAGCTCGTGCGGAGTTCCGGTGGTGTATTCCTTGAGTCGCGTATCCACAAACAACGGACGCACTTTCAAGTCGAGCAGCTTCTGTCCGGTGGCGTTGGGCCACTTGGCGGAAATCCATTTTCCGAAAGTGATGACATGCGGTTTCGGGACGGCCGCGCATTCGCGCCACGATAGGCAGAGCATGACGAACATCAAAACGCACATCAGCAAGAGTTTCCGCAGCATAATGATGGAAGAGTGGCACGGGCGCGGAAAGCGGCGCAAGGACGTTTGAACAGGGAAAATGTTCGGTTTTCTCGCGGGGCTGGACGGGCGAGGTCGCCCGTCCCCACACGGGCAGGGCTGGACGGCCGGGTGCGGCCGTCCCCACGCGGGTCGTGGTGGTGGCGCAGTTTGTGGGGGTGTGGGAGACTTGAATCATGGCAAAGCACAGTCTTCGGATCTTAAAGCGAGTCAGCAACGTTCCGTCGCTGGGAATCTGCGAATCCTGCAATATGCAGTTCTCGGCGGACCCTCGTCAACTCGGGCAGGCGGGAGTTCAGCAGCAGTTCAACGCGCACAAGTGCGACACCGGCAAGACCGCGGCGCCGATCGCCGGAGAAACCGCCAAAGTTGCGGGGAAGTAGTTGATTGGTACATGTTTTCTCGCTGGCGAGCTTGCAATGTCGCAGCGAATTGAGCAAAGTGAAGTGATGAGCCTTCCACCACGACAGCGCCGGACAACCCTTTCTCCGCATGCGAACTCTTATGCGGGTATGGATGATCTGCTGGCAGGCCGCCGGAAGCAGTCGATTCTGGTGGTCGAAGACAATCTGGTGAGCGCGGCGCTGATGAAGGAGATGCTTTCGAGCCGCGGCTATCAAACGATTGCGGTGCAGAACGCGGCTGCGGCGGAGGCGGAAATCCGGCGCGACGCTCCGGACCTGATTTTGCTCGACGTGGTCATGCCCGGCAAGAGCGGCTACGAACTATGCCGCGAACTCAAAGAGGATTCCAAGACGCGGCTGATTCCAATCGTCATGATTACCGGCCTGAGCGCTCGAGAAGACCGCTTGGAGGGAATTGAAGCGGGTGCCGACGATTTTCTGACCAAGCCGATCAGTCCCGAGGAATTGTTTGCGCGTGTGAGTTCGTTGCTGAAGTTGAAGGAATTCACCGACGAACTGGAGACGGCGGATTCGGTGCTGTGCACACTGGGGCTGAGCGTGGAAGCGCGCGACCCTTACACCGAAGGCCACTGTGAGCGGCTGGCGCGCAATGCCACGGATCTGGGGCGTTTTCTCGGGGTGGAGGAAGAATGCATTGTCGCCCTGGGGCGGGGCGGCTACCTGCACGACCTGGGAAAGATCGCGGTGCCGGATGAAATCCTGAAGAAAGGCAGCGATCTGACACCGGCGGAGTGGGAGATCATGAAGCAGCATCCGGTGACCGGCGAGACGATTTGCCGTCCGTTGAAGTCGCTGCGGCTGGTGCTTCCGATCATCCGGCATCATCACGAGCACTCGGACGGCAGCGGCTATCCGGACGGGCTGCGGGCGGGCGAAATCCCGCTTCTGCCGCGCATTCTGCAGGTGGTGGACATCTACGATGCGTTGCGCACGGAGCGTCCGTATAAGCGGGCGCTCGGCCACGAACAGGCCGCGGTTACCATGCGCGCCAAGGCGCGAAGCGGACTTTGGGACGAGGAGTTGGTCTCGGAGTTCTTCGCCATGCTCGACAAGCGCCGCCAAGTGGCATGAATCATTGAGTCATTGACTCGCTGCCTCAATCGTTCAATGATTCAATGACTCAATGTTTCAATGACCTTGACCTACAGTTTCGTCATTCCCGCCTATAACGAAAGCGTACGCATCCGGCCGACGCTCGATGAGCTTCTGCGCTATACAAAGGAACAAAAGTGGGACGCGGAAATTTTGGTTGTGAACGACGGATCGAGCGACGATACGGCGCAAATCGTGCGCGAATACGGCAAGTTGCATCCGCAGATTCTGCTGGTGGAGAACCCCGGGAACCGCGGCAAAGGTTACAGTGTGGGCAACGGGATGCTGCATGCGCGCGGCGACATTTGCCTGTTCACCGATGCCGATCTTTCTTCACCGATGACGGAGGCGCAGAAGCTGTTCGACGCGATTGGCCGAGGCGCCGACATCGCAATCGGGTCGCGCTGGATGCGAGTGGAACTGCAGACTGAACGGCAGCCGCTGTACCGGCAGGCGTTTGGACGAATCTTCAATCTGGTGCTGCGGGTGATTCTGGGTTTGCGTTTCGCGGACACGCAATGCGGATTCAAAGCTTTTCGGCGAGACGCCGCGCAACGCATTTTTCCTCTGCAGAAAATTGAACGCTGGGGATTCGATCCGGAGATTCTGTTTCTGGCCCGACGCGCGGGCCTGCGGGTGGAAGAGGTCCCGGTTCTGTGGGCGCACAGCGAGGGGACGCGACTGCACCCTTTCCGGGACGGAATGCAAATGTTATTCGAAGTTTTGCGGATCCGGTGGAATGCGATGACTGGGGAGTATGCGGCGGCGGGCGTGCCTTCTCCGGGGAAATTGTGAGACTTGTCCGCGAGTTTCCAGACACAGAACCTTAACCACAGAGGAACACAGGGGACACATTCGTTAAGCTCCCGGCAAATTCGTTCCTACGAGGCGGCTCTATCGTTAGCGGTTGCGGCCAGGCGCACGAATTCGGCGATCTGGGCACCCATTTCTTCGGTGGAGACGGTTCGCTCGCCGTGGCGCGCCAGATCGCGAGTGCGGAAGCCTCCCTTTAGGGTTGAGGTGACGCCAGCCTCCACGCACTCCGCTTCTTTGGGCAGATGAAAAGTATGGCGCAGCATCAGGGCTACCGACAGGATGGCGCCTAGCGGATTGGCGACGTTTTGACCCGCAATGTCGGGAGCCGATCCGTGGACGGGTTCGTAGAGACCGACCGGGCCTCCGATGCTGGCCGAAGCGAGCAGGCCGAGCGATCCCACGATTCCGCCGGTCTGGTCGGACAGGATGTCGCCGAACATGTTTTCGGTGAGGATAACGTCGAATTCGGCGGGCTTGAGGACGAGCGTCATGGCGGCCGCGTCCACGTACATGTGGGAAAGCTGGACATCGGGAAAATCGCGGGCGATGCGAGTGACGACTTCGCGCCACAGGCGCGAGCACTCCAGAACATTCGACTTGTCGACGGAGAGCAGGCGCCGGCGGCGGGTGCGAGCGAGTTGAAATGCGACGCGGGCGATGCGCTCGATCTCCGGCTCACTGTAGCGCATGGTGTTGAGCGCCTGGCGCGCGCCGGGAGCGCCTTCGATGGAGCGAGGCTGGCCGAAATACAATCCGCCGAGCAGTTCGCGCACGATGAGAATGTCGGTTCCTTTGACGATTTCTTCGCGCAGAGGCGAGCAGGCAGCCAGCGTCGGATAAGAGACCGCGGGACGGAGATTGGCGAAAGCTCCGAGCTCCTGGCGGAGGCGCAATAGTCCAGCTTCGGGGCGAAGTTCGCGCGGATTGTGATCGAAGGCTGGACTGCCGACCGCTCCGAGCAGCACGGCCTGTGAGGCGAGGCAGGCCTGAATGGTCGAGTCCGGCAAGGGATTGCCGAACTTTTCCAGAGCAACTCCGCCGATCTCTTTTTCGTCGAGTTCCAGATCGTGGCCAAAGCCGCTGGCCACTTCTTCCAGAACACAAATGGCTTGAGATGTAACTTCAGGGCCGATCCCGTCTCCGGGCAGGGAAGTGACACGGAGTTGCATGGAATCCTCGCTTCTTTCCGAAAGAATATACGAGGAAACGCCGCTGTGGTAGGCCGTTTGGGGGCGTTCCACGGGTTGTCAATACACGTGGTGGTTACACGTCGTTGTCATACGCCCCAGAGATATTCTTCCTGCTCGCTATGGTGATCGGTGAAGGGGATCGACACCGACGCCTGGCCCGCGCTGCTGGAAACGTGAGCCGGATGCGAGTCATGGGAATTGGCTCCAGCGCCGGCGGCGCGCGGGAGAGGCAATGAAGCGAATTTCTTGCCGTGGCTGGCGGCGCCATCGCCGTTACTTGCGTTGCCGTTGGCAACGTCATGTATCAGTTCGAGCAAATGGCTGTCCTGAACCTTTTTGATGCGGTCGGCAAGAACTACAAACCTGCGATAGATCTCGTCGAGATCGCGACGCTCAAACTGGTGTCCCAGTTGTTCGCAGCGCAGAGCCAGCGCGTGGCGGCCGGAGTGCTTGCCCAGCACCAGCCGCGAATCGGGCACGCCCACCGACTGTGGCGTCATGATTTCATAGGTCAGCGGATTCTTGAGCATGCCATCCTGATGAATTCCGGCCTCGTGCGCAAACGCATTGCGGCCGGTGATGGCCTTGTTTGGCTGCACGGGAACCCGGGTGATCTCCGCCAACATCTGGCTGGAAGAATACAGGTGCTCGCTGGCGACTGCGGTTTCGTAAGGATACCGGTCGGGGCGCACCCGCATGGCCATGACGATTTCTTCCAGAGAAGCATTGCCGGCGCGCTCGCCGATGCCGTTGATGGTGCACTCCACCTGGCGCGCGCCCTGCTGCACTCCCGCGAGTGAATTCGCGACCGCCAGACCGAGATCGTTGTGGCAGTGCGTGGAGATCGTTAGTTTATCGATGCCGGCGACTTTCTCACGCAGCGTGCGGATGAGTTGGCCGTATTCCTCGGGCATGGTGTAACCGACGGTATCGGGAATGTTGACGGTGGTTGCGCCGGCTGCGATCACGGCTTCGACAACCTGGCAGAGAAACGGGACATCGGTGCGGGTGGCATCTTCGGGCGAGAATTCAACGTCGGCGCACAACGACTTCGCGTGGCGAACCGCTTCCCGCGCCTGCTCCAGGCACTTCTCACGCGTGATGCGCAGCTTGTATTTCAGATGAATGTCGGAGGTTGCCAGAAAAACGTGGATGCGCGGGCGCGCGGCTCCCTGCAACGCCTGCCAGGCGCGGTCCACGTCGCCGGTACAAGCACGAGCCAAGCCGGCGATGATGGGACGGCGCAGCGAAGCGGCGATGCGTCGTACGGCTTCGAAGTCGCCATCGGAAGCGATGGGGAATCCCGCCTCGATCACGTCGACGCCGAGGCGGTCGAGTTGCTGAGCCAGGTGCAGCTTTTCCTGCACATTCATGCTGCAGCCCGGCGACTGCTCGCCGTCACGAAGAGTGGTGTCGAAGATGGTGATGCGTGGCCGATCCATGGATTCCGTACCTCCGGGAAAGTTACCTCTCTACTCTATCGGCGGATGGGGGCGAAAGAAAAGTTTATTATCTTTACAGTAACATTAGTAGCAGTGATAGTATTAGAGAAAGTTATGAAGTAGTTATGGTTGATAAAAGGTGTCAGGTGTCAGGTCTTAGGTCCCAGGAACCCGCCTGCGGTCCTGAGACCTTGGACCTGACACCTGAGACCTGATCCCCATGGACCTTTCGCAACTCGAAGTCTTCCTCACCGTGGCTCGCGAACGACGGTTTTCGCGGGCGGCCGAAAAGCTGTTTCGCACGCAATCGGCGGTCAGCCAGACGATCCGGAAACTTGAGCTGGAGATCGGCGAGCCGCTCTTCGACCGTTCTTCCCGCGATGGCGTACTCACCGATGCCGGGCGTGTTTTGCAGGAATACGCCGAGAAGTTGCTCAACTTGCGGCAAGACGCGCAGACGGCGCTGGTGGAGATGCGCGAGTTACAGAAGGGCCAGCTGGCGATCGCCGCCAATGAATTTACCGCGCTCTACTTGTTGCCGGTGCTGGGCGAGTTTCGCCGCCTGCATCCCATGATCAAGATCACGGTGCGGCGTTCGCTGGGCAGCCACATTCCCGACGATCTGCTCAAGCACAACGTGGAACTCGGGGTGCTTTCTTACGATCCGCAGGAGCCACAGTTGCGATCGGCGGTGGTTTATCTGGACGAGTTGGTATTGGTCGTTCCTCCGGGCCATCCGCTGGCCTCGGCGGGCGAAGTCAGCGTTCGGCAACTGGGCGCGGAGTCGTTCGTGGCCCACATCGTCACGTCTCCTTATCGCGATAAAGTGATCGAAGCGTTCCGCCACCACAAGACTCCGTTACACATGGACGTGGAACTGCCCACGCTGCAAGCCATCAAGCGTTTCGTGTGCATGGGGAATGGGGTGGCGCTGGTGCCCGAGATGAGCGTGGAAAGCGAGATCAGCCGCGGAGACCTGGTACGCGTTCCGGTGCGCGATCTGCATTTTCAGCGCAAGCTGCGCCTGGTGTATCGGGAGGAATCGACGCTGTCGCACGCGGGAAGAGCGTTTTTGAAAGTGGCGGAGCAAGTTGCAAAGGACCGAGGCGGCCGTTATCGCTTCCAGCGGGAAAAGTAGCGCCAGCTACTTCGAGGAGTCTTTTCGTCGGGATGAATCCACGGAAGGGACGAGGGGCCGCCGCAGCGGCACGATTGCGCCTTTGGACGGATCGGCGGCAGCCGAGGCCCGCGTCAGTACCTCGTGCTGGATGTATTGCACGAACTCCTGGATCTGGCGCTGCATTTCTTCCATGCGCTCGCGCATTTGAAGAATGATGGCGATACCGCTGATGTTGACGCCCAGATCGCGTGCGAGCGACAGGATGAACTCGAGCCGCTGCAAATCTTCATCGGTATAGAGCCGGGTGTTGCCTTCGGTGCGGCTCGGCGTCAGCAGGCCTTCGCGCTCGTAGAGGCGCAAGGTCTGAGGATGAATCTCATACATCTCAGCCACGGCCGAGATCATGTATGCGCCCTTGGATTTGCGTTTGGTCATTGAGTCATTGCCGTTCCCATCATCGCATTGTGCACCCGCAAAAGAAAAGAGACGCGGCGAGCCGCGTCTCTACAGTAAAGGTTGATCCGCTGAAAAGCTACGCCGCCATCTCCGGTTTCGGCTCCGCGGCTGTCCAGCCTGCCGGCTTCAGCGCATGGTTGATCAAGTGGGCAACCACGCCAGCGCCAATCACGATCAGTCCAAACAGGAGCGAGCTCATGCCGAGCACAACCTCATGTTCGCTGCGGATGATGGCAAATCCCAGCAGCAGAACTGGAGGAATGCCGACGGCAATTGCTCCCAGTATGCCCCCCGGCACGCGGAACGGGCGCTTCAATTCCGGTTCGCGAATGCGCAGGCAGATCAAGGCCACAAATTCGAGCGTGAGGCTCGCGCCGTAAATCATGATGTCGAGCGTGACCAGGCGTTCGAAGCCGAGATTCAGAGCCAGGCCCCAACCAACCGCCAGCGCCAGAATCGCAACCCAAGGCGCGCGCGATTTCGGATGCAGCTTGCCAAAAACTTTCGGCAGCATGCCATCCTGCGCCATGGCCAGCGGCAGCCGCGAGTAACTCATGACGAGGGCATTGAACATGCCGAAGCCGCTCATCATGCCGCCCGCCACCAGTGCGATCCGAAGCACCGGCCCATCCATCAACTGGGCAACGTCTGCCCAGGCGCCGGTTTCCCAGGCGCTGGCCGGAAGGCCGGTGATCCACATGGCGGCAAACGGAAGAACGTAAGTAATGCAGACGATGGCCACCGCGACCAGCATGGCGCGGGGATAGGTGCGCTGCGGACGCTCGACTTCGGTGGCGATGGTGGAGGCGTTGTCCCATCCCATGTAGTTCCACATGCAAATGAGCAGGCCGCCGAGAATGTCGACGTTCGAGGTCGTCGGTTTGGTTACCGCATTCGCCAGCGCGTGAATTTTGAACGGTGCCAGCACAAAAATGGCCGCGAAGGGCGCTGACAGGGCGAAGAACAGCCACAGCGAGGTCGTCGAGACGACCTTCACGCCCATAATATTAAGGACTGCGCAGACGATCACCACGCCCAGCGCCACGGCCACGCCGCGATGGTTCTCCTGGAAATAAGGAAACATGCGCGTGAGGTAGGCGACAAACAGCGTGGGATAAATTGCCATATCGAAAATGGACGCTACCAGCGACAGCCAGGCTTCCTGAAATCCCCAGAAATTTCCCATGGCGCGTCGCACCCAGGCGTAGTAGCCGCCTTCAAAGGGCAGAGCGCTTGAGAGCTCGCCGATCATGAACGCGGTCGGCAGGCTCCAGAGAAGCGGGGTCAGAAGCAGGATGAGAATCGCTTTGCCATACCCGGCGCCGTGCACGATGTCCTCGGTGCCATAGGTTCCGCCCGAGACCATAAAAAAGGTCGCGGCGACCAGGGGCCACAGCGTGAGGCGAATAGACTTGTTCCGGGGAGCGACAGTCAGGGCAGGCTGCGAAAGGTTAGTGGATGCGGTAGCTGTTGCCAATTTCTATGTCTTCCTCCTCAGACGACTCACTCTCACCACCGCGTCTCCCTTGATTTGCTCTCGCGGCTCCCAGGTAACAGCTATTCCCGGGCATTTCGGTGAAGTTAGTTCGCAGTTGTGAGATTACGGGAAATTTCCACAGATGCAAGATTTTTTTTGCAAATTTTTGTCAGAGAAGGCGGGTACGGAGGTAACGGCGTCAAAAACCCTTCACCGGCGAGACGCCGAGAGCGCCGAGGAAGGAAGGGCCAGAAGATGAATTCTTCAGGAAAGGTGTGGAAAAAGATCTCGGGTTGCAAACAGGCTCTTGTTCCAGGAGATCCGACCCTTGGTCGCGAGCAGAAGGGGGCTTTTCCGGACGATCCCCAGTGCCTGGTCGACCAAACGTTGCGCCCGGTCCAGCGATTCGGGAGCAGCCTCGCTTCCTCCAGTTACAATTGGGCTCAGACAGCGTAGCCTGACGTTGCGCGGCCAAGATAATAATGCCGCCTGGATAATAACAAGGTCATGTCTGAGCTTGATCATTCTGCAATGCTGGCGGTGGCGTTGGCGGAAGCTCGCAAAGGGCTCGCCGAAGGAGGCATTCCTATCGGAGCTGCGATCTTTGATGCCGAGGGCAAACTCGTCGGCTCTGGTCACAATCGTCGTGTGCAGAACAGCGATCCTTCGTTGCACGGCGAGACCGATGCCTTCCGCAATGCGGGACGCCAGCGCAGCTATCGCCAGCTCATCATGGTCACTACACTGGCTCCCTGCTGGTATTGCAGCGGGCTCGTACGACAGTTTGGCTTCGGCACGCTGATCGTCGGAGAGAGCCGCAATTTTCAGGGCGGCGTGGAATGGCTCCGCTCGCTTGGAGTACGAGTCTTTGATCTCGATTCTTCGGAGTGCGCCTCGTTGTTGGGCGAATACATCCGCAGAAATCCCGAGGTGTGGAACGAGGACATCGGAGAACAGTGACGGCTAGTGCGGCTGCGCGAACTGCAGCGTGTAAGCCGTCCCCGGATCGAAGGGTTTTGCAATTATCTTCAGATCGAAGAGTTGTTTGTACATCGTGGTCGAACGCTCAGGACTCATCTGCCCCAACTCAGACCCGCTCGGGTCTCGGAGGCGGTGTATTATCTTGCAACGTTTTGCCTGCTGCGTTCGACACTGCCGCTGCTGGGAGAAAAGAGCATTCGATGAAACTTGATACAGAGCTATTGCAAAGCCTTCCCAAAGTCCTTTTGCACGAGCATTTGGATGGTGTGCTGCGACCGCAAACCGTTGTTGAGTTGGCAAGCGATGTGGGATACGTGGAACTTCCGACAACAGATCCCCAAGCATTAGCGCAATGGTTTCATCGAGGCGCGAACCAGGGGAGTCTCGCCAAATACCTGGAGGGCTTCACACACACCATCGCGGTCACGCAAACGGAGGAGGCTCTGGAGCGCGTTGCCTATGAACAGGCCGAGGATCTAAGCAAAGATGGAGTGGTTTACTTTGAAACTCGCTTTGCGCCAATCTTTCACACTCAGAGAGGATTGAGCCACCAACAGGTAGTCTCGGCCGTCTTGAAGGGACTGGAGCGAGGCCGCAAGGATTTTGGGATTTCTTCGGGGTTGATCATCTGCGCCATGCGGAACATGGATGTCTCGCTTGAAATGGCGGAACTTGCCGTCGATTTTCGCACGCGTGGAGTTGTCGGCTTCGATCTTGCCGGAGAAGAAGGCGGCTATCCTCCCAAAAAACATGTAGAAGCTTTTCACTACATTCAGCGGGAGAATTTCAACATCACAATTCATGCCGGGGAAGGCTATGGAAAGGAATCGATTTGGCAGGCGATTCAGTACTGCGGAGCACACCGGATCGGGCACGGGACGCGACTGATCGACGACATCGCCGTCGTGGACGGCAAGGCAGTGAAATTAGGCGACCTTGCCCAGTACGTGCTCGACAAAAGAATCCCGCTGGAAATTTGCCTCATCAGCAACGTCCATACCGGCGCCACGCCCAGCTTGGGTGAGCATCCTTTCAAGATTCTTTATCAGGAGAAATTTCGCGTCACTCTCAACACGGACAACCGGTTGATGAGCAGCACCAGCATGACCCAGGAGTTCGTCGCCGCGGCGGATACCTTTGGTTTGTCCCTGGATGATTTCGAAAAGATCACCATCAATGCGATGAAGAGCGCTTTTGTGCCTTATAACCAGCGCTGCGATTTCATCTACTCGATAATCAAGCCCGGTTATGCCAAGATCCGTAGGTCCGTGAACCCGCCGACTTACTCCCAACAATAGTTGAACTTTGCTGGTCTGTAGAGTTCTCGAAGCAGCTCAAGTCGTTGGTGATAAGGTTATGCGGGATTGAGCACTGGGCCAAGCGCGAGACGGCGATTCCTCATGCAACCGTAGAACAGTGTTACCGGGAAAGCGCCGCCAGAGTCTCTTAAACCCCCGAGATCCGGGCAGCTCTCGATCGCCTGTGCGGCCGGTGTTGTACAATCCCACCCCAAGGCCTCCTGCTTCACCCTGCCTTTGCTCAAAGCGGGTGATCTGGGAGGCGCAATTCCTGCTCAAGGGCGCGCTGATGACGATTGCGCGTGACGGAGCCAAACGACATGGGCAACGCTTTCATGGCCCGCGCCATTCAACTCTCGCTCGAAAATGTCCGTTCCGGACGCGGTGGGCCGTTCGGCGCCGTGGTCGTCAAAGAAGGCAACGTCGTCGCGGAAGGCGTGAATCAAGTCACTGCGACGAATGATCCCACGGCACACGCTGAAGTGCTGGCCATCCGGCAGGCTTGCCAGAAACTTCGCTTCTTCGAACTCAGGGGCTGTGACCTCTACACATCCTGCGAACCGTGCCCCATGTGCCTGGGCGCAATCCACTGGGCTCGGATTGACAAAGTCTACTTTGGCAATTTCGCCGAGGACGCTGCCAAAATCGGGTTTGACGATTCCGTGATCTACGGAGAACTCACCCAGCCGCACTCGCAGCGTGAGATCCCCATGATTCAGATGATGCGCGAGGAAGCACTAGCGGCATTTCGAGCGTGGGAAGAAAAGCCCGGCAAGATCCTCTATTGAAGTTCGACTTGGCAACGGGTTCCGGGCGTTGCCGGAAATAATTCCATTCGAGGAAGACGATTGATCGATCGTTACTTCAAGCTCGCCGAAAACCATACCACCGTTAAACAGGAGATGCTGGGTGGTCTCACGACATTTGTGACCATGGCCTACATCATCGTCGTGAACCCGCAGATCCTCGCGCAAGCGGGAATGCCGGCCGAAGGCGTCGTATTTGCGACGTGCATCTCGTCTGCTGCCGCCACGTTGGTGATGGGCCTCTACGCCAACTATCCCATCGCGCTTGCGCCAGGGATGTCGCTGAACGCTTACTTTACTTATGCCGTCTGCCTCAACATGCATGTTCCGTGGCAGACGGCGCTGGCGGTGGTTTTCTTTTCTGGCGTGCTGTTTCTGCTGCTGACCGTGACGCGCGTGCGCGAACAAATTGTCAACGGCATGCCCGACTGCCTTAAGCACTCCACGGCCACGGGTATTGGAATGTTTATTGCCTTCGTCGGGCTGCGCAATGCCAAGCTCGTGGTCGCGAACCCTGCTACCTTCGTCGGCCTGGGCAACTTCTCCGACAAGGAGGTGCAAACCGCCTGCTTCGGCCTCGCCCTGACTCTCGTCCTCATGGCGCGGAAGGTCAATGGCGGAATTCTGGTCGGCATCTTCGGAACTACGCTGCTGGGAATTCTGCGCGGCATGTCCCATTGGCCCTCCGCGATTCTTTCTCTGCCCCACCCTTCATCCACCTTTCTGAAGCTGGACTTTCGCGGGGCCATCCATCTTGGCTTACTCGAAATCCTGTTCGCATTCTTGTTCGTCGACCTTTTCGATAATGTGGGCACACTGGTGGGCGTGTGCGAACAGGGCGGATTCATCAAAGACGGCAAGATTCCCCGCGTGGGCAGGGCTCTCGTCTCCGATGCCGTGGGAACGCTGTTTGGCTCCCTGACCGGCACATCCACTGTCACCAGCTATATCGAGAGCGTGGCCGGCGTCGCGGCCGGAGCGCGTACCGGCCTGAGCAATGTTGCCGTCGCCGGTCTCTTTTTGATTGCCACCTTCTGTTCGCCTCTGGCCACCGCGATTCCGGCCTACGCTACGGCGCCCGCACTGATCCTGGTAGGCGCGCTCATGACGCAATCGATTTCGCGCATCGAATGGAGCGAGTTCAGCGAGGCGTTTCCGGCCTTCATCACCATGCTCGCCACCCCGTTGACCTTCAGCATCGCCACTGGAATCAGCCTGGGGCTGATCTCCTACACCGTGGTGAAGATCGCCGCCGGCAAAGTTCGCGAAATTTCCCTGCTGATATGGATTCTCACCGCGCTCTTTATCCTGCGTTACATCTATCTCGCCGTCGCTTAGTTCGGCAGCACGTCGAAGGCGGTGAAGCAGTAAACCAAAGCCACGACCACCGTGGCTTCCTCGTCTGCGGCGTGTCGCGGAATCGCGACTGGGGGGAAGCAATGACGCACCGGGTCACGGTACAATCACGCCATGCGTCCGAGGATAGCCGTCGAATTGCCCCCGCTTTCTCCGATGTTCGCATTGATGTTGGTATTGATCTTCGTGCTGATGTTCGCGCCAGCCTGCACCTTTTACGGCGATCATCCGGCGCGCGCCTTGTCGGAAGCAACTGGAGGCGAGGGTCTGGAGCGCGTCTTCTGGAAAAATGTGCAAGCCGCGAACTGGGTCGAGGTGGAGCGCGCTCTCGCTTCGAATTACGCAGGCGTGACCCCCGGCGGAACGCTCGACCGCTCCGCCACGCTTGAGCAGTATCGCGGGTGGCAGTTAAAAGACTATGCGCTCGGCGATCTGAATACCGAGCTGAACGGAACCACCATTGTGGTGACCTACAGCATCACTCTGAATGGCACCTTGAATGGAACCGCCGGCTCGCAACCGCTCCCGTCGGCGCCCCAGCACATGATGACTGTGTGGCAGCAGCAAAAAGCCGGATGGGTCGTCATCGCGCACAGCGTCAGCCAACAATAATGAGCGTTCTAGCCGCCATCCCCGTAGAGACGCGGCTCGCCGCGTCTCCAGCGAGCGACAGGGACCTGGCCGCTTTTCGTCGCGCTCTTCTCCGCTGGTACGACCAGCATCGCCGCGACCTTCCCTGGCGCGAAACTCGCGATCCCTACCGCATCTGGCTCAGCGAAATCATGCTGCAGCAGACGCGCGTGGCCGCCGTGGTTGACCACTACCGGATTTTCCTCGAACGTTTTCCGAATGTCCACGCTCTCGCCGCGGCTTCTGAAGAGGTCGTGCTCGCAGCCTGGAGCGGTCTGGGCTACTATCGGCGCGTGCGCATGTTGCATCGGTGCGCGAAAGAACTCGTACAGAAGCACGGTGGCCGGTTCCCGCAAAGTGCCGACGCTCTCCAGACTCTGCCCGGCATCGGACGCTATACCGCCGCCGCCATCGCCAGCATCGCGTTTGCCGAGCCCATAGCCGTTGTCGATGGCAATGTCGAGCGTGTGTTGCAAAGATTTATCGGCATCAATCTCACCACGCCGCAAACCTGGCGACATGCGCAAGCGCTTCTCGCTAACTCCCGACCCGGGGATTTCAATCAGGCCATGATGGAACTCGGCGCAACCGTGTGCGTGCCGCGCGAGCCCCGCTGCCCAATGTGTCCCATCCGGAAATGGTGTGTCACACAGGGAGAAGTTCCGCGCGCCGCGCCGCCCTCCCGCCAGAAAAAGAAACAAATCTGGTGTGCCCTGGAGTGGCGCGATGGCGACGGTAATGGCAATAAGAATGTCAAAGTCCGGCTGGTGCAACGCCCGAGAAAAGCCTCGCTCATGCCCGGCATGTGGGAACTGCCCCAATCGTCCGAGCCTCCGCGCCCATTGCCGACTTCAGCGCGCTGGCGTACGTTTCGCCATTCCATTACCGTCACCGACTACACTGTTCATGTGTTACGGAATACGCCGTTACGGAATGCGTCGTTGCCAGATACTCCGCCCGCCGCGAAAGGCAAGTGGATCGCGATTGATCGCATCCCGCAGATCCCAATCACCGGGTTGACGCGGAAAATCCTGAAGGCTGGCGGCATCATCTAATTGTGTGAGGCATTTTTCTATGAAGTGGCTCGATCGCCTGTTCGGAGGTCCGAAAGATATGGCTGCATTGCCAGCCGGAACAAAAGCACCCGAAATCAACCTGCCCGCCCTCGATGGCGGCAAATTTTCATTGCGGGCCGCCCTCAAACAAGGACCGGTACTCGCCGCCTTCTTCAAGGTTTCCTGCCCGGTCTGCCAATATATGTTCCCCTACCTCGAACGCATTTACAAAGCGCACGGCGACAAGAAAATCACGATCGTGGGCATTTCGCAGGACGACAAGCGCGACACCGCCGCCTTTCTGAAAGAGTACGGTGTTACCTTCCGCACACTGCTCGACGATCCGAACGGCTACGCTGTCTCGAATGCTTACGGCCTGACCAATGTGCCTACTTTGTTCTTGATTGGACAAGACGGCCAGATCGAAATCACCAGCGTCGGATGGGTCAAACAGGAAGTGGAGGATGTCAACCGCAAGCTCGCCGCCGCGCAGCAAACTCCGCCCCTTCCGATCTTTCAGTCCGGAGAAGACGTCCGCGATTTCCGCGCTGGTTGAGGCTCGAAAAACTAATCCCGCGGTCGCGGGACAATAGCCGTTACCGCGCTGCTTCTGCGCTTACACCAGCGTAACTTTGGACCCGTCCCGGCGACGTGCTAGCCTGCTGCTTAGTATTGTAGTTTCAGCAATTTGCAAGCAGCGGAAGAGACGATGCCCAAGCTCCCGGTTTTTCGGTTGCGTACTTCTGAACCGCCCACTAGGCCGGATCTTCAATACTACGGGCTCGCACTCGCGTTCAGCGATTTGCAACTGGGCGTCGACAATCTCCGTTACGACGTTTTTCTCAGCCCGCACATCACCGCGGATTTGAGTTTTCATCTCGCGCGCTACATCTGCCGCTTCGGTGAGGTGGAATCGCTCTTCGGAATGGACGTTCCCTCCGCGACCCAAACCAAATTCATACGCGCCGCCGAGGGCACCACCAAACTGCACAAGCCCGGCCCCGCCGACCTGAGAACTTTACTGGTCTCGATTCATCTCGCGATCCTGAATCGCGCCAAGGCTGAAGGCAATCCATCGGTCGATGTGCTCGGCCGCCTGGCCGTGCTCAAGTTCATACGCACCGAACTGCAAACGCAGTTTGCCCGGATTCTTGAACAGTGCCGCATGAAGTCGAAGTCGCTCGAGGGCGTGCGGCAAGCGAAAATGATGCAGACGCAGGAGCTCGTCTCCTCTTTCCAAGTGCGCAAGAAGATCATCCTCCGCCGCGCCGGGCAGGAGATGTTTCGGCTGCTTGGTGAAATCGAAAAGGAAACGCTGGTCCGCACTCGCCGCTCGCTGCTCGGCGAATTGCCCGCCGACTGCTATCGCCTGTTCCTCAATCCGCTGATTCTTACCGAAGATGGACGCGACGATTATCTCTGGGCCGAGCACTATTACATGTTCGGCAACTTCGACAAAGATCCCGACCGTTTCCCCAGTCTCCGCCAGTTCGCGCTAAATTTTCTGCGCGAACTCGGGTACGGGGAAGGCTTTGACGATGAGCATCTGGAGCAGGCGCTCAATGTTCCCGAAAATGCCGCCACGCTGGTTGGCACCGGCAACGGCGAAGACTCGACGCCAGAAGATCGCAATAGAAAAGACCGCCTCGACATCTGGACCCGTCTGCTGCAGCGCGAAGGCGTTCTTTCGCACGTCGTTGCTTCCTATGAAGCCGTTCCTTTGCTCGCCGAATATGCGCCGCGGGTGAATCCGCAGCAGCTCAAGAACGCGCTGATCTTCCGCGAAGAAGCAGCGCGCGTCGAAACAATAATTGCCGAAAGCCGGCTCCATTCCGACCGGCTCTTTGCCGCCGTCGGACGCGTCGCCTCCTGCCGCGGCTCGGAGCGCAGCCGCTTTGCCGCGCGTCTTCTGCACGACCTCTTCTGCTATCACCGCGACCTGCGCGGACTGGAAGCCCTCACCGCCGGTTTTGACAGTATCAATCTGGTCAGCGACGACAAAGTCCGCGAACTCTCCACGCTCAACGGCATGCTCTACGAGTTCCTGCCTCCCGGAGACCAGAAGCCCGCCGAGGATCGTGTTGTTCACCACGTGATCCTCAAGGCCGACGTGCGCGACTCTTCGCGCCTCACCCGTTCGCTGATGGAAAAAGGCATGAACGCCGCCTCGTATTTCAGCCTTAATTTCTATGATCCGGTAAACAAGTTGCTGGCGAAATACGGCGCCACCAAAGTCTTCCTCGAAGGCGATGCCATCATCGTGGCGCTGCTCGAGCGCGAGGGCGAAACCATGCTCAGCGTCGGCCGCACCTGTGTCCTGGCGTGGGAGATTGTGAGCCTGCTGCACGAGTACAACGAACTCCTGGAACGCTCCGGTCTGCCCCAGATGGAAGTCGGCCTGGGCATCGCCTATCAGGATTCGCCTCCGCTCTACCTCATGGACGGCGAGCACCGCATCATGATTTCCGATGCCATCAATGAGAGCGACCGTCTTTCCTCCTGCAGCAGGCGCGTCCGCAAGAAACTCGCACCCGATGCCGGAGTGTTCCAGGTGTACTCGGTTCAGATCGGAGGCGGAGGCAATAACAAAGACACCGCGAGCCCCGAAGCCGGCGCGGAAGAAATGCGCCTGAACTACAACGTGGGTGGGATCTGTCTGAGTGAAGCAGCCTTCGGCAAACTGCAGCAGGAAATCTCGCTTTCCCCGTGGGCAGCAAATCCCAGCGAGCCTGGATTTAGGGGACCTTGGATCGACGAGCAGAGCGAATTCTTCGTCGGCACCGTTCCCATCGCCAATGGAGTATTTCGCAAGATTGCCATCCGCAAGAACCGCATCGCCCAGGTCGATGTCCGCGATCTATCCATTTTGCACTGGACCGAACGCTGCTATTACGAAGTCTGTGCAAACCCCGCAGTGTACGCCGCCCTGCCCGGAGAAAAATCCGCGTCTGCTCAGCGTTAGAATTCAAAGCTAGAATTCCGAGGATCTAGTTCCGCCTCACCCGCTCAGAAGCTCCGCCGAACCCGAAACGGAATCACCACCACCGCCTCGAGCGCCACCGGTTTCCCCGCTCTTTCCGCGGGCACGAATTTCCAGCGGGCCAGGGCTTTCGCCGCATAGGGATCCAGACGTTCGTCCGGGCTGTTGAGGACGCGAATGTCGCCCACTTTCCCATCGGCGTGAATCACCGCATAGAGCGTGACCATGCCGTGCACGTTGGCGCGAATCAATTCCAACGGATAGCCGGGGTCCGATTTTTCCGTGGCAACCGGCTCCAGCAGTTCCCCTTCTTTCCGCCCCCCGTCGAGTTCCGCAAACTTTATCACCCAGCTGCCCGTCGAGGAATTCAGATTCGGCATGTTCAGCGTCCTCCCATAGACGCGCTTGCCGCCAAAAACCTTGCGGTCCACGTCGGTGATTGTATCGTCGGAAACCGGAGACGCAGCGCGCGCGCGCGAACGCGCGCCCTGCGTCGCTCCCGCTGACGAAAGGCTCGCCATCTCGCGTGCGCCGTCCGCGCCAGAGTCCGCCGCGCCCACGTACAGGCCAGCCGGTAGAGAGCCGTTGTTGCGCGCGTGGAAGCCGCCGCTGCCATCTCCTCGAGCGCCCGAGCCCTTCGCTTCCGATTTTGATCCCGCCCAATCTGGTGTTCCCGAAGCGCCCGGCTTTCCCTGCGGAGTCGCGGCGAATGTTCCCCGGCGATTGCCTCCGGGAACAGCCACTGGTCCGGTGGGCGCGACGGGATGAATCCCCAACGCGATCAGCCGTCCGCCCGCCCTGGCACCGCTCGCCGCAGCCACGCTCGGCGGAGGGCCTACCGGTTGTACGCCACGGCCCGGCAGACGTCCTCTGCCGCGCGCCGCCAGCGAATGTTGTTCCGCCAGCGTGAGCTGTGGAGCCGGCGCCACCACTTCACTCGGGCCAATGTTCATGAGCCCGACGTGTCCCTTCGTCGATCGCGTTAACTCCGGAGGCGGCGCAATCACGTCCGATTTCATCACCGCTCGAACTACACGGTTCGGCGCAAACTCCACGTCCGGCGCGGGCGCTACCACCTGCGTCTCCAGTGCGACTATACGGGTCAACGGGGCTCGCGTCGCATCCAGCGGAACCGCCGGAACAATGGTTCCCGTGGCAATGATGTTCGGCAAGGCGACGTCGCGGTTGAGCTTGAGATCGGGCGGTACGACGATGGTTTGAAACCGGTTGTCCGCTTCCCGCGGAACTGAAAGGATGGGCTGCTTCGCGTAGACGGGGTCTCCCTGTTGTGCCTTCGGCGCTTCGGATGCGCCCGTGTCGAGCGGTGGCAGATATTCTTCCGGCGAATAAGTTACCAGCGACGAGCGGTCAAACGCGGCGCGATCCAGAATTTTTTGCTGTCGAATCCACGAGAGCGAAATCGTATATATGAGGGCAACTGCCGCCGCGTGCAACAGCGCGGATTGCAGGAAGCGTCTCCACGGCAGATCTTGCTGGACGAAGACATCCCGCCACATGCCCAGTTCGTCGCCGGGCAAATCCGCCGGGCGAAGAGCTGCGCGAACTCCGCTCCGGAACTCCGGGCTCGCGGGATCGCGTTCCACCAAAAGTCTCAACAGTCTTTTCCCCGGGGATTCCATCTCTGGCTCCAAGTTGCCCTCTAGCCAACCCCCACGACGGTGCCCCCGAAAGGCGGGATCCGCGGCGCTTTCGCTGCCTCGCCACAGACGGCTACTCTGTAGCAAGATTATAGCTGACCTTGAGGAGTTGCTTGCCCGGCATTGCGTTTTGCCCGCATCCTAATCATGACCGCTATACTGACTGTTCCGAGGTGAGCATGCCGATCCCCACAGCCCGCTTCTGCGCACTGCAACTTGCGTGTTGCGTTCTCTTTGCTTTGATGCTTGCTGGCGCGCAGGCGAACCCGAATCTGCAGAACGAAAATCGAGAGAATAAGACCCCGAGTCCAGCAAAGCCCGGGGCGGATTACTCGGGCATGTACAGCTTTTTGCGCGACGGCGAGTTTGTGCAGGTCACCGTTGAAGACCAGGGACGCGTTACCGGCTTTGTTTCGCGCTATGGCGATTCGGAAAACGATCGCGGCGTTTTTCTGGATCACTTTTTTAAGTCGGGTAAGCTCGACGGCAATCAACTCGCGTTTACCACCGAGACCGTGCATGGCGTATCGTTCGAATTTCGGGGGACGGTCGAGCGGGGCGAGGGAAAAAGTCGGTGCGACGAAGCGTATTACGTGCTGAAGGGGACTCTCGTCGAGAACACAACCGATGAAGCGAAGAAAACTTCTTCCCGCTCGCGCGAGGTTGCGCTAAAAAGCTTCCCGCAGGATCTGGCGCCCCCACAAGACCAAAAGAAGTAGGTCGTCAGTCTTCGATTTCTATTGTGGTATGACATGCGCACCATGGGTACTTGACATCCTTAGCCAGCCGCCGCAAAATATCGAAAATTTGGGGAAACCGCCCATTTCCGCTCAAGAGTTGAATAGTCGACAAGTTTATGACGCTTAGCCAGCCGTCGCAATCCACACAAAAGAAAATCAGTCCCGAACAGTGCAAGCATCCTCGGGTGCAGATCGTCTCCCGCGATCAAGAATCCGAATATGTGGAATGCCAGGAATGTGGGGACGTTTTCGAGTCCAGCGAATTGAAGGACATGGCGATCGAGGAAAAGAAAGAACCAGACGAAGAGTGAGCCGCGTTCGAGCGCTTGGCTGATCGCGATCACTTGATCTTAGTTCCCGGTAATCAAAGGATTCTTTGCCCGTTTCACAGATATCGTAGGCTGACATCAGCACCGGGGAGGGGCTGGCGACCTCAAAACCAGCGATTCGCATCGCCAGGGTTTCCTCTGTGCCCCCTGTGGTTCAAGCTTTTCCCTTTTACCGCAACCCCCTATGAGGCATAGCGGACGACACTTTGCCTGAAACCGCTATAGCAGCGGCCTGTGCCCGAAACATAACCGCCTCCCGACCCCGGCTGCCGTATTCTTATTCCCGTATTCTTACATTGAAGACAGCGATTCCGAGCGGCGAGGTCCAAGTGAACGGGAGGACGTGGAAGGCGTGGCTGGTTCCCGGCGGCTTGTTATTGGCGCTGGCGGCGACGCTCGCCAACAGCTCTCTCTTCGTCCAGGTCGCGCCCTCGCTGGCCTTCTATTACGTTGCCGTGTTCGCCGCCGGATTGCTTCTCGCCTGGCGTTTCAATTCCAGCCGCCTTCTGTTTTCCTTACTGGTTCTGCTGCTCGCGCATCGCGCGGTTGATTTCTTCGCCGCCGGGCAGGTTCACACCGGACCCGGACGCACGGCCGTCGCGCTCGCCGCCCTGCTGATCCCGCTGAATTTCATTGTGTTCGCCTCGATGCGCGAGCGCGGCCTGGCCATTGCCGGAATCGCGCCCCGCTTTGGATTGTTTTTCCTCGAATCGGTTGTCTTCGCTGTAATGTGCCGGCCTGAAAACAGCCCCGCCAATCCACATCAACCGGGCGCATCTGCGATTCCGCTCTGGATTCTGTTAAGTTTTGTAGCCGCCATCGCCGTGTTCGTCCGGCGCTTTTTTCAAACTCGCAAGCCGATCGAGCCCGGCTTCGTGTGGTCCGTGGCAGCCGTTTTCATGTGGCTCCAATTCGCCCCGGTCGGCAAGGTGTCGGACGCCTACGTAGCCACCGCCGCCCTGATTCTCGGCGCCTCGCTGATCGAGACTTCCTACGTGCTCGCCTACCACGACGAACTAACCGGCATTCGCGGACGCCGCGCCTTCAACGAGTCCCTGCTTTCTCTCGATCAGCAATATGCCATCGCCATCGTCGATATCGACCATTTCAAAAAGTTCAACGACACCTGCGGCCACGACGTCGGTGACCAGGTGCTGTGCATGGTGGCCAAGCGGCTATCGCAAGTCGCGGGCGACGGCCAGGCTTTCCGCTGCGGAGGCGAAGAGTTCGCCATCGTCTTTCGCAATACTTCCGCCAAAGAAGCGTTCGACCATCTGGACGCGCTCCGCCAGATCATTGAGAAATCCACGTTTCAGGTGCGTGGTTCCGAAAGAAGAGCTGAGAGAAGTGCCGAGAGAGGGAGCGATCGCCGCGCGGGTGAGTCCGATCGCAGAAAGTCCGCAAAAAAGAAAACCGTCGCCGCGAGTCCCAGCCAGTCGCCCGATCGCTTATCGGTGACAGTCAGCATCGGAGTGGCCGAACCCAGCACTCGCTACCGCCAGCCCGAGCAGGTGATCCAGGCGGCTGACCAGGCTCTCTACCGCGCCAAGAACAAAGGAAGAAACCGCGTGGAACTGGCTTCCACAGTCCCACTGCGGCTGGCCGGAGGCAAGCGCGCGAAGGCGTCGCGGCTCTGAACCGGCGCTTTCGCATTGCCAGCCTTCAAAGCCTCACCATTCGACATCACCACTCGAAAAGATGGATTAGAAACAAGATTACCGTCGCCCCCAGCGGCAGCAGCAGCCCAGCGCGCAGACTCCCCGTGCTATGCGAGATCACGCCCACCATCCACGGAATGACCGCCGGCCCTAACGACGCCAGCGAAAACATGACCGAGCCAATGCTGCGAGCGGCAACGCCGAACCGCTCGGAAAGCCGGGCCACAGTGATCGGATACAGCGTCGAGAAACTCAGTCCCGTAATCAGCGCCCCGCCAATCACTCCCGCCAGTGCCGGAGCCCAGAGCATCAGCGCAATGCCCGCCGCTCCCGCCGCAAAGCCCGCCCGCAAAACTCGGCGTTCCGGAAAGTGACGTAGGAATGCGGTTCCCAACGCGCGGCCCACCGTCAACGCCGACCAGAAAAACGCCGGCATCATGGACGCCATCGCCGCCCCGCGCGACCCCAGCCGCGAGACATAGGAGCCGATCCATCCTCCCGCCGCCGTTTCCGCTCCCGGATACAGAAAGAACACGGCTGCGAAAAGCCAAATCGCCGGACTTTTCGCCATCTCTCGCCATGAAGATGAGGCCGACGATCCCGCGGATTTTTCCGCAGCGGGAAAAGGCAGATTACGCATTGCCAACGCCAGCAATACAAGGAACAGCGCTACCGAGCCAAGAAAAAATGGCAGTAACTTGTGTGCCGCCGTCCACGCTACCATCAGCGAGCACAACACCGCGCCGACGCCCCAGAAAAAATTCAGCAGGCTCACCGCGCCGGTACGCGAACTCGGGCCCGAACCCGAACTGATCTCCGCAACCAGCAGATTGTCGGCCGGGACAATCAGACCCAGTCCCAGACCATACGCTGCCACCGAGGCCAGCCCCAGCCAGGGCGATCCCATATAGAGCGTGGCCACTCCGCACGCCATCAACAGCAGCCCCAACAGAAACGCCGGACGGAATCCGAACCGCGCCAGCAGAACTCCCGAGAGTTGCACGCCCACCAGCGACGCCAGGAATTGCACCAGAAACAGATTGCCGGCCTGAGTGTCATTCATCGCCCAGCGCGCAATCAGGATCGGCAGCATCGGGCCCAGCAACGTCGTGAGAATGCCGGTGGGCAAAAAGGCAATCTGGCCGGCCAGGACCAGTTTCCGGTTCGATGATGATTGGGAAAGCTCGGCTTGAGGGCTAGCCATGCGAAAGAGGATGTCCCCAACCTTGTGTCAGGAACGTTCAGCATAACGCAACCGCCGCAGCTTCAGAATAACGGGAAGCGAAATTCGCACGCTGGTGCAGCCAATGGCGTCGGTGCAGTTTGAGGTTGAAAGCCTGAAGGATTGGGAGAGCTGAGATTTCTTTGGCGTTCGTTGCACGTCCCTGGTCTCCTTTGCGGGAAGGGTCTTAACCGCAAAGTTCCCGAAAATCGCAAAGCACGCAAGGTGATCCACTACTCAAACGGTAGGGGGGCCCAACCCGAAGCCCCGCCAGTGGTAAACTATAAATCCACAACGCCGGAGAGGTGGCCGAGAGGCTGAAGGCGGCGGTTTGCTAATCTGCTCTAACTGGTCGGATTCCTTTCCTATCAATACCTTACAGACGTTAAAGTGCACCGTTTCGGGTGCTTTTGGATACGTTCGGGTCCAAAAATGCGATGGAAAATGCGATGAAAAAGGCGAATGCGAGGCGAAACTATAAAGTGGGAAAAACACCCCATCTGAGCGGCCAAAGTGGTAAATTCAGCAAAGGAGCTATCCTAATGCTGCACAAGAATTCGCGAGAGCGCTACACCAAGCTAAGGAAGGTCTTCCGCCGTTTGATGCGGAATTTCAACCTCGACGATCTCGACGAGTTCATCGCGACGGCGAACTCCATGCCGGAGTGGATGAAGAATGACCCGTCGCTGACTCAAGAGCGGCGGGACGCACTCGCACGGTTTACGGTGCCCGAAAGTTTGGATTGGCAGATTTGCAATCAGATTGCGAACCGCCAAAAGCATGTAAAGCCGCAAAGACAGGGTGGGGCACCATTGCAAGTGAACTCGGTACAAATACATTCGGGCGGACGCGGAATCTGGTTGAGGACTTCTCCACTGGTGATCGGCGCGGGGGAAGAAGTCTTTATCGACTATGGCGGTCGCAAGGAGTCCGCGTTGGCCTTTGTGATTCGGACGTTCAAGCACTTTCACTACATGTTCGAGATGGCTCCGGTCCCGCCCGCACAGCGCCACATTCCGACCCTGTCGGACCTTGCTGGCGTGTAAATACCAGTTCGCACGCTTGCGACCCAGCACGAGGTTTCTTGCGAGTCTGCACACGCAGACGTTAGACGATTTGTTCGGCACTCCTCAGGGAAGCCCGCGCACGGACGGATAAGCTGATTGATGCAAGCATCCAGTGGGCTGAGCGGATCATGCGAAGGATTGACACGGTGTGCGGGAAGTCGGAGTGAGGCCCCACGTACAATCTGCGGAGCCTCCTAGTCAAGCAGCAGTGCCAGAGTGCGAACTATTGTCTTGCAAGATTCGTTTTGCGTAGCAGTCTGTATGGACGGATTTGCCATTTTCATCAACGGATGTATCCTCATGCAGCGTCACTCGCTTGCCGCAGATTGAGCAGCAGATTTCTAGCTGTGGCTTCTCCATAAGACGCTCCCGAAGTGCCGTTGGAAAATCCTAATCCGAGATGACATTCTCATTCAAGTAAATGTTTGTATTTCCGATAGCGTACATTTGGGCGGCTCGCTGACTTTCGTTTACCTCCCTGTCACATCCGCCTGCTATCATTTGGAACTGCTGCGTCTGAAGTCCTGCTGCTGATCTGAAGGTCAGCCGCCTCACGGGTGCCAAGCTCACTGGCAGAACTCAACGCAGCATATCGACCAAAATTTCGTTAGAGGTTCCCACGATGACCACCCCAGCCAGTGCCATCAAGGATGAGGTCCGCCTGCTGATTGACGTTCAAATCGAGACATTCGGACAACCAGCACCCTTAACATCTTCTCAACTCCACGAATTCCACCACCGCTGTGAGAGGATCGGTACGCTTTGCCAAGAACTGGATCGGATTGGCACAAAGAGCGTTATAGAACGGCGGTTGGAGAGGGCGGCTTAGCTTTTGCCTCTTCCAAGCAGGCGTATCGCATTGCCCCGTGTCCGCCGTTCGTCGCTGGACGACGATTTGCTCATTTCAATGACAACAGAGGTCTGTGCCCTGTGGAACTGCTTCAAACCGCACTTCGACCACATCAACATCGGATTTCAATGACAACAGAGGCCTGTGCCTCTGTGGAACGACGAGCTGAATCGCCGGTTCATCATGACGACTCCAGAATTTCAATGACAACAGAGGTCTGTGCCTCTGTGAAACAAGCGCACTGTTCGTTCGGACCAGCAACGCAAGTGTAATTTCAATGACAACAGAGGTCTGTGCCTCTGTGAAACGCCGGAACAATCAACGCCACAGGATTGTACATCAAATTTCAATGACAACAGAGGTCTGTGCCTCTGTGAAACAAGCTCTAGATGGCGTCAATTGCGGCGGTCAGTGTTCATTTCAATGACAACAGAGGTCTGTGCCTCTGTGAAACGGAACATTGCTCCGGCAACCCTTGCACCTATCGCTTATTTCAATGACAACAGAGGTCTGTGCCTCTGTGAAACCTTCAGGCAGCAATCAATGCGGCTTGCCCAGGCCAATTTCAATGACAACAGAGGTCTGTGCCTCTGTGAAACCGCATCCGCACTGCTAGCAAAACACACGCTTTAAGATAGCCTTAAACCTTGTTTTTTTCGCAAATCCTCCGGCTGCTCCAAAGCCCTCTCGGTTTTCGAAAATTGCTACTCGCGGGCAAACAGCCCGATGCCGTATCCTGCCGCCACCCCAGCCGCCAACGGCCCTGACACCTTGACGGGAAATTCCACATCGACGTATACCTGCGCCCGTGAGACAGGCACGGGCAATTTCCCCGCCCACCACGTCTTGTTGAATGTGATCCGGATTGGCTTGGGGAATCCGGCTTTCGTTATGAGCGCCTCGATGCGTTTGCCGATACGCCGTTCCCCGCCCGTCCGGTCGAGAATCATCGGCGTGACGGTGCGGAATGTCTTGGATGTACCGAGATACCGGGAGAACACGCCGTCTTCGTCTGGTTCCCGCACCGCATAGCAGACAAGCTTGCCCCTGTCGTCCTTTAGGGGGAGCGATGTGATCGCCGCCAGATTGCTTGACAACAGCCCAAGCCCAGCGGGCTCGGCTACGATTATTCGCCGGATGTCGCCGTCCGCGTGCTCCGTTCCGATGCTTGGCACAGGCAGGTAGAACGGATGAGCCTTTGTATGGCCCGACACGTAAGCTCCGTCTAACTTTCCCTGTGTCGCAACTATCATGGCGTGTCGCATCATCGCGGAAACGTCCGCCATATTCTCTTGCGGGTAGCTGAAAGTGTCGCCGTTCTCGTCCACGAGCCTGTAGCAAATAGCGGAGTAGGGGGTGACGCTGTTTTTGATGGCGAATGACTCCGGCAACCGGGGCACCTTCAGATTCGACTTCGTGGCGCCGTAGTACATCCGTAGATTGCGGAGAAAGCCGGGGTAGGGCACATCTATTGAGCATTGCATAATATAGTTACAATGGAAACAGATCGGCCTGCTGCCAGAAGGCGATCACCAGGGTAGGCCGCTTGCGCATACGACGAAGCGCCTGGCGCGCGTGATGGCTCAGCTGC
>JBEKAF010000032.1:0-39863 GCA_050018355.1 Terriglobales bacterium | reverse complement strand
GAGTCTAGTTGGACGGCTTCTGTTCGGCGGGAGGCTGCTTCCTGGCGAGGGATCGAACGTGGTTGACCAGATCCCAGAGTTGCTCGGGCTTGACGCGATCGCCTTCGGGAGGCATGTCGCCGTGGCCATTCTTGAGGATATAAAAGAGTTCGCCGTCGGTGCGGGCTTTGAGAAGCGCGGGATCGGTGAGGTCGGGGATCTTCAGGTCCTTGGCAACATCGGTTTTGCCGTCGCCGGTGGCGCCATGACACTGAGCGCAGTCGTCACCGTAGATCTTCTTGCCTTCAGCGATGGACTCGGGAGTGGACTTCACCGGGTTGGGCTCTCGGGCGGCCTTGACAGGAACCGGGCTATAGGCCGTCTTGGGAGCTGGCATGGTTTCTTGCGCCGCGGAAAAGAATGAAATAACGAGGAACAGGGTAAGAGCTGGCGCGGGCTTGCACATGGCGACCTCCGAACAGAGAGACGGCGAACGATCCGCAATCTATCTTACGCTGTGAGGCAAGAGGCGCGGACAGAGCCCGCCCTGAGCGAAGCCGAAGGGAGTGTCCGCGCCACACGGTTACTTCTTCATGGTTTACTTTTTCAGCGAAGACTGGTAGCGCTTGTTGATTTCTTCCCAGTTGACCACGTTCCACCAAGCTTGCAGGTATTCGGGGCGGCGGTTGTTGTATTTGAGGTAGTAGGCGTGCTCCCAGACGTCGTTGCCGAAGATGGGATAGAGGCCTTGCGAGAGCGGGCTGTCCTGGTTGGGGGTGGAGAGGATTTTCACTTCACCTTTTGAGTCGCCTGCGAGCCACACCCATCCGCTGCCGAACTGGCCGACACCGGCGGCGTTGAATTTTTCCTGGAAGGTTTTGAAGTCGCCAAAAGTCTTCTTGATCACGCCGGCGATGGGGCCGGTGGGATCGCCTCCGCCCTTGGGCTTCATGATCTGCCAGAACATGGCGTGATTGACGTGGCCTCCGCCATTGTTGCGGACGGCGCCGCGGATATCTTCGGGGACGGCGCTCAGGTCGCGGATGAGATCTTCCGCACTTTTCTTGTGCAGCTCAGGATGCTTGTCGAGTGCCGCGTTGAGGTTCTTGACGTAAGCGGCGTGATGCATGTCGTGATGCAGGTGCATCGTCTTTTCGTCGATGGTGGGTTCGAGCGCCGTGTAATCGTACGGCAGGGGGGGCAGTTCATGTGCCATTTTCATTTCCTCCAAAGTCTTATGGATGACGGGGAAGAGCAGAAAGATTCTACGCGCAGGCATGCGCGCGAGCGGCTCCATAGTTTTACCACTGTGGGGGACTCGGGGGTGCACCGGAAATAGTGCAGATTGCAACCGGGAAAAATCTAAACCACAGAGGACACAGGGGGGCACAGGGGAATTCCGGTGGAATCGACGGTTCGCGGGCAGGAAATGCCCGCCACAGGGATTGTCTTTATAATTCAGGCTCAGTAATTCAGGCTTACTCTTAATGGGTCCGGGAGGGTCCTTGAAGGTTTTATTGCTGGAGAACATCAGCGGGGTGGCGGCTTCGCAGTTTGAAGAAGCGGGGTTCGAGGTGGAGTCGCTGAAGAGAGCGCTCGACGAGCGCGAGCTGATCGAGAAGGTGCGCGGGACTTCGATTCTCGGCGTGCGTTCGAAGACGCGCATCACGGCGGCGGTGCTGGATGCGGCGCCGGAACTGGTGTCGGTGGGGGCGTTCTGCATTGGCGTGGACAAGATCGACCGTGCGGCCTCGAGCGATCGGGGGATTGGGGTGTTTAACGATCCGCATTCGAACAGCCGGTCGGTGGCCGAATTGGCGATGGGGGAGATCATTCTGCTGATGCGGCGGACGTTTGAGGCGAGCACGCGACTGCATGGCGGGGTGTGGAATAAATCGTCGGCGGGATCGCACGAAGTGCGCGGGTTGACGATGGGGATTGTGGGCTACGGGAAGATCGGGTCGCAGGTGTCGGATCTGGCCGAAGCGATGGGCATGCGGGTGGTGTTCCATGATGTGGCGCATGTGCTGGCCCGCGGAAATGCCCGGGCGGTGAGCTTCCGCGAATTGCTGGAAACTTCCGACGTGATCACTTTGCACGTCGATGGGAAGGTGCAGAACCAGGATTTGTTTGGGGAAGATGAGATCCGCGGAATGAAAGATGGAGCTTGCCTGATTAATTTGAGCCGCGGGTTTGTGGTGGATCATGAGGCGCTAGCCCGGCATTTGAAGAGCGGAAAGCTGGCAGGAGCGGCGGTGGATGTGTTTCCGCAGGAACCGGAGAGTGGCGGCGCGTTTTCAAGCCCGCTGCGAGGACTGCCGAATGTGATTCTGACTCCCCATATCGGCGGCAGCACGGAGGAGGCGCAGCAGAATATCGGCCAGTTTGTTTCGGCGCGGATGATCGATTATTTCAGGAGCGGGAATTCGCTGCTGAGCGTGAACCTGCCGCATTGTCATCTGGACTATGAGCCGGGATCGCACCGGCTGATGCACATCCACCACAATGTGCCGGGAATCTTGCGGGCGATTAACGACATTCTGGCGGATCGGGGGATCAATATCGATCGGCAAGTGCTGGATACTCGCGGGGCGCTTGGATACGCGATCTACGACATCAATCGGGATTGCGACGATCAGTTGCTGGCAAAACTGCGCGCCGTTCCGCAGACGATTCGGGTGCGGGTGCCGGGCGAAGCTCGGAGTTTAGAACAGCAAAGCTAGAGAAGCTTTCGCGGACAAAGCCTGCCCTGAGCGAAGTCGAAGGGAGTGTCTGCGCCACAGGGGACTATTTCGTCGCGGCACGTTTCAGGCGATCCTGGATGGCTTCCCACTCGGGCGCGCTGGGCGGGAGATCTACGGCGATCCAGTCGTAATTCCCGGCGTCTGCCTGGTGGAGAACTTCGTAGAGCACGGCTGCGTAATCGGCGGCGGATTGCGGCATCTTGTGGATGGTAATGTTGGGGCGGTTCGGCGGGTTCTGATACTGCAGGTAAATTCCTTGGCCCTGATCGGGCAGTTTCCCATTCGTCGCTAAATATAAAGTGGTGCGCGGGCTGTAGTGGCGTGGGTGCAGGCCCGGAGCGGGGTGCGGACCGGTGGCCGGGTCCACTGCGGTAGCGATTGGACCGATCAGCGATTCTATTTCGGTGCGCGGAATTCCTCCGGGCCGGAGCAGAATGGGTTGCGATCCGGCTTGCGTTCCGGCTAAAGACAGGACGGTGGATTCGATACCTACATTGCAGGGCCGCCGTTGAGGATGTAGTCGATTTCGCTGCCCAGGCTGCGGCGGACATGGTCGGCGGTGGTGGGGGAGAGTTCGGTGAAGCGGTTGGCGCTGGGTGCGGCGAGTGGAACGCCGGCGGCGCGGATGAGGGCAAGCGCAATCGGATGCGCGGGCATGCGGAGACCAACCGTGGAAAGGTTGGCGGTAACGATGGCGGGGATGCCCGGCTGCTTGTCGAGTTGTTCGTCGAGTTTCTTTTCAAGGACCAGGGTCAGCGGCCCGGGCCAGAATCGGCGGGCTAGGCGGTCAGCGTTTTCTGGCCAGTTCGCAACCAGTGACTCCGCCATTTCTATGGAAGCTACGTGGACGATGAGAGGGCTGGTGGGGGGTCTGCGTTTGACGGCGTAGATGCGGGCTACAGCTTCGGCGTCGAGGGCGTTGGCTCCGAGACCGTAGACGGTTTCGGTGGGGAAGGCGACGAGTCGGCCGGCGCGGAGGAGCCGGGCGGCGTGGTCGAGTTCGCCGGGATCGGCGGTTTGGGGCATAGATAAATGCAGATTGTAGATTGCAGAAGTCAGATTCCGGATTGCAGAAGCCCACGGCTCAACCTGCATCTTAGCGCGAATCCAAAGTTGCTATGACCACCGGCAGCCTGCCGACCTGCGTTCGGCTTGGACCGGCGAGGGCGCCCGTCCACACGCGAGCCGGGCGGGGACGCCCGGCTCTCCACCGGCACACTTGCGAATTACTTTTTCTTGTCGCCCTTCTTTTCTGGTTCGTCCACTACAAGGTTGTTGGTCACTGAGAATGCGCCAGGTACGCTGTTAGCCCGCATGCCGGCGACTGTCTTGTCCATCTGGCGGGCCACTGCGCCTTCGAGCGTGATGTTTCCGTTCTTGACGATGATGTGAATAGGCGGCACGGCACGCATCTGGTACTCGCTTAGCACGGGGTCGCCGTAGATGGCGCGGTAGGTCGCGCGGCGGATTTGGTCGTCGTTGGGGGAGTTGGGCAGGACCTCGAGGTTGTTGACGACTTTCTCGACACCTTCAATGTGCTTGACGGCGTTTTCGGCGTCGGACTTGAGCGTGGGACGCGAAACCTGGCCGAGCAGGGTCACGGTACCATCAGGGTCGACCTTGTAGGCGAAGTTGTCGAACACGCCGTAGTAAGGAAGCATCACGAGTTCATGACGGACTTCCTTGTAGATGCGATCGATGCTCTTCTGACTGAGCGCGCCAGCTGGTTGGTTGTTCTGGATGGCGGGACTGGCGAGGGCCGCCATCGAGAAAATCAGTGGGAGAGCAAGAACTGTGAGCAGTGATTTTTTCATTGGTTTGACCTCACGCAAAACTTCTTACAACATGATGAGAGCCCTGAAATTCTTCGCACTTTTCAGACGCTGGAAAGAGCCGAGAAGTTGCTTTTTCTTGCGCCGGGGAACGGCACTGCCAGCCCACTCTATGGCGAATCCAGAGTTGCTGTGGCCACAGGCAACTGCCGAGCTGCGCTCGGCTTGGACCCTTCGACTACGCTCAGGGCAGGCTCGCGAGGGCGCCCGTCCCTACGCGAGATCAGGCTGTTTTGGGCTTGCGACGCCGCTCTCGGAAGCCCTCGATCAGCAGATAAAGCACGGGGATAAAGAACAAGTTGAGGATCGTGCTCATGATCATGCCACCGAAAACGGTGGTGCCTACGGAGTGGCGGCCGTTCTCTCCGGCGCCGCTGGCGGTGACCAGAGGGACAACGCCGAGGATGAAGGCGAAGGAAGTCATGAGAATCGGGCGCAGGCGGATGCGGGCGGCTTCGACGGCCGCGTCGAGAATGGTCAGACCGCGGGCGCGCAACTGCTCGGCGAATTCCACGATCAAGATGGCGTTCTTGGAGGCGAGGCCTACGAGCATGACGAGTCCCACCTGGCAGTAAACGTCGTTCTGCTGGCCGCGGATCCATTGGGCGGAAAGCGCGCCGAGCAACGCCATGGGCACGGCGAGCAGAATAATGAAGGGGAGCACGAAACTTTCATACTGCGCCGACAGCGTCAGATAGACGACCAGCGTTCCGAGACCAAAGAGGATGAGCGTGGTCGATCCCGACGCCAGCTCTTCGAGTGAAATTCCCGACCATTCGTAGGTGTAGCCCTGGGGCAAAACTTTCGCGGAGAGCTGCTGCATGGCGACAATGGCCTGTCCGGAGCTGAAGCCGGGGGCAGCGGAGCCGTTGATTTCCGTCGAACGGAAAAGGTTGTAGTGACTGATCACCTGGGGCGCGGCGGTCTGGCTGATCCTGACTAAATTTTCGAGCGGGACCATGGCGCCGGAATCGGAACGAACGTAGTACTGCCCGATGTCCTGCGGATGCGAGCGGAATTGCTTGTCGGCTTGCACATAAACCCGATAAGAACGGTTATTGAAATCGAAGTCGTTGATGTAGGCCGAACCCATATAGACGCTGAGCGTGTCGGTGATCTGGCTGAGCGGGATGTGCAGGCTCTTGGCTTTTTCGCGACCGATGGTGATGACATACTGCGGATCGCTGGCGGTGTAGGTGGTGAAGAGTCCGGTGAGGTCTTTTTCCTTGCGCTCGCCGCCGGCGCGAGTGAGGTCGCGGGTGGTCTTGTCAAGATCTTGCAGCGTGTGACCGCCTTGATCGAGGAGTTCGTATTGGAATCCGCCGAACTGGCCGAGACCTTGCACGGCGGGCGGTTCGAAGGGGATGACGATGGCGCCGGAAATTCCGAAGAACGGACCGCGCAGCCGATTGATGATGGCGGTCGCGGTGTGCTCGCGGCCCTTGCGCTGCGAGTAGGGCCGGAGGGACAGGAAGACCAAGCCGGCGTTGGGCGCGCTGCCTCCGAAGCTGAAACCGGCGACGGAGAAGGTGTTCTCGATTTCAGGAAAACTCCTGGCGATGGTGTTCACCTGCTCGCCGATTTTTCGCGTGTATTCCAGCGAAGCTCCGGTGGGCGCCTGGATCGCGACGATGAGCCATCCCTGATCTTCGTTGGGAACGAAGGCTTGAGGCACGTGCCGGAAGACGAAGTAAGCGAGGCCGAGTCCGGCGACAAACAGGATCAGGGCGACGGCTTCGAAACGCAGAAAAGCGCGGAGGGCGCGAACGTAGCCGTTGGTAAGGGCGGCAAGGAAGCGGTCGACGCGCTTGAATAACCAACTCTTTTCGCCGTGCTCGCGGCCGAGCAGCAGCGCGGAGAGCGAGGGCGTAAGAGTAAGCGCGTTGAAGGCGGAGATCGTGATCGAGAAGGCGATAGTCAGCGCGAACTGGCGGAACAGAATGCCGGTTGTTCCGGGGAAGAAGCCGACGGGCACGAAGACGGCCACCAGCACCAGTGAAGTGGCGATGACGGCGCCGGTGACCTCCTTCATGGCGTCGGACGAAGCTTTGACCGGATCGGACTCGCCTTCCTGCAGATGGCGCTCGATGTTTTCGATGACGACGATGGCATCATCGACGACGAGGCCAGTGGCGAGCGTGATGCCGAACAGCGTCAGCGTGTTGATGGAGAAGCCGAGCAGCTTGACGAAAGCGAAAGTGCCGATGAGCGAGACTGGGATCGTGACTGCTGGAATGATGGTGGAGCGCCATTCTTCGAGGAAAATGAAGATGACAAGGATGACGAGGAAGATGGCCTGGCCGAGAGTCGAGACTACGTCGCGGATGGATTCGCCGACCGCGTCGGTGGTATCGAAGGCGAGCTCATACTTCATACCGGGCGGAAAGCGCTTGGCGAGGCGGTCGAGTTCGGCGATGCAGCGGCGGTCTACGTCGAGGGCATTGGCAGTGGAGAGCTGGGTGATGCCGATGCCAACGGATTCGTGCCCGCTGTAGTCCAGGTCGGAGCTGTAGTCTTCGGCGCCGAGTTCGGCGTGACCGACGTCGCGCAGGCGGACGAGAGTGCCATCGGCATTGCTCTTCAGGATGATGTCATCGAACTGAGTGGTTTCAGAGAGACGGCCGACGGCGCGGACGCTGATCTGGAATTGCTGGCCGGGCAGAGAGGGTTGGGAACCGACTTGTCCGGCGGCGACTTCAACGTTCTGCTCCTGGAGAGCGCTGACCACATCGTCGGCGGTAAGGGCGCGGCTGGCCATGCGCACGGGATCGAGCCACAGGCGCATGGAGTATTTGCGCTCGCCGAAGATGAAGACGTCGGCGACGCCGGGAACACGCTTCAGGCTGTCGCGGACGTAGACATCGAGGTAATTGCTCATGAAGAGCGTGGAGTAGCGGCCGTCGGGCGAAAAGACGGCGGCGCCGAAGACGAAGTTTTCGGAGGTCTTGGCGACGGTAACTCCGACTTGCTTGACCGCGGTGGGGAGACGTCCGGAAGCAGTGTTGACGCGGTTCTCGATGTCGACGGCGGCGAGGTCGGGATCGCGGTTGAGGTCGAAGGTCGCGGTGATCGAGCTGACGCCGTTGTTGTCGCTGGAGGAGGTGATGTACTTCATGCCTTCGGAGCCGTTGATCTGCTGCTCGAGTGGCGTGGTGACGGCGGACTCGACGGTCTGGGCGCTGGCTCCGGTATAGACGGCGGTGACACCGACCTGCGGCGGCGCGAGGTTGGGGAATTGCGCGATGGGAAGGGTAGGGATGCAGACGGCGCCGGCGAGAATAATGAGCAGGGCGCAGACGGTGGAGAACACGGGGCGATGAATAAAAAAATCGACCATTAGAAAAAGTGGCCAGTAGTCAGTGGACAGTGGCCAGTCTGTTGCGAGTGCTACTTGCTACTCAAAACGTGCTGGAACCGGTTTCGAAAAACTTCTTGGGGCTTTTAGCTGCTGCTTTCCTGCGGGACTACGGGTACGCCATCGATTAGAAACTGGGTACCGGAGACCACTACTTTGTCTCCCGGTTTTACGCCGTCGAGGACGACGTAGTCGTTGCCGACGATTTGGCCGATCTGGAGCGGCTTCTGGTGGACTACGTATCCACCTTTCTGGTCGGGCTCAGCGACGAAAGCGAAATAGAGGCCGCCGATTCGCGACACGGCTACGACCGGGACCACGGGCTTTTCCTGGCTACCCCAGACCACACGGGCGCGGATGGCCTGGGCGGTGCGCAGGCTGTCGTTCGAGTTTGCGATCGTCGCTTTGACGAGCACGGTTTGCGTCGTGGTGTCCACCTGCGGCGAGATGAACGTGACGCGACTGGTGGCGAGCAAACTTCCTGAAGCGTCGACGATCTGGACGGGAAGATTCATCTTCAGCTGGGCAGATTTCTCGATGGGAACATAGATGTAAGCTTCGAGGCTTCCGGGACGGTCGACGGTGCTGAGCGTGGTGGTGGTGACGACGCGGTCGCCAACGCGGACGGGAACATCACCGACGATGCCGGCACGCGGGGCGACTACCTGGTAGTAGTGCAACTGGACCTGCTGCTCGCTGACCTGAGCCTCGAGCGAGTGCAGTTGCGCTTGGGCAGCATCGATGGTTGCGCGCGCCTGGTCGAGATCCTGCTTGCTGACTACGCCGGCACTGGCAAGGCCGCTGACGCGCTCGTAATTCTGCTGCGCCCACTTGACCTGAGCAAGCTGGGCGGCGCGGGCGTCTTCTTGGCTCTTGACCGTGGCCTGCTGCTTGGCAGGATCGATCTGCACCATGGGAGCCCCGGAAGCGACGCGTTCGCCGGAGTGGACGAAGATCTGCGTGATGATGCCTTCGACCTGCGGCATGACCACGGCGGAGTCGCGGGATTTTAAGGTGGCGATGTAGTCGGTGGTGTCATCGACTTTTTGGGCCTTCGCCGTTTGGACTTTGACCGGCATGGCTTGCGGAGCGGCAGCCTTGGCTTCTTTGCCTTTGCCGCAGGCGGTAGCGAAAAGAAGTGCGGCAAGAAGGGCGCCGGGCAGAATCAGAGATGGCGTTTTTGCAAAGAATCGAGACATGTTGTTCTTAATAAAAGTAATTAACCTGCAAAAGAATTGCCAGGCACCTCTGGGGTTAGTCCCTGTCATCACACGGCTGATCTCCGGCACTGTGTTTCCGGGATGCGGCCAGTAAATACCAGAATACCAATAGATTCATGGCAAGGGGCAGGAAGGCTCCGAAGAATTTTCGATTCTGCTAAATTGTTGGGTCATGAAACCAAGCCGAAGTTTTGCGAGCGACAACAATGCGGTGGTGCATCCCGAGGTGCTGGAGGCGATACGGCGCGCTAACCAGGGGCATGTGGTGGGGTATGGGGATGATCCGCACACGGAATCGGCGGTGGGAAAATTCCGGGAGCAGTTTGGAGCCGATGTGGCGGTCTTCTTTGTGTTCAATGGGACGGCGGCGAATGTGCTGAGCTTGCAGGCGCTGACGCGGCCATTTCATGCGGTGCTGTGTCCGGAGTTGTCTCATATTTATACCGACGAATGTGGTGCGCCGGAAAAGTTTACGGGCTGCAAACTGGTGCCTCTGGCAGCGCCGGGCGGGAAGTTGACGGTGGAAACAGTGGCCCATGCGTATCACGGAATTGGAGACCAGCATCACGTGCAGCCACGGGTGATTTCGATTACGCAATCGACGGAGATGGGGACGGTGTACAAACCGGCAGAAGTCGAGGCGCTGGCGCGGTTTGCCCACGAGCGCAAGATGTTCTTGCACGTGGATGGGGCGCGGATTGCGAACGCCGTGGCGGCGCAGCGACCGTCATTATCCTTGCGGCAGGCGACGCGCGATTTGGGAGTGGATGTGCTTTCGTTTGGCGGGACGAAGAACGGGTTGATGGGCGTGGAGGCGGTAGTGTTCTTTCGTCCGGAACTGGCCGAGGATTTTTTATTTGTGCGCAAGCAGGGGATGCAGCTGGCATCGAAGATGCGCTACATGTCGGTGCAGATGGAGGCACTGCTGACCGACGATCTTTGGCGGCGGAATGCGGAGCACGCGAACCGGATGGCGCGACTGCTGGAACAGGAAGTGAAGAAAATTCCGCGCGTCAAGATTGTGTGTCCGGTGGAGGCGAACGGCGTGTTTGCGCAAATTCCTCGGGAGGCGATTAAGAAGATACAGGAGCGGTACTTCTTCTATGTGTGGAGCGAAGAGGAGTCGGTGGTGCGGTGGATGTGCTCGTTCGACACGACCGAGGAGGACGTCCGGGAGTTTACGAAGTTTGTGGTGGCAGTGGTGGGGGACCTCCCGAACTGAAAGAATGCGTTGCGACAGCCGCCCCCCAGGCGTCCCCGCTGATACCATACCCCTCGTGCCCCCGCTGCTTGACGTCCGCGACCTGACCATCGAGTTCCCGCAGTCCCGTGGAGGGCGGACAATCCTGCCCGCAGAGCAGCCGAGGGCTTCTGCACCCGTGGCCGCCGTTCGCAGCCTTTGGTTCTCCATCGCCCCCGGCGAAGTGCTCGGGCTGGTCGGCGAATCCGGCTCTGGAAAATCCATCACCGCGCTCGCCATAATGGGCCTGCTCCCGCCCGCTGCCATCGTCAAGGGCGAAATCACTTTTCAGAACGGCGACGGCGTCCCCACGCACCTGACCAACCTGCCCCCCGATCAACTGCGCCAACTTCGCGGCTCGCGCATCGCCATGATCTTCCAGGAGCCCATGACCGCCCTCAACCCAGTCATGCGTGTCGGCGACCAGATCGCCGAAGCCGTCCTCGCTCACCACCGCGTCTCCAAATCGGGAGCATGGGGCCGAGCTGTCGAAGGTATGCGCGACGTTGCCATCCCCGACCCCGAGCAGCGCGCCCGCAGCTATCCGCACCAGCTCTCCGGAGGCATGCGCCAACGCGTCATGATCGCCATGGCCATCGTCAACCGTCCGCAACTGCTCATCGCCGACGAGCCCACCACCGCGCTCGATGTCACCATCCAGCAGCAAATCCTGGACCTGCTCAACGACCTCCGCGACAAATTCGGATTGGCGATGCTCTTCATCTCGCACGACCTCGCCGTCGTCTCGCACGTGGCCGATCGCGTCGCCGTCATGTACGCCGGCAACCTGGTCGAGCTCGGCGCCAAGGCCGGCATTTTCCACGCGCCCGCTCATCCCTACACCCAAGGCCTGCTGCGCGCGATTCCTACTCTCTCGACCGACCGCGCTCTTCCACTCTCGACCATCGAGGGCACGGTCCCGACTATCGCCCAACTTCCTCCGGGATGCCCCTTCGAACCCCGCTGCCCGCACCGCATCCCGGCCTGCGCCGTCGAGCTCCCGCCGCTCATTGAAGTCAGCCCCGAACACTGGGCCCGCTGCCCAGTCGTGAATCCGTCCCGAATCTGATGCCAGGGGTAGATGCGAGCTGCGCGCTTCGAGCTTCTAGACGTAAATGCCTTTAAGCTTGGGAGGCACGTCCTTCAGGGGCTAAAGCCCGCATTCTTCCAGGCCCTGAACGGCACGGCTGAAGCCGTGCCCTACCCAAAACCGATTTGTGAAACCAGCCCTAGCGACCTGCCTGCTCGAAGCTCGCGGCTCGTAGCTCGCAGCTAAATCGGGAAAACTGCGGATTCTTCGCCGCCGCCCCTCGCCTCGTCCTTTCCCCTGCAGAAAAGCTATAATCCTCCCTTTGCCGTGCGTATCCTTCTTCTCAGCGACATTCACAGCAACCTCGAAGCGCTGGATGCCTGTCTGGCCGCCGCTCCCGCCCACGACCTCGTCGTCAATCTCGGCGACACCGTCGGCTACGGCGGCAATCCCAATGAAGTCATTGCCCGCGCGCAATCTCTCGGACGAGTCTTCGTCCGCGGCAATCACGACAAAGCCGTCTGCGGTCTCATGACCCTTGACGACTTCAACCCCGTCGCCGGCCTCGCCACGCTCTGGACGCGCGACCAGCTCACCCCCGAAAATCTCGAATGGCTCCGCGCGCTCCCCCAGGGTCCCATCCACCTCGACGAACTCCCCGGCATCCAGTTCGTCCACGGCTCCCCTATCGACGAGGATGAATACGTGGTCAGCGTCAGCGACGCTATCGCACCGCTCATCACCATTCCCGTTCCCATAACATTCTTCGGACACACTCACTTCCAGGGCGGTTTCGCGCTCCAGGGCGAGATCAGCGAAGGCTATCGTCCCGGATATCGCACCGTAGGCCAGCCCGAGTCGTCCGACTGGCCCCTCAGCAAAGATCGCCGCTATCTCATCAACCCCGGCTCCGTCGGCCAGCCCCGCGATGGCGACTGGCGCTCCGCCTTCGCCATGTTCGACTCCGAAGCCTGGATCGTGACTTTCTATCGCGTCCCCTACAACCTTCGCGCAGCCCAGGAAAAAATCCTCGCCGCCAACCTGCCGCAGCGCTTGGCCACAAGGCTTGCCACCGGACGATAGCTATTGTGTCAACTGGGGATTGTTTGAGCAGGTAAACAGCGGCAACTGCGTATGGCTGGCAACTGCTAGAATCTCTCTTCGCTAATATTGTTGGCTCATCTTGTTCTGAGGCTTTCCTCATGTCTAAAATCCAGCGCGCCATTCTTAGCGTCACCGACAAATCCGGACTGGTAGATTTCGCCCGCAAACTCGCCGCGTTGGGCGTGGAACTGGTTTCGACCGGAGGCACGGCCAAGCTGCTGCGCGATTCCGGCATCGCGGTGAAAGATATTTCCGAGCTGACCGGCTTCCCTGAAATGCTTGATGGGCGCGTCAAGACGCTGCATCCGAAGGTTCACGGGGGGATCCTGCATCGGCGTGAAGACAGCGGCCATCGCGCGGCGGTTGCCGAGCATGGCATCCCGGCCATCGACATGGTTGTGGTCAACCTGTACGCCTTCGAAAAAACCGCCGCCAAGCCGGGCGTGCACTTTGAAGAGTTGATTGAAAACATCGATATCGGTGGGCCGTCGATGATCCGCTCGGCGGCGAAGAATTTTCAGGATGTCGCGGTCGTGACTTCGCCCGCCGATTACGGCGCGATCGGCGAGGAGATGGCGCGCTCGGGCGGCGCGTTGTCCAGGGAAACGAAGTGGCGGCTGGCGCAGAAAGCGTTTGCGACGACCGCAGCTTACGATTCCGCCATCGCCTCGACGCTCGAGCGTGTGGGCGGCGACTTCGAGTTGCACGCAGCCGAAGGCTTTCCGCAAAATCTGCGGCTGTCTTTTCAGAAGGTGATGGACTTGCGCTATGGAGAGAATCCGCACCAGAAGGCCGCGATGTACGCGGACGGTTCGGGCGCGGGCGTGGCGCACGCGCGTCAGGTGCAGGGCAAAGAGCTTTCCTATAACAACATTGTCGACCTGCAAGCCGCGTGGGATCTGGCGCAGGATTTTGACGAGCCGGTCTGCGCCATTATCAAACACACAAATCCCTGCGGAACCGCGACCGGGAAGACGCTCGCCGAGGCTTACGTGCGGGCGCTGGAATGCGATCCGGTCTCGGCGTATGGCGGAGTGATCGGAGTGAACCGCACGGTGGATGCGGCGGCCGCTAGCGAGATGGCCAAGCTCTTTCTGGAAGTCATCGCCGCGCCCGCGTTCGATGAAGGCGCTAAAGCAGCTTTTGCCGCGAAGAAGAATCTGCGGCTGGTCGAAGTTCCTGCCGGGCGGCAAAACTGGGTTCTGAAAAACATTTCTGGGGGCCTGCTCGTCCAGGATGCCGATCTTCACAAGCTGGCCGAAGCCGATCTGAAGGTTGTTACCAAGCGGCCGCCGACGCCGGAAGAAAAGCGGGCGCTGCTTTTCGCGTGGAAGGTCTGCAAGCACGTGAAGTCGAACGCCATTCTTTATGCCCGCGATGGGCAGACGGTGGGCGTCGGCGCCGGACAAATGAGCCGCGTCGATTCGTGCAAGCTGGGCGCCATGAAGGCGCAGTTGCCCCTGAAGGGTACGGTGGCCGCCTCCGATGCCTTCTTCCCTTTCCCGGACGGCGTTGAGGAAATCGCCAAAGCGGGGGCGACCGCGATCATTCAGCCCGGAGGCTCGGTGCGCGACCAGGAGGTCATCGGAGCCGCTGACCGTCTCGGCTTGGCTATGATCTTCACCGGGGTGCGGCATTTCAGACATTAGAAGTGGTCCCACACAAGGCGTGGCGTCTGGCCCTCAGGGGCTAAAGCCCGCATTCTTTGCGGCTCTGAGCGGCACGGTTGAAGCCGTGCCCTTCCCAAAACCTTCCCAGAATTATTTGCGAAAACAGGTGTTGTCTCTGACATTAGTCGTCCAAAGCCCGTGTACTTCCGGCTTTAGTCGTATCCTGCGCTTTCTCGCTGCCGAAAGGCCGGCTGAGGGTAGAATAAGAAAATACGGATGGTCGCGAATCAGCATCCAATGGGAGATGTGGGCTGCAATTTGCAGGTTGCAGGATTTTTCATGAAAAAACGGTTGTGGATTATTAGCGTCGTTCTTACGGGATCTTTTTTACTCGCCCAGAATTTACTGGCCCAGAACCAGCCCGCTCGCGCCGCGGATTCCCCGGCTGCTGGCTCGCAGTCCGCCACCAAGGGCAAGACGCCCGACCGCGCCGCCGCCTATTACCACTTCGCCCTCGCGCACATGTACGAGGAACAAGTGGCCACTTACGGCCGCAGCGAGTTGGCGAACAAGGCCATTGAGGAATACCGCGCCGCTATTGATGCGGACCCGACTTCCGCGTACCTGACCTCCGGCCTCGCCGAGCTCTATGCCAAGACCGGGCGCATTCGCGACGCCGTCGTCGAGGCGCAAGACATCATCAAGCGCAATCCCAACAATCTGGAAGCCCGCCGCCTGCTCGGAAGGATCTATCTGCGCTCGCTCGGCGATATGCAGGCCGGCAGCGGTTCGGAGAGCATTCTGAAATTGGCGATCGAGCAGTATGAGCAGATCGTCCGCCTGCAACCCGACAGCATGGACGACCACCTGCTGCTCGGACGACTGTATCGCTTGAACAACGATCTGCAAAAAGCGGAGAACGAATTCAAGACCGCGGTGAAGCTCCAGCCGGACTCGGAAGAAGCGGTCACTACTCTGGCCTATCTCTATAACGAATTGGGCGACACGACTCGCGCCACTCAAGTGCTCAGTTCGGTACCGAACACGGAGCGCTCGGCTAAGCTCTACTCGGCGCTCGGTTACACCTACGAGCAGCAAAAGCAATATAAGGACGCCATCGAGGCGTATCGGCACGCGATCGAACTGGACCGCGACAATCTGGACGCCATTCGCGGCCTTGCTCAGAACCTGCTGAACGATGGCCAGGCCGATGCCGCTCTCGAACAATACAAAGTAATCGCGGACGCGAATCCGGAAGATGCGCAAACCTACGTTCGCATCGCGGAAATCTACCGCAAGCAGGGCAAGTTCGATCTCGCGCTCGACAATCTGAAAAAAGCCGAGTCCATGGTGCAGGACTCGGTCGAAGTTCCATACAACATCGCCGCCATCTACCAGGCGCAGGGCCGTTACGACGAAGCCATTCCGATCATGCGCGACCTGCTGAAGAAATCAGAGAAGCCCGACGGCAAGTACTCGAACGGTGAGCGGAGCAATCGGGCGGTGTTTCTCGAGAGGCTGGGCACGATCTACCGCGAGCAGGGGAACAATCAGGCCGCCAACGAGACCTTCCGCCAGATCGTCGCCCTGGGCGGCGATGAGAACATCGAGCGCGGCTATCAGCAAATCATCGATACCTGGCGCGAAGCCAAGGAATGGCAGAAGGCTACCGACGCCGCCAAGGAAGCGGTGCAGAAGCTGCCCAGCAGCCGCGATCTGAAGATGGTGCTGGCGGCGCAGCAGGCCGACATGGGCGACGCCGACAAGGCGCTCAAAGATGTCCGCGCGATGTTGAAGGGCAACGCCAACTCCGATGACCGCCAGGTTTATATCACCTTGGCACAGATGTACACGCGGCTGCGCCGGTTCAGCGATGCCGAGCAGGCGCTCGATAAGGCCGAGCAGCTATCGAGCAAGTCGGACGACAAGGAGTATGTGTGGTTTCTCCGTGGCTCGACTTTTGAGCGTGAGAAGCGTTACGCCGAAGCGGAAGAACAGTTCAAGAAGGTGCTGGCCAGCGATCCGGAGCATGCTTCGGCGCTGAATTATCTGGGCTACATGCTGGCCGACCAGAACATGAAGCTCGAAGAAGCGCTCGGATACATCAAGCGGGCGGTGGATCTCGATCCCGCCAACGGCGCCTATCTCGATTCCCTCGGCTGGGCTTACTTCCGCTTGGGAAAATTTGAATTGGCGGAAGACAACCTGCTGAAGGCTTCGCAGAAAATCAATACCGATCCTACCGTCCACGACCATCTGGGCGATCTGTACCAGAAAACCGGACGCCTGAAGCTGGCCGCGACCAACTGGGAGCGCGCACTCACCGAGTGGAACCGCACCATTGCCGCGGAAGTCGATCCGGCGGACGTGGCGCGGGTGCAGAAGAAGCTCGATTCCGCGAAGATGAGGCTGGCCAAGGAAGAGGGCGCGAAGCAGTAGAGGGAATGGCGACACCCTTCATAAATTGTCATCTTGAGCGAAGCGAGGGATCTGCAGTTTGTCGCGAAATGCAGATCCCTCGCTTCGCTCGGGATGACAAAGTCTGGGGGATTGAGAGTAGAAGAGCGGGTTCTCGCTTTTGCCACGGGATGCTACTCAAACACTGCTAAACTCTTTTCATGCTCGCCGACTATGCGGTCCGCGTGGAGCAGTCCCGCGGACGCCGCCATCCCGAGCCGCCGCATCCCTACCGCAACGACTTTCAACGCGACCGCGATCGTGTCGTCCATGCTCGCGCCTTTCGCCGCCTGGAAGCGAAGACGCAGGTTTTCACCCGCCGTTACTCCGACCACTTCCGCAACCGGCTGACCCACACCATTGAGGTCGCGCAGATCTCGCGCACCATCGCCGCGCAACTTGGACTGAACGCCGATCTGGTGGAGGCGCTCGCCCTGGTTCACGACCTCGGCCACCCTCCTTTCGGCCACTCCGGAGAAAAAGCGCTCGACACCGCCATGGGACAACACGGGTTATCGTTCGATCACAACCTGCACGCGCTCCGCATTGTCGAAGACTTCGAGATCCGCTACGCTTCTTTCCGCGGATTGAATCTTACTTTCGAAGTCCGCGAGGGCATTATCAAGCACTCGCGCGATTACAGCGCCAAAGACCACCCCGAACTCGCCGAGTATCTGCTCGATCAGCGCCCGCCGCTCGAAGCGCAGCTCATCGACCTGACCGACGAGATTGCCTACAACACCGCCGATTTAGACGATGGCTACGAAGCCCGGTTGCTAACGGTCGACCAGATTGCGGACAGCGTGGGTCTTTTCACGCGCCATTACAGCGAGGCAAAAAGCCTTTACCCTAACGCTGCCGAGAAGCTGGTCTTCAACGAGGCACTGAAAAGCATTTTTGACGGATTTGTCGGAGACCTGATTACGAACACGGCGGAACGTGTGCGAGCGGCAGGTGTGCATTCTCTGGAAGATGTCCGCCGACAGGCCGAGCGGCTAGCCGCCTTCAGCCCGCCCGTCGAAGCCGAGCGCCGGCGGCTGAAAGACTTTCTCTACGAAAATCTTTACTACAGCCCGGCGCTGGCGGCAGAGAAGGAAGACGCCGAGCGCATCACCGGAGAGCTCTTCGCCCACTGGATGGAGGAACCCGACGACCTGCCGCGCAACTACCGCGAAAAATCCGCCCAGGAGCCGCTGCCCCGCGTCATCTGCGACTACATCGCCGGCATGACCGACCCGTTTATCTACCAGCAGTATGAGAAGTATTGCGGCAACGATCGGTGATTTTTCACCACAGGGGAAATCTGGAAGAATTCGCGGGGAAGGAGTTACTTATTCCAAGTCACCCGGTAGATCACGCTCCCCCGCATCATCACTCAAGTACATCGACCCGTCTCCACCGAATACAATTCCCACCGGACGCCCCATCCACCGATCTTTCTTCGTTTTGCCCGGCGCCAGCCAGCCGGTGATGAAATCTTCCGTACCGCCCTGCGGCTGGCCTTTGTCGTCGAGGTTCACGCGCACTACTTTGTATCCGGTCGGAACGCCGCGATTCCACGATCCATGAAATGCGACGAAGATTGTTCATCCTTTTCAAGGGCTCCGCTTTCCAATGACTCCGCGGAAGAAAACCCGTGCAACGCAGTTTTTATATCAGTTCCCGCCAAAATTACCGTCAGGCGCGGTGCGCTGCAAGGGAACGATAAGGTACAATATGTATGAAAAGAAAGCACTTGCATTCCACGCCCGGCACCTGGGCATTTGGCACGCAAACTGTTTATACAAATGCAGGCCCGTGATAGGGGCCGGCTTTTTGAGGCAAGCTTTTGAGGCATCCGTGGCGTCGGCGCGTGCCTTCCGAAGTTTACGGGATCCGTTATTGAAACGACGCAATCAAAATCGCGCCGGAAGGCGCCCGGAGTGGATACCCCACTCCCCACTTGGAGGAAGTTTAAAATGAAAAACCGTACCCTCTTCGCTCTGCTGCTAACCGTAATTCTGGCCGTGCCAGTTTTCGCGCAGCAGACTTCCACTGCCCCGAACCAGCCTACGACAACTCAGCCTGCGGCCCAGACGGCCACCAAGGCCGACAGCGCCACCGGCAAAGATCCTTTGCAACCGGAGACTCGCGAAGGCTTTTGGGGCCGCATGAACCCGTTCGCTCGCAAGAAATACATCGCGCGGCAGACGCAGCCGATCCGCGACCGCATCAACGAACTCGATGAGCTGACTGCCTCCAACACCAGGGCGATCAAGGATACCGATGCGCGCGCGCAGCAGGGAATTCAGCTCGCTTCGGCCAAGGCCAACGAGGCCGATCAACATGCCATCGAGGCCGGCAACAAGGCGCAGGCCGCGCAGCAGACCGCGCAACAGGCTCACACCCGTCTGAACACGGTCGAGCAGGTGGTCACCAACATCGATCAGTACCAGCCCACGACCCAAACCGAAATCCTTTTCAAGCCCGGACAGACGGTGCTAAGCCAGAACGCCAAGAACGCTCTCGATGAAATGGCCACCCCGCTGAAGAGCCAGCGTGGCTATGTCGTCGAAGTCCAGGGCTTCTCGTCGGGTCATGGACAGGTGGCGATTTCCAACTCGCAGAAGATGGCCGAGTCGGTTGTCCGCTATCTGGTGCTGAACCACGACATTCCGGTCTACCGGATTTACCTCGTCGGCATGGGTAATGCACCGACCCCGGCTTCGGCCAGCGATGCCAAGCCGAAGCGCATCACGGGTGGTCGCGTTGAAATCAGCCTCCTGAAGAACAATCTGGAACAGCTTGCTTCGACGAGCACCACCCCGGCGACGACTCAGGATCAGCAGCAGCCAAAGTAGCAGTACCTTCCCCTGGAAAGCCTCCCGTGAAAACGGGAGGCTTTTTTATGCGCAATTCGCCTGAGTTCGGTAGTGGTCTAATTCGGTGTTGCTGAGCCATGAGCTTCGACCCGCAAGCTTCGAGCGAACCGGTTGCCCCGCAGCTCGTAGCTCGTGGCTCGTAGCCTATTTACTCGGCAACACCGAATTAGCCCACTACCCTGAGTTCCATATTCAGACATCAGTCAAACATCGTGCTATCCTCCAACGCGTCATGGAAACTCTGTTCTACCTTCGCACGCCTTCGCCCGTCGGCCCACTCTTCCTCGCCGCTTCCACCAAAGGCTTGGTGCGACTCGAATTCGAAGCTCGCATGCAGAAACTAAATCCCAGTACGACTCAGCTGCATGAGTCCAAACCAGCCCTTGCGCCCTATCTCCGCGAACTCAACGATTACTTCGCGGGTGAGCGTCGCGAGTTCTCCTTCCCGCTTGATCTTCGCGGGACCGAGTTCCAACTTGTGTGCTGGCACGCGCTGCTCGAAATTCCATATGGCGAGACCCGCAGCTACCGCGACATCGCTCAAGCCATTGGGCACCCGCACGCCTACCGGGCCGTCGGCATGTCGAACAACCGGAATCCAGTCGCCATCGTCGTCCCCTGCCACCGGGTGATCGCATCGAGCGGCTCACTTTGCGGTTACGGCGGCGGTCTCGACATCAAACGCAAGTTGCTTGAGCTTGAGCAAGCCGGTCTTCATTCTTGTCTTCCGCTGGGAATCGGCGCATAACCTGACATCCGGCGAGATTCCTGTACACTAGCCGCCATGTTCAGCGGTCTCTTCTTCCTGTTCCTGCTGAAGCATTCTTCATCGTGAACGCTATCGTGAACGCCCCAAGCTCATCCACGACTTCCACCGTCCGCAAGGCGAGCCTTTTCTATTTCGTCTTCGTGATGTTCTCCTACACCACCGGAGGCCCCTTCGGACTCGAAGCTATGGTCCCGACCAGCGGCCCCGGCATGAGCCTGCTCTATCTTCTGTTCGTCCCGTTGTTCTGGTGCATCCCGGTATCACTCGTCTCCGCTGAACTCACCACTGCCATGCCCGTCGAAGGCGGCTTCTATCGCTGGAGCCGCGCCGCCTTCGGGGATTTCTGGGGATTCCTCGCCGGATGGTGGAACTGGTCCGCCTCATTCCTTCTCGGCGGCTCCTACGCCGTGCTCTTCACCGACTACCTGTCTTTCTACTTCCCGCAGATCGTCGGCTGGAAACACTGGCTCGTTTCCTTCGCTCTGATCGCCCTCATCACGTGGGTCAACATTCGCGGCATTCAGATGGTCGGCAAAGCCGCCACTGTTTTTGAAGTCTTCATTTTTATTCCCATCATTGCCATGATCGCCCTCGGCCTCGCGAAGTGGCATCACAATCCGTTTGTGCCGCTGGTGCCGCCGAACCAGCCTTTTTCTAAAGTTTTCGGAGTGGGCCTCGCCCTGGGCCTTTGGCTCTACTCCGGATACGAGCAACTTTCCACCGTGGCCGAGGAAGTCGAGAATCCGCAGCGCAGCTATCCGCGAGCGCTCGCCCTAGTCGTTCCGCTTTCCATAGCGACTTACTTCCTGCCCACGTTTGCCGCCCTGGCCGCGCTCGGCAACTGGCAACAGTGGAAAGACGGATACTTCTCCACCGCCGCTCTGCTCATCGGTGGCCCCTGGCTCGGCAATCTGATGACGATCGCCGCCATGGTCGCCAACGTGGCGCTGCTCAACAGCACCGTGCTCACCACCACCCGCATGCCCTTCGCGCTCGCCGAAGACGGATACCTGCCGCCGTTTCTCACGCGCCGGCATCCGCGCTACGGCACGCCCTGGATCGCGATCCTGATCTCCGCCGCGATCTACGCATCACTGGCGCTGCACTCGCTCGGCGACTTGATCAGCATCTATGTCTGGCTGCGGGCCGCCACCACCGTGCTGACCGTCCTCTCCGCCTGGGGACTGCGCCGCAAACGCCCCGACTTGCCGCGAGCCTTCCGCATCCCCGGCGGCAACCTCGGATTCATCTACGTGATCGCCATGCCGCTCGCCATGACTTATGTCGTCCTGCGTTACAGCGTTCCGATCGCCCTGCGCTGGGGACCGTGGGCGCTGGCAGCGGGCCCGGTTGTTTATTTTGTGGTGAAATGGTTCGCAAAGCGCGCTGAGCAGGCGGCGGCCAAAGCAGGGTAGGAGCCCGTGGTAAAAACCGGGCGTGGAGCGCCGGCGACACCTCTCATGGATTGTCATCCCGAGCGAAGCGAGGGATCTGCATTTTGCGGCGAACTGCAGATCCCTCGCTTCGCTCGGGATGACAAAGTCAGGCTAATGCCAGGTTCGTATCAGGGTATCGCTTCAGCGATACCGCAAGCGATCGGCGGAATCTGCGCCTTCAGGCGCTGCGTCCGTCATTTCGGTCGAGCGAGGATCATATGCCCTTTACCATTAGCGAACTCAGCCGAAAAATTTGCGACCGCTCAATCTCTCCCGTCGAGCTCACTCACGATTGCCTCGATCGCATCGAAAAGCTCAACCCGACGCTCAACGCCTTCATCACGGTCACCGCCGAATCCGCTCTCGACCGAGCCCGTCTCGCTGAGCACGAAATCTTCCGCGGAACTTATCTAGGCCCCCTTCACGGCATTCCCATCGGGCTCAAAGACATTATCGATGTCGCAGGAGTCCGTACCACCGCCGCCAGCGCGCTGTTCAAAGATCGCGTCCCCACCGAAGATGCCCAGGTCGTCCGCCGTTTGCGCGGCGGAGGCGCGATCATTCTAGGCAAGCAGAACCTCCACGAATTCGCCTACGGCGGCAGTTCGATGATTAGTTTTTTCGGAGAGGTCCACAATCCATGGGACCCAACGCGTATCGCTGGTGGATCTTCGGGAGGCTCCGCCGCCAGCGTCGCCGCTGGTCTAGGATTCGCCGCCGTCGGCACCGACACCGCCGGTTCCATCCGCCTGCCTGCTGCCTACTGCGGTGTCGTCGGAGTGAAGCCGACCTACGGTCGCGTCAGCACCCGCGGAGTCGTGCCGTTGTCATCGTCCTATGATCACGTCGGCACGCTCACCACCTCAGTCTATGACGCGGCCTTGATGCTGCAGGTGCTGTCGGACTACGACTCACCGAATCCCTGCGCTGACAAACCGGTGCCGAGCCTCGTCTCCGCGTTCGACGAACCTCCAGAGAAATTGCGTGTCGGGGTGCCACGGGCGTTTTTCTTCGACGATCTTCATCCCGAGATTGCCGACGCAATCGAAAAAGCGATCCAGATCTTCGCCGGCCTCCCGACCGAGATTCGCGACATCAAACTCGAGGTTCCGACCGACCGCACGCTGGCGAGCGCCGAAGCCTATGCTTATCACAAGGAATTCGTCGATCGCTCACCGCAGCTTTACCAGCCCGCTACGCTGACGCGCATCCAATCTGGAGCCAACATTTCCGCACCCGATGCTCTCCGTGCCAGCCGCGACCTCCAGGCCAGCCGTCATGCCATCCAGGATATATTCCATGAGGTGGACGTGCTGCTAACGCCCACCGTTCCGATTCCGCCGCCCGTGATCGCCGACCTCCGCGAGCATCCCGACAACCTGCGTTCGCAAGAGTTGATCATGCTTAGGAACACGCGCCCCTTCAACGTTTGGGGAATTCCCACGGTTTCCCTTCCCTGCGGATTCACAAAGGATGGCTTGCCGATCGGCCTGCAACTGGCCGCCGCTCCCTGGCATGGGATCGTCCTGCTGCAGGCGGCAAATGCCTACGAGCAAGCGACAGGCTGGCACAAGGAGAGGCCATCGTTGGCGAACTTCTAATTAGAAAAACTGGGGTGAGTTCAAGAGGCGGTAAGTGTGGCTTTTTTTATCTTTCGTCCAAGCCGCAAAGTCAGCGTGACGCCGGCGCGAGCTTTGATTACCGGCAAAGTCGTCTTCACTCCATCCACGCTTACCGCGCCCTCTTTGATCTTCCGATCCGCTTCGCTCGTCGACGCTGCAAAGCCGATTTTGACGAGAACTTTTGCCAGCCGCGCGCCATCGCCCTCGCGATTCGCAACCTCGGCAAAAGGGACTGATACCGTTTCGATTTCCTCTGGCGTCTCATCTTTCTGAAACTGTTTCGCCCAATCTTCCGCCGCTTTCGCCGCCGCCTTCGCCGAGTGAAAGTCCGCCACAATCGACCTTGCCAGCTCTTTCTTCAGCGCCATCGGATGCGCCTTCCCGCTTGCTGCATCCGCTTTCATTTGCGCGATGGCATCCATCCGCACATCCGTCAGCAGCTCGTAATAGCGCCACATCATCTCGTCGGAAATCGACATTATCTTGCCGTACATCTCAAGCGGAGGCTCGTGAATTCCAATCGCGTTCCCCAGCGACTTCGACATCTTGTTGACGCCGTCGAGGCCTTCGAGGATCGGCGTTGTCAGCACCACCTGCGACTCCTGCCCATACGCTCGCTGCAACTCACGCCCCACCAGCAGATTGAACCTCTGGTCGGTGCCGCCCAGTTCCACGTCGGCTTCGAGCGCGACTGAATCGTATCCCTGCGCCAGCGGATACAACAGCTCATGCATGGCAATCGGCTTCTCGTCATGGAAGCGTTTGTGGAAGTCCTCGCGCTCGAGCATCTGCGAGACCGTGTACTTCGCCGTCAGCCGGATGAAATCCTCGGCCGAGAACTTCGAGAACCACCGGCTGTTGAAGTTCACCACGGTTTTTTCCGGGCTGAGAATCCTGAAAACCTGCGCCTTGTAGGTCTCGGCGTTCTCCGCAATCTGCTCGCGCGACAGCGGAGGCCGCGTCGCCGAGCGCCCCGTCGGATCGCCGATCATCCCGGTGAAATCGCCGATGAGGAAGATGACCGTGTGTCCGAGATCCTGAAAATGTTTCAGCTTGCGCAGCAGGACCGTGTGCCCCAGGTGCAGATCGGGCGCGGTCGGATCAAAACCCGCCTTCACGCGGAGCGGCTTGCCCGAAGCGAGCGAGCGTTCGAGCTTGGCGCGCAGTTCGGATTCCTTGACGATCTCAGCCGCGCCCTTCTTGATATATGCCAGTTGTTCGTCAACCGGTGGAAAGTTAGGCATGTCGTAGTGATTATAGCGATCTAGCTGCGAGCTGCGAGCTGCGAGCTGCGAGCTGCGAGCCATGAGCTTCGAGCTACGAGCCAGAGCACGAACGTCGGGGCTGGTTTGCTCGCGGCTCGAAGCCCGAAGCTAGCCGCGCCGATAAAAGCTCAGCGCTGCTTCTCCCTGCACCAGTTTCCGATATCGCCGCAATTCGCCAAACACCTCTCCCGGATCAAACCTCTTCTCATGCTCCGCGATCACCACGCTCCGCTCGCGCAACAATTTCGATTCCGCCAGAGCCACCAGCGTCTTCGTGTACTCGTCCTGCATCGGGTAGGGCGGATCCAGAAACACGAAATCGGCAACGCTCCCCGCCGCCTCCAATTGCCGCAAGGCTTTTCCGGCCTCGACCTTCACGATCTGGAACCCGCTCGCAATCCCCAACGACTTCAGGTTCCCGGCAATCAACTCCGCCGCTGCTTTGGACGACTCGACGAAGTACACCATCCGCGCGCCGCGGCTCAGCGCCTCAATACCCACCGCGCCTGTCCCCGCATACAAATCGAGCCATGTCGACTCTGCCAGTGCAGCCGGATCGCCCGCGCACAGCACATTGAACAGCGTCTCTCGCAGCCGGTCCGCCGTCGGACGGATTTCGAGCCCGGGCAACGACCGCAACGTCCGGCGCCGGTACTGTCCCGCAATCACTCTCATAGGCTCGTGCTCATAGGCTCGTGTTTCTTCCAGCCCAGCCCTTCCGATTTGCCTTTTCGCATCTCCGCGGCATCAATCGGTGTCTAAGTAGATAGAATACTGGTAGGCATGTCGATGCGCAGTTGGTCCATCCCGGTCGGACGTCTCTTCGGAATCGAAATTCGCATTCACCTGACGTTTTTCTTCCTGCTCGTCTTCGTGTGGGGCCTCGAAAAGGGAACTCAGGACAGCACCGCGGCTCTCCGCGGTCTGGGCCTGGTCGGAATCATTTTCGGCAGCGTGATCCTGCACGAATTAGGTCACGCTCTGGTGGCCCGCGGCTCGGGCATGCCGGCGAAGGGCATCATCCTGCTGCCGATCGGCGGAATCACCATCCTGGACGAGGCGCACGTCATTCCGGACCCGATTAACGCCTGGAAGCGTGACATCCGAATCGCGGTTGCCGGGCCGTTGGTAAATCTTTTCATCGCCGGTTTATCCGCACTCATTTTGCTCGCGGCTATGCCAGGCATTTCGCTGACCGCGAGGCCGCTTCTCCATTCGAGCGCCCTGTTGCGGAGCATCGTGTGGTCGAACCTCTACCTCGGCTTGTTCAACCTGTTGCCGGCTTATCCCATGGATGGCGGGCGCGTTTTGCGCGCTGTGTTTTCGCGCCGCGTCGACATGGTTCGAGCGACCCAGCGCGCCGTTCGCATCGGCCACGTCTTCTCCATTCTGTTCATGATGGTCGGAATGCTCATGAGCAACTGGTGGCTGGTGATGATCGGATTCTTCCTCTTCGTGGGCGCACAACTCGAAGAGCGCTCGGCGGTATTTCAATCCGTGCTGCAAAGCGTCCGCCTGGAAGAAGTCATGCTCACCGACTTCGCCACACTCTCGCCCGCCGACACTCTGGAAGACGCGCTCGAAAAAGCGGTGCACACGCTGCAGGACGATTTTCCGGTAGTGCGCGGCAGCGACATGGTTGGCGTCGTCTCCAGGCAAAAAATCCTCGAAGCACTGCGCGCCGAAGGCAACGGCTACGTGCAGGCTGTCATGAACCGCATTTTCGACGTTGCCGCCAAGCAGGAGTCGCTCGCCTCCGCCTTCCGCAAGCTCTCCGCCCACAATCTCAGCATCATCCCAGTTGTCGACGAACAGCATCTGGTCGGAATCGTCACCCTGCAGAACCTGATGCACTCCATGTCGCTGCTGGCCGAAAGCCGCAAATTGCGCAGAGAAGCGCTGGACTCTTAACGCACCGCCTTGGCGTAAACTTCCTGCGCCGCGCGCACCGCGCATCCCAACTCGACCTTGTTCCCCGTGGCTTCGGCGATCACATGTTCGAGTGCGGCCAGCACTCCCACTGTGTCCAGATAATCGTAGTAGCCAATGTGAGCGATGCGGAAAAGCTGTCCCTTCAGCTCCGCATTTCCGTTGGCGACCACCGCGCCAAACTGCTCGCGGAAGCGTTTGCAAATGGCCGTGGAATCGGCGCCGACCGGCGCAGCGACGGCCGTCAGCGCGGCCGCTGGAGAACTGGGGGCGAATAACTTCAGTCCCAGCGCTTGAACGCCGGCGCGCGTCATCGCCGCACACAACTCCGCGTTCGCGATCAGCGCGTCGCGTCCCGCCGCGAGGTTCCCGTTGCCCATTTGGCGCACATAATCGAGCGCTGCGGCCAGTCCGGCAAACAAGGAGGTTGCGGGCGTGGATGCCGTCTCCGCCTTGGCCGCCGATTTTCGTTCCTTCCGCAGATCGAAGTAATACCGCGGAGACATCGCCCGCTCCATGCGCTGCCACGCTCGCTCGCTGATTGCGCCATAGGCCAATCCGGGCGGGATCATCAGCGCCTTCTGCGAGCCGCCAAGGATGATGTCAATTCCCCAACCGTCCACGTCGAGATGGGTTGTGCCCAAACCAGTGATCGCGTCAACAACCAGCAGAGTGCCCGGCAAAGTATCCGGCAAAGCGCGCACCAGCTTCGCGATCGCCTCGACGTCATGCCGCGCGCCCGTGGAACTCTCGGTCGCCTGCACATAAACGCAGCGAATCTCGGGCGTCAGCTTGCGGCGAACCTCATCCAGCGAAAAGGTTTCGCCATAGGGAGCGGTCACGGTTTCGACGTCGCAGCCAAACGCCTTGACCAGCGCGGTCCAGCGCTCGGCGAACTTGCCCGCGGTCAACACCAACACGCGGTCGCCGGGAGAAGTCAGGTTCGAGACCGAGGCTTCCATGAAACCCGTGCCCGACGAAGTCAGCACGAGCACATCATTCTTCGTGCCGATGAACTCCTTCACATCGGCCAGCACGCGCGTGAACAGAGCGCGGAACTCGGCAGTGCGATGGTGCGCGCCATAGGAAGCCATCGCCATCTGCGCTTGCGGCAGCAGTGGCGTCGGTCCGGGAGTGAAGAGCCGGGTTTTTTTGAGCATGGGAACAAATCAGAATATGCGAAGCAACGGGATTGGGGAAGCGAATGTAGAGGGCGAATCACAGAAGAGGGCTGCGAGCCACGAGCTGCGAGCTTCGCGCAACCAGTTCGCTCGCGGCTCGAAGCTCGTAGCTCGCAGCGTTCTATAATCCTCCCATGCCTCTCATCGACCAGATCCAGAAAGACATAGTCGCGGCCATGAAGGCCCGCGAAGAGCACCGACTCTCCACCCTGCGCATGGTCAAGACTGCGCTCAAGAACCGCGAGATCGACAAGATGGCGCCGCTCGACGACAAGGAATCGCAGCAAGTGCTCTCCACGCTGATCAAGCAGCGCAAGGACTCGGTCGAGCAGTTCACCAAGGGCGGACGCCATGAGATGGCCGACAAAGAAGCCGCCGAGATCAAGCTGATCGAAACCTACCTGCCCAAAGCCGCCGGCGAAGAAGAAATCGTGGCCGGAGTCCGCGCAGCGATTGCCGAGATGACGCCCGCTCCCGCCATGAAAGATATGGGAACAGTGATGAAGGCTGTGATGGCCCGCTTCGCCGCCGCCGAGATGCGTGTGGATGGGAAGGTGGTTAGCGAGACGGTGAAGAAGGAGTTGGCGGGGAAATAGCCGAGCATTCGCTCGGCTGGCCGGCCGAGGTCGGCCGTCCCTACGCGGTTCGTGGCGATGCGGACGTTCGTGCTGCTACTTTCCCCTCTGCCACTCCCGGTAGGCTTCGCTCTTCCCGATGCGCCGCTCTTTGGCTACTTTCTTCAGCGCGGCTTTTTCGTCTGCTTTCTCTTCGGCCATGATTTCGCGCACGCGTTGGGCGACGCTTACGGTCTCGGATGCGGACGGGGCCGCTCCCTCTTCGGCTTTGGCGATCAGGAGCGTGACTTCGCCTTTGACGTCTCCTCGGGATTTGAGCTGTTCGAGAATTTCTCGCGCGCGACCGCGGAGGAATTCTTCGTGGATCTTCGTTACCTCGCGGGCTACTACTACGTGGCGGTCGCTCCCCAGAACTTCGATCACATCCGCCAGCGTCTCGAGCAGCCGGTGGGGGGCCTCGTAGAACACCTGTGTGCGCGGAGAGTCTTTCACGCTTTCTAGCAGCTTGCGGCGCTGTCCTGATTTCGCTGGGAGGAAGCCGCTGAAGCGGAAGGAATCGGTGGGCAGGCCGCTCGCCACCAGCGCCGCCAGGAACGCCGACGCTCCAGGAATGGGCACCACCGGCACATGATGCCGGATGGCGAGCGCGATCAGGTGGAATCCGGGATCGGAGATGCCGGGCATGCCCGCATCGGTGACGAGAGCGATCTTGGCGCCGCTTTCCAGGTCGACGACGAGTTCGGCAGCTTTGGTCATCTCGTTGTGCTCGTGATAGCTGACGGTGCGCGTCTTGATGCCGTAATGGCTGAGGAGCTTTAGAGTCTGGCGTGTGTCCTCGCAGGCGATCAAGTCAACTTCTTTGAGGACACGCAGGGCGCGCAGGGTAATGTCTTCGAGGTTGCCGATGGGTGTGGCTACGAGATACAGCGACGGGCCTCCAATGGCTGTGCCTCGTTCCAAGCTGCTGCCGTTTCGAGTGTCTTCGCTCATGCCGAGAGTCTAGCAAGAAAACCGTTCACCGCAGAGGACACTGAGGGCACAGAGGAAGTCACTGAAAAAAGTTTTCACCACGGAGGCACTGAGACACGGAAGAAAAGAGAGAACTTACTCCGTGGCTTCGTGATGGAATTTTGCCGCGAAGAATTCCGCCACTGGCGCAAGAACAACATTTCCCCGAACCAGCGCGATCAACTTCGCGCTTCGCCTTTTATTCGCTTCGTGCTAAACTGACCAAAACTGATGTGACAGCCAACACTTCACGCTCCAGCCCGCGGGTGTAGGCTACGGGGGATTCGTACCCGGGATTCCAGATTCAGAAATCAGGAGCAGCCATTATGGCCGACGAGCGCAGCCGAGCAGACGAGCGCAGCAAAGCAATCGATCTCGCATTCGCACAAATTGAAAAGCAGTTTGGCAAGGGGTCCATTATGCGGCTGGGGTCGAAGGAAGCCATCGTCCCAATCGCGGTGATTTCTACGGGCGCGATTTCTTTCGATGCCGCGCTGGGCGTGGGTGGCGTGCCGCGCGGGCGCGTCGTTGAAATTTTCGGTCCGGAGTCTTCCGGCAAAACTACCATTGCCTTGCAGGTGATTGCCGAGGCGCAAAAGACTGGCGGCATGGCGGCGTTCGTCGATGCCGAACATGCGCTCGATCCGGGCTATGCCAAGAAGCTGGGGGTGGACGTCGACAACCTGCTGGTCTCGCAACCCGACTATGGCGAGCAGGCGCTGGAAATCGTTGAAGCACTAGTGCGCTCGAACGCCATTGACGTGCTGGTGGTGGACTCGGTGGCGGCGCTCGTCCCCAAGGCCGAACTCGACGGCGAAATGGGCGACAGTCACATGGGCCTGCAGGCACGCTTGATGTCGCAGGCGCTGCGCAAGCTGACGGGGACGGTTGCCAAGTCGCGCACCTGCCTGATCTTTATTAACCAGATCCGCGAAAAGATTGGCGTGATGTTCGGCAATCCGGAAACTACGACGGGCGGGCGCGCGCTGAAGTTCTATTCGTCGGTGCGCATTGACATCCGGCGCATTGCGGCCATCAAAGAGGGAGACGTGGTCACCGGCTCGCGCACCCGAGTCAAGATCGTGAAGAATAAAGTGGCGGCGCCGTTCCGCGAAGCGGAGTTCGACATTCTTTATGGAGAAGGGATCTCGCGCGAAGGCGACCTGATCGATCTGGCGGTGAACAACGATATCCTGGAGAAGTCGGGCTCGTGGTTCAGCTACAAAGGGGAGCGCATCGGGCAGGGACGCGAGAACGCCCGCACTTTCCTGAAAGAAAATAAAGACGTGATGGCCAAGCTGGATGCCGAAGTGCGCAAAGCGCTCGGACTGATCCCGGCGGCAGCGTCGGGGGCTCCGGCTGCGGTTCCGGCGCAAGCTACCGGCACGCAGGGACGCGTCACGACGATGCCGACGGTGGCGGAAGCGACGAAAGTGCCGGCGGCGAGACGGTAGGTTTCGCGAACGCAGCCGGCTAATCGATGGAGAGACGGGCGTCTCGCCCGGCTCTCCATCATTTCACCTGCATCACCCTTCACCTCGATCCCATCACCCTCCGATTGCCATCCCTGCTTCCCCCCGCATACAATCTTCTTTCTCCGACCGAGGTCCCCTGTGAAGCGCATCAAAGCGGTTTATCCCGGATCGTTCGATCCTCCTACTAACGGGCATCTTGACCTGATCGAGCGCGGCAGCAAGATCTTCGACGAACTGGTGGTCGCCATTCTTCAGAATCCCGAGAAAGACCCGCTGTTCAGCGTGGCCGACCGTCGCAAGATGCTGGAGGCGATGACCTCTGGCTTTGACAACGTCTCGGTGGACACTTTCGCCGGCCTCACGGTGGACTATGCGTTGCGGGTCGAGGCGAGGGCCATCCTGCGCGGCATTCGCGCGATCAGCGATTACGAGTACGAGCTCCAGATGGCGCTGATGAATCGCAAACTGCAGCCCGGTCTGGAGACGGTGTTCATGATGCCCGCGGAAAAGTATTCGTACCTGAGTTCGCGTCTGGTGCGCGAAGTCGCGCAGTTGGGCGGATCCATAGAATGCCTGGTGCCTGAACTCGTCGAGCAGAAGCTTCGTGAGAAAATGGACGTGGCTCACAAATTCGAGAACGGCGAGCAGCCCGCGGGCAAGACGCCTTCCGAGGGCAAGAACAAGTCCAGGAAAAAGAAATCATGAGAACAGCAAAGATTATGAGCACAGTGGTGTCACCCGTCACTCACCCCGTCCGCCTGACGGAACGCATCAATCGCATTGAGCCCTCCGCGACCTTGGCGGTGGTGGCCGAGGCTGACAAGCTGCGCCAGCAGGGTATTGATGTCGTGGATTTCGGCGCCGGCGAGCCCCACTTCGCCACGCCGCAGCACATCAAGGATGCCGCCATCGCCGCGATCCAGGCGAATTTTTCGAAGTACACGCCCGTGGGCGGCACCACCGAGCTGAAGGACGCCATCGTGCACCGTCATGCCGTGGACTTCGACTCCGATTACCGGCGCGAAGAAACCGCAGCCTCGGTGGGCGGCAAGCACGCGCTGTTCAACGTCATTTCCGTGCTCGTGGACCATGGCGACGAGGTCATTCTTCCCGTCCCCTACTGGGTCTCGTTCAAGGACATGGTGCGCTACGCCGGCGGCAACTGCGTGCTCCTCCAGAGTGACGAATCCCAGGGGTTTCGCGTCACCGCCGACATGGTGGCGAAACTTGTGACGCCGAAGACCAGGCTCATCATCCTGAATTCACCCTCCAATCCTTCCGGGGCCGTGATAAGCGCGGAAGACATGACCGAAGTCGTCCGGCTGGCCCATCAGCGCGGCATCTGGGTAATCTCCGACGAGTGCTACGTCTATCTGAACTACACGGGCAAGCGCTTCTCGGTTGGTTCGTTGCGCGAGTTCCGCGGCCGCTTTCTGGTCGTCGGTTCGCTCTCGAAGACTTATGCCATGACCGGCTGGCGTCTCGGTTTCACGCTCGGCCCGGCACCCATCATCACGGCCGTGCAGAAGCTGCAGAGCCAGTCCACTTCGAACCCGACCTCGATCGTGCAGAAAGCGGCAGTGGTGGCGCTCAAAGGTCCACAACAATGCGTGGAACACATGCGCGCGGAGTACATCAAGCTGCGCGATCACGTGGTGAAGGGACTGCGCTCCATACCCGGCGTGAAATGCACGCTGCCGGAAGGCGCGTTTTATGCTTACCCCAATGTTTCGGCATTTTTCGGGCGTAGCGGGATAAACTCGGCCTCCGAGATCGCCGGCAAACTCCTGCGCGAGGTGCATGTCGCCACTGTTCCCGGAGAAGGCTTCGGCACGAAGGAACACATCCGCGTCTCCTACGCGACGTCGATCGCCGAACTCGACCGTGGCCTGGAGCGCATGCACAAGTTCTTTGGCGGGCTGTAGGCGTGTCTGCGCCACTAAGGACCACGTAGGGACGGACGCCTCGTCCGTCCAGCCGGGTGAAGCCCGGCAGCTTCCGCAAATTCACGCAACCCGTGCCGTTGATTTAAGCTTCTAACGACGTTTGCGCCCATGACCCAACTCTACCCACTCCTGATGTCGCCCGCCTTCGACCCGCGCCCCTGGGGCACGCTCGATCTTTCTGCGATCTACCCAAATCACAAATTCAACGAAAGAATCGGGGAAGCCTGGCTCACCGGCGACAACTGCGTGGTCTCGAACGGCCCGCACGCAAATCGTTCGCTGGCCGACCTGAGCAAAGAATTCGGTTCCGCACTCGTGGGGACGACCGCGCGCGACCCGCAGCGCTTTCCGTTGCTGCTGAAGTTTCTGTTCCCCGAGGAAAAACTCTCTGTCCAGGTGCACCCCGACGACGAAACCGCACAACGTTTCGGCGAGCCCTGGGGCAAAACCGAATGCTGGTACGTGGCCCATGCCAGGTCCGGATCGCAGATTGCGCTCGGACTGAAGCCCGGCGTTACTGTGGCTCAATTCGAGCAAGCCATCCATGAAAAGCGCGCGGAAGAGCTGCTCAACTGGATCAACGTCTATCAAGGCGAGATGATTTACGTTGCCGGTGGCACGGTGCATACGCTGGGACCAGGGGCTGTCATCGTGGAGACGCAGCAGCAGTCCGATACCACGTATCGTCTCTACGACTACGGACGCCCGCGCACCCTGCATCTGGAGCGCGGCCTCGCCTCGGTCAAGGAGCACAATGCCTCCGGCAAAGTGATCCGCCCCGCGCCCGTTGGCATCAACGGCGGCAAGAACCGTCGTTCCTCGATGATTTCGGCGCCCTACTTCATGGTGGACCTGTTCGAATTGAAAGCGCCACAGGATTTCTCAACTGTCGTTGACTTCGGAAAAGTCGAGTCCGGGAAAACTGATGAGTCCGGGAAAACTTCGGTGCAGATACTGGTCGCCGTTGAAGGCTGCGGGGTTGTCGAGGCGCAGGGCCGCGACCCGGTGACACTGGCCAAAGGCGACGCGGTCGTGATTCCGGCCGCGCTGCCGGAGTTCTCCGTGCGCCCGCAGTGGCAGTTGGAGTTCCTGAAGACTTGCGTGCCCAGCGGGACGGTGCCTGAGCCCGCCGCGCGCATGTGAGATTTCTCACGCCCGTGCGTAAGTGGTAGGCTTTCTACGACCGTGAGAGCAAACCCGCACTTCTATCCCATCATCCTTGCTGGTGGCCGAGGCACGCGCTTCTGGCCGCTGAGCCGCAAGCGCCGCGCCAAGCAACTGCTCGCGCTCGATGGTAAGCAGACCATGATTCAGCAGACTGTCGCGCGCCTCACACCCATGGCCGCGCCGAGCCGTTTCTGGATCATCACCAATGACGACCTGCGCCCCGCCATCCTGCTTCAGCTTCCGAAGCTTCCTCCGAAGCAGATCATCGCCGAGCCTGCTGGACGCAACACAGCGCCCGCCATCGGTTTAGCGGCATTTCTTTTGCTCCGTCACGATCCCGATGCGGTACTCGGTCTGTTTCCCTCCGATCACGTCATCGCCGACCCGGCCCAATACCGCGCTACTCTCAATGCAGCAATCGAGATCGCCACCGCGGGAGACAGCATCGTTGTGCTCGGCATCCGCCCGACTCGCCCCGAAACCGGCTACGGATATATCGAGGCCGGAGCGCCCGATCGCCAGGGCTCCCTGTGGGTGCGCCGCTTTACCGAAAAGCCGGATCTTGCCACGGCCAAGCAGTTTCTCGACGCGGGCAACTACTTCTGGAACAGCGGCGTGTTTCTCTGGCGCGCCGACACTCTCGCGAACGCGCTGCGCGAGCATCTTCCGAACACCGCTCCGCTCCTCGAAAAGATTGCTGCCACCTATGGCACGCGCAAGTTCGCGGACACATTTCGAAAGCTCTATCCGAAGTGCGAAAACATCAGCATCGACTATGCAGTTCTCGAACCCCGCTCGGCCAAAGGAGAAGGCCAGTCGCGCGTCTTCTGTCTGCCCTCGGACTTCGGATGGAACGACCTCGGGTCCTGGACCGCGCTGCATGAGCACCACGTGGCGAAGGCGAAACCGGGCGACGGAAGCCTGGTTTCAGCGTCCGGAAATTTTGCCCTGAATGCGAAGAATAATTACGTTCACGCGCCCGGCAAATTTGTCGCCCTGGTCGGCGTGAGCAACCTGGTGATTGTCGAGACCGAAGACGCCCTGCTCATCACCACGCTCGACCAGTCACAGGATGTCGGCAAAGTGGTGAAGCATCTGGACGAGAAGAAGCTGAAGAAACTAGTGTGAGAGTCGTTGGTCGGTAGTCGTTAGTCGTTGGTCGTCAGTCGTTGGCAAATGCAGATCCCTCGCTTCGCTCGGGATGACAATCCGAAAGGGTGTCGCTAATGACCAACGGCTGACGACCAACGACTGCCTTCGCGAACGACTAACGACGAACTACCAACGACGAACTACCCATGACCGAAATCAAATTCGGTACCGACGGTTGGCGCGGTCTTATTGCCGACGACTTCACTTTCGACAACGTGCGCCGCGTGGCGGGCGCGATTGCCAGCTACGTCCTCAAGCATGAAGATCCCGCTCGCGGCGTCATTATCGGCTATGACACGCGTTTCCTTTCCGACCGCGCCGCTCGTGCCGTCGCCCAAGTCATCGCCGCCGCAGGGATTCCCGTGCTGCTGGCCAACGATTACGTGCCCACGCCCGCGGTTTCCTACAACGTCAAAAAGCTGGGCGCAGCGGGCGGAGTCATGGTCACCTCGAGCCACAATCCATGGAACTGGAATGGGGTGAAGTTCAAAGCCAAGTTTGGAGGCTCGGCCACGCCCGCGATCATGAAGTCCATCGAAGATGAACTGGCCGCCGGCGCCATGCCCAGCGGCCGCGCGGCGAGAATCGAAGAGGTGGATCTGAAGCCCCCCTATGTCGAGGCGGTTTCTGAGTTCGCGGATCTCGATCTCATCCGCCGCGCGAATTTCAAGTTTGCCATCGACTCCATGTACGGCTCCGGCCGCGAAGTCCTGCCGAAGATATTTGCCGCCCACGGCATCCGCTACGTAGCGATCCGTCAGGAAGTGAACCCACTGTTCCCGGGCATTAATCCCGAACCGATTCTGCCGCACGTCGCGCTGCTGCAGGAAACCGTGGTGAACGAAAAATGCCACGCCGGCCTGGCAACCGACGGCGATGCCGACCGCATCGGCGCTGTGGCGGAAGACGGGAGCTTCGTCGATTCGCACAAGTGCTTTGCCGTTCTGCTGAACTGGTTGCTGGTATACAAGAAGTGGCCGGGCGATGTGGTGCGCGCCTTCAACACCAGCGGCATGATCGACCGCATCGCCGCCAAGTATGGGCGCAAGCTGCGCGAGACCTCGGTCGGTTTCAAGTACATTGCCGACCTCATGATGGAGCATGAAATTCTGATCGGCGGAGAAGAATCAGGCGGCATCGGATATGGCCGCTTTCTCCCGGAACGCGATGGGATTCTCAACGCGCTCCTGCTGGCGAATGTGATGGCGGAAGAAAAGAAACCGCTCGGCCAGTTAGTCGCCGACCTGCAGCGTGAATTCGGCGCGCACTACTATGGCAGGCGCGATCTGCACATTTCCGATGAGCTCAAGGACAGCGCCATCCGCCGCGCCGCCGATCCGCGGACGACGAGGCTCGGCGCTTACCCCATATTGCGCAAGGAAAATCGCGACGGCGTGAAATTCTACCTCGACGCTCCCAAGCATGGCAACGGCGCCGATGCCTGGGTATTGTTTCGGGCCTCCGGTACCGAACCTATGCTGCGATGCTACGCGGAAGCGGCCACGCCCGAGCTGGTCGAAGAAATTCTTGAAACGGGTGAGCAATTCGTACGGCAGGCCTGAAAGCAGGATGTTTTCAATCCCTCATGCTCAGTTCAAGGGTCCGAAGCTAAGACCTAAAAGCCAAAAGCTGAGAGCTGCGAGCTGAAACTGAAAGCCGAGAGCTTGCATTCCCGGCACTTTCGCGTTCAGGCCAGCCTCGGAACGCGATAGGATAGTGACAACACTCTCAGAATGATGGCTACCGCGGAAATCGCACCGGTTCTCGCCGATTCTCCGGAATCGCGCCGCTACAACCGCATCAAGCGGTGGCTGGGCGTTGCCGATTTCGCGATCGGCTTCGCTCTGCTCGTCGCACTCCTGGCCACCGGATGGACCGGAATGCTCCGCGACTTAGCCGAGCGCGGTGCGCCTCAGAATTACTCCTTGGCAGTTTTTCTTTACGTCCTGATGCTGGTGCTGATCCGCAAAGTACTAGAAACTCCACTCGAGTACTACGGTTTTCGGCTCGAACACCGCTATAACCTTTCCAACCAGAGATTTCGCTCGTGGATCTGGGACGAGTTCAAAGGTCTGCTCATCGGTCTCGTCATGGCCACGGTTGTGGTCGAACTGATTTACGTCCTCATACGCCAGACTCCGCAGTATTGGTGGCTGATCTCGTGGGTCGTTTTCCTGGCACTCGCTGTGCTGCTCGTGCAACTCGTGCCAGTTGTACTGTTTCCGATTTTTTACAAATTTGAGCCGCTAGAAAACGAGGAACTCAAGCGCCGCCTGATTGTCCTGAGCGAACGCGCCGGCACGCGCGTGCGCGGCGTTTATAAATGGCATCTTTCCGAGAAAAGCAAGAAGGCCAACGCCGCGCTGACCGGGCTCGGCGCGACCCGCCGCATCATTCTCGCCGACACCTTACTGGACAACTATTCCGACGACGAAATCGAAGCCGTGCTCGCGCACGAACTTGGGCATCACGTGCACCGGCATATTCTGAAAAGTATTTTCGTGCAGGCGGGAATCACGCTGTTCGGCTTCTGGCTGGCCAACACTGTTCTCACTTACGCCGTGTATCGCCGCCACATGTTCGAGACCATGCACGATTTCGCCAATCTGCCATTGCTGATTCTGGTCTCGACCGTGCTCTCGTTCCTGCTGATGCCCGCGCTCAACGCCTACTCGCGCTTCAACGAGCGGCAGGCCGACCGCTATTGCTTCGAGTCCGTGGCCAGCGTCGAACCCTTCATTTCGTCGATGAATAAGTTGGCCGAGCAGAATCTCGCCGAAAAAACGCCTTCCCGCTGGGTCGAGTGGCTTCTGCACTCGCATCCTGCGATCACAAAGCGAGTCGCCGCCGCCGAAGCCTGGGCGAAGTCAGAGAAAATTGGTAATTGAGTAATTTGTAATTTGGTAATCTGAAACCGATCCCATGCCGCTCGGCGTCTCGGGCTTGAATCTGATTTTCAAATTACCAAATTACCCGATTACAAAATTACAAATTCTTCTCCAGAATCTCTTCGACCCGCTGCACATCCTCCTCCGTGTCGACGCCCACGGTGTCGAACGGCGTTTCTGCTACGTAGATCGGAACTCCGTTCTCGAGAAAGCGCAACTGCTCCAGTCGCTCGCTGCGCTCGAGCGGCGATTCCGGCCACCGCACGAAGTTATCCAGCGCGTCCTTGCGATAGCCATAGAACCCAAGATGCTTGTAGTACCGCGGACGCACGCCATCGCGGTCATGCGGGATGGTTGCCCTCGAAAAATATAAGGCCCGCCACGCGCTATCCGTCACCACCTTCACCGCGCTCGGATTGTCGATGTCCACCTCTGCGGCCGCCGTCTTCAGCGTTCCCACCTCGACCCCAGCCCCCTGCATCACCGCAATCAAGCTCTCGATGTGCTCCGGCCGAGTCAGCGGCTCATCGCCCTGAACATTTAAATAAACATCCGCCGAAATCGCGGTCGAGATCTCATGGACCCGCTCGGTGCCCGACTGATGCGCCGCCGAAGTCATGCGCGCGACAAAGCCTTGCTGCTCGCAGAACCGCATGATTTCATCCGAGTCCGTGGCGACGACGACCTGGTCCAGCGATGAACACCGCCGCACCCCCTGATACACCCAAGACAGCAACGGGACGCCAGCGATCTTGCGCAGCATCTTGCGGGGCAGGCGCGTCGAAGCCAGCCGCGCCGGAATCACAGCGATGACTTTCATGCGCTCAGTTTCGCATGGAGCCATGCGGTTTGACACTCCATTCCATGCACTTTTAGAATAAGTCAGGGACGCGTCCACCCGCGTCTACGGGATTCTGTGCCCATTTCCGGGCTGTCCCTGTTTTCCTTCCGCGTATTTCCGGATTGGCGGTGTAGCTCAGGTGGTTAGAGCGACGGTCTCATAATCCGTAGGTCGTAGGTTCGAGTCCTACCGCCGCCACCAAATTTATGGTTTGTTTTCAATGGGCTAGGGGTGCTCCCCGGAGTCGGGGCAGCTCCAATTTTGGGTGACTGTAATGAAATTGTAATGTGAGAACTGGTTTTGAGGGGGCCCTTCAGCACGGAAAAAGCCTTCTAATTCACCACGATAGGGCCCTTCCTCGGGGGTTCGTCAAGGGCCGAAATTCTCGATGCAACGGGCAGTTCTGTCTTCGTGGTTCGTAGCTGATCGAGGCGCATCATCGCATCCCGCAGATATTCCAGCACCCGTGCCGTGTAGAACCTGAGCACGTCCCGACGGGAATGACCGAGCAACTGGTCAATGATCGTGTCCGATACGCCTGATGCTGCCAGTCTCGTTGCGAAAGTGTGACGGCACTGGTAGATCGGGAATCGGGGAAGTCCCGCCATCTTGAGAGCGTTGTGCCAAGCAGTTTTCACGCTGCGGATGTGTACGTTCTGGCGTTGTGGGTTGAAAAAGACGTACTCCGATATCCCGTTCGTGGCAGCTCGCCATTTTAGGAGTGCAGATTTCACAAACGGTGTCATCGGCAAAGTACGCAGGCCGGCTGTCGTTTTGGATTGGGCGACCGTAATTATCGATTCCTCAAAATCGACATCAGACCACTTCAGTTTGAGAGCTTCGATTCCGACACGCATCCCCGTGTCGAGAAGCGTCATGACGATCGTGCGCAGCCTGAGGTCGCAGCACATCAGGATTCTCTGTTCTTCCGGGAAAGACAGGACCCGCGGAGCCTTTCGGTATTTGGTTTCGTTGAATAGCTTCACACCGTCAAGTGGACTGTGAGTCAGCAGTCTACGTTCTACCGCAAAATTAAATGCAGCTCGGTATACCTCAGCGATCACGCAAAACCGGCCAATGAGTATCACCTGAAAACCGGCCAACGAGAGTAGCGTCCGGGACATTGATTCCCGCGGAGGCTTGTAGGCTCCGTGGGCATGGCCAATGTCTTGAACGA
>JBEKAF010000031.1:0-40154 GCA_050018355.1 Terriglobales bacterium | reverse complement strand
AGAGCACGTTCAGCGCCTGGAACTCCGGCGGATACTGCCAGTAGCGGCGGGGCATGCCGACGTAGCCGAGAATGAACTGCGGGAAGAACGTCAGGTTGAAACCGACGAACACCAGCAACGCCGACAGCTTGGCCCAGGCTTCCGGATACATGCGGCCGGTCATCTTCGGCCACCAGAAATGCAGTCCTCCGAGATACCCCATGAGCACGCCGCCGACCATGACGTAGTGGAAGTGAGCGACAACGAAGTAAGTGTCGGTGACGTGAACATCAATGCCGATGGTCGCCAGCATGAGGCCGGTTAATCCGCCCATAGTGAACAGCCCGATAAAGCCAAAGGCATAGAGCATCGGAGTGGCGTAGGAAATGGAACCCTTGTAGAGAGTGGCTGTCCAATTGAAGACTTTGACGGCGGAAGGCACGCCCACGGAGAAGCTCAGGAAGGAAAAGATCATCGCGGCATAGAGCGAGATGCCGGCGACGAACATGTGATGTGCCCACACCAGGAATCCGAAGACGGCGATGGCGATGCTCGACAGCGCGACAAACTTGTAGCCGAACACGCGCTTGCGCGCAAAGCAGGCAATGAGCTCGCTAATCACGCCCATCGAAGGCAGGATCATGATGTAGACGGCGGGATGCGAGTAGAACCAGAACAGATGCTGGAACAGGAGCGGGTCTCCGCCGAGGCTGGGATCGAAGATGCCAAGGTGGAAGAGGCGCTCGACGGCCACCAGCACGATAGTGATGGCGATCACCGGCGTGCCGAGAATCATGACCAGGCTGGTGGCGTAGTTGGCCCAGATGAAGAGCGGCAGCCGGTCCCAGGTGAGGCCGGGCGCGCGCATGCGGTGAATGGTGACGATGAAATTGAGTCCGGTAAAGATGGACGAGAAGCCCGCGAGGAAGATCGCGAGCCCCGCCTCAACGATGTTCGTGTTGGTGCCGACCGTGCTGTATGGGGTATAGAACGTCCAGCCGGTGTCGACGCCGCCAGTCAGCATGCAGTGCAGGAAGATCGTGCCGCCGATGATGTAAAGATACCAGCTCAGCAGGTTGATGCGCGGGAACGCGAGATCCTTCGCGCCAATCATAAGGGGCACCAGGAAGTTGCCCAGCACCGCAGGCACCACCGGGATCAGAAAGAAAAACACCATGATCATGCCATGCATGGTGAACACCTTGTTATAGGTGTCGGCCTGCATGAGGTCGCCCTGCGGAGTGAGCAACTCGAGCCGAATGAGCATGGCAAAGAAGCCACCGAGAAAGAAGAAAACCGTAACCGAGATCAGATAGAGAAGCGCGATCCGCTTGTGGTCGGTGGTCAACAGCCAAGACTTGATGCTGTGCCCGTTGTTGAGATAGTTCAGCTTCGGAGTCGGAGCCGGAGCCTGATTCGCCGGGATTCCTATGCTCGCCATGACTATTGCACCTGCATCTTCTGGGGTTGTGCCGGGGAAGTGGCGGGCTGGCTCTGCAGCCCAGCGGTTCCCGGGGGTGGCTGGCTTAACGATTTGACGTAGGCCACCAGCGCGTTCAACTGCTCTTCGCTAACGATGCCCTGGAAGGTGGGCATCACCGGTTTGAAACCGTTCACGATCTTTGCGGTGGGATCGAGGATAGACTCACGAACATAGTTCTCATCGGCAGTCACCGTGCGTCCGTCTTCGAGCAGAACCGGTTTGTTGTAGACACCGATCAGATTGGGGCCGCGCCCTTGGACGTCGAAACGATGGCAGGTGGCGCATCCGAGCGTAGTGAATAACTGCTTGCCGGTTTCCTGCAAGGGCGCAGACGGACCGCCCGCCATCCACTGCGCGTAATCCTGGGGCTCCATGACGACGATGTCGCCACCCATTCCGGAGTGTTGGGTTCCGCAATATTCGGCGCAGAACAAATGATAGCGGCCGGGTTTGGTGGCATTGAACCAGGCGGTGGTGTAGCGGCCGGGGAGCACGTCCTGCTTGATGCGGAATGCGGGGACGAAGAAGCTGTGAATCACGTCCTGTGAGGTCATGATGAGCTTGATGTTCCGGCCGGTGGGGACATGGAGCTCGTTGATCTCGCGCTGCCCCTCCATGTGCTCGATCTTCCACATCCATTGCTTGGCGACGACATAGACTTCGGTGGAGTCGGCGGGAGGAGTGCGCTCCTGGAAATATATGACTGCGCCCCAGATGAAGAAGGTCATCATCACAAAGAGCGGGATGATCGACCAGGTGATTTCGAGGACCGTGGAGCCTTCGATCTGTTGGGCTTCGCGGCCGGGTGCGCGACGATACTTGATCGCCAGCACCGTGACGGTGACATAGATGAGCGCGGTCATCACGCCAGAGACCAGGAGCAGATAGATGTAGAGCGCATCCACCTGGCTTGCCATGGTCGAGGCTTGATCGGGCCACAAAGGTAGAAATTTCAACATAATTACTTAACTCGCCCCGATTCGCCGTGGGCCGCGCTGCGATCGGCACGGAACATGACGAACATAAATGTTCCCAGGATCAGCATGGTAGCCAGCGCCGTCAGCTTCAGGATGTTGCTGACGACGGCGCCGTATTTTCCGGTCCTGGGATCGTAGTGATAGCAGTAGAGGAGCACCTGGTCGCCGATGTTCCCAATCCGGTTTTGCGAGGCCTGCACCAGTCCGAGGCGCAGATCCTTGGGAGAGAACTCGACTCCATAAAAGTATCCCGAAATGTGGTGGTCGGGCGTCAGCATAACGATGGCGGCGGCGTGGGCGTACTGCTCGGTTTTCGGATCGAACTGATATTGGAAGCCGACCGATTTGGTGAGCGCATTGATCTGGTCAGCCTTGCCGGTGAGGAAGTGCCAGCCTTTATCGGCGTCCGCGCGACCGTAGCGCTTCATCATATCTCGCTTTTTTTCGGCGGCCATTTCCGTGGTTTCGCGCGGGTCGAAGCTCACGGTGAGGACGTCAAAATCTTTGCCGAGATTGAAGGTCAGCGCCTTCATCGAACCAACCAGCCCTTGCAACAGTTCGCTGCACAGCATGGGGCATTGGTAGTAACCCAAGTTCAGGATGACGGGGCGTCCGTGGCCGAAGTAGTCGGCGAGTTTGACCGGATTGCCGAGTTCGTCGCGGAATTCGAGATCGACGGGAACTTCGGCGTTGAGATGTTGCTCGATGCCGACGAATTCCAGCCCAGGGGGACGCTGGTTGACGGGCGGACTCATGATGCCGCCGCCCATCATAGGACCGCGCGCGCCCTGCGCAAACAGCGGAGCGACCGAGAGCATGAGCAGGAAAGCTGCGGCGGTGATCGAGTTGGCGAAACTGCTTTTACTACGCACTGCTTCTTCCTTTTCCGGCTGTCCGGCCGGAGCGGTTGCGGGGACTGAAGCCCCAAAAGTTTCTACTGCTTCGGTGTCGCCGACTTCTGGGCGGGCACTTTGCTTGCCGTCGTTGTGTTTGCGTCCGTGCAGCCTTGCGGACACACGGGCAATCCGCGCTGGACGGTCAACTCCATGGCGCGCTCGATCGGAACGTGCGCCACGCCAGTTTTTTCGTCGACCCAGCCGTAGCTGTTGAGTTGGTTCTCCTGATTTACCAAATCCTTGCGAAGGTCGCTGCCCTCGTTGCGTTCGAGCATGGGAGCGCCATTTTCCTTGAACGCTTTATCCATGTCCTCCTGCGTGACCACACGCGACATCGCACCCTTGGAAGTAACCAACGGACTGGCGGTGGTCATCTGGGAGCGCTCGTATTTATCAAGGAACGAGTACATGCCGATGATGATGAAATAAACGGCTACGCCAACGACCGCGAGGCCGATCATGAAGGCGAAGGCCCCGCGCGTGCCCAAGTCTTCGCGTTCGAAACCGGGTTCGGGGCCGGACTGGCCGTGGTTCATCATATCGTCACTCATGCGACGGCTCCAAAAGTCTCAGCGTCTGCGGCGCGTTGACGGCGAGCAGCGGACGCGATCTCAGGTTGTGGAAGAAGTATGCCATCCAAAGACCGCCGATACCGGCGATGATCGTGAAATGCAGCCAACTGAGGTGAAACGTAGGATGCAGCGCCGGCTCGACATGCCAAAAAATATCGACGATGCGCATGAATATGAGCCAGGAAGCGAGCCAGACCAGCGCGCGCGCCTTGCGCTTCAACTGGCGCGAGAGCAAAAGCGCAAAAGGCACGGCGAAGTGGAACACCACCAGGAACAAGCCGACCTCTCCCCATCCGCCATTCAGGCGGCGCACGTACCACGGAATTTCTTCGGGCAGGTTGCCGGCCCAGATGATGAGCCACTGCGAGAAATTGAAATAAGCCCAGACCATAACGAAGGTGAGCATGAACTTGCCGTGGTCGTGGACTTCGGTATCGGTGAGGTACTCGGACATCGGCTTGCGCTTGCCCAGGATGCTCTCGATGACCACGCAGAAACAGAAGGCGGAGAGCGCTTCGCCCGCGACGAAGAGCAGGCCGTAGATGGTCGAGATCCAGCGCGCTTGCAGCGACATCACCCAGTCGATCACAGCGAAGGAAATCGTGAGCGAGTAGATGACGAGTCCAATGGAACTTAAAGCGCGGAAGCGCAGCGTGCTTTGGTCCGCAATCGAGTCCTGCTCGGTGGACCAGCGATTCAGGAAGTACGCCATCCCGAACCAGATGGCGAAGTGGAGAATGTAGCGCAGCAGGATGCCGTTGAAGTTGAGATAGCTGTGCGCGATTTCCGCGATCTTGGGATCCGTCCGTCCATCGGGCCGGGCCCAGAAATACAGTTTGGGCAGGTTCAGCAGAATCGGGATAAACAACACGAACATGAGGGGCAGCGTCATCATGCCCGACTCCAGGATGCGGCGAATCACGGTGCCCCATGCGCCGCCGACCAGGTGGTAAAGCATCAGGATGGCCATGCATCCAAGCGAAAGGCCAAGCCAGAACATGAAGCCGGTGAGGTAGGCGGAATAAAAACTGCCGGGAGCAAGGAAAGCGCCGGCGACGGAAACAATGGCAGCGATCGCGCCAATGACGAGCGACCGCTGCTGCATGGTCTGGGCCACGGGCGGGGCCATCAGGTCCGACTTATTCATGGTGGCCGTGGTCATTTGGGCTCCCCATTTGTTTCGGTGGTGGGCGTCGCGACCTGCGGTAGCGTGGCTCCGTTGCCGATGTCGCGGAACTGAGGCGCAGGTGACGGAACTTGTTGTCCAGCAGGAATGTCGGCCGAATTTGCATTCTGGCTCAGCTGCAGTGCGCGGATGTAGGCGGCGATGCACCAGCGATCGCGCGGCGCAACCTGCGTGCCATATTCGGGCATAACGCCGAAACCGTTGGTCATGACGTCAAAGAAGTACCCGATCGGCACTTTGCGCAGACGATCGATGTGATATGACGGCGGATGGCGGAAGCCGCGCGACGGGATAAAGCCATTGCCGTCGCCGACGCGTCCGTGACACGGCGTGCAGTTGATGTTGAAACGCTCGCGCCCGCGGGCAAGAACTTCGGCAGTCACCGGGAAGGGCAGATAGTCGCCGGGAGCGTTGCCGATTTTTCCGGTGTGAAAGTAGGTGTCTTCGCAGAATTTGGCGTCTTCGCGGGGATCGCATTGTGCCACCGTGCCCTCGACCGGCAAGCGGGCAGAGCGATCGTCAGGGAAGAAATCGCTCTTCGCCAGGGGCCGGTAATACGGCTGCTCGTGCATGTCGAGGCGGCATCCGGCGGTTACGGCGATCAGCGCCAGAAGCGCGGGCAGAAATCTTCGGAGGTTACGCGTGGCACCCATGGCTAGCTTGGCACCTCCGCGATCATGCGTGGGGCGAGGCCCGTGAGAAACGAGCGCGTGTGGGCGGCGTCATATTTCGGGTCGCTCGAAAACACGACCAGGAAGAATTTATTCTCCGAGGCCTTGGCGAACTCGGGCACGTTGAACACCGGGTGATAGGGCATGGGGAGGCCGTTCAGGGCGAGCATGCCGATAGCGGCGGAAAGTCCGGCGAAAAGAATCGTCAGTTCGAAAGTCACGATGATGAACGAGGGCCAGGAGTGAAATGGGCGTCCGCCGATGTTGACCGGATAGGTGATCACTGCCACCCAATACTGGAGCGCATATGCCGATATCCCGCCGATAAGTCCGCCGATAAGGACGGCGAGGGGCACGCGGTTTTTGTGAAAGCCGATGGCTTCGGCAAGGCCCTCGATGGGGAACGGGCTGTAGGCGTCGATCTTCTGGTAGCCCGCTTCGTGCGTTTTGTGAGCGGCATCTACCAGTTCCTGGGCCGAATCGAATTCGGCCATCAATCCGTAAATGGGAGAATCGCCCGTTGTCATTGCTTCACCTCCGCCGCCTCGTGCACCTGCGACTCCGGCAGCAAGGTGCGCAATTCGAAGATGGAGATCATGGGCAGGATGCGTACGAACAGCCACATGGCAGTCAGGAACATGCCGATGGTGCCGGCGAAAGTCATCCAGTCCCACTTGGTTGGGTAGTACATGCCCCACGAAGAAGTCAGGAAGTCGCGGCTCAAACTGACTATGACGATAATGAAGCGCTCCAGCCACATGCCGACCAGCACAATGAACGAGATGAGCCAGAGCCAGCCGGTGGAGACGCGGAACTTCTTTAGCCAGAGAACCTGCGGGATGAAAATGTTGCAGGCGAGCAGCGCCATGTACGACAGCCGATACGGGCCGTGGAACCTGTTCCAGAGCAGGAACGAATCGAACTGGTTCCCGCTGTACCAACCCATGAACGCCTCCATGCCATAGCCGTAGGCAACGATGAGGCCGGTGGCAAGCATGACCTTGGCCGCGTTCTCGAGATGCCGCATGGTGATGAAGTCCTGGAGTCCGTAGATCGCGCGGATTGGAATCGCAAGACAAAGCACCATTGCGAAACCGGAATAGATGGCGCCCGCGACAAAGTACGGGGGGAAGATCGTGGTGTGCCAGCCGGGAACGATGCCGACGGCGAAATCGAAGCTGACAACGGTATGAACGGAGAGCACCAGCGGTGTCGCGAGCCCGGCGAGAAGTAAGTAGGCGGTCTCATAACGGTGCCAGTGGCGGGCGGAACCGCGCCATCCCATCGCGAGCAGTCCGTAAATGCGCTGGACCAACGGACTCTCGGCGCGGTCGCGCAAGCTGGCGAGATCGGGAATCAATCCCACAAACCAGAACACCAGCGAAATGGTGAAGTAAGTCGAAACCGCGAACACGTCCCACACCAGCGGACTGCGGAAGTTCGGCCAGTAATTCATGGTATTCGGATAAGGAAAGAGCCAGTATCCAAGCCACGGGCGTCCCATGTGAGCGAGCGGGAAGATACCGGCGCAGGCCACGGCAAACAGCGTCATGGCTTCGGCGAAGCGGTTGATGGAGTTGCGCCAAGTCTGGCGAAGCAGGCACAGAATCGCCGAAATCAGCGTGCCCGCGTGGCCGATACCGATCCACCACACGAAGTTGACGATGGCGAATCCCCAACCGATTGGGATGTTGATGCCCCAGATCCCAGTACCTTTAATAAACAGATACCCAAGGGCCATCATCAGCATGTTCATCATCGAGAACACGATCAGGAAGCCGAAGATCCATCCCAGCGAGACGGGACGACTCAGCACGATGTTGCTGATCTTCTCGGTGATGGTGGAGAAGGTGTGGCCCGGTGCGATCACCGGCACTCGCCTGTCTGCCACGGGTATTTGTGTGTTGGTAGCCATGCCTTACATGCGCTCCACTTATGCTTTTAACTCGGCTTCTAACTCAGGGTTGGGATTGCGAACTTCCGCCAGATACGTTGTGCGCGGCCGCGTATTCAATTCACCCAGCAGGGAGTAGTTTCTCGCCTGCGCTTTCCACTTATTGACCTGGCTGTTCGGATCGTTGAGGTTGCCGAAGACGATGGCGTTCGCCGGGCAAGACTGCTGGCAAGCCGTCTGCAGATCGCCTTCTTTAATGGTGGAGTCGGCGCGCTCGGCGTCAATGCGGCGCTCGCTGATGCGCTGCACACAGTAAGTGCATTTTTCCATGACGCCGCGGCTGCGCACGGTCACGTCGGGATTGCGCATGAGCTTGAACTGCGGAGTCTCCCAGTCCTGGAAAAGCAGGAAATTAAACCGCCGCACTTTGTATGGGCAGTTATTGGAGCAGTAACGCGTTCCGACGCAGCGGTTGTAGACCATGTCGTTCAGGCCTTCACTGCTGTGAATGGTCGCCTGCACCGGACAGACCAGTTCGCAAGGCGCATCCTCGCACTGCATGCAGGGCACGGGCTGGAAGAAGCCCTTGGGATTTTCGCGCGGGCCGTTGTAGTAAGCGTCAACGCGCAGCCAGTGCATGTGGCGGCCTTTGAGGGTTTGCTCTTTGCCGACCACGGCGATGTTGTTTTCCGACTGGCAGGCGACGATGCAGTTATTGCATCCGACGCAGGAGTTCAAATCGATCGCCATGCCCCAGGAGTAAGTTTCCTTCGAATAATCGAAGGGCTTGTAGAGCGTGAGATCCTGCGGCGGCTCGCCTTCTTTCGCGAAGTTCGGCTCCTTCTTGTACTCCTCGAGGCTGCGCTCCTGCACCAGCGGACGCTCGCCGACGGGAGTTTCCATCGTCTGATAGCCCTGCGTGCTGGCGAGCTGGTAGGTTTCGCCGGTAGCGCGAAGTTGCGCACCGCCCGCAAACCACGGAGCCTGACTAGTGCGCAGCGGGTAAACGTCGAAGCCGGTGCCCGTACCGATGCGGCCGGCGCGTGTGCGCCCGTAACCGAGAAAGACGGTGATGGAGTAGTCGGGATGACCGGCCTGGATCCAGACTGCGCCTTTTACCTTTTTCCCATTGAATTCGAGCTCGGCGACGTCTTTGAAATTCAGCTTCAACCGCTCCGCCATCGCGGGACCGATCATGATGGGGTTGTCCCAAGTCATCTTGGTAAGCGGCTTCGGGAGTTCCTGCAGCCAGCCGTTATTCGCGAAACGTCCGTCATAGATGGAGGGGTCGCGGCGGAAGTTGAGCTCGATGGTATGCGGAACGAGCAACGTGTAGAGCATTCCCTCGGCCGGTTTGGACGAAGCTTGGTAGGCGGGCTTCAGGGCTGCTTGCTTCGGCGAAAAAGCCGTGCCCCCGATCCAGCCGTCATGCAGAGACTTGCGCCAGAAGGCTTCAAAGTCAGCGCCGATGTGCTGCTTCTGCCAGTAGGCCTGGACGAGATCGTGTCCAGTGATGCCGGACTGGCCCGCCAGGATGGTGATGATTTCGTGCGCGCTCTTGCCGCCGTAGAGCGGCTCGATCAGCGGCTGAACGATGCTGACCGTTCCGTCGTAGGCGCGGGCATCGCTCCAGGACTCGAGATAATGCGCCTCGGGCACGTGCCACTGGCAAAGTTCGGCAGTCTCGTTACGATGCGTGCCGAGAAACACTTTCAGATTGACGGCATTCGATTTCAGGGCGGAAGCGAATTCGAGCTCGGCGGGCGCGTCGTAGGCAGGATTGCCCCCGAGAATCAGCAGCAAGTCAACTTTGCCGGCGCGCATGTCTTCGACGAGCGCATGCAGCGACTCGTTGCGGTTTACGGGATTGGCATCGACCGGTTCGGTGTAGAGGACCGTCTGGCCGACGTTGCCGAGCGCCTGATTGATGGCGTGCGCGAGCGCGTGGACAGCCGGCGGCTGATGATCGCCAACTATCACGACACTGGAACCTTTATGCGATTGCAGGTCTTTCGCGAGCGCGGAGACAAAACTCTGCTCCTCGCCACTCGCGCTGCCGCCGGCATTCACGCCGACAGCGCTCGCCAGGGCGCGGGCAAAGTTTTCAATTTCCGACGCCCACATCGGCAACCGATGATCCGCCTTCATTCCCGTCGAAGACGGCGTGCTCTCGACCACGTACAGCCGGTTCATGTTCGCGTCAGGATTGCGCCGCGCGGCGAAATCGCGCGTGTAACGTGCCGAGCCAGGGAATCCCGCGTAGAGGAAGTCGGCATCGAGCGAAACAATGACGTCGGCTTTCGACAAGTCGTAGCGCGTCTCGACCGGCTCGCCGAACGCCAGCTTCGCGCCTTCATAAACATTGTCGCGGTTGATTGGCTCGTACACATGCCACTTGGCCTGCGGATTCGCTTCGAGGTAACTGCGAATCTGCGCGGTCAGCGTGGGCGAGGAAACGGTCTGCGTCAAAATGCGAACGCCGCCGCCCGCCAGGCTCTTCTGCACATTCATCGGGCCGCGAACCGCTTCCATGAAGGCATTCCACGAGCGCACGTCGCCCATATATGTGATGTTCTGCGCCCGGTCGGGATCGTAGAGATCAAGAATCGAAGCCTGCGCGTAAACGTCAGTGCCACCGAGACTGGCGGGGTGCTGCGGATTGCCTTCAATTTTCGTCGGACGGAAGAGATGGCTTTCAACCAGAATCGGCGAGGCGTAGCCGCCGAGCGTAAACGCGGTCGCGTAGAACATGGGGCGGCCGGGAACGACGTTTTCCGGCTGCCTTACGTAGGGCACGATCTCGGTGATCGGCATCCGCGTGCAGCCGGTCAAACCGGCGAGCGCCAGCGACGCGCCCATGGTCTTGAGGAAGCCGCGGCGCGAGAAATCGTCGAGCCACTCGGAAGCGCCTTTGGGGAACTCGCGGTGGAGCATCTCCTGAAACTCTTCGCTGCCAGCCAACTCTTCGAGGCTGCGCCAGTACTCGGGACCGGTCGCGTCCTCGATCTGCGCCTTCACGGTCCCGAGGTCGAGCTTTTTTTGCTTGCTGGGGCAGACGTCAGCTCCGGCCGGTTTTGTTTTGTGCTCGTCCATGCTCATCTTCGATTCTTAATTCTTCCCATCGGTTCTTTTCATCATTAGGATGCCGATCCGTCGCTAGCGATGGCAGGTGTTGCAACTGGTGATGTCGTTGACCGAGCGCACCTTGTATTCCCGCTTCAAAGCGTTCCCGAGCGCTTCCTGATCGGAGAATGCCGTTCCGTTCACAATCACGGGCTCGCCCGTGGAAGGCTCCTCATAGCGCATGTTGAAAACCTGTTCGCGCGGGCGCAGATATTTTTCCGGGGCGCGGTGGCAATCAAGACAGAATTCCATCTGCAGCGACGCGTACTGATACATCAGCGGCATCTGGTCGACAGGACCGTGGCAGGTATTGCAGCCCACACCCTTATTCACGTGGATGCTGTGATTGAAATATACGTAGTCGGGCAGCTGGTTTACGCGCGTCCATTCGAGCGAGCGGCCCGTGCGGAAACTTTCGCGGACGGGCTCCAGATAAGCCGCGTTGGTCCAGATCTGCGCATGGCAGTTGATGCAGGTCTTGGTGGGCGGGATGCCGGCGAAGCTCGATTGCTCGACCGAGGTGTGACAGTAGCGGCAGTCGATGCCAAGCCCGGTAACGTGGTGCTGGTGGCTAAACGGGACGGGCTGCGACTTCCTGACCCCGGCGTAGGTGATGTACGGAGAGCGCTCAATCTGCACCATGGCCCAAAATAGCCCGGCCACGGCAAAAACAGTCAGGACCATGGAGGCCCGGGCGATCGCATTGCTGCTGCGTGGAAAGATCTGCATTGATTCTGAAGTTTTTTAATATTGCGAAATTGGCTTGCGCCGCTCCCGGCTGACCGCATTCGTATGTATCTAACGTCACGTACTGCTGTGACGCACGTTGCTGAAACAAAAAAGTATAACAGTCAAAAGGCGAAATGATATAGGTCGCGCAGCTTTTCATTGTGCCAATTCTGGATTTCATTCCGGAAAATTGAGTCTTGCGAAAATCTGCATGCACTTCTTGTTCTCTCGTTAACGCTTTGTTAACGCGTTTCTAAGAAATCCGGAAACGAAACCTCAGCGCAGGTTCATGACCAGTAATTTTGGTTCTGTCATTTCCTGAATCGCGTCGCGCAAGCCCTCGCGGCCAAGTCCGGAATCTTTAGTGCCGCCATAGGGCATGTGGTCGATGCGAAACGTAGGCACGTCGCCGGCGATCAAGCCTCCGACTTCGAGTTCGTCGTAGGCCTGAAAGATGAGTTTGGCATCGCGGGTGAAAAGTCCGGTCTGCAGGCCGTAGGCGGAACTGTTGATCTGCTTCAGCGCGGAGGCGAAATCGTTGTAGGGCTCGACGGTCACCACCGGCGCAAAAATTTCCTGGCAATTCACTTTCATGTTGGGCTTAGTGCCGGTAAGCACGGTGGGCTCGAACAGCGAGCCTTTGCGGTTGCCTCCGCAGAGCAGGCGCGCGCCACCGCGAACCGCCTCCTGTACCCAGTCGGCAGCGCGGATGGCGTCGCTTTCGCGGATGAGGGGGCCGAGGTCGCTCGATTCGTCGAGCGGATCTCCGACTTTCAGTTTGTTGACTCCCGCCAGGAACAACTCGGTAAATTTTCCGTAGACGGAGTGCTCGACCAGAATGCGCTGCACCGAAATGCAGGACTGTCCGGCGTAAGCAAAGCCCCCGGTGACACAGCGGTCGGCGGCGTAAGCGAGATCGGTATCGCTGTGGACGATGACGCCCGAATTTCCTCCCAGTTCGAGAACGACTTTTTTCTTTCCCGCGTTGTTCTTGATGGCCCAGCCGACGGCGGCGCTGCCCGTGAAGCTGGTGAGCTTGATGCGTTCATCGGTGACCAGCAGACCTGAATCTCCATTGGCGAGCAAAACCGCGTTGAATCCGCCATCCGGCCATCCCGCTTGCTGGATAACTTCAGCCAGCAGCAGCGCGGTGAGCGGCGTCTCGGGCGCGGGCTTGAGCACCATGGAACAGCCGGCGGCAATAGCCGGGGCGACTTTGTGGGCGACCAGGTTCAAGGGGAAATTGAAGGGCGTGATACCGGCGATGGGGCCGAGGAGAAAACGTTTGACGATGCCCCAACGCCCGGCGGTCGACTGCTGCCAATCCAGCGGCAAATATTCGCCGTAGCCGCGAACCGTCTCTTCGGCGGCGATGTTGAACGTAAAGACGGCGCGGTCAACTTCGCTGCGAGCGCTCTTGATTGGCTTGCCCGCTTCCAGCGCAAGCGTGCGGGAAAATTCTTCTTTGCGATCGTGAATGCCGATCGCAATCTGGCGCAGAACTCGTTGGCGTTCGAATGCGGACAGTCGCCGGGTGGTTCCAAAAGCCTTGACGGCGGCGGCAATCGCGGCTTCCACGTGTTCGCGGCGTCCCTGGTGGACATGCGCGATGAGGGCGCCGTCGTAGGGCGCGCGAACGTCGACGATGTCACCCTCTTCCCGCCACTTCCCGTCCAGGAAAAAACCTTGGGTCGCAACCGGAGTCACCGTCATCTCGGCCAAGACTTACCTCTTTCGAGCGCGCAATGATTCGCGTCCAATGACTCGCGCCGAATGATTATAGAGCTTCGTGAGGAGCGCGTTATCAACAGGCTGCGCGAGGACACCCGTCGCTTGCACGTCATTTGCCAGTCTGCGGTTTGAAGCGGTCGTCGACTTCCACCTGATATCCCGCGACCAGGCGATTGGTTTCGTTCGCCATGCCAACCACGGACATCAATTCTTTGAACTGAGCGTCGGTCATGCCTTTGTTTATCGCCGAGGCGGTATGCGAAGCAATGCAGTATTCGCAATGGTTCGTGACCGAGACGGCAACGTAGAGCAGTTCTTTGGTGAGCGGGTCGAGCGCTCCCGGAGCCATGATCTGCTTGATGTCTTCCCAAGTCCGCTTCAGCATCACCGGATCGTGCGCGATCGCTTTCCAGAAATTGTTGATCCAGTCCGTCTTGCGCGTGGCCATAATGTCGTCATAGATGGCACGAACTTCGGGGGTGGCGTCGGCGTATTCGATAAGGCCAAAGATGGACATGCGGTTCTCCTGGAAGAAGGTCTCAGGTGTTAGGTCTCAGGTCTCAGGAAAACCGAAGGCGGCTCAGGTTTGCTCCTGAGACCTGACACCTGCGACCTGTTCTCACGACACCCAGTCTAAAACCTTGTAGTACGCCCCCGCGAACGGCAGAAACCACGGCTTGCCGTTGTACAGCCCAAAGGGCGCGCCGGGGAATGCAATCTCCGCGAAAGGGTTGTCCGTCTTCCCTTCCGCGATCCATTCGGCCATCTTTTGCCCTTGATAGGTGGCCATGGCAACGCCGTGTCCAGCATATCCGACGGCGAAATGGACGCCATCGATTTGGCCGGCGTGCGGCATGATGTCGAAGCAGAAATCGAGCGTACCGCCCCAGACGTATTCGACTTTGGTGTCGCGCAGTTGCGGATAGACGTCGATCATTCCCAGCCGCAGAATTTCGGCGCTCTTGCGGATGGTCTGATCGGTCTCCGGGAAAAAAGCGGCGCGGCCTCCGAACAACATGCGGTTGTCGGGGGTGAGGCGGTAATAGAAAAGATAGTTCTTGGAATCGTGGATCTGACGATTGCGCGGGCTCAGTTCGCGGGCCAGCGCTTCAGAAAGAACTTCGGTGGTGATGATAAAGGATCCGATGGGGATGATTTTCTTCCGCAGCGCGGGAGTCGCCGCGCCCGTGTAGCCGCTGGTTCCGACCAGCACGTTGCGCGCCCAAACCGCGCCCCGAGAGCTGTTAAGCCTCAAACCAGGCGCGCCGGCACGCGATTCGCGCTGGATGTTCTGCAGCCGTGTGCGCTCGCAGATCTGGGCGCCCGCACGCATGGCGGCGGCGCCGAGTCCCGCAACGTAGCGCGCAGGATTGAGGCCGGCTGAGATTTCGTCGACCATGCCGCCGAAATAAATGCCGGAACCGATCTCGCTGCGGAGTTGGTCGCGAGGCACAACGCGCAACTGGTGATTGAATTCGCGGGCAATCACTTCAACCTGGCGGGCGTAGCCATCGGAATGCGCCTGTTTGCAGGCCACTTCGAGGTGTCCAGTGCGGGCGAAATCGCAGGCGATGCTTTCCTCTTTCACGATGCGCTCGACCGCGTCGACGGTCTCAAGCGACGCGGCGTACATGCGGCGGGTCAGCTCGCGTCCATACATCGAGATGAGTTTGTTGACGCCCAGCTTCAGTCCGGTGAGCACCATACCGCCATTGCGAGAACTCGCGCCCCAGCCGATGGTTTCCGATTCGAGCACGACGACTTTCGCCCCGCGCTTGGCCAGCGAGAGCGCGGCTGAGAGTCCGGTGAATCCGGCGCCGATGATGGCAACGTCAGCGCTTTCCGGCAATGGCTGCGCCAGAGACGCGGGCATCTGGACGGTGGTGAGCCAGTAGTTGAGTTCCTGGGGCATGGGTCCGAAAACCTTAACCACAGGGGGTCACAGAGGAACACAGGGGAGTTCCCTGGTGTCCCCGGTGCAACTCTGTGACCCCTGTGTTTAAGGTTCTTTGCCGCCGCCATGATAAATGATCGCGTCGTCGACCTACAGCACCGCCGTCTCGTGGATCATCCGCCCCTCCGCGAAGCGCGAAAAATTCAACAGAGACGCATCGATCAGGCCTGTTTTCCCGGTCAGAATCAAATCGCTAAGAATTTTTCCGGTCGCAGGCGAGTGCATCACGCCGTGCCCGCTGAAGCCATTGGCGAAGAAGAAGCCGGGGACTTCGGGAGATTCGCCGAGAATTGGGTGGTGGTCCGGCGTCATCTCATAGAGGCCGGCCCAGGCTCGCGTGGGATTGACCTCGACATTCTCGAAGACAGGCACGCGATCCGCGGCCCGGGTCAGGATCTTCTCGATGAAGCTCGCGTCGAAATCAGTTTTGTAGCCGGGCGTTTCTTCCGGATCGTTCCACGCCAGCAGGAATCCGCGGCTCTCGGGCCGGAAGTGAAAGCCGTTGGACATGTCGATAATCATGGGCGCGGCGTGCGGAAATTGGTCAAACGGTTCCGTCGGAACCAACATGCGGCGCAAAGGTTCGACGGGAAGATCGATGCCCGCCATCTTTGCGATCGGAGCCGCCCATGCTCCGGCGCAGTTGACGACCGTGCGTGTCGAGACCGTGTCGCGCGTGGTCGCGACTTCGAAGCTCCCATGGTTGCCCGTGATGTTGCGCGTGATTCCAGTTACGCTGGCATTCTTCCAGAGCGTGGCGCCGCGATCGTTTGCCCAACTCATAAATCCGATCATGGCGCTGTAGGGATCGACAAAGCCGTCGGTGGAGCAGAAGCTGCCGCCGACGATGTCATCGCCGCGGAGTTGCGGGAACAGGCTGCGGATTTCGTCGCCGGCAACGAGGCGCACGTTTTTCAGTCCCATGACGATCTGCTTTTCGTAGTTGGCGCGCAGATAGGCCATGTGCTTTTCGTTGGTCGCGCAAAAAAGGTACCCTTGGGGGCGGTAGTCGCACGGGTAGCCAAGGCGCTCTTCGAAGCTCGCATAGAACGGGATCGAGTAAAGCGACATCTGGATGTTGACCGGCGTCGAGAACTGAGCGCGCACACCGCCCATGCTCTTTCCAGTGGATCCCTTGCCCTGCGCGGTCTCGCGCTCAATCACAAGAACGTTTTTGCAGCCGGCCGCGACCAAGTGGTAGGCGATGCTGGAGCCGACAATCCCTCCGCCAATGAGAACGACGTCTGCGGTGTGCATAGCGCGGGGTAATTGTAAATGGGTGCGGTCGCTAAACAAGAAATTCGGAGCAAATTGCATTCCTTCCAGTGGAAGGACAAGAGGAATCGATGGAGTACTACGACGCCGCCATCTCCGGCGTTGCCGCCAGCAGTTTGCGCGTGTAAGCGTGCTGAGGTTGGGCAGTGATCTGTTCCGTGCTTCCGATCTCGACGATCTTGCCACCATACATCACCGCAATGCGGGTCGAGAGGTAGCGAACCACCGGCATGGAGTGCGAGATGAAGAGGTAGGTAAGGCCGAAATCGCGCTGGAGTTGCTGCAGAAGATTCACGATCTGGGCGCCGACGCTGACATCCAAAGCTGAAACCGGTTCATCGGCGACGATGAACTTCGGCCTCAGGGCGAGAGCGCGGGCGATGCCGATGCGCTGGCGCTGGCCACCGGAAAACTCGTGCGGATAGCGGGGCATGGCGGATTCATCCATTCCCACGGCATGCAAAAGTTCCCGCACGCGCTGGCGGCGGGCATCGCGGCCGAGGCTTTCGCGGATCATCTTCTGATGAACGATTTTCTGATGAAGCGTCTTCTGATGCAGAATAAGCGGCTCGGCGATCACGTCCTCCACGCGGAAGCGCGGGTCGAGCGAACCGAACGGGTCCTGGAAGATGATCTGCATGTCGCGACGAAGACGGCGCAATTCGGAGCCGTTCGCTTTCAGCAGATCGATGCCATCGAAAAGGATGGCGCCCGAAGTCGGCTCGATGAGGCGAAGAATGAGCCGTCCGAGCGTGCTTTTGCCGGAGCCGGATTCGCCCACCAAGCCAAGCGTTTCGCCTTCGCGGATGTCGAGGGAGACATCGTCCACGGCGCGGACTTCGCCCGAGCGGCGGCTGCCAAAGGCAGATTCGGCAAGATCGAAAATCTTGGTAAGGTTGCGGACTTCGAGCAAAGGCACGGCGTCAGAGTAGCAGTGGATAGTGGATAGTGGATAGTGGTCAGCAAGAACACCGATCACCAGCAACTACCCACTTTTTATCCCGCGATCATCGGCACGGCCGCAAGAGCGGCGACCATCCCGATGGTACGGGCGCGGCTGAAGTGCTCGTGTAGAAAGATACGAGCGAGCAGAACGGTGACCGCGGGATAGAGCGAGCTGAGCACGACCGCATCGTCCAGGCGTCCGATTTGAGATGCGCGGATGAAGACGGTGGTACCGGTGATGTCGAGAATTCCGGCAAACATAGCAATGGCCAGCACCGGCATAGGCACCGCGCGGAGGTGTCTTCCGAACAGAACGATAGCTCCCGTGACCAACAAGGAAGCGGACCGCGAGCAGGCGGCGACCCATAATGCAGAGGCGTTGCCAGCCCGGTGAATGCAAAGGTAAAAACCAGCGAAGCCGATTCCGGCCAGCACGGCCATGCCTATGCCTTTGGGACGTCCAACGCCAGCTTCACTACGTGAGATGAGCCAGACGCCTATTCCAGCGAGAATAAAACCGAGTACGTGCCGATAGCCCGGAAAGCCGTCGGCGAAGGCGGTCACGATGGTGGGAATAGCGGCGCCCAGAACGGCGGCCACAGGCGCGACCAGTCCCATATTTCCGCTGGCCAATGAACGATAGAACAAGGCCAGAGCTATGCCCCCGACCGACCCGGCGATCAGCGACCAAACCAGGCTGGCGTTTCCCGGAAATGACGCGTGGGTCATCAGCGCGAGAGTGCCGACCACGACCATGCCGCTGATGTGCACGATGGCCGTGAACAGAAACGCGTTCGCGCGCCGTGCACCAACACCGCCCAGGAAATCACTCGCGCCCCAGACCCCGACTGCGGTCAGGCTATAAGCAGCAGGGATGTATTGGGCTGCGACGGACATAGGAATTTGAGATTAGCACGCACATCGGGACAGCCGCCCCCGGCTGTCCTGCCGAGCGAAGCTCGGCAAAGGCTGAAAAACTCAGGGTTTGTATCAGGGTATCGCTTTAGCGATACCGTAATTTCTTCGAAATCAGAAGCCCCTTTAGGGCTGAGCTAAGCCGTAACCGCTTCCGGCTGCGCTTTTCCCGCCAGCAGTTGGCGCAGCACGTACTGGAGTATGCCTCCGTTGGCGTAGTAGAGAGCTTCCTGCGGAGTGTCGATGCGAACCACGGCTTGAAATTCCGCCGTCTTCCTACCCTTAACGCGCACCGTAATTTTGCGGCCGGAAGAAAATTTCTCGACCGCATCGCGAATGCCCGCGATCTCGAAGACTTCTTCGCCGGTCAACTTCAGCGTCTCGGCATTTTCTCCCGGCAAAAACTGCAGTGGCAGAATGCCCATGCCGACGAGGTTGGAGCGGTGAATGCGTTCGTAGCTTTCCGCAACCACGGCGCGAACGCCGAGCAGCCGCGGTCCCTTGGCCGCCCAGTCGCGTGAAGATCCGGAGCCGTATTCCTTGCCCGCAAGAATCACAAGTGGCACTTTTTCGGCATGGTAGTTTTCGGACGCGTCGAAGATCGACATTTCGGCGCCGTCGGGCAGATGGCGAGTAAATCCGCCTTCGGTGCTCACCATTTTGTTGCGCAGGCGGACGTTGGCGAATGTGCCGCGCACCATGACTTCGTGATTGCCGCGACGCGATCCGTAAGAATTGAAATCCGCCGGCTGCACGCCGTGAGCAATCAGGTATTTGCCGGCCGGGCCATCTTTCTTAATGGAGCCCGCGGGCGAGATGTGGTCCGTGGTGACGCTGTCGCCGAGCACGGCCAGCACGCGCGCGACCTTGATGTCCTCGACGGCGGACGGTTTGAGCGCCATGTCATCGAAGTACGGCGCCTGCCGAATGTAAGTGGAATCGTCTTCCCACGCGTAAGTCTCGCCCTTCGGAACCGGCAGCCCGCGCCAGCGCTCGTCTCCCGAGTACACCTCGGCATAGCTCTTGCGGAACATCTCGGACGTAATCGCGCTCGCCATCGCCTGCTCGACTTCCTGCTGCGAGGGCCAGATGTCGGCGAGGAAGACGAGCTTGCCGTCTTTGCCTTTTCCGACGGGATCTTTGCGCAGGTCGATATCGATGCGGCCGGCAAGCGCGAAGGCCACCACCAGCGGCGGCGACATCAGATAGTTGGCGCGCACTTCGGAATTGATCCGGCCTTCAAAGTTGCGATTGCCCGAGAGCACCGAAGCAACAACTAGATTCTTCTCGTCGATTTCTTTCGAAACTTCAACCGGCAGCGGGCCGGAGTTTCCGATGCACGTGGTGCAGCCGTAGCCGACGATGTGGAACTTCAGCTTCTCCAAATACGGCATCAGGCCGGCTTTTTCGAGATAGTCGAGAACGACTTTCGATCCCGGAGCGAGCGAAGTCTTGACGGTCGCGGGGACTTCGAGCCCACGCTCCACCGCCTTCTTTGCCAGCAGTCCAGCGGCCAGCATCACGGATGGGTTCGACGTGTTCGTGCAACTGGTGATCGCCGCAATCACCACACTGCCGTGATGCAAATGCCCGTTGGCGGGAGTTTTCGGCTCGCCTTTCGTGGCCTCGCCTTTCGTGGCCTTGATCAAGCTCGGCAAAGCTTTCTCGAACGACTCTCGTGCCTGCGACAGCACGACTCGATCCTGTGGGCGCTTGGGGCCAGCGAGACTCGATTCGACGGTGGCAAGATCAAGACTAAGCAGCTCGGAGTATTCAGCTTCGGGCGTGTTGGCATCGTGAAAAAGCCCCTGCTCGCGGGCGTAGGCTTCGACCAGCGCGATCTGCTCCTCACTGCGCCCGGTGAGTTTCAGGTAGCGCACGCTTTCTTTGTCGATCGGGAAAATGCCGCAAGTCGCGCCATACTCGGGAGCCATGTTGGCGATGGTAGCGCGATCGGCGAGCGGCAGGTCTTGCAGGCCGGGGCCGAAGTACTCGACGAACTTGCCGACCACACCGTGCTTGCGCAGCATCTCGGTGATGGTAAGAACAAGATCGGTTGCCGTGGCGCCTTCGCGCAGGCGTCCGGTGAGCTTCACGCCGACGACGAGCGGGATCAGCATGGAGACGGGCTGTCCGAGCATGGCCGCCTCGGCTTCGATGCCGCCCACGCCCCAGCCCAGCACGCCCAGTCCGTTGATCATGGTGGTGTGCGAATCGGTGCCGACAAGTGTGTCGGGATAGGCGGTGCGCTTTCCGCCTTCTTCGTGCACAAAAACTACGCGCGCCAGGTACTCGAGGTTCACCTGGTGGACGATGCCGGTGTCCGGAGGCACGATGGCAAGATTGCGGAAGCCGGTCTGTCCCCAGCGCAGAAACGCGTAGCGCTCTTTGTTCCGCTGGAACTCAAGCAGCGCGTTCACGTCGAAGGCGCTCGGCGAGCCGAATTCGTCGACCTGCACCGAGTGGTCGATAACCAGTTCGGCGGGCTGCAGCGGGTTGATAAGCTTGGCGTCGCCGCCCAGGCGCTTCATGGCGTCGCGCATGGCGGCAAGATCTACAACCGCGGGGACGCCGGTGAAATCCTGCAGCAGCACGCGGCTGGGCGTGAAGGCAATTTCTTTTTCCGGCTTCGACTTCTTGTTCCACGCTGCGAGCGCGCGAATTTCTTCCTTCGTCACGTTGCGCCCGTCTTCGGTGCGCAGCAGGTTTTCCAGCAGAATGCGCAGCGAGAACGGCAGGTGCCGGGTGGAGATGCCCTGCTTGTCGAGGGCGTCGAGCCGGTAGATCTCGTATTCTTTGTTGCCGACTTTGAAAGTTGCGCTAGCGCCAAAACTATTCGATGACATAACGGCCTTCCTTCAAGCTCCGGCACAGGACCGGGCGCGATGCGGACTCGGAACTAAATAGTGTAATTCGTTTTGAAGAATAATTTTGTAATTTGGTAATTGTGGAATTTGGTAATTTGAAATCAGAGTGCGCGGCTCTTCTGGAAAACGCCGGTGGCGGGTTTCAAATTACAAAAGTTCCAAATCACAAAATCCTCACCGCACGCTTGTCCAAATCTGATAGACAACCACGCCGACCATGAAGACAAGGTAAATCCTCAGCGCCCAGAACAGAAGCATCTCGGTCCGCGTCAGCCGCCGTCGAGGACAATGATGGTGCTCCTTGGTGAAAATGATCTGGTCAGGCTCCAGCGCTGTCATCACCGCAGTCAACTCTTCGCGGCTCACTTCAGCGCCGGGTGCGGAATCAAATTGTTTTTCCATCTACCTGCCTCCAACAATCGCTAGCGCATTGGGCGCGATCACACTGATCCCAAACAAGAGGCCGGTGCCGATCAGTATGATCACGACCCCCAGCGCCAGCACATTCGCCCACAGCGGACTGACCAGTTTGCCCATGATTTCACGATCGTTCACCAGCATATACAGGAAAAGAAGCGCCGGAGGCATGGCCAGCACGGCGATCACGTTCACCAGCAGCACGATGTACACGAGTGGAATTCCCGGGATCAGGACCAAGCCCGCAGCGGCCGCAGCTTCGACCAGCAGAACGAGATAGAACGCCCTCCCCTGCCTGAAGGGAAGATTCAAACTGTGGGGGCGTCGCGCGACTTCTCCGAAGGCATACGCGGATGACGTCGAAATGGTAATTGCCGCGACCATTCCTGCTTCGAAGATGCCCAGCGCGAAAAGCGCCGCTCCCCAGTGTCCAATAAGCGGCTGCAGCGCCTGGGCGAATTCGGCGGCTTCGAAGTTCGCTGCCGACATGTGGTGCATAAACAGCGGAGCCGTCGCCAGCATCGTCGCCAGCGCGGCGACTGTCGCCAAAGCCGCTCCCAGCACCGTGTCTACGCGCCCGAAGCGGATGTCCCGCGTGGTGAGACCCTTATCGGCAATCGCGCTTTGCTGAAAAAACAGCATCCACGGGGTGACGGTCGCTCCGATATCAGCCAGCAGGATCAGAACCGTCTCCTGCGTGAGCCCGCCGGGCAGCGGTCTCCAACTCACCAATGCGCGGCCCACCGTCCCCCAGTGCGGATGGCTCAACAGCGCCACCGGCACAAACACCAGGTTGAACATGGCAGCGCCTAAAATGATCCGCTCCCACGTCCAGTACCGGTGCGTCATGAGCGCGACGGAGAGCACCAACAGCGCGCCCAGGACCGCAACCGCGGGCCGCACCCCGAAGAATCCCAGCCCGGCGCGGATGGCGATGAACTCAGTGACCAGCGTCAGAAAATTGCCCACCATGAGGTCGACCATCGAGAACCAACCCCAGAACGGACCAAAGCGATCGAAGATCAACTCCGCGTGTCCGCGATGAGTGGCCGCGCCTAAACGCACGGTCATTTCCTGCACCACGCAAGCCATGGCGAATGTGAGCGCAATGAACGGCACGAAGAAACCAATGCCAAACCGTGCCCCAGTCGCCGCATACGACAACATGCTGGGACCATCATTCTCTCCGAGCATCACCAGGATGCCGGGGCCAATGAGCAACCAGAACAACCGCAACCGTGGCCGGAATCCGCGCCGCGCCCGCGTCGCCGAAACCCGCTCGCGGTCGTGCGCTCGATCGATGTCCTCATGCGTGATGACGACGTCACTGCCAGACGTTCGCCGATCGTTCAGGAGATTGGATCGGGGTACGGTTCCCCCTCGCGGCTCCGATGCTGTCTTTGGTTCATTCATTCAAAAAGGACAGCGGAGCGATGCCGCTCGCTGACTTATTAGCGTGAGTATACATCAGCATATAAACCACGGTTAATTACTTTTGCGAATACTGCAGTGCCCCCGCAAATTCGAGGCATAAATCCACACTGTCATCCTGAGCGAAGCGAAGGACCTGTGTACTTGAATCCGCCCAATGCACAGGTCTTTCCCCTTCGGCTTTGCTCAGGGTAAAGATGACAACCTAAACTCATACGCGAATTTACGGAGCGGCGGAGCGGACGGACCTTCAGCCTTTGGACACGGCTTTCCTATCTGCCGGTTTAACCCAGACTTTTTCAGCGGCGGATACACCCAGGGAAACCCGGCCTGCACCGGTGGTCAGGGTCAGCGTGTGGTCGTAATTGCGATGCGCGACATGAACTTTGGCTCCGGGGCGGATGCCGCGCTGTTCAAGAAACTCCAGCAGGCGCCGATCGCGTTCATAGATACCACTCACCTGAAAGTTCTGCCCTGGTTCGGCCTGAGCAAGCAGGAGCAGGCCGCGACGGCGCCGGCTGGCGGGACTCTCCAGTTCCGTCAGATTGCCGTGCGGACACGCGACTCCACGCCCGAGTTTGGCGAACAGCCTGGCCTCGAAATCTGGCGAGACCGCGTGTTCCAACCGCTCCGCCTCGTCGTGCACCTTGTACCATTCCATTCCGAAAATTTCGGCAAGCATGCGCTCGATCAGGTGGTGCCGAACCGTAAGCTTGCGAGCAATCTTTCGTCCGGCAGCGGTCAGGCGAACGCGTCCGTCGGAATTCACTCGCACCAAGCCGTCCTTCTTCAACCGGCGCACAGCCATCGTTACCGCCGGGGGCGAGACTTTGAGCCAGTGCGCGAGCGTGGCCGAAATAACGGTTTCCCCTTCGCTCTCGGCCCCGAGAATCGCTTTAAGGTAGTCCTCTTTGGAGACTGTGATCACGTGAGCAGATTATACGGCGGGATTAAACGTAGTTAACCGAAAGATTGCGGTCAAAGGTCAGAGGTCAGATTGCAGAGGTTCACCCACTTGCAGTAAAAGGGTCTTTAGCGAAAACCAGGGGCGAGTGCCATTTCAGTTTTCACCTCTGCAATCTGACCTCTGACCTCTGCAATCTGTTCTCGTTTGACATCATCTTCTTCCGCCCCTAACCTTGAATGTCTCGACTATGAAGATCCTCGTCATCGGCAGCGGCGGACGCGAACACGCTTTGGTCTGGAAGCTCCGGCAGTCGCCGCGGGTCGCGAAAATCTACTGCGCGCCGGGTAACGGCGGGATCGCGGACGAGGCGGAGTGCGTCGCGGTCGACGTAAAGAGCCTCGACTCAATGATCGCGCTCGCCAACCAGATCCAGCCCGACCTCACCATCGTGGGGCCGGAATTGCCGCTGATGCTTGGCTTGGTGGACGAATTCACGCGACGAGGCTGGCGCACATTCGGCCCGACCAAAGCCGCCGCACAGCTTGAAACCAGCAAGAGCTTTGCCAAGGAATTCCTGCAACGCCACCGCATTCCCACGGCGCATTATGCGATCTGCGATTCTTCGGAACAGGTGCGCGATGCGCTGCCGCACTTCCATACTCCCATCGTGGTGAAGGCCGATGGACTGGCTGCCGGCAAGGGCGTGGTCATCGCCAAGACCAAGGACGAGGCCTCGACCGTCGCCAATGAAATGCTCAGCGGCAGGATGCTGGGCGAGGCCGGATCGCGGGTGGTACTGGAAGAATTTCTCGAAGGCGACGAACTCTCGTTTCTGGTTGTGAGCGACGGCGAGCGCGTGGCGCCGTTGGTCGCTGCGCAAGATCACAAGCGCGTGGGCGACGGCGACACCGGCCCGAACACCGGTGGCATGGGCGCCTACACGACGCGGACCATCGTCGATGACCAGATGCGCGACTGGCTGCTCGCCCACATCGCGCGGCCCGTCGTCGCCGGCATGAAAGCCGAAGGCGCGGAGTATAAAGGCGTTCTCTACTGCGGCCTGATGATGACCGCGCGCGGCCCCATGGTGCTCGAATTCAACTGCCGCTTCGGCGATCCGGAGACGCAGCCCATTTTGATGCGCCTCGAAAGCGACTTGGTTGAGGCGATGGAGGCGTCGATCGACGGCCGTACCAGCGACGGCGATTTTAAGTGGTCGAACGATGCGGCGGTATGTGTGGTGATGGCTTCGGGCGGTTATCCAGGGGCCTACGAGGCGGGCAAGAAAATCACCGGCCTGGAGGATGCGGCGAAGTTGGACGGCGTAAAAGTTTTCCATGCCGGGACGTCCAAACGTGACGAAGTTTTCTATACTTCCGGCGGACGCGTGCTCGGGGTGACGGCCAGAGCTGCGGAGTTAGAAGCGGCCGTGCAGCGCGCCTATGACGCTTGCGCGAAGATCGGCTTCGAGGGCGCGCACTATCGCAAAGACATAGCATCACGGGCGCTGAAGAAGAACTAGCATCGTGTCCCATAAATTCGCGACATAAGTTTGGGTTGTCATCCTGAGCGAAACGAAGGACCTATGTATTTGAATTCGCAATGCACGAGGTCCTTCGCTTCGCTCAGGATGACACTGTGGATTTACGCCACGAACTTCCAGGACATTACACGAGGCTTGAGAACCCTCACTTCATAAGGATAGACGCGAACCAATTATGGCCAAGCCACTCGTTTCGATCGTGATGGGCAGTAACTCCGACCTGGAGATCATGCGCGAAGCCGGAAAAGCTCTCGATGAATTCGGAATCGCGTACGAGATCGACGTAACTTCAGCGCATCGCTCGCCCGACCGTACCGCCGATTATGCTCGCCAGGCCGCCGGACGTGGCATTCGCGTGATCATCGCGGGCGCGGGCGGAGCGGCGCACTTGGCAGGCGTAATCGCGGCGCACACAACGTTGCCGGTCATCGGCGTCCCGATCCCTTCCACTTCCCTGCAGGGCATGGATTCCTTGCTGGCGACCGTGCAAATGCCCGCAGGCATTCCGGTAGCAACCGTCGCCATCGGGAAGCCCGGCGCGACGAACGCAGGAATTTTGGCAGCACAGATCCTCGGGCTCGCGGATGCCGCGATCGCGAAGAAACTGGCAACGCACAAAGAAAAACTGGCGCGCGGCGTGGAAGAGAAGTCGAAGAAACTCAAGAACACGGTGTAACGATGAATGACGGAATCCGCTTTTCGGAACTGTTCGCATACACGACAGAGGAAAATCGCCGGTGGAAAGAGTGGCTCCGCCAGCATCCTCAGGCGATTGACCTATCGTGCGATATTGCCGGCAGCCCGACGGTCCACAATTTTCTCTTGCACATCTTCACGGTGGATTTGTTTTATGCCCATCGACTGCTGGGGCTGGCTCTGCCAGATTTCAACGCGCTGCCGCATGCCACGATCGATGAGTTATTCGGGATCGGTGAAGGAGCGGCGGAAAAGCTGCGCCAGTTTATGGATCGCGCCGGCGCGGAAGACTGGAACGAAATCATTCCGCTTCGGCTTTGGTGATGGCAAGGCCAGCAAGCGGAAAATAATGGCGCAAGTGGGACTGCACGGAGTGCATCACCGCGCACAACTCGCGACTCTCTTGCGCCAGCAGGGCTACAAACAAGATTGGACCCACGACATCGTGCTGAGCAACGTTATGCCTTAGCGTTTGGACGAAAGTTACAGTTTCAGACCCTTCAAATATTCCCGGAACTCCCCGCCCAGATCTTCGCGTTTCAGTGCAAACTCAACCGTAGCTTTGAGGAATCCGAGTTTGTCGCCAGTATCGTGGCGGCGGCCTTCGTAAACGTAGGCGTACAGCTTTTCGCGCCGCAGCAACCCGCGCAGCCCATCCGTGAGTTGCAACTCGCCGCCCGCGCCCGGCTTGATACCGGAAAGCGTCTCGAAGACCGTCGGCGTCAGAATGTAGCGCCCGATCACGGCCAGATTCGAAGGCGCATCCTCCAGCCTCGGCTTTTCGACCAAGTCGAGAACTTCGAAGAGTTTGCCACCAGAGCCCGCAACCTTTTTCGCCTTGAGCACGCCGTAAGAAGAAATCGCCGGCCCATCGACAATCTGCGTCGCGATCACCGAACAGTGCTTCTCGTCGAATGCGTTCATCAACTGCTTGAGCACCGGCACTTTTGCATCGATGACGTCATCGGCGAGCAGGGTGGCAAACGGTTCGTCGCCAATCAATTCGCGCGCGGCGAGCACAGCGTGTCCGAGGCCCAGCGCCTCCTTCTGACGCACGTAGGCCACGTGGATCATGTCCGAAATCTGGCGCACGATCTTGAGCAAGTCGTACTTGCCTTTTTCTTCGAGCATTTTTTCCAGCTCGTAGCTGACGTCGAAATGATCTTCGATCGCGCTCTTGCCGCGTCCGGTGATGATGATGATCTGGTCGCATCCCGCCGCCAGCGCCTCTTCGACGCCATACTGAATGATGGGCTTATCGACCAGCGGCAGCATCTCTTTCGGTTGAGCTTTGGTGGCCGGAAGGAAGCGGGTACCCAATCCGGCGGCGGGAAAAATAGCTTTGCGAACTTTCCGGATCTTGCGGCGGTCGCCATTCGTTCGTCGTTCGTCCATCGGGCTCCTTGCGGAATCATTGTACCTACTGGAGTTTATAGCTGGACTGCTTCTTCGCGCACTTCCAGCTCTTCCAGCAGATCGCGCAGCGTTTGCAGGATGCCTTCGGCGCTGTTGATTTTTATCGAGAACTTCAGCGTCCCCTCCGGAGTAAATTGCGTGCCCCGCTGCGACGCCACAAACCGCGCCAGCTTCCCCGGATCAATCGCGGCATTCGGGCTGAACTTGATGTTCACGAATTCGCGCTTGCGCTCAATGGCGTTTGCGCCAACCCGCATCGCCTGCAGTTTGAGCGCGGCGTACTCCAGCAAGTTGCGAACCGCACGGGGCGTCTCGCCGTAGCGATCGATTAGCTCTGAGCGCACGTCGTGCAGTTGCGACTCGGTCTCGACTCCTGCGACGCGCTTGTACATCCGCAGCCGCTGGTTCTCTTCTTTAATGTAGTCGGACGGAATGCGGATGTTGAGGCCGAGATTGAGCTGGATTTCCGTTACTTCAATGCCCGCCTCGCCCTTCATCTCGCGTACCGCGCGTTCCAGCATCTGCGTATAAAGTTCGAACCCCACCGCTTCGATGTGGCCGCTCTGTTCTCCGCCCAGAAGATTTCCCGCACCCCGCAGTTCGAGATCAAGCGCAGCGATCTTGAAGCCGGCGCCGAGGTCGGAGAATTCCTTGAGCGCGGCGAGACGGCGGCGGGCGATGGGCGTCAACTCGATTTCGGCGGGCAAAAACAGGTATGCGTAGGCGCGCCGGTTCGAGCGGCCAACGCGTCCGCGAAGCTGATAAAGCTCCGACAAGCCCAGCCGGTCGGCCCGATTGATGACGATCGTATTGCATAGCGGAATGTCGAGGCCGTTCTCGATAATCGTGGTCGAGACCAGGATATCGGCTTCGTGATGCATAAATTTCAGCATCACTTTTTCCAACTCCCCTTCGCCCATCTGCCCGTGGCCCACTGCAACGCGGGCGTTCGGAACCATTGCCTGAATCTTGGCCGCGATCTCCCAGATCGTCTCGATGCGGTTGTGGACGAAATAAACCTGGCCGCCGCGGTCGAGTTCCTGTTCGAGAGCGGACTGGATCAGCTTTTCGTCCCAGTTCGCGACCACGGTCTGGATTGCCATGCGGTCTTTGGGCGGCGTTTCGATAACGCTCATGTCGCGCAGCCCCACCAGCGACATGTGCAGAGTGCGCGGGATCGGCGTCGCTGACATGGTGAGCACATCCACTTCCGTGCGCATCTGCTTGATGCGCTCTTTGTGGCGAACGCCGAAGCGCTGCTCCTCATCCACCACCAGCAGGCCGAGGTCGGCGAACTTCACGTCCTTTGAGAGCAGGCGGTGGGTGCCGATCAGGATGTCCACTTTGCCGGCTTCCACTCTTTGCAAAATTTCTTTGATCTGCTTGGCCGTCCGGAAGCGGCTGATCATTTCGACCGTGAGCGGGAACGGCGCGAATCGTTGCTTGAAGGTTTCGTAGTGCTGGAATGCGAGAACGGTCGTGGGCGCGAGCATGGCGACTTGCTTGTTGTCGCTCAGGGCCTTGAAGGCGGCTCGCATCGCCACTTCGGTCTTGCCATAACCGACGTCGCCGCACAGCAGGCGATCCATGGGGAGTTGCGATTCCATGTCGCGCTTCACGTCGGCGATGGCCTGTGCCTGGTCTTCGGTCTCGTTGTATTCGAAGGCGTCTTCGAACTCCTTCATCCACTCGGTGTCGGCTGGGAAGATATGACCCTGCGCGGACTGGCGCTGCGCATAGAGCTTGAGCAACTCGTCGGTCATGTCCTTCATCGCCTTGCGCACGCGCGCCTTGGTCTTCCCCCACGCGGCGGTACCAAGATGATTCAGGACGGGCTTCGCGCCCTCCGACGAGCGATATTTCTGGACCAGATCAAGCCGAGTAAGCGGAACATAGAGCCGGGCAGCTTCGGCGTACTCGAGCAACATGAATTCCGCGGCGCCGTCGCCCTGGTTGATTTCCCTTAGACCTTGATACTGCCCGATGCCGTGCTCCACGTGGACGACGTAGTCGCCGACCTGCAAATCACGGAAGTCAGACAGGAAGGCCGAAACTTTCGATTTCTGCCGTTGCGGACGCGCCGCGACCAAGTCCGATTCGTCGAACAGATCGCGTGCCCCAAAAATCGCAAGATGCGCTTCCGGCAAAACGAAGCCGTCGGGAAGGTAAGCCTTCAGCAGCGTCGTGGTGAGAACATCGCCGGCAAAATAAGAAGTTTCATCGGCATAGCTTTCTCCGCTGCGCGTGCGGCTTCCCAGACGATACGAAGCGTTGTACTCGGTGAACATATCGGCGAGGCGCTCGACTTCTCCCGTGTTGGGCGCCGCAAGAATTACCTGTGCGCCGCCGCCGACCAACTTCTGAACCTGCTCGATCATGGCGGGCACCGCGCCGTGGAAGCGCGTGACGGGCTGCGAAAGAAAAGCGGCCCCCGTTCTGCCCTCGCGTGCCATCGCCAGATATTCGAAATCGGCTCCGGGGAGAGCTGCGGTTTTTTCCCGCCAGCTTTCCGGCGTGAGATAAAGATCAGCGGGACGAACCAGGTTCCCCACTCCGCTGCGCTCGTGCGCTTCCTCAATGCGGGCCCAGACTTTGTCGAGCTCCTGCATCAGCGCTTCGGGCTCGTCGAGAATCACCCGCGCTTCCGGAAGCAGCCCGAAAATGCTGCGGTCCGCGCCCGCCACCGGAGCGTAGAACTCCCAGCCCGGAAAAATTCCCGCGCCGGAGTCGCGCATAGCTTGATCCACAATCTCCGGCGCTCCCGTAATGCGTTTCCCCGAAAGCCGCGCGTTGATGGAACCGATCAGTTCCTCAGTGACCGGCGTTTCCGTCAGCGGCAGAAGCAACGCTTCATCGACTGGGTTTGAAGACCGCTGACTCGCCGGGTCGAACTTGCGCATCGACTCGACTTCATCCCCGAAAAACTCGATGCGCACCGGGCGATCCGCTTCCGGAGAGTACACATCCAGAATGCCGCCGCGAGCCGCGTACTGCCCCGGCATTTCCACAACATCGGTTGCGCTGTAGCCCACCGCGTTCAGGTGCTCGAGCAGCTTCTCTAGGTCAAAAATCTCACCGCGACGCAAAACCCGCGCCAGGCCGGCGTAGTACTCGGGAGAACGAAGAAGAATTGTGGTGGCAGTCACGGGAGAAATAACGATAGCGGCTCGGCCCGTCGCCATCTTCCACAACGCCGTAGCCCGTTCTTCCTGAATCTCCGGATGCGGCGACAAATTCTGGAAGGGCAGCACATCGCGCGCCGGAAGGCTTACGACCGAGTCTGGATCCGCGGCTCCAGTCAGTTCGCAGAACGCGCGCAGTACCGGCAGCAACTCTTCGGCAGCGCGGTTGTCGGCAACCACCAGCACGAACGGACGCTCGACCGTGCGTCGCAACAAAACGATGATCAGCGCCTTGGCCGCCGCGGACAGTCCAGTGACACTCATCCGTCCCGCGCTCTCCCGCAGATGGGAGGCGGCACGCGTGAAGGCAGGTAATTGTTCCACCTCCGCGAAAATTTCGCGGACAAACGGCAAAAGCATTCCTTTTGATTCTACCAAGTGAGGCGGAATGGGGTCGTGTGGCGCCGACTGCGTCCAAGCCGAAGCCTACTTCCGCAGCAGCGGCCGTGTGAGGCAAGTGGGCCCTCCCGCCCCGTTGATGCAGATCTCCGATCCTGGAAACGTGCGCACGTCAAAGCCGGCGTCGCGCATGCGCTGATTTGTTTTGGCGTTTTCTTCAATCGCAATCACGCGCTTCTGACCCAGCGAGAGCACGTTGCAGGCGAGCGAGTCGCGTTCGGAGTATTCAATCTCAATCAGGCGGAAGCCGCGCCCTTTCAGCAGTTCGACGGTCTCGACTGCCAGCCACGGCAGATCGACCAGAATGGTCTGCTCATCGAGCATGCTCATCAGCGACATCAGGTGCAGACAGGCAGAAGGGCCGGGGCCGTACGGCAGCGGCGCCGACAGCACCTCAACATTTCTGGGGGAGAGCAGCGTCCGCATCTGCTCGATTCCCGCTTTGTTCGTCCGATAGCCATCCCCGACGAGCAGCGTCCGCGAATCAAGCCACACGATGTCGCCAGATTCGGAAGTCCCGGGCGGCCGTATCTCGCCGAACACTGGAATGCCCAGTTGCCCGCAAGAGTCTGCGTGAGCCCGCGCCTCCGCCACGCGATTCTTCTTTCCCGGATTCATCAGGACGAGACCACAGTCTGTGGCCAGCGACGCGTCGTGCGCATACACGGCATCGAGCGTAAGAGATTCCGCTGAGGGTAGACTCACGATCTCGGCTCCGCCCTCGTTGAGCAGCCGGCACAGAATCTCGTGCTGCCTCCGCGCTGCCGCAAAATCAGGAGCATGCTGAAATCCGAGTTCCCGCCATGCCGCGGCTTTCCCGGAAACATTCCACCCCGCGTTGCCCGGCGGACACACCATCACCCGCAGCAGTTCGCCCGTCATGGAATGTCCGTTGAAGTTTTCGAAAGGCACAAGAGAAGGCACAAGAAATATTTCTGGCACGCCAGTAATCTCGCTCTAAAAGGCTGCTGAAAAATTCGGGTTTCGTATCAGGACATCGCTGCCTTTGGCGCGCTGCCGGGTTCGTATCAGGGTATCGCTTTAGCTAAAGCTATACCGCAAGTTCTTCGAAATCAGCCGCCCCTTTAGGGCTGGGCATCGACACCCGACTATCTCCGTAGCCTGCTAAGAATCTAAAGAAAAGCGGCCGCAAACGCAATGCGGGGACAACGCCCGGAACAAAGACAGTCCCCGCCTGTCGGCCTCCGCCAGCCGGTAATCCACTTATCGCTTGCCTAAACACCCTCCTCTGATGTACATATCAGCGGTATCTCGTCCCAACAGCGTGCTCAAAATTCAAGTAGTTGGTCACAAACCGCGCACTTTGATTCCCGCCTCCTCCAAGGCGGAAAATCCCAGGAGCCTTATGAAATCGACTCTGCGTCTGTTCTGTTTCGCACTCGTGTTCTTGCTCGTCCGTCAATCTGCCTTTGCCCAGGGCGCCGCCACCGGCGACCTCCACGTCAGCGTGAAAGATCCGAAGGGCAACGTCGTGACCAACGCCACCGTCACCGTGCGCGACGTCGCCAAGGGCCTGGAACGCGCGGGCAGCAGCGACGGCCAGGGCGGATACAGTGTGCGTCAGTTGGCTCCCGGCACGTATTCCGTCACCGTGGACGCATCGGGCTTCGCCAAAGCCGAAGCCACCGGCATCGCCATCACCGTCGGCGAGATGGCCGAGTTACCCGTCACGCTCACCGTCGCAGGCGGCAAGGAAGTCGTCGAAGTCAACGCCCAAGCCGAGATCGTGGAAACTTCGCGCAGCTCCACCACCAACACCATCGGCGAGCGCCGCATCGACAATCTGCCGATCAATGGCCGCAACTACATCCAGTTCACGCTGACCGATTCGCAGGTGCAGCGCGACAGCGCCCCCAACCTCGGCGCGGCCCCCACTTCCGGCCTCAACATGAGCGGCCAGCGCGCCCGCTCCAACCTGGTCAACGTCGACGGCGCCGACGCCACCGACAATTCCACCAACGGCGTGCGCTCCACCGTCTCGCAGGAAGCCGTGCAGGAATTCCAAATCATCTCCAACAACTACGCCGCCGAATACGGCCGCGCCTCGGGCGGCGTGGTCAATATCATCACCCGCTCCGGATCGAACGATTTCCACGGCGACGTCTACGGATACCTGCGCAATCGCAATTTCCAGGCCGTCAACCCCTTCAGCACCACCTCCAATCCCGCCTACACCCGCGTCCAGGGAGGCGCGGCCTTCGGCGGGCCGATCAAGAAAGACAAAACTTACTATTACTTTTCCTATGAAGTCACCCGGCGCCACGAGACCGGATTCTCTAGCATCCCCGACCCGTCGAAAAATCCGTCGTACTACGGGCTGACAGGCGTCGACGTCTCACCAATCTTTGGATATCCGGCGAATTCCCTCCCCGACATCCTGGCAACAAGCGGCCCGAACGGTCAGGCGGCCTTCCTCGCCAGTAACCCTTATCCGCTACCCGCGTTGCAGCTTTATGCCTTCATGGTCGGTGCTTCTTCGGGCATCGCTCTGAACGGGAGCTATCCGAGCTGGTTCGCGGGTCTTCCTTCGTCCCTTGTTCCCGTCCCCGTCTCCGCCGGGGGACTGCAACAGTTTCCTTCTTCTTGCAATCCCTCGTTTGGCGTGGCGGCCAAGTTCAATTTCTATTGCACCGGACTACCCGCGTCGTTCCAGACCTTGCAACAGCAATCCGGCAACTTCCCAATATTCGAAGGCACCAGCCTCTACTCGCTTCGCATCGACCACAACGTGAGCAACAACAACCGCCTCACGCTGCGTGTCAATGCCAGCCCGAGCACGGTCACCGGCATCGAAGTCAACGGACAAGACCAGGCCGTCGGTCAAAACGCCTACTCGCGCACTTCTCAACAAACCTACCGTGACGTGGCCGGCGTTGTGCAGGACACCTGGACCCTTGGCAACAGCAAGGTGAATGAATTCCGCTTCCAGTACGCCCGCCGAGGCCTGAATTATTTCTACAACACCAAGATTCCGAGCGGTTCCGACCCGGCTGTCAACATTATCGGCTACGCTTATTTCGGACGCGAGCCCTACTCCTACATCAAGCGCGTCGAAAATCGCTACCAGTTCACCGACAATTTTTCCTGGAGCATCGGACGGCATGACACGAAATTCGGAGGGGACTTCAACTATCTTCCGCTCACGGCCACCTTCACTGTAAATTATGGCGGCGTCTATAACTTCGGCAGCCAGTCCCTGTTTCTGGCTCCCTTCCCCCAGTTCAACCCGGTGCAATCCTACGGCCTTGGCATGCCGGGGGCCTTTATCCAGGGCATCGGCACTCCCACCGACTCGTTCTCCAACAAACCCTTGGGATTGTTCTGGCAAGATTCCTGGCGCCTGCACCACAATCTCACGTTGAACTACGGCGTGCGCTACGACGTGGAATTCCCGCCGACGTTCAAGCCCCCGACCGGGCTCGGTCAAACCGGATACAACTTCCTAGGAGTGCAGAAAGGCATCCAGACTGACAAGAACAACATTCAGCCTCGCTTTGGCATCGCCTGGGATCCCAAGGGAGACGGCAAAACCGTGGTCCGCGCGTCGTTCGGCATGTTCTATGACCACCCCCTGCTCGGCCTCTATTTCCTCGGCGATGCCTCCGACGGATCGGACAGCGGCCAGTTGGCATTCGCCGGCTCTGGATTTTGTTCGTCCGCCGGCAATCCGGGCAACCTGAACGCATGGCCGATTTTCCAGGGCAACCTCATAAATTCCGGCGCGCCGCAGTGCGCGCCCGGGCCCGCAGGACTTGTCGGCCTTCTCGGTTATCAGCAAACATCCGCCAACGGCAACCCCAACCCGCAGCGTTTCGATCCGTTCCTGTCGAACACATTGTTTCTCAATCAGACCTACATCGCCGCCGGCTTCCCGCTGGGCTCCCAACCTTTCGGTTACCCGCAGGCCAAGAACTTCGTTTACGCCTACGCGCAGCAAGCCAACCTGACCATCGAGCGCGACCTCGGCGATGGCTTCGCCTTCAGCCTGGGCTACAACTTTAACGGTGGCCGCCACCTCAACCGTCCCATTAACGCCAGCGCGGTTCGCGGCGACTTGTTGGTGGCAAACTGGCAGGCGGCTTACAGTGATCCGACGTCTTATGCGACCACCGGTGGACCATTGGGCGTTGGGAGCGGTCCCGCCGCGCAGGGCTTTGCTCCTTGCGGTGTCAACCCCAGCGGGGTGCCTTGGGTTTCCGCTGCGTTGACCAACTTCTTCCGCCCTAGCGGGACGAATGCCTCGATCGCCAACGCCCTGATTGCCGCCGGTGTCCCCCAGTGTGTAGCCGAGGTGCCGCTGGTCATGCAGTATCTTCAGGCCAGCGGATACAGTACTGCCGGTTTCAACACTGCTTGCAATCCTCTAACTGGAACCGTCGCCGGCTGTGTTCCCTTCGGCGACATGGACGCCAACTACTCCAACGGCAGTTCGATCTATCACGGGCTGACCGCCAATTTCCGCAAGCGTTTCAGCAACCACTACGAGTTTCTAGCCTCATACACGTGGTCGCACACCATCGACGACTCCACCGACTTGCAATCGACAACCACCCCGCAGGACAGCTACTTCCCCGGTCTCGATCGTTCCAACTCTACCTTCGACCAGCGCCACCGCTTCGTCTTCAGCGGCGTCTACCAGTCGGGCAAACTCAGCGGCGGCGGCTTCGCCAGCAAGCTCTTTAGCAATTGGACGTTCGCCCCACAGATCGAATTCAGCTCCGGACGACCGTTCAACATCATCACCGGCAATGGCGACAACCAGCAGTTGTCGGACCAAACCGGGCGGCCCAACACCTTCGAAACTACTGCATGCACGGAGGCTGGAAACCCGGTAATACCGTCGAAATTCTCACCCACCGGCGTTTTCCAGGAGCCTTGCTATCAAGCTTTCACTCCCGGCCCATTTCCTTACCCCCACGTCACCTTGCTGGGCCTCGACGGCAACCTCGGCCGCAACGCCGGCATCGCGCCGTGGACCGTCTTTAACGACGTGCGCCTCGCCAAACGCATCTACTTCGGCGAGCGCTTCAACATGGATCTCATCGCCGACATGTTCAACATCGCCAACGTGTACAACGTGGCGGCCGTAAACCCGCAAATGAACGTCGCCGGTCAAGCCACCGCCGCCTACGACCCGCGCCAGTTCCAGTTTGCGTTGAAATTGAACTGGTAAGATCAGAGTTTGGAATGGTCGGCTGTTGAAGAATTTTAGGAACGCGCCAGCGCGCCCCAGCGCGCAAAAGAAAAGCCGCAGCAGCCTGCGGCTGTCCTCTCATTTCTCTCTTGCGCCCTCTCGCCGGATTACTAGTTAGTGCTTGTCCTTGTAGATGCTCTTGCTGATCCGGTTCTGCTGACGATTGATCCCTTTCTGCTCGGCCTTGGTCAGATGGCCGTTGTGCTGCGCCATATCCCTCTGTTCACGATTCTGCACACTGGTCTCGCGCTTCTCGAGGTTGGCCGCTTGCTGCGAGTTCAATTTCCCGCTCTTGATGCCGTTGCCAATGCGCTGTTGCTGGTTTTGCTCGCGGCGGTTCACTTGATTAACGCGCGGATGGCCGGGATCGACAACGCCAGGGCCCGCGCCCGAGGTAGTGGTTGCGGTTTGAGCAGAGGCGGAACCAGCAAGCATAAGTCCCCCGACTGCCAGGATTAACAGCGAGTTGGCGAATTTGTTGTTCATGTGGATAGAAACCCCCCGACGAAAAATTAGTTGCGCAGGGGCTGGATGACGAGGTTACCTAAGTGATAGCCCGCGAGTTGCCAGGGTAGTCGGCAAAGTGTGGGGCGGACACTCCTGTCTGCCACCTTTGATTTTGCAGGGGGTTCGTTTCATGAAATCGCGCAAGCGGTTTACATCCGCTGCCCTTCTGCCCGGAGCCCAAACGCAAGCCTGCCGCATCCAATCTGTGAATGGAGGTCAATATGTACGTTGTTCTTGGAGCAAGCGGCAACACTGGACATGTAGTGGCGAAGAACCTTCTTGCCCGCGGGCAGAAAGTTCGTGTCGTCGGCAGAAACGCGGCTCGGTTGCAACCTCTCGCGGTGGAAGGCGCGGAGATATTCATCGGCGATGCCACCGACGGACCCACCCTGACCAAAGCCTTCCGCGGATCAGAGTCAGCCTACGTGTTGATTCCACCCGACCCTACCAGCAGCGACTTCCGCGCTTTTCAGGACCGCGTCAGCGACGCGATCGCGACCGCAGTACAAAACGCGGGAGTCAACAATATTGTTTCGCTCAGCAGTTTCGGAGCCGACAAAGCCAGCGGAACCGGGCCCGTAGTCGGCCTCCACAACCTGGAACAAAAGCTCAACCAGATCGATGGAGCGAACGTACTCCACCTGCGCGCCGGCTACTTCATGGAAAACACGCTGCCGCAAGCGGGTGCCATTCGCATGCTCGGCACTGCGGTCGGACCGCTTCGTCCGAATCTGAAGCTTCCCATGATTGCCACCCGCGACATCGGAGCGGCAGCCGCCGACGCTCTCTTGCGGCTTGCGTTCCACGGCAAGCAGACGCTCGAGCTGCACGGACAGCGCGACCTCGACTACACTGAAGCAATCACCATTATCGGCAAGGCCATCGGCAAACCCGATCTCGGATACATCCAGGCCCCCGATAATCAGGTTCGAGCCGCGATGGTTCAGATGGGGATGTCCGAAAATTTCGCCGGGCTAATCCTCGAGATGGCGGCCGCCCTGAACGCAGGACACATGCGCCCGCTCGAACCTCGCACCGCCAGCACTACAACGCCGACGAAGTTCGAAACCTTCGTAGCCGAGTCATTCGTCCCCGCTTATCAACAACAAACAGCAGCGTAACCGTGTGGGGCGGACACTCCTGTCCGCCCCACGCACCACCGCCACACTGCCACTAGTCGAAGTCAATCTTCTCAAATCCCAAACCCTGCAACAGACTGCTGATCGTAGAAGCTGCATTCTGTTGGGAGGTTCGCAAAATGCCATCGGCCAAGGCTGCCTCTTGCATCTGACGTTCCGCCTCCTGGCGCACTTGCGTTTCCAGATTCGGGTCGGTCGGTACCAGCAACCCAGTTTGCCTGGAATACACCCGGGTCTTCGCGCTGTCCAGCCGGGTGCTGAACACCTGCGACGCCGGAAGATGCAAGTGAATCTGCTTGCCATCCACTCTGACGTCGTCCAGCTTTAGATTCGAGAAATCAATCCCGGCGACAACTTCGCCATGCACCATCATCAAGAGGCGATCTCCGGTCAGAAAATCCGGCAACAAGGGATTTTCTTTCGCGCCGGTCACCAACTTGTCCATGGTGTAAACCACGGTCTCCAGCCGCTGCAGCCGCTGAATGCGATCGACCACTGTGGGCTGGCTTACATCGATGCTGACGGTTCTGCCTGTCGCCGCCGACAACAAATGGCTCAACACAGCCCGCCCGGAACTTCGCGACAGCATCAACCATCCAACCGAGCCGACAGACAGTACCCCGAGAAGCAGCCCCACGATGAGCGCAATGACGAGCGCGAACACACCCGCCGCAGAAGATCGAGCAGATTTAGGAGAGTGGGGGCCTGCATCAGGATCGTGAGGCATCCTGCAAGGTTATCACCAAGCGGACTGTCGAAGCGGGGCGAACCCGTCAGCCATCGCCTCCGAAATAATGCACCAACCGGAAAAGGCCACGCTGATTTCGCAACGTGGCCTTTGTTTCAGGCGGCAACCGCTGATTCTCGCCGCCAGCGTTGTTGTCCTAGCGCTCGGCCCTATGCTGCCGCCACTTTTTCTTCCGCCGCTACCGTGTAGACCACAACCGCTTTCTTCCCGCCTTTCGAGGCAGTGGCGCAGATCGAATTCAAGTTGACGCCCTTGGCGGCGAGCTTGTCTAAACACTCCGCCAGCGCGCCGGGCTTGTTGGGCAACTCGTGCTCCACGGCGGTGGTTTCTTTGTACGTGAGCCCGGCTCCGTCCAGCGCTTTCTTGGCTCGCCGTGCATCCTCTACGACGAGTTCCACCGTGCCAATAGTCCCTTGCGCCGTTCCCAAGAGAGCGAGAATATTCACCTTGGCGTTCCCCAGTGTGCGAGCGATCTCAGCAACCGTACCCGGTCGATTCTCAATCGAGATTGTGAACTGCTTGGTCTTGGCCATGTTGGTTCCTCCTATGGCTTTCTCGCTGGGGATTATACGCCCGGGCGTTGCGAGACTATGTGATTGCCTACGCGCCGGACGAAAACCCGCTCATGGTGATCGCCGTGCTGCACGGCCGCCGCAGTCCTCGCGTCCTCGCAGCGATACTCCGCGAGAGAGACTGAGCCTCTGCGCCCAAATTGGAATGTACGAAAGCGGAAAAGGCCACGCTCATTTCTGAACGTGGCCTTTATCTATGCCGGCAACGACCTACTCTCCCACACACTTTCGCGTGCAGTACCATCGGCCCTGCGGGGCTTAACTTCCGTGTTCGGGATGGGAACGGGTGGAACCCCCGCGGTAAGATCACCGACAAGTCGGAGCCGTCAGCAATCAGCCGTCAGCTTTCAGCAACTTCGCGCTGCGCTGACTTTCGTGGCTGATGCCCGGCAAACTTGTGAGCGCTCCCAATCCGCCGTCTCTCAAAAAAACTGAGAGCTGACACCTGAGAGCTGATAGCTATCAAAGATCCTGAGGACGAAGCCTCACAACTGAATAGATTGGGGAGACGGGGCAAGCCCCGTCTCTACTACTTGGCGATTTCGTCGGCGCGCAGTCATCAGTATTGCTTCTCAGTCATCCAGGTTCGAACGACTTCCTAACAACATTGCTGGTTCCAGTTCAGGTTCTAACTGAGAACTGGCAACTGAGAACTGATAACTGCTTTTCTGCACCGAGTAAATTTTATGGTCAAGCCGAACGGGCGATTAGTACAGGTAAGCTACACGCATTACTGCGCTTCAACATCCTGCCTATCAACCAGGTAGTCTACCTGGGCCCTTCAT
>JBEKAF010000030.1:0-40572 GCA_050018355.1 Terriglobales bacterium | reverse complement strand
CCGCGAACATGGGCAGCAACTGGAGTCCATAGCGCTGGTTAAAGGCAGCAAATGGCCACCAGGTGTAGACATGAATTGGCACCGAGCCGTACGCAATCGAAAACGCGTAGAACACGAGCGGAATCCATAGCAACAGCAGCACCAATGCAGCCGATTGCGCCCGCAGTTGCCATGCTCCGATTGCCAACGCCAAAAGCGCCGCCGCCAGCCAGAACCGGCCCCAGTTGCCATTCGCCATATTCAACTGTGCCGATTTCAAAAAATAGATGGCCGCGACTCCGGCATGGTGGAGCGCCGGATTCGGCGCACCCACGCGCTGTTCAATCGCCTTCGCCGAGTATGGGCCATTGGCAAACTCCAACGCGTTCCCGTAGACCACCCGGTTGAACGCCAGCCACAGGACGGGAACCACCGCAATGCCCAACAGGAACTTCACTGCTACCCGCCGCAAGGCGCGATCGTCTAAGTCGTGATTCTGCCACCGCCGCAGCGCGATGACGACGACGGCCGCTCCCATCACACCCGCCAGAAACCATCCGTCGTAGCGCGTGAGTTCCGCGCCCACCAGACAGCAGGCGCAGCCGACGAGCGGAGTGCGCGCCACCGGCGCCTGTCGTCGATCTCCATCTTCATTTTCTCGCAGGTCATTTTTCCGCAAACTCCGAATAAATTCCGCGAAGTACACGACGGCCCAGATAAATAGAGCAAGATAGAGTGACTCCGTCATGGCCGTCGCCTGCATGTAGATCAGGTTCGGATTGGCTCCATAAGCGAATGCCGCGGCCCATGCGCCCACGCCAGCCGCCGGTTTCGCGCGGAGATCGGCCTCCAGCATGCCGCGCACGAGGCGAAAGATTCCCACGACTCCGAGCACGTAGGCGATCATCGAAGGAATCGAACCGCCCGCCCCGTTCTGCCACATCGCGTCCGAGAAAATGAACGGGATCATCAGCAGATGAGGCAGGGGCAACCACACCGTCCCCAATTGCAGCAGACCGGGCGTCTGCGAATCGAAAACGCGCCGCGCAATGTTAATGTGCGCGACCGCGTCGCCATAGAGCAACAGGTCGCCGTGTCGAAAGTAGTAAGAAAATGAAAACAGAGACACAAGGGCAGCTATCCCGGCCAAGCGGGCCGCGCTGCGGTCCGGAACGTTGGCTGTCTTCACCGTCACTCTACCCTCACTGTGCGCTCTGTCATGGTTTGACAGGCCCGTGGTGAAACTCCAATCACCGGCCTCAGCGCCTGAAGGCGCTCTTATCACCCAGCCCTTAGGCATGCCTGAGGGCATGCCCTGATACGAACCTTACTTGCACCACGGGCTGTTACGAATAAACCGCAATGGTCCTATTCCAGGTGCGTCAGTTCGCGGAATATCTGAAAGCGCGCGTCAATTTCCCCGCGCGTAAGATTCTGCAGCCGCTCCGTCCCGAAGCGTTCCACGGCAAACGATCCCATCACCCCGCCGTAAAACAAGCCCCGCTTCAGCACCTCACGATTAATCTCTCCCTGCGACGCGATGTAGCCCATGAAGCCGCCGGCAAACGAATCGCCGGCTCCTGTCGGGTCTTTTACTTCTTCAATCGGCAACGCTGGCGCGCGAAAAGGATGCGATCCAATGCCGAAGGCTCCCTCGCGGAAAAAAATTGTCGCTCCGTACTCACCGTGCTTCACCACCAGCGCGTTCGGTCCCATCGTAAGAACTCTTCTCGCCGCGAGCGGAAGATTCTTCTCCCCGGCCAGCATCTTGGTCTCGGTGTCGTTGATCAGGAGCACGTTCACCAGCTTCAACGTTTCCGCCAACTCCTTGGGCGTGCCCTGGATCCAGAAATTCATGGTGTCGCCGCCCGTCAGGCGCACGCCATCCATCTCCAAGCGCACCGCCGCTTGCAGTGTGGGGTGGATGTTCGCGAGGAACAGGACCTGCGTGTCCGAATACTCTTTGGGAATGCGCGGCTGAAACTTCTCGAACACGTTCAGTTCCGTGAATTCGGTCTTGGCCTCATTCAGGTTGTCGAGATACTGTCCGCCCCAGCGAAAAGTCTTCCCCTGGGTCCGCTCGATGCCGCGCGTGTCGACACCGCGATTTTTCAGCACGGCTTCGTGTTCGGGCGTAAAGTCTTCGCCCACCACCGCCACCATCCGCACCTCGGTGAAGTAACTGGCGGCCAGCGCGAAATAAGTCGCAGCCCCTCCGAGAATGTCGTTCACTCGGCCGGAAGGCGTGGCGATCGTGTCAAAGGCAACCGAACCAACTACCAGGATGCTCATGAGTCTCCGTAAGTCAGTCGTTAGTCGTCGGTCGTTAGTCGTTAGCGAATGTCAGGTGAACTTTTCCGTATTTCCGCAATACGTTCGCGAACGACTAACGACTAACGACCAACGACTATTTCAAATACTTTCCCAATATCAACTGCAGCTTCTCTTTCGTCGCGGCCGGAATCTTGGCTGGATCGGTCAGAATGGCATTCGCCAGCGCCCTTCCGCACTTGCAGGAGCGCTCCTTCGGCATCGCTGACACCGTGGCCTTCAAGACTTTCGCGGCGTTCTCTGCGTTTTTTACCAGCACGGAAACAATCTGCTCCACGGTCACGGAATCATGATGCGGATGCCAGCAGTCATAATCGGTCACCATGGCGATCGTGACGTAGCAAATCTCCGCTTCGCGCGCGAGCTTCGCTTCCTGCAAGTTGGTCATGCCGATCACATCCGCGCCCCAACTGCGATACACATTCGACTCGGCCTTGGTAGAAAACTGCGGACCCTCCATGCAGACGTAAGTCCCTCCCAGCTTCGCGGATACGTCTGCAGCCTTACATGCGCCGCGGACCACCTTTGCCATTTCGTCGCACACCGGATCGCCAAATCCAATGTGCGCCACAATGCCGTCGCCGAAGAAAGTGTCTACGCGGTGGCGGGTGCGATCGAAAAATTGGTCGGGGATAACGAAATCGAGCGGCTTGTGCTCTTCCTTCAGGGACCCCACGGCTGAAACCGAAACAATGCGCTCAACTCCCAACTGCTTAAAACCGTAAATATTGGCCCGGAAATTCAGTTCGCTCGGCAGAAGTTTGTGCCCGCGGGCATGGCGCGCAAGAAACGCCACCTTACGACCCTCAAGCGTCCCCAGAATGTAAGCATCCGAAGGATCTCCAAATGGAGTCTGCTGCTGCACCTCGTGCACGTCGCTAAAACCCGGCATGTGGTACAGACCGCTGCCGCCGATAATGCCAATCTCTGCCTGCTGCAAATGCGCTCCTGATTGGGACGGGCCGAAGTTACTGGAAACGACTGCGGAACTCGTGATTATACAAGACGGAAACTCATGGCTTGCCGGACGCGGCTTTTTCTTCCGGCCAGAAATCCCCCTCCACCCGCTTCATCGTCTCGTCATCCAAACTTTCGCTGATCAGTACCGCGTCGCCGCGGACTTCAATCACTACGACTCCCTCTTCTGTCAGCCAGGTATGCCGTCCGCGCAACGTTCGCCAGGAATCCACTGGCGGCGCGTCTTCCGCAACTTTGCCATCCATTGCGAGGCCCTGTCGCTTCTGATACCGCTCGGCCAGCGATTTCGCATACACTGCCGCGAACTCCGCCGCTTTCGCCGCACTCGACCAGCGGGAAACGTACAGCACTCCGATCGGCGCCGATTTGTCTCGCTTCGGCCTACCGGCAAAGTAATATCCGCCGCGCCACTCCGGATACATCGCCCCGGCCTCATCCCGCCCCGCATACTGCTCAACTAGAACATCTACGTCAAACTCCCCCATCGCACCGATATCGAAAGGATCGTAGCCTTTGAAGTCTTTCTCCATGTCGATCATCTTCATCGGCTCAAGCTTCTCGTGCGCAAGGTACGTTTGGGGCTCCATAATTGCGCGCGTCGTTTTCGGCGGGTCTTTGAACGCACCTGCATAAGCCAGCTCCTTTCCGCCTGCCTGCAAGAGCGCGGCGGTAAAGTCGAGTCCGTAGCGATACGGGAAGGTGAGCTCCTCTTTCAAAAAGATCGGAGCATCGCGGAACGCTGGAGAATCCGCCGTCCCCACCAGCATGCCTTGCTTGAGCGCTTCGACAATCTGCGGCGATTCCAACAGCGTCTTCCCGGTAGGCGCCAGCGAATAGTCCAGCAGCACTACCATTGCTTGCCCCTCGACCACCGCCTGCCGCGCAGCAGATTCTTCGTCACCTTCGATGTCATTCGGACTTGGATCATCCCTTTTACTGTCAGTATTTTCCGTCGATCCCTTCATCCACTTCTCGATGCCGAACGACTGGTCCTGGAGCGCGTGCGTCAGTTCGTGCGCCAGCACCGGCTTCTGCTGCTCTACGTCCACCCAGTTCAGCAAATTCACAGTTTTCGTTTTTTCATCGTAGTATCCCGCCACCTGCTCCCGCAGCATCGTCACCAGAAAGTTGGGCAGGTCGAAGTTCCGCGGCAGCAGCCCGAACTTCTTCAGCACCGCCGACGACCTCTCCAGGCGCTTCGCGTCCTTGTCCTCCTTCATGCTCTTCCGGATGTAGGACTGCACCTCGTCGCGCTTGGTCAACCTGCGCTTCACCTTGTGCTTGATCGGCAGGCCCGTGTCCTGGCTGGCAAACTGCAGGATCTCGTCCACCGAGCGAAAAAGTTCCTTCGCCTCTTTGGAAGAAATGGTGGTTTCCGCCGCAGGTGGGTTCTGGGCTGGCGCGGTCTGCGGCTGATCCTGATTCTGAGCCTCGACGTGGAGGCCAAGATTATCGACGTTCTTGTTGTCGGCTGGAGCTTGCGGCTGGTTTTGCGACCACGCTCCGCGAACCAGCAAAGTGAATAGCAGGACAACTACGGCCGACTTCCACAGCTTCATGTTCCCTCTGTCTCGAAAGCTTCTGTCTTAGAAAAATGATCGGGTACCACGCGGTTCTCATCGGCTACCGGCTCTTTGCGCCACCCACTCGCCCGCCTCGCGCGTCCCCATCGTTCCACCATCCAAGCTAGCACAGCCGAGAACCATTCATAAACCCGTTGCCTCCAGCCAAAGAGACGCGCTCGCAACCCGCCGTCTTGCGTTGCGACGTTTTACACACTGGAACCATCTGCTCATTGTGAGAAGTCGTGGTAAGAGGTCGTGTGCCGGTCGAAGTGCGCCCGTTCGTTATAATCAAAGATTGAATCTATGACTTCGACGACACTTCCTGGGGCGAACCGGAGTGAGCACAGCGGCGCGGCCACCGCGCCCGACTTCGGCGATACTCGCGCCGAGTTTCAGGCCTTGCTCTCAGGCTCCGGCCTCTATGACCTGAGTTGGCGCGCCAAGATCGCGGTGACCGGCGGCGACCGCGTCCGCTGGCTTAACGGCATGGCCACGAACAACGTTCGCGATCTTGCCCCCGGCCACGGCGTCTATGCCTTTCTGCTCAACGCGCAGGGCCGCATTCAGGCGGACCTCTACGCCTTCCAGCGTAGCGACTCACTGCTGGTGGATACGGAACGCGTACAGCGAGAAAAAGTATTGCAGCTGTTTGATCACTACATAATCACCGACGATGTTGAGATCGCCGACATCAGCGACAAGCTCAGCGCGCTCGGCCTGACCGGACCCGAATCGCGCAATGTTCTCGAACGCGCCGGTATCGCCGTTCCCGATCTCGCACACCTGCAGTTCGCGGCCGTTACCTGGCAGCAGAAGACCATCACGCTCTTGCGTGCGGGCGAGGAAGCGCGCGAGTCCTGGCAAGTTTGGATTGCCCCTGAGCACACCGGCGAACTTTGGGGCGCGCTGCTCAAGGCGGGTGCGCGGCCAATCGGAACGACTCCGCTGAATCTGTTCCGCATCTCGCGCGGCATCCCGCAATTCGGCGCGGACATCCGCGAGCGCGATCTGCCGCAGGAAACCGGGCAGACACGCGCGTTGAATTTCACCAAAGGGTGCTATCTCGGTCAGGAGATCGTGGAACGCATCCGCTCGCGCGGCGCGGTGCACCGGCAGTTCACCGCGTTCGCGGTCGAGGGCACTCTGCCCGAACCGGGCGCGAAGATTGTGGCTGACGAAAAAGAAGTTGGCGAGATCACGAGCAGCGCGATTTTGCCTCTGCCCGGCGGAGATCGCCCAGTCGCATTGGGTTATCTGCGACGCGAGGCTGCAGGAAAAGATTTGCGTGCGGGAACGGCGAAGCTGAAACTGGCATCGCTCCCGATCGCCTGAATTTCGAGAAGAATTTCAGAAGACCAGAATTATTGGTGGGGTGTTCTGAATTTGACGATAAAGCCGGCTGCCGAGGGTGACATTGAGAAGGGGTTGGTGGGACTATTGGACGTGAAAGCGATAGGAGCCGCAGCATGACAGTCGCAATCGTTCTAGACGCTGCATATCCCGAATTGGAGCAGTTGGCAGAGCAGATGCCAGTCTGGGCTGTTGATTCCGCGCACCACAGACCTGTGGCCGAGCGATTGTGGCAACTGCGTGGGATGGCTGACGCCTTACAAGGAATAACACTGTTTAAGGTCTCGGATGAAGGAGACACCGAGGCTAGCTGCATAAACGTCATTGGAGAAGTTGATTTGCACCACGGTATCTACTCTTCTGGATCAAGAGTTGCGAAGCTCAGAGTGATTGGAACGGTGCCATCGAATAAGCTTCAGGAAGAATTGGGAGCTTACGGGTTCGTAAATTTTGAACCGACACCAGACGGCTTTGTGGCCCGCGCGGAATAAATAATTTCAAAACAGCCCACTACCGAATTATTGGAAACCAGGTAACCATATGGCGCAAAAAAGAAAAGAAGAAAGCGAATTCAAAGTAAGCGACAAGCGATTGTTCACCTCCGAAGGAGAACTTCGATCCGATTCCGTGGAAGAACAAGCAGCACCTCCAGTCGTGGCGACGGCTGCTGCAACGACGGCTCCGACGGTTGTTTCGACCCCCGCTTCGACGATCCCAGAAGCCGCGCCCACACCAGTGGCAACCGCACACGAAACGGATATCCCCGAACCGCCCAGCGCCTCCGAGCAGCAGGCACAGCATGATGCCTACCGCCAGTCGTCGCGTGATCTGGATACGCGAGTCGAACTCAGCGGACGCTCGGCGAAAGAACTCGAAATGAGTTTCGAGCGCTTCATGGCTTCGCTCTACATGACCGCCATGATGCAGCTCGGCTTGATGCACGAACAGGGCGGCCAGCCCGGAGTCGACTTGATCGGCGCGCGGCAAACCATCGACACGCTCGGCATGATCGCTGAAAAAACCAAGGGCAATCTCACTCCGAAGGAGCAGGGATTCCTGCAGAACTGCCTCTATGAACTGCGCATGGCCTACGTGGAAGTGACCAACGCTCTGGCGCATCCTCCGCAGGCGCCCGGCCCAATTACAGGTACAAACGGCTGATGCATGCGACTCTGACGGTATTAGGCAGCGGCACGTCGATGGGTGTGCCAACCATCGGCTGCGATTGCGCCGTCTGCCGTTCGCCGGACCCGCGCGACCGCCGCACTCGCCCCTCCGTGATGATCAGCTACAACGGCCGCCACGTCATGATCGACACCACGCCTGACTTTCGTGAGCAGGCGCTGCGCGAAAACATTACGCAACTCGATGCCGTGCTCTACACTCACACGCACGCCGACCACATCCTCGGAATCGACGACCTGCGTCCCCTGACTTATCGGCACAAGCCGGGCAGGCTGCCTCTTTATGCCACGACGCGAGGCTGTGAATTCCTGCGCAACATGTTCCGCTACATTTTTGAGGCCTCGTATAAGTTTGGAGGACTGCCGCTGGTCGACCTGCTGCCGATCGAGGGCCCCATCGAACTGTTCGGCGCGCGCTTCGAGCCGTTGACGGTGATTCACGGCGAAACCCCAATCCTTGGTTTCCGTTTCGGATCGGCCGCCTACCTGACCGATCACAGCGAGGTCCCGGCCGAAACGCTGGAGAAGCTGCGGGACCTCGACATCCTGTTTCTGGACGCGCTGCGCTATAAGCCGCATCCCACGCATTCGACCGTCGAGCAGTCGCTAAAGATCGTGGACGAGGTGAAGCCGAAGCGCACGTTTTTCACGCACATCTGCCACGACCTGCCGCACGAGGCGACCAATGCCGCATTGCCGCCGGACGTGCAGCTGGCGTATGACGGACTGAAATTGGAGTTTGAAATTTGAGTTCACCGCCGAGACGCCGAGATCGCCGAGTTTTCTTAGAACGTGTTCCATGAATGGTTCTTTGAAAGGGCCCGGCTTTAGCCGGGCCGCTACAAGCCGCATAAACACTGGGCTTTACGCACTGAGGGAACTGCCCGTCCCCTCTGAAACCAGATTATGAAATAAGTTCTAATAAGATTCTCTCGGCGTCTCGGCGGCGAAAAAGATTTCGGATGCTGACTTTCCACAAACTCGACGACGTCCCCCGCGACTTCGGGCCAGCGCTCGTCAGCGTCGGTAACTTCGACGGTGTGCACCGCGCTCACCGCCATGTTCTCGACGAGATTGTGCGGCGAGCAAAAGGCGGAAACGCGCAGTCGGTGGTTGTCACCTTCGAGCCCCACCCCGCCCGCATCCTGCGTCCCGATCACAACCTGAAACTGCTGACCCCGGCTCCGGAAAAACTACGTCTGCTGGAAGCCACCGGCATCGATGCGGTTCTGTTGCTCCCCTTCTCGCGCGATCTTTCGCTGATGACGCCGCACCAGTTTGCCCATGAAATTCTGAAGAAGCGCCTGCATGCCCGTGAGGTTCACGAAGGCTATAACTTCCACTTCGGGCACAAGGCGGCGGGAAACATTCAACTGCTGCGCGATCTGGGCCGGGAGATGGGATTCGAGGTGCATGATTATCCCGAGATGCGCCTGCGTGGAGAACGGGTTTCGAGCAGCCACATCCGAAAGTTGCTTTCCGAAGGCCGAGTCAGCCCGGCGCGCCACTTACTGGCGCGCCCGTTCAGCATTCTCTCAACCGCCGGCCGTGGACGCGGCTACGGATCGAAGTACACCGTACCCACCATTAACCTGGCGCACTACGAAGAACTCGTCCCCAAGGACGGCGTCTATGTCACCCGCACCCGCGTCGGCCAGGAATGCTTCGATTCAGTTACAAACATCGGGAACCGTCCGACCTTTGGCAGCGATTCGTTTGCCATCGAGTCCCATCTACTGAATTTCCATCCCCTTGAACTTTCCGCGGAAACCGAAGTCGAACTCCACTTCCTCGATCGCCTGCGCTACGAGATCAAGTTCCCTTCCGTTGAAGCGCTGAGAGAGCAGATCGGACGCGACGTGGCGAAGGCCGAGCGCTACTTCCGGCTCCTGCAATAGGTTTTGCCGATTCTTCCCGGCTAGCTGCTGACTCACTCGATCGGCTCGACGACCAACTCCTCCCCCCGAGCCCGTTCCGGCAACTGGATCAACACAATCGCTACCAGCACCACAACGATTCCAACAGTCTGCATCGGCCGCAGTAACTCCCCCAGTACAAGCGCCGCGATCAAGATACTAAACACCGGCTCCAGGCAACTGGCCACAATGGCGCGAGTCGGCTCCAGGTGCTGCAGCCCGGCAAAGTAGCAGGAAAATGGCCCGAGCACGGAAACCAGCGAAAACACCAGCATGAATCCCCACTGCTGCCCGCCATAGTGAGCGGCAACAATTTTCCACGGGGGATTCACGAAGATCCAGAATGTTGACGTAGCCACCAACACCCACAGCAGTACTTTCCAGCGGTCGTAGAGCGCCAGCACACTGTGTCCGCCGACGTTATAAAACGCAAATGAAAATGCAGCCAGCAGTGCAGCCGTGACTCCGACCGCGTCCATGCGGAAGCCGCCCGAGCCAACAAAGCCGACCGCCAGCGCGCAACCCACCACCGCCAGCCCCACCGCCGCGCTTCTCCGCAAGGACGGCCGCTGCGCTCCGCGCGCCACCGTATAGAGCAGCACCCAAACCGGCGCCGTGTATTGCAGGATGATGGCCGTCGCTACGTTCGTCCGTTGAATCGCGAGGTAGTAGAAATAGTTCGACGCAGCGACTCCCAGAATTCCAAGCAGTAAAAACCGCACCAGGTCGCGCCCGGGAACGCGCAGCGCGGACGCTCCTCTCCGCGCCAGCAGCACCGGCAATAACACCGCCAGCGACAAAGTTGCACGGCTCTGCGACAGGATCAGCGGATCGATCTTTCCTAGTGGCGCGCCGAGTGAAGTTCCTAGCGACGCCCCGCCCGGCAGCAGATGACCGGTGAATGCCGCGCGACCGAGCGTCGCGGAGACTCCCCACAGAAAGGCCGCACTCCCAATATAGAAGTAACCCCGCAGCGGATTAGTGCCAGCCTTCACGAAACGTGCTCAATGGCGTAGGTGATCTTCGCAGTCTTCTCCAGCATGGCAGAAACGGAGCAGTACTTTTCTTTGGAAAGCCGGACCGCGTGTTCCATGGCTTTCTGCGACACCTGTCCGCGAACGAGATAGATTCAAGTGAATCGACGTATAGACGGCGGGGTAGCCGTCCGCTCTTTCGGCTTCTGCCCGCGCTTCGAGCCCGGTGAACGGCTCACGTTTCTTGCGGAGAATTCCCACTACGTCCGATGCCGTGCAACCGCACAAACCGAGCAGCACTAACTCCATCGGGCTGTTGGCAGTCTTCTCGGGTGCGGCATCCATCACGATCGAGTGCCGTGAAGTTGCCGACCCTACGAATCTTTCTTTGTCCGTCCAATTTACTGAAGCTTCGGTCACTGTGTCCTTTCGTTAACTCAAAGTTGTTTCATAAACGAAGACATGGGGCAGTTCCCTCCGGGGGCTAAAGCCCAGTGTTTATGCGAACCGTAGCGGCACGGCTGAAGCCGTGCCCTGCCCAAAACCTATTTATGAGACCAACTCTGACCACTGACCACTGGCCACCGACCACTGCCTAGCGGCGGTTATCCGTCATCGGCTCGGGATGAATCAGCACGCGGAACAACTGCGGCGCGTCGTGCTTGAAGCGGATCTCGAGCGATGTCTGAACGTCGTGCACTCGCGAAAGCGGCATATCATCGGGCAGCGTGCAGTGGCAGGAAACATACAGCCGCGCGCGTACCTTCTTGAACTGGAATTCGTGCACGTCCATCACCTCGGGAAACTCCTTCACAATGTTCTTGAGCCGCTGTTCCAATTCCGGCTCGCGAACGATCTCCTCTCCCGTTTCAATCGTCGCCGGCTCACTTTCAATGTGCGTAAGGATGGTCGCAATTTCCGGAATCTCCGTGCGTATCTCCGTTTCCAGCCGGGTAACTTCATCGTGCGCCTGCTTCATGCTGAGTTGCTCGTCGAGTTCCAGATGCTGTTCCACATGCAACTGCCCGTTCAGGTCCTGCACGCTGACGTCGTGCACATTGAAGTTGTGGCGGGTAGCCACGGCTCGGATGCGGTCAAAAATATTTTCCGTGCGCCGGGCCCGCGGAACCGTGTGCACCATCACGTCCGCATCGGGCAAAACCTCGCGCACCCGCGACCTCACGGCAGCGGAAATCTGCTCGGAGCGCTGGAACGTGAAACTACGTTCCAGTCCCACCGAAACGTCAGCGAAATAGCGGTTCCCAGCTTTCCGGAACCGGACCCGCTCCACTTCCAGCACGCCATCGACGGTCCCGATCCGGTCGAGGATCTGGCTGCGCACGCCGACTGGCGCCGCATCGAGCAGCGCATCCGCCGTTCTCCGCGCCAAGCGCCAGCTCACGGAAATCACCACGCCCGCCACGAAGAGTGCGGCAATCGGATCGGCCTGGCGCAGCCACTGCACCCGATAGCTACGGCCTAAATTGCTGTGCCCCAGCCAAACCAGCGCGAGGCCCAGGATCACTACCCCGCTCGACCAGATGTCCGTCGCAAAATGCAGCGCGTCCGCTTCCAGCGCCTGACTGTCGTACTTCGTCGCAATGCGTCCGAGCGCGCGGGAGCGCCAGGCGTCGACTGCCATCGACAGCAACATGACCAGGAACGCAGCCACGCTCGGCTCAATTTCCACGCTGTGAAAGAACAACCGCGTTATCGATTCATAGACGATCCAGACGCAGGTTATCAGTAGCAGACCGGTTTCGATGAAGGCCGAAAAATTTTCGATCTTGCCGTGTCCATACTGGTGATCGGCATCCGCCGGCTTGTCGGAAACCCGCACCGAAAAAAATGTCACCAGGGCCGCGATCAGATCCAAGCCGGAGTGTGCAGCCTCCGATAGAATTCCCAGCGAGCCCGTCGCGATCCCCACAACAATTTTCAGGCTGGTGATCACCAGAGCCGCCAGCACCGAGTTCCCGGCAACGGCTCGTTTTTCCCGGCGCATCGACACGGAACTGAATATGGCCCGAATTTCTGGCATAAACCTAATTATCGCTTTGGATTCGCCCGCCGCCAACCCCTTGCCCCCTAGCCCAAACCGTAACACCGCAGCTGTGCAAGAGCCGCGCGCATTCTATAATCGCGAAGGACCATAATCCCGAGGAGCATGCGACAATTCCTCCAGACGCTGCAGAGAACGCAGATCGCGTTGGCAGCTATCCTGTTGTTCGGCTTGCTGGCGATCACGGCGCGCAACGCGACCGATCCCGATCTCTGGTGGCACCTGCGCACTGGGCAGTGGATCGTGGAAACCGGCCACGTCCCCCACTCCGACCCTTTTTCCTTCACTCGCGCCGGGCACGCCTGGGTGTCGCATGAGTGGTTGTCAGAGGCGGTGTTTTACGAACTCTGGAAACACGGTGGCGCCGCTGCACTGATCGTGTTCTCCGCAATCATTACGACGGCTGGCTTCATGCTGCTCTATCTGCGCTGTCCCGGGAAGAGACACTGGGCAGCCGCAGCGACGGCCTGCGGCGCTTTAGCTGCGGCTCCCTCGTGGGGCGTGCGGCCGCAGATGTTCACCTTTACGCTGGCCAGCCTGCTTCTATGGCTGCTCGAAGCTGGCCAGGATCGGCCCAGACTTCTGTTTTGGATACCACCGCTGTTTCTCCTCTGGCTGAATCTGCACGCCGGATTCGCGCTCGGCCCCGCGCTGTTGTTTGCGTATGGTGTCGGCCTGATCATGGAGACTGCCGTCGGCAACACACCTTGGCGGCAGGCACGCCCCATCGTCCTGCGGGTGCTGCTGCTTCTGCTGGTCTGTTTGGCACTCGTGCCTCTCAACCCCAGCGGTGCCGAACTCTATCGTTATCCGTTCGATACTTTACGCTCGCCCGGGATGCGGTCGTTCATTGGCGAGTGGCGCTCGCCGGATTTTCATGAATGGCTCTATCGTCCATTTTTGCTAGTCTGGATGCTGGTTCTGACCGCACTCGCCAGTTCCCGCTCGCGGCCCAAGGGACGTGTAATCGTACCTCTCCTCCTGACCTCGTTCGCCGCCCTGGACGCCGCCCGCCACATACCAATTTTCGTTTTGGTGGCGATACCGGTAATCGCCGCGGCTCTCCCGGTCGCTTCGGCGTCGTTAACGGTCGCACGACGGCGTCCAGACTCCTCGCGGTTCCGGCCACTTTTCAACCGAGCTGTTCTCATTCTGATAGCCGTGTTTGCATTAGTGAAGTGGGTCAGTCTTGCCCGCAACCAGGATGCCCGCGAGGCGGAGCAGTTTCCCCAAAAAGCGGTCGCGTTCTTGCGGACCAGCGACCAACCCCGGAGAATCTTTGTTTACTACGACTGGGGAGGCTATGCGATCTGGAAACTTTATCCCGAATCTCGCGTATTCGTGGACGGACGCGCGGACCTCTATGGCGACGACCTCCTGCGCCAGTCGATTAAGACCGTGGTGGATCTCCGGACTGGCTGGCGAGACGTTCTTGACAGCTGGAAGGTGGAGGCTGTACTTCTGCCCCCTACTTGCGCGCTGGCTCAAGCCCTCTTTCTGGACAGCAATTGGCGTGCTGCATTCAGCGACTCCAAGGCGATCATCCTGCTCCGGACCCACCCCCCGCCGTCGAAAACGCTGACATTTTCCAGAGGCCCGTCGCCAGAGGGTTACGAAAGTGAAAAAATGTTTCCCAGAGCCATCCCGAATCTGCGAAACTAAGGCGAATAGGGAGTTTCTAGCGCAAAGCTCGAAGGAGTCCAAAATGACAAATTTGGCTAAGCTCTTGTGGCGCAATGAGGAAGGGCAGGACATCGCAGAATACGCCGTGATGCTGGCCGTAATTCTGGTGATCGTAATCGGCACCGTCCGTCTGATCGGCACCAACGCGAACAACGTGTTCTCGTCGGTAGCCAGCTCGATAACAACAACCCAGTAGGCCGCCGCGGCCGCATGAAGTGCGTCACGCTCGCGGAAGTTAGGTCCGCTGCGGAAACTTATGAGTTTGGAATCGTGCCGGAAGGAGAGGAATGAACCGAAGCCGTTTGTTGATGATCGGAGGCTTGGCGCTGGCTGTTGGCCTGCTCGTCAGCTATACCGTCTATAGCCGGCTGCGGACCTTTGCGGGCTCAAACAGCAATGAGCGCGGAGTGCCGGTCGTGGTGGCTGCCGACGACATTCAGGTCGGGGTCAAGTTAGAAGCTCACGATGTCCGCGTGGTCACTTTGCCGCAATCGGCTGTCCCTCCCGGGGCATTCTCCGCAACCTCGAAGGTCCTGGGCCGCGGCGCAGTTCTGCCGATAAGCAAGGGTGAATTTATTCTGCCGAGCAAGCTGGCGGCGCTGAACGCTGGAGCCGGCCTGCCCTCGATGATCCCGCAGGGAATGCGCGCAGTTTCCGTGCGTGTCAACGACGTGGTTTCGGTGGCGGGCTTCGTGCAACCGGGCACGCACGTGGATGTGCTGGCTACTGGTAATCAAGGCAGCGGCAACGAACGTCAAACCACCACCGTCCTCGAAAACGTCCTGGTCCTCGCCGTGGGCAAGAGCTTGGACCGGAACGCTTCCGCGGATGCGCAGACGGCCCCGGTGATTACGCTCGCGGTTTCTCCTGACGACGCGCAAAAGCTGGCGCTGGTTTCGCAGGAAGGACGGATTCAGCTGTCTTTGCGCAATCCGCTGGACACAAAAAAAGGAGGCATCGGCGCGACGCGGACAAGTTCGCTGTACCTGGGCGAGACGCCGGTGGCGACCGAGCCCAAACCCAAAGTTCACAAGGTGGTAGCAAAAGTTCCGGCGCCTCCACCAGCGCCCTATACGGTAGAAATGATCCGTGGCAGCAAACGGGATGAAACCAGCAAGTTTTGAGCCGACAATACCGCAACGATTCGCGTCCGCTCATCCTCTTGATGGATCCGCCCTCGATGGAGTTGCTCGTGCATCCTCGCAGAGGTCCGAATTCATGAAAGCTCTTACGCTCGTCGCAGCCGTTTTGCTTCTCGGCGCGACAACGATGTTCGCGCGCACCGTGGCTCCCGACGGCAATCCACCAGCCGCTCCGGCAACGGCTTCGGCTTCTTCTCAGAACCAGGACAATGCGCCCGCCGCGCAATCCTCCACCACGACCACGTCTGCATCCAACCAGAGCGTCACTGCGGGTGCAGCTCCTCTGCGTGTGATGGTGGGTAAGTCCCTCCTGATTAACACTACCGAAAGACTGAAACGCGTCTCGGTAACCGACCCCGCGGTGGCGGATGCGCTGGTCGTCACGCCAACGCAAATCCTGGTCAATGGGCTCGCTCCGGGCGAGGTTTCACTGCTGATCTGGGACGAACTGGAGCGCTCTCAGAGCTTCGATCTTCGGGTGGATGTCGATATCACGGCGGCTTCGGAAGAGATGCATCGCCTGTTCCCGAATGAGCAGATCAACGTGACGCCCTCGCGTAACGCGATTGTTCTTTCCGGTCACGTCACCACCGAGGACGTCGCCAAACATGCTGGCGCGCTTGCCTCGGCGTATTCCAAGAATGTCGTCAACGTGCTGACCTTCGGTCCAGTTGGGGCAGAGGAAGTGCTGCTGGAAGTCAAGTTTGCTGAGGTCGATCGTTCGGCTTTGACCCAAATGGGCTTCAATCTGCTTTCCACCGGCTCTGGAAACACCATCGGCAGCACGACCACCGGCCAGTTCGGCGGAGTCACCGGCATCGGGACCATCAACGATACGGGATCGAGCAGCCCATTTCCCAGTACGGCGACGGTATCGAACGTGCTCAACATGTTCTTCTTTAACCCTCAGGTCCACCTGGGCGCAGTGATCGAGGCCCTTAAGACACAAAATCTTTTGCAGATTCTGGCCGAGCCCAACCTGGTCGCGATCAATGGCAAGGAAGCCAGTTTTTTGGCCGGAGGAGAATTTCCCTTTCCGGTCGCGCAGCAAAACGCCAGCGGAATCGCAACCGTCACGATTCAGTTTCGCGAGTTTGGCGTGCGGCTGAAGTTCACCCCCGTGATTCAGCCGAACGGCAGCATCCACCTGCGCGTGGCTCCCGAGGTGAGTACGCTGGACTTCGCGGACGCGGTCACGGTTGCCGGAACTACCATACCCGCCATCAGCACGCGCAAGGCGGAAACTGAATTCGAGCTGCAAGATGGCCAGAGTTTCGTCATCGCCGGCCTGATGGATAACCGGGTCACAAATGTCGGCAACAAGATTCCGGGACTGGGCGATATCCCGATCCTCGGCAATTTCTTCAAAAGCAAGAGCAACCAAAAGAGCAACTCGGAATTGATGGTTCTGTGCACGGTGCACCGGGTTTCGCCCAGTGTCCAGGCGCCGAAGGGTCCGGCGATGCCGGTGCCGAATCTGGATCAGGGCAAGTTCGATGGCAAGAAGCCCGGGGGCAGCAAGTAGGCGCTGGCACGCACGCGGGGACGGAAGTTGGGAGCTTTAGAAAGGGCGGTGGGGAACGACTCATGCCGGAATTGTCAGTAGCCGTATTCGCCACGGACAATGACCAGCGCGCGGTGCTGCAGGTTCTGGTGGATGGCACCAGCGTTGCCCGCACCGTGTGCAGCAACGCAACCATGCCTCTGGCGGCCAGCGACCCGGTCATCCGCAGAACTCAAACCTTTGCGCCCGACGTAATTCTGGTGGATATCGCCACCGATGGCATCACCTCGGCGCTACGGGCCGTGGAGCTGCTGCACCAGGAACTTCCCGATTCCGCCGTGTTCGCCGTCGGCCCCATGACTCAACCCCAGTTGATTGTCAGTGCCATGCGGGCGGGGGTGCGCGAATACATTGAGCGCCCCACCACCACGACCGACCTGCTGGAAGCCTTTGTCCGCCTGACGGCAACGCGCCGCAAGCCCGGGCGCGAAAGTTCACGGGGAAAGGTGTTCACGATCGTGAACGCCAAAGGCGGCAGCGGCGCCACCACCGTCGCCGTCAATCTGGCTCTTGCCTTGCAGTCTATTCACCACAGCACGGCGCTGGTGGACTTGGCGCCCCTGGGTCACTGCGCCTTGCATCTCAATCTCAAGCCAACATTCACCGTCTCGGACGCCATCACGAACCTGCACCGCCTGGACTCGTCCCTGCTCGACAGCTTCATGGCCCGTCACGATCGCGGCTTGCAGGTGCTGGCCGGCGCTGTGACCCCCACGGCCATAGAGCCCTCCGCTTCCGACTTTGCCCGCCTCTTTGACACGATGGTGGGCCTCTTTCACTACATCGTGGTGGACGCTTCTTCCCGGCTCGACAGCGCCACTCGTCTGGTGAGCAACCTGTCGGAGAAAATTCTGCTCATCGCTCACGCCGATGTCGCTTCCCTGTGGAGCGCCGGAAGAGTGGCCCAGTATCTCGGCGAGAGCGGCTCACGGGACCGTTTTGCATTGGTGTTTAACCGTTATCGCAAGGTGGCTGGCTTCAATGAAGCTGAGACCGAAGCCGCCATTGGGGCGTCGGTGCTCTGGCGGATTCCCAATCAGTACTTCGCGGTCTCGACCGCGATTGATCGCGGCGTGCCCTTGATGCAGCAGGGGAACACCGAAATTGCCCGCTCCATTTCCGGGCTGGCTGAATACTTGACCAAGGACGATTTGGAAGTGAAGCGCACTGCCTGGTCGCTGTTTAAGACGGTTTAGAAAATATGGCCAATCTGCAAGCCTTCGAACGGAGCGAGTACCAGCAGGTCAAGGCGGACCTGCACCGCAAGATCCTCGATCGCCTCGACCTGGAAAAACTCGGCCGCTCGACCGGAGATTCGGCGCGCGAAGAAGTTCTCATCCTGATCCGCAGTTCGGTAAACAGCGAGGCGGTTCCTCTCAGTTTCGCCGAGCGCGAGCAGTTGTCGCGAGAGATCCTCGACGAAATCTTCGGCCTTGGCCCGCTCGAACCGCTCCTCAAAGATCCCACCATTTCCGACATTCTTGTCAACCGCTTCGACCGCGTATACGTCGAACGCGCCGGCAAGCTCGAAATCACCGGCTTGTCGTTCAAGGACAATCAGCACCTAATGCAGATCATCGACCGCATCGTGTCCCGCATCGGGCGGCGCGTCGATGAGTCTTCGCCCATGGTAGATGCCCGCCTGCAGGATGGCTCTCGCGTCAACGCCATCATTCCGCCTCTGGCGCTCGACGGAGCCTGCCTCTCGATCCGCCGCTTTGGCCGGGATCCGATAACCGCGCGCAACATGCTCGACAACAAGACCCTGACCGAGCCCATGCTGGAACTGCTTTCGGCCATGGTCAAGGGCCGCCTGAACCTGCTCATTTCAGGAGGAACGGGCGCCGGCAAGACGACGGTTCTCAATGTCCTTTCCGGATATATCCCGAATTCGGAGCGCATCGTAACCATCGAAGATGCGGCCGAATTGCAGCTCAAGCAGGAACACGTGGTCCGTCTGGAAACCCGCCCTCCCAACATCGAGGGCAAAGGCTCGGTCCGCATGCGCCAGCTCGTCATCAACAGCCTGCGCATGCGTCCCGATCGCATTGTGGTGGGCGAGGTGCGCGGCGAAGAAGCCTTCGACATGCTTCAGGCCATGAATACCGGTCACGAGGGTTCGCTCACCACCGTACACGCCAACTCGCCGCGCGACGCCCTGGCTCGCATCGAAAATATGGTTTCCATGGCCAACCTGAACATTCCCGAGCGTGCGATTCGCCAGCAGATCGCCAACGCTGTCCACGCCGTAGTCCAGGTCGCGCGTCTCTCCGACGGTTCGCGCAAGGTGATCACGATTTCCGAGGTCACCGGAATGGACGGAGAGATGATCACGCTGCAGGACATCTTCATCTTTGACCGCAGCGGCATTGACGAAAGCGGCAAGGTGCGCGGCGTCTTCCATTCCACTGGCCTCCCGCCGCATTTCGCGGAGCGCCTCGCCACCGCCGGCTGCCGCCTGAGTCCCGCGCTCTTCGAGTCCCGGATGGAGGTCTAGCGGATGCCGCTCTTTATCGCCTTGCTGGTATTTGTGGTGGTCACCTTGGCGGTCTTTGCCGCCATGTCTTTGTTTGATCAGCGCAAGGCCCGGGCTCGAGTTCTCCGCGATCGCCTCTCCACCGTCCAGCAACCAACCGAACAAGCCGTGCCGGACTTGGCTCTGCTTCGCGACGAAGTGCTCAGCCGCATCCCGGCTTTCGATACCTTTTTGCGCCGCTCTGAGCGAGTCTCTCTTCTGCAAAAAATGCTGGCTCAGGGAAACGTGGATGTTCGCGCCGGAAACTTCCTGATGCTTTGCGCAGTGTCGGCCCTGGTATTCGCCGCCATCGCTTTCATCGCCGGCGGCAACCTGCTGTTCGGCTGGGCCGGCGCTCTGCTCGGGTTTTTTATCCCCTACGCATATGCCTCGCATATGCGGACGAAGCGCTTCCAGAAATTTGAGGAGAAGTTCCCCGAGGCCATCGATACGCTCGCCCGCGCCGTTCGCGCTGGACACGCATTTACCACAGCCCTCGAAATGATTGCCAACGAAGTCTCCGAACCCGTTGCTGGAGAATTTCGCCAGCTCTACGAAGAACAGAAATTCGGGCTCCCGGTACGCGACGCCCTGCTCAACCTGGCCGACCGCATTCCTCTGGTCGACGTCAAGTTCTTCGTGACGGCGGTGATGTTGCAGCGCGAAACCGGCGGCAATCTTGCCGAGATTCTTGATAACCTCTCCTACGTCATTCGCGAGCGCTTTAAAATCCTGCGCCAGGTCCGCGTCCACACCGCCCAGGGACGCCTCACAATGGTCCTGCTCATGGCGCTGCCGCCCACGATCGTGGTCGTCATGCTTTTCATCAACCCGGGATTCATTCGTCCGCTTTTCACGGACCCGCTGGGACACGCCTTGATCGTCGGAGGCATCACTTTGCAGACGATAGGCTACTTTTTCATTCGCAGAATTATCAGGATCCAGGTCTGATTCATGGCGCTGGCACTCTCCATTTTCGTTTTTCTCACCATCGTGGTGATCGTGTTCGCCTTTGGAGCGGCCTCGGTTGCGCCTTCGTCGGTACTCGGCTCCCGCCTGCGCGAAATCGGCTGGCAGCGCCCCAAAGCCCAGGCAAAACCTGCCATCCGCGAACGCATGCAGCAGGCTCTCGATCCGTTTAGCCGCGCTTTGCCGCTCTCGCCCACGGACGTTTCGCAAACCCGGCTCTGGCTGATTCAAGCGGGATATCGCAGCCCGCAGCACGTTACTATCTATCGTGGTTTGCGCGTCCTGTTCGCCGCGCTTGGTTTCTTCTCTGTTTTCCTGTTTACCGGATTCAATTCGCCCCTGCTGCTTTTCGGCATGATGGCGTTTGGCTTTTTCATCCCGCGATTCTTGCTGAAGAAGAAGCTGAAGGAACGGCAGCGCCGGATTCGTCTCGGCCTTCCCGATGGACTGGATTTGACCGTGATTTGTGTGGAAGCGGGCTTGTCTCTCGATCAGGCCATGATGCGAGTGGGCGAGGACCTGCGCCACGCGCACCCGGAACTGAGCGGTGAATTCCATCTCTTCGACCTCGAAACTCGCGCCGGAAAACCTCGCGTCGAGGCGCTGCGCAATCTGGCCGAGCGCACCGGGGTCGATGACATTCGCGCGCTGGTGGCAACCCTAATTCAGACCGACCGCTTCGGAACCAGCGTTGCCCAGGCCTTGCGCGTGCATTCCGATTCCCTGCGTACGGAGCGCCGCCAGCGTGCCGAGGAACAGGCCGCTAAGACGACAGTCAAAATGATCATTCCCCTCGTCCTGTTTGTGATGCCCTCCCTGATTTTCGTCACCGTCGGGCCGGCCGTAATTCAGTTGATGCACATATTCCTCCCTGCAGCTGGGGGGAAACGGTGAATCCGTAAAGCCAATTCAGGAGTTGTCATGCCCCCGCGCGGGCCCAAGGGATACGCTTTTAACCGTACACGCACCACCTATCTCGCGACCGATCTTCTGATCGCACGCACCCACTGGTCCCGCTTTCGTGGCCTCATGGCCACCGACTCGTCCCGCTTCTCCCGCGGCCAGGGCCTGTGGATTAACCCTTCCCACGGCATCCACACCTTCGCCATGCGCTTTCCGATCGACGCCGTGTACCTTGACCGGGAACGGATTGTCATCCACATTGAAGAGGGCCTCAAGCCCTGGCGCATGGCCGCCGTTCGCGTCCACGCCGCTTCCGTGCTTGAGCTTCCTACTGGCACCGTCCGCGAGTCCCTGACCGCGCTCGGCGACCAGGTGGATATTTTTCTCGAACAGCCTCTTCACACCGAGGCTGCTTGAACCAACGAGGCGCATGAGCGAAGTTGACATCATTCCGGAAAGCGTCACCCAGTGGCCCGAGCCCCCGCGCCTGCTGGTGGAATGGTCGTCACCATGGGAAGAGTTCAAGTCTGCTTTACGCCCGGCGCTCGCCCGCCCTCCGAAGCGCTTGGCCGGAGAAGCGCCCATTGGCATGTTCCCGTATCGCGGCATGCTCTTCTGCTGGCTGCTCGAGTGCCTTCTGCTGATCGCGGTCATCGTGCTCCCCGAGCGCTTTGCGAGTCTTCAGCTCCCCACTCCTCCAACTCGTCCCCAATGGGACGTCATTTATTACTCCGGTGACGAACTGCCGCAAACCCAAGACCGGGGCGGCGCGCAGTCCGGCAAGTCCGGACGCGCCGGTGGTCAGCAAGCCCACCACCGCACGCAGACCATCCGCGTGGCGCGCGGCGACAAGCCCAGCGAGAAAGTTGTGGACGCTCCCAAGGTAAATCTGCCTCATTCCGATTCCGCGGTCGCCAATCTGCTCGCGTTCAAACCGAATCCCGGACCGCCGCCCGCCGAAGGCCTTCGTTCTTCTCTCACCGCGCCAACTTTGCCAGCGATAAGCGCGGTGCCGCCTTCGCCGGAACTGAATCCCTCGGCAAGCCGCACTCCAAACATTCTGACCACTAACATCATCGCTCCCGCGCCCGAAGTTTCTCACGCCAGCACGCGCACTTCGCCAGCCTTGAGCGCAGCCATCGTTCCGCCCGCGCCGAATGTCTCGCGAGACAAAATGCGAACCGCAAACCCGCTCGCGCCTACCGTCATCGCACCGGCGCCACGGGACGCGCAGCGCGACTTGGCCAGTTCCCGGGTCCCGTTGACGCAAACCGTCGACGTGGTTGCGCCACCGGTCTCGACGCCCCAGCGCGACGTGTCGCCCACACCCAAGCTGTCGCTGCCGGCCCCCGCCGTCGTGGCGCCGCCGCCGTCGCAGGTCAGCCGCGATCTCAACAGTTGGGGAAGCTCCGCCACTGGCGACTTGCGTGCAAAGCCTGTGCCTCCTCCACCCACCGCATCCGGCGGAGGGTCACTCGCAAGATCTGGCGCGGCCACGCTTACGCCCCAGGTCGTGCCACCTCCGGCCAGCATCGACGGACACGGTGCTCAAAGAAATGGTTCCTCAACAAACGGCGGCCGCTCCGGTCAATCCGCAAGTTCGCTCCTGGGCTCCGCAGATGTCGTACCGCCTCCGCCGGGCTTGGGCGGCGGCAAAGCCCTCTCTGGCAGCGGACGAGGCAACAAGGGAGCCGGTGCCGGCGGCCCGCTCGACCTCGGTTCTTCCGTAGCTCCACCGAGTAACGCCGGAGGGAACGCTGCCGGCTCGGGGATCATCATTTCCAACCAACCCGGAACGAAACCTGGACTACCGAACTCCACCGGCGGTGGCGCTCTCGCCATGTCGCCCAGCGGCACGGCAAAAACTGGCCTCGGCGGCAGCGGCGGCGGATCGGGCATCGGCAAAGGCAACGGCCCCGGCAGCGGGTTGCAGGGAGAAGGTTCAGGCGCAGGTAAAGAAGGCGAAGGACGCGGCTCCGATCCAAACGCACGCGGAGGGATTTCGCCGTATCCTGGGTCCGGTGGCGCGGGCAACGGCACCAGCGGCACACCCGCCATGCCCGGCGTATCCGTGCAAGGCGGCACGACCACTTTCACGCTGCCCAGTTTCGGAAGTCCCAGCGGCGACGCCCCATCGACGGGCCCCGGTCGTTCTTCCACCAGCGCTCACAAAGGATCGGGGATTATGATCGAAGCGACTCCTCGCTCCGGTGGCGTGTTTGGTTACTACGGCGTTCTGAAAGGCGACCGCAATTACTCCATCTACATCGAGACCTCCCTCGGCACGGCGGTGATGCAGTACGCCGACGCCGCGTCGGCGGCGCATCCTTCTTCCGAAAAATTGAGCGAACCCGAAGCCATGCGCAAGGATCTGCCCGATGGCCTTCGCCCCACCCGCGTGATAATCGCCTGCATCCTCGACCGCTCAGGAGTGCTCCAAGACATGAAGGTACTCGAGCCTGGAGCCGCCGAAACTACCTCAAAGATTCTGGTGGCTCTGCACAGCTGGAAATTCCGTCCGGCATTTCGGGGAAATGAACCGGTCGAAGTAAATGCGATTTTGGGGTTTGGAGTGGATACCAGGTAGGGAAAGATCTTTAAACCGCAGAGATCGCCGAGGACGCGGAGTAACCATTGGCTTCTTGATCGGGAGCGGGGGCCTGCGGTTTCGAGGGTGTACTAGGTCTCCAACTCAGTATCCTTTTCGCTTATCCACCACTGCCAACAGAGACTGCCCGCTCAGATAGCGGCGCAGGTTCTCCGAGAACAGCGCGTAGTGGCGCTCCCATAACTTGTCGGTCAGCGCGGCTGTGTGCGGGGTGATCAGCAGATTGGGTACGTCCCACAGCGGCGAGTCGGCGGCCAGAGGCTCTTTCGGAAATACATCGAGCGCCGCGCCTCCAATCTTCTTTTCACGCAGAGCGGCGGCGAGCGCGGGTTCATCCACCAGCGGGCCGCGACCGACGTTGATCAGGCAGGCGTCGTGCCTCATGAGCGCCAAGCGTTCGGCGTTCGCAATTGCCTTCGTGCTGGCCGTAACCGGCGCCGCCAGCACGATGTAATCCGCTTGCCGAAAGACTTCGTCGATTTGTGCCGGCCCGAATACGGCGTCCGCGCCTTCACTTCCCTTCTCCGGATGCTCGCGCACAGCGACCACCCGCATGCCGAGGGCTTTCGCACTCTTGGCGACCGCGCGTCCGATGCTGCCGAGGCCTATGAGACCAACGGTTGCGCCTGCGACCTCACGCACGCGCGGCAGTTCGTCCCACAGGATCTGTTGTCCCCAAACGTGTTTCTCCTGCAAGCGCATCGAGCCCGGAATTTTCTTGGCCAGCGCAAAGATGAGCGCGATTACGTGCTCCGCTACCACCGGCCCGTGAACTTCGCGCGCGTTGGTGAGAATGATGTCGCTGTTGACGAGTTCCGGAAATATCAGTTGATGGACGGCCGCGGCAGGCGAGTGGATCCATCGCAGTTTCTTTGCGGCTGCGATCTGCTCTGGACGGATCGACCAGGCGATGACGATTTCAGCATCGACGATTTCTTCATCCACGCGCTTGTAGTCGGGGAGGTGCACGACGTTGATTTGCGGGAACTCCTGCCGCAAGCGCTCCGAGAACCGTGTCGGCACATTCCACTGGTCAAAAGGATGGCGAAGGCAAATCAGAAGCTTGCGAATCGGGTGATTGTGGATCGGGTGATCGGATGATCGGGTCATCGGGTGATCAGAATATCTTCTCGGCGTCCTCTGCGTCTCGGGGTTCAAGCTTTCAGCGGCTTCCGCAAATCCATCCCCGTCATTTCTTTTGGCTCGGCGATGCCCAGCATGCCGAGCATCGTCGGCGAAATATCGCGCAGCGAGCCGTTCGGCTTGAGCGTGAATTGCTTTGCGTCCTCCGCCATCACAATAAACGGCACCGGATTCGTCGTATGCGCCGTATGCGGACCGCCGGTTACGGGGTCAATCATCATTTCGGCATTACCGTGGTCGGCGGTAATCAGCATCGCTCCGCCTTTAGCGCGCACAGCTTTCTCAATCTCGCCCAGGCAGGCATCGACCGTCTCCACCGCCTTGATGGTGGGCTCGATCTTGCCCGAGTGCCCGACCATGTCGGCATTGGCAAAGTTGACGATGATCACGTCGAACGTGCCATCGTTCGTTGCTTTCACAACCGCCTCGGCAATGCCCGCGGCGCTCATCTCCGGCTTTAGATCGTAGGTCGCGACTTTCGGCGACTGCACCAGCACACGTTCTTCCCCCGGGAAAGGCTGTTCCACGCCGCCATTAAAAAAGTACGTTACGTGCGCATATTTCTCCGTCTCCGCCACACGCAGGTTGCGCATGTTCAGCCCGCCCATGACGTTCGCCAGGATGTTCGACATCGATTCCGGCGGAATCACCACCGGCAGGTCGAAGTTTTTGTCGTACCGTGTCATGCAAACGTACTTCAGGTTCTTAGGCACGCGGTCGCGCGGGATGGTTGCATCGAGTTCGGCCGCTCCCGGCAGATCGCTCCCACCCTTCTCGTTCAGCCCGCTGTTGCGGCACAGAGCGCGCGTGATCTCGCGCACGCGATCCGCGCGAAAGTTAAAGCAGATGCAGGAATCGTCGTCGCCGATCTTCGCCAGCGGTTCGCCGCGCGCATCTGTACAGACGAACGGCACCACGAACTCGTCGGTCACGCCTTTGTTGTAGGACTCTTTCATACCGTGCACGGCATCGACGTACGTTCCGCCCTCGGCTTTGCCCTCGACCATCGCGCTGTAGGCCTTGGCGATGCGTTCCCAGCGGCGGTCGCGGTCCATGGCGTAGTAGCGGCCATTGACGGTCGCGATCTTGCCGGAGTTGTACTCGCGCATCTTCTGCTGCAGTTGATCGAGATAGCCGGCGCCATTGGTCGGCAACGTGTCGCGGCCATCCATGAAGGCGTGCACGAAAACGCGATCGACTCCGTTCTGCTTGGCCATCTTCAACAGGGCATAGAGATGCTCCTGCCGCGAGTGCACGCCGCCATCGGATAGCAGGCCTAACAGGTGCAGCTTGCGTCCGCTGGTACGGGCATTTTTCATCGCGTCGACGAGCACGGGATGCGAGAAGAATTCGCCGTTCTGGATCATCAGGTCGATGCGTGTGATGTCCATGTGCACGATGCGCCCAGCGCCCATATTCAGATGGCCGACTTCGCTGTTGCCCATCTGCCCTTCCGGCAGCCCGACAAAGGGCCCGCTGGTGTGAATCAGCGTGTTGGGATACTCGCGGAGCAGCCGGTCGTAGGTCGGCTTGCGCGCGAGGGCGATGGCGTTGGCCTTGGTTTCGGCTCGGTATCCCCAGCCGTCAAGGATGATTAGAACGAGAGGTTTAGGACGGGGCATAAAATCGCTTTTAGCTCCTCAGCTTTAAACTTTTGGCTCCCGAGAACGAATCCACCACGGACGCACGGAGACAACGGAAAAAACAAGAAACCAAATTACCAGATCACGTCTACAGGATAACGCGCGAACCAGGGATCGGCAGTGATGATTGGCCATCCCTCTTCGATACTTTGCGCGATGAGCAAGCGGTCGAAGGGGTCGCGATGGTGGAGCGGCAACGATTCGACTCGCAAGACATGGCCAAGACTCACAGGCAACAGTCGCACACCGTTGGAGTTAAGTTCACTGGTCAAGAAGGCACCGGCCGGCAGCGGCAGAGAGAGCTTTCCAACCTGCACCTTTTGGAGCGCCTCCCACAGGCTCACCACACTCCACCATGACTCGGCTGATGCGAGCAGGCTGCGCGCTCTTGGCGACAGCCGTCTTTCGTCTGTGATGGCCCAGAGAAAAGTGTGCGTATCGAGCAGGACTTTCATTACCAGAACAGGTCTTCGATCTCTTTAGGAAGAGGATCGTTGAAGTCATCGGGGACAACAAACTTTCCCCTAGCCGATCCCAGTTTGAACTTGCGAGCCCCCGGCTTGATGGCAACCAGCTTAGCCACGGGTGTTCCGGCCTTGGCGATGATGACCTCTTCGCCCATGGCGACCCGGGCCAGCAGGCGGGAAAGGTGCGTTTTGGCCTCGTGGATATTGACTTCCATGGGCCTATTATAACTAAGTCATGGACTAAGTCAAGACGGCGTGCGCTTAGCGTCGAACACTCTCGCCACAACTATGGCTACCATAGGTTTTCCCTACGCAACGTTGCTCCATCCTTTGTAGTTCAGCGCCTTCACCCCCAGAAACCGCGCCGCGCTGCCCAGCTCCTCTTCAATTCGCAGCAACTGGTTGTACTTGGAAATTCTGTCGGTGCGCGAAGCCGATCCCGTCTTGATCTGTCCCACGCCAGTCGCCACGGCAAAGTCGGCGATGAACGTATCCTCGGTTTCGCCGGAGCGATGCGAGATCACGGACGTGTATCCGTTGCGGCGCGCGAGGTCAATCGCGTCGAGTGTCTCGCTGACCGTGCCAATCTGGTTGAGTTTGATCAAGATCGAGTTGGCAATTCCCTTCTCGATGCCCTTGGCGAAGATCTGAATATTGGTGACAAAGATGTCATCGCCCACAAGCTGAATCTTGCCGCCCAGCTCTTTGGTCAGTAGCGCCCAGCCGTCCCAATCGTTTTCGGAGAGGCCGTCTTCGAGTGACACGATGGGATAGTCTTTCACCCATTTTGCATAGTAGCGAACCATGTCTTCGGAACTCCTTGCCGACTTGTCGGATTTCTTGAAGACATATTTTCCGTCCTGATAGAACTCGCTGGCCGCGGGATCGAGCGCGATCGCGATCTCTTCACCCGGCTTGTAGCCTGCCTGCTGAATCGCCTCCAGCACGACTTCAATGGCCTCCACGTTCGACTTCACCGACGGAGCAAAGCCGCCCTCGTCGCCGACCGACGTGTTGTATGCGCGCTTTTTCAGCACGCCCTTGAGCGTGTGGAAGACTTCCACACCCCAGCGCAGCGCCTCGGAAAACGACGGCGCTCCAACCGGCATCACCATGAACTCCTGGAAGTCGACGTTGTTATCGGCGTGCGCGCCGCCGTTAAGGATGTTCATCATCGGCACCGGCAACGTGTTCGCCGCTGCCCCGCCCAGGTAGCGATAGAGCGGCAGTAGGCAAGCGTTCGCGGAAGCTCGCGCCGCCGCCATGGAAACAGCCAGGATCGCGTTCGCTCCCAGCCGCCCCTTGTTGGGCGTGCCATCAAGGTCGATCAGTCTGGCGTCGAGCGTGCGTTGGTCGGCGGCGTCCACCCCTCTGAGGGCTTCCGCAATCTCGCCATTGACGTTCGCAACTGCCTGCAAAACGCCCTTGCCGAGGTACTGGGTCTTGTCGCCGTCACGCAATTCGACGGCCTCATGTTCACCGGTGGACGCGCCACTCGGCACAATGGCCCGCGCACTGGCGCCGCCATCAAGATAAACTTCAGCTTCAACGGTCGGATTGCCGCGCGAGTCAAGCACCTGGCGTCCGCAGATATCGGCAATACTGGTAAGAGGCATAAGTGCGTCCTTTGCTCGTTTAATTGATTTGGAAACATCGTCGCTAATCTTCGCCAATCGTAGAGACGCGGCTTGCCGCGTCTCTCGCCTGCAAAGCGAAATTATATCGGACGTGGAAGGACCCGGTCTGTGCGCTGGGACGTGCCCTATCCAATCGCCCGCCGAGCGATCCCCGTACCCCATCCGCTATTGTTCCTGATTTCCACCTCCCTTAAAGTCGAACTTAACATGAGGAACCGCACCGAAACTCTGGAGATCGGAGCGCGCGCCCCGGACTTTTCCCTGGGAGCGGCCAACCGAGAGGGCACATTCACCCTCGGTGGTCTGCTCGCGCAGGGCATGCTGATTCTCGAGTTTCTGCGCGGAACATGGTGACCGAACTGCGTGAAGCGCATGACTCAGTTGGAGTCGCGGGGACCGGAAATTGAAGCAGCGGGAGCACAGTTGGCGTTCATTGCCGCCGAAAAGCGGGACGGCGTGTGGAGGCCGGGAAAATTCCTGGAGAAGCATCCTATCGCCAGCGTCTTTCTGCTCGATGAGGATCGGACCGTGACCAAAGCCTACGGGCTCCATCACGTGTTTGGCACCGATGCAATCAACATCGCGCACCCGGCTACGCTCGTAATCGATCGCGGCGGTCGGGTGCGTTACATCTATCGCGGCGATAACCAGCTCGACCGCGCGCCGCTGGATGAGATCCTTGGCGCTTTGCTTGGACTTTGAAAGAGATGTGCAATTGAATTTTGGAGGTAACATGAAAAAAACACTTTCGCTGACATCGCTCATCCTGATCGCAGGTTTCGCGTGGGCGCAAACTGCTCTGCCCACCGGCACCGCCGTCAAGATGAAACTCGAAACCACGCTCGCAACCTTCAGTTCGAAAGCCGGAGATCCGTTCTCGGCAAGAGTCACTGAGCCGGTCGTAGTGGACGGCAAGACTGTGATTCCGATCGGCGCCACCGTCGAGGGCCGCGTCACGAAAGCAAACGAACCGCGTCGCATTGCCGGCAAGCCCACCATCGCCATCTTCCCCGAAAACCTGGTCCTTCCGAATGGAGACAGGTTCATGCTGAACGCCTCGCTGGTTGACACCAACGCTCGCCACGGCACCGACGTCAACACAGAAGGGCAGTTCAAAGGCGCTGGACACGACGGCAAAGATCTCACCGAAGTCGGCATGGGCACCGGCGGCGGAATGCTCATCGGCGGCTTGGCGGGAGGCGGCAAAGGCCTGCTCATTGGCGGAGCCGTCGGCGCCACCGTCACCGTCACGCACTGGCTCGGGAAGCACCGTTCCGCGATGCTTCCCGCAGGCACAGAGCTGGTGATGGAATTGAGCCGTCCGATGACAATGACTGCTGCCAGCAGCGGCCAGTGATTCTTAGGGCATGATGCCCTCAGGGGCGAAAGCCCGCATTTCTTGTGGCTCTGAGCGGCACGGCTGAAGCCGTGCCCTTCCCAAAACCATCTATGAGACCAGTTTGAGACGATAGGGCTGAGTGGGTAGTTCAGGGCAAGGACGCGTCCTGAGCTACTCACAACTAACTATCCACCATCCACTATCCACTTGTTTTCAGCCGCTCACTGCCAGCAGATCCTCTTCCGTTAGCAACTCCAGGTCCATCCATCCTTCCACCGGCAATGCGTCGACCGGCAGATGGTTCTGCCACAAACTGAAGCGCAGGCGTAGCCGGACGGTCAGCACATCCGAGCTTTCCGGTCCTCGCACTTTTTCAATCTCCAGCGGAGCCGCAAGCAACCACGTGAGGGGTAGGCGAAACTCAAAATTCCGGACGAGCGCCACCCGCGCAATATCTATGGAATCCGTCGAATCTGCCACCACCTTTTCCTTCTGCGCCACTTTCCACGACTGCATACGACCTCCATCAACCGCCGCACCCAACCGCAGTTCGCGCCGGGGCTTGGTTGCATGGTTGGCCCACGACTCCAGATTCACCACCACTTCGAATCCGTCTTCCGGCACTTTGCCGGCGAAATCCAGCCGGCCGTAGACATACTGCTCGTCAATCCCGGCAAACACTTCATCCATCAGAAACTGCTTGCCGTGCATGGTGCCCGACCGCTGGTCAGCCGTGTAACACGCCGCCCCCATCCACTCGAAGTAGCGCACTATGTCGCCTGAGACCCCCGGATGGATGTAGGCGGTCTGTGGCGTGAACGAAGGCCGTGCCACTCCCTCAGTGATCGGCTGCGCCAAATAATCCGGCGGGGTCCCGCCCAACGCCTGGTAAACATTCGACAGGTGTTTGCGGTAGAGTTCGTCGAAGTCGCGATCGTTCGCCGAGTGGTGCTCCGGTCCGTACCACCAGTTCCAGTCGCTGCCCTCGGCGATCAAGATCTCTTCAAACGCCAGCTTGCGTTGCTTCTCGGTTGCGCCCGGCGCCGCCTGCGCATAGAAATTGCGCGCGTGATACAGGTGGTCCCAAGCCTTGTTGTCCTCCGGCGCTCCAATCCAAACGTTGAAGTTCGCGTTGATCCACGACCCCGGCACCAGCGACTTCAGATGACCGGCGTTCTTGTGGCGCGCAATCGCCTCCGTCACCATCACCGCTTCAATCCCCGTGTCATTCTGCAAAGCGTCATAGAATCTTCGCAAGAATTCCCGCCCCGAACGCGGGTAGTATTCCCAGGCATTCTCGCCGTCCAGAATGATTGGGACCACGGCATCTTGCCCGTTCGCAAGGACCGGCTTCGCCGATTCCTTAATCTTGTGGATGAGATTATTGGCCGCGTCTTGCGGCGGCATTCCCGAATATACGAACCCGATCAGGTCGGAGAGCGTGTGGTCGCGGAAGAGCAGATTCATCCGTGTATCGGCATTCTCGTAGCGATAAATCGTGTAGAGCCGGTGCGCCATATCCGAATTCAGATAACCGTAACCGTCGCGTGAGAAATTTATCCCCAGACTCCGTCCCAGCACGCCTTCGTCGGTCGCCATCCACTGCACTCCAAGCTTGTGCGCAATCGCCAACGCCTCCTCGGAAACGCTGCCCTCCGACGGCCACACCCCTTGCGGCCGCACCCCAAACACTCTTTTGTGCAGATCCAGTCCGCGCTGCAATTGCTCGCGAGCGTCCTCAGGATGGCGATAGCGGTTTTGCGGCAAGGCCAGCCCCGGCGAGGAAACCGCGCCCATCTGTGTGTCGCACACCAGCGGCAGAATGGGATGATAAAAAGGCGACGTCGAAATCTCGATCAGGCCTTTCTTTGCCGCCTCCACATGCGCCGGGAGAACTCGGCCGAGCAGTTCACGCTCCCGCGCGATCACAAACCGCTGGTCTTCGAGCGTATAGTTCCGGCCTTTGCGGATCAGTTCGGCAACGTCTTTCTCCGCCAGAAAATACTCGTCGAACCATCCAATCTGCGAGAGCACCTGCAAGTCAGTGAGGTCCTGAACCTGAAAATATTTCTCGGCTCGCTCGGGCGATCCCCCCACCCCGTGGAATCTCTCCCACAGCTCGCGGTACCGCAGATAGCGTCCGATTACATTCACCGGATTCGCCTGAAACAAATATTGCAGCGCAAACCGCCGCTCCTGCTCCGTCAGGTCTTTCGCGGGCTTGCTCGCAACCTGCAGAAAAGGGTCCTGAGCATCGCCCGAAACGTAATCCTGAATCTGCGTGATCAGCGAGGGCACCAGATTGAACGTCTGATGCACCTGCGGGAACTCGTCCAGCAGCTTCACCATCCCGTAGTAGTCTTTCAAAGCGTGGAGGCGCGTCCAGGGCAGGCGGTACTGCCCCGTCAGCAGGTCTTTGTAGAACGGCTGGTGCTGATGCCACAGGACGACAATTCGCAGTTGGGCCATGACTTCTGATTCCAGTTAATACATCGGCGATTTTTCAGTTTAATTCATTCGGCAATTTTCCAGCGTGGCATTCCCAGGCGCGGCCCGGATTGCCCATCTGACGATTCTGCGGCATTACAATAGGTCTCCCATGAAAAGCGAGGTATCGCCGCACCGCCGACGTCGGAAAAGCGGCGCGCGGTGCAAACTCTCATGAATTCGAAAGTCAAAGTCATCTTCTTCGACGTTGGAAACACGCTGCTGTTTCCCAATCGCGAGCGCATTCACGCGCCTTTCGCCGAACGCGGCATCGTGCCCGATGGCGAGCACCTGCGCGATCTGGAATGCCGAACCAAGAATCAGTTCGATGGGATGATGACCAAGAACGGCAGCACCGACCACAGCTTTTGGTGGATGTTCTACTCACAGTTGTTATCCGAGATTGGACTTGAAGACGACGCAATCCGCGACCAACTCGTCGCGAGCATCCGCAACTCCGGCAACTGGGACACGATTCGCCCCGGCACCGCTGAACAACTGCATGAGATCGGCGAGCGGTTCCGGGTCGCTGTCATCTCCAATGCGGATGGCAGAATCGAAGACGTTTTGCAAAAGTGCGGTATCGCCCGTTGCTTTCGCACCATCACCGACTCCGGACTCGTCGGATACGAGAAGCCGCACCCGGAAATCTTTCGCCAGGCCCTGAAGAGCATGAATGCCGCGCCGGGAGAGAGCCTCTATGTCGGCGACGTCTATTCCGTGGACTACCTCGGCGCTACCGGCGCAGGCATGCAAGCGGTGCTGATGGACGTGCCCGGTGCATACCGCGACAAGGGAGTGCCGCGAGTGGAATCGCTCGCAGAGTTGCAGATCGTCCTGCGCGACGGAGAATCGACCACGAGTTAGTGCGGTATCGCGCAGTAACATAAGTGCGGAGTATCATCCTGAGCGAAGCGAAGGACCTATGTATTGCGGCGAATTCAAATACATAGGTCCTTCGCTTCGCTCAGGATGACAGTGCGGAATTGTACCGCGAACTTGCGGGACACGACATTGGTTGTGCTGGCAAGTCGAAATAAATCCAAAAACAGGAAACGGCTACACCACCTCAATCACCTGGTGATCGTGGCAATCGGGATGGATCTTCTGATAGAGATTGGCAAGCAGCCCCGACCCATACCGCGCCACGAAGCTCACTCCCGCCACCTCGCGCTCCTGGAGCGCCTTATGCGGGAATAGGGCGTGGCTCAGGGCATCCGCGTGCCGCGTGATGACCTCATTCCGCAGCAGTTCCACGCGTGACGCCCGCCGATGGAGCCGGTTGATTTGATACCACATCCTCGTCCGGGCGCGGTCCGCCGCCTCGATGAGGGTTGAATCCAGTCTGCCGATCGATTCGCGAACCGCCGCCATCGAATGCTCAGCACTCGCGTAGGCTTCCGAAAAGCGGGCCTGCAAGTCCGATGGCAGCGAACGCGCGGCAATCGCTTCTCGAACTTTTTCCAGGCCGTGGAACACTTCGGGCAGGCCCAGTTGGTAGCGCGTCAGAATGCGCTTTGACTTGGCTTCGAGCAACGTCGCCGAAAAACGCGGCAGGATCGGCGTCACTCGTCCCAGTAGTTTCTCGAAGACGACGGCGGCCTGCGCGAAGTATGCGACTTCCGCCGCTCCGCCGGTATAAACGAGCGTCGGCAGCAGGTAATCCTGCACCACGGGACGTAACAGCACATTCGCGTTGAACTTCTCCGCTGCCGCTTCAATCCGCTCCAGCATCTCTTCACGCGAGCTGCGTTCCTCACCCACTGCGTACTCACCACCGTTGGCGCCATTATTCCTGCGCCGCACTACCGTGCGCGCCCCATTCTTCACTTCAAAAAGCAGCGTGGTCGCCGAAGTCACTTTGACTTGTTGGTGATATCCCGCCGCATCGAGCGCCTTACCCCGCGCCAGCAGTGCCTCATCGAGTTCGGAGGCCCGTTCGATCGCCGCGCGGAACAAGGGTTTTGCGAGATCATGGAAATCTTTGTCGGCCGGATCAAGCAAGATGACGCCCCAATCCGCAAACAGCCACGCAAACAGCAGGGCAAACGCACTGCCTAGACTTTCTCCCGGACGATACGCCTGACGCAGCCATGCCGTGACCTCGGAATTTCCCAACAGCCTGGCGGCGCGCTCGACCACCGGCTCAATCTCCGGCCCGAACTTGACGGTGCCCACGGGCGCATCGGCCACGGCGTTACTTTCAAACGCATGGCTTTCCACCGCGAACCGTTCCGGAAGGCCGTGCTCCGAGAGCAGCGCTACATGGTTGACCTCGGCCAAATCGTGATCCTCGGTCGCCAGCCAGAAGACCGGAACGCAGTCCACTCCGGCCGCACTCGGCTGTTCCGCAAGCTTGACCGCCGTCAGCGCTTTGAAGATCGAAAACAGCGGCCCGCCGAACAGACCGACTTGCTGTCCCGTAACCGCCGCTAGCGCTCCTCGCCTGAACCGCTCAATATTCGCCAGCGTTTTGGCAGAGGCGCCCCACGCGCGATTTTGCCGCTCGAGAATTTCGCTGACCTTGGCGCGACGTGCGGCGTCGTAAACGACGCGATGGGATTCGTCCTTCATCCACTCGGAAAAAATCGGTGAGCGTGGATACATCCCTCGAACCGATGGAGCGTAGGAAAGATAATCCAGGAAGAGACGTGTGGCATGCGGAATCTGCTGGAACGGCAAACACTGCGCCTTCACCGGCCGCTCTCCGCACATCCCTCGACACACCGGCGTATTTTTGCGATCCGCATACCTTCCCAGTCTCTCGGAAGCCAGCGCGAGCGGTTTCTCGCGCAAGTTCAAAAATAGCACTTCCCAGGCAGCTAGCGCCAAACTCAACTACATCTGATGATGCGGAAGCGCTCAAGTTGCAGAGAGTGATGAGGGGTCCACTTTGGCGCGATCGCCTAACATCTAACGTCTCTCAAACACCACCGCAACTTTGTCTTCGTATGCTACCAGCCAATCTTGCGGAAGTTCGCGGAGCAGGTTGGCTAGTGTCGAATCGGCGGGCAAGAGCGCCGTCCGAATCTTCCACTTTTCGAGCACGCTCTGCCATCCCGGCTCTGCCTGGGTCAGGATCAGGTACTGGCGAATCCGGCCTGAGCCGTAGAGATCGTGACGGTCATCTACTACAGCCCTTCGCTCGGGATACATGCGGTAGATGAGATAGCCTCCCCAAGCATCGGTCGAGAAAACCGGTTCGGTGTTCGGCTGCTTCCCTTGGAATTCCTTCTGCAGGAAAGTCACGGCCGCGACCGGCACCTTCTGTGGATCAAACTGTGCATGAATCAGCTGCCGCGAGCCGAGCCATCCACCTTGAAGACAAATCGCTAACGCAAAGGCCACCGAGAGAACCGGCCACAGGTGTCCCCGAAGCTGCATTTCCTGCCCGCCCATGCGATCGGAGAACTTTGAAATTCGGGCCGTGCCGGTGCGCACCCATTGCCAAGCGCCCGGCTTATCCGCCAGCGAAGCGAAGTTTTCCCACAGGATGGGCCCGGCCACCAGCACCAGCAGCATCGACGAAACCGGAAGATTCCGCGTTGAATAGAATCCCGCATACACCGCCAGCAGCACGACCAGCAGGTGACTGAGCCGCAGCTTGCCACGATTGTTCGAAAGAGGATTGTTCGAAAGACGACTGCCCGAAAGACGATTGTCCGCAAACGCGATCAGCACCAGCACCAGGATGACCGCAAAACAGCGCTGCGCCCAGCCGTGAAAATCAGGCGATCGGAACTCGTCGATGCGGTTCATCAGGTAGCGATCGCCCAGATAGCGATAGATGTGCGCGTGCAGCCTCCAGCCAAATGGATTCACGAGCGTCGCCACCGCCGAGGCCAACCAAGCCGCAGCCATGGCACGAGCCCGATGCGCGGCGCGAATCGCGGCCAACGCATCGTGCGCGCGAACACTCTCGACGAATGCAGCGAGGGTGTAGATTCCCAGCAGCGCCATGCCGAAGAGCCATCCGCCATGCAGATTTACCCACAGCAACATCGAGGCGGGAAAGAACCAGGGTATCCATCGCGGCAGGTTTCCGTGCTCCCGGCCATCCCAACTTTCCCATCGATCCAGCACGACCCACCAGAGCAGCAAGAAAAGCCAGCTCACAATGTGCGGGCGCGCGTATAGATGAATCGTCGAAGCGGCCTCCGCCAGCAGCATCAGCACGGCCGCGAGCAGCAAACCGGTCCCGCGCTGCAGCAGTTGCGAAAGCAGCAGTGCGAAAATCGCAGCTGCCAGCAAGGCGCACAGCCAGACCACTCCGTTCAGTCCGCAAGCCTGGTGCAGAATCCCGAGCAGTATGTCGTACAACCACTCCCAGGCAAACCAGGGCTGACTTTGCATGGTGGAAGAAAACGGATCGGTGCGAGGGAGCGAGTGCGTCGCCAGAATCTGCTCGCCGGTTCGGATGTGCCATCCGATGTCGGGGTCGGCCAGCGGCCGATTCGACAAAGGCCCCGCCAGCAGCGACCAGAAAAGAAAAATGAAAATGATGTCCCGGACGGAAGGCAGGAGAAAACGCAGGGCTGACGAAGTGGGCCGCGCCGGAGTCATTCAAGTGTGAAGAAGAAAGTGTGAAGAAGCAGTGTATGCGGAGGCGGGGCGATGAAGCCAGCGGAATGGTGCGAGGCCGAACTGGGCGTGATGCGCCATCTCCACTGCCGATATAATGAACTTGTCGTGAAACGCGCCGCTGTTGTCGTCTTTGTGGTTTCGCTGCTTTTCTGCCCGTCGCTTTGCGCCCAGGACGCTCCCGCCGCCGGCCGGACCATGGTCGTGATTCCTTTCGAGAATGCTTCTCCGACGCCAGGTCTGGAATGGCTCGGCGAATCCTTTCCCGAAACATTCCACGAGCAACTCAATTCTCCGGTTCTATACGTAGCCAGCCGTGACGAGCGACTCCGGGCCTACGATCGCCAGAGCGTTCCGGCCGGCGTTCATCCTTCGCGCGCCACCCTCTACCGCCTCGCCGAGCAGATGGATGTCGATTACACCGTGCTCGGCTCTTATAAGTATGACGGCGCGCGGCTGACTGCAATCGCCCAGTTGCTCGACATGCGGGCTCAGAAACTCTGGCCCGCCGTCACGGAGTCCCGGCCACTGGCCGATCTCGGCAGCCTACAATCCGCTCTCGCATGGGATCTGCTTCGCCTGATCCGCACTGACTTCTCCGTGCCCAAGGACAAGTACATCGCCAGCGTTGCTCCTGTGCGCCTGGACGCCCTGGAAAATTACGTACGCGGCATGTTGGCCACTACTGCGGAAGAAAAAGTACAGCACTATCGCGAAGCCGCCCGCCTCAATCCGGATTATGCTCAAGCCTGGCTGGAACTGGGTAAGACTTACTACACCCAGCGCTCCTACGAACCGGCGATTGCTGCCCTGAGTCAAGTTCAGCATTCTTCCGCAGTCGCTCGCGAGGCAAATTTCTATCTCGGCCTCGCCGCCTACTCTCACGGAGACTTTGCGAAATCCGAGAGCGCCTTTGAGTTCGTCGCCGCACGTCTGCCGCTGGCCGAGGTATACAACAACCTTGGGGTGGTCGCCGCCCGCCGCGGCCAGAAAAAGGCCGTCGACTATTTCGAGAGAGCGATTCAGAACGATCCCAGCGATGCTGACTATCACTTCAACCTGGGAGTGACACTTACCCAGGCTGGCGATCGCGCCGGCGCGGCACGCGAACTGCACACGGCGCTCGATCATCGCCCGAATGACGCCGAGGCTAAAATGTTGCTCGACTCCCTGACGCCCACTGCTGGCAGTATCGTTCCGAGCAGCGCGACGTCGAAGGCCCCACTCGAGCGCATCAAGCGCAACTACGAAGAAGACGCCTTCCGCCAGATGACCACGCAAATGGGGAGTTGGGCCGAGCAGCAATTTACCCGATCCGACCCGCGCGCGCACGCGCGCTTTCACCTCGAACTCGGCAAAGAACTCCTGGCCCACGGATTCACCACCGAAGCCGAGGCTGAATTCCATCACGCCGCTGCGGTAGATCCGTCGAGCGCCGCGCCGCTCACAGCCCTCGCCGAAGATTACGACGCTCGCGGCGACGCCCGCGAAGCCCGCGCCCAGGCCGAGGCCGCACTCCGCATTCGCGAGTCTGCTGAGGCTTATCTGATCCTTGCGCGGCTCGATTTGAGAGAAAATAGAATGGAAGCGGCCGCCCAGAACATCAATCGGGCGCTGCAACTGGAGCCCGGCAATCCCGCGGGCCAGGACCTGAAGCGCACCCTAGCAGCCAAGCTCGCGGAGAAAGCGCAGCCGCTGTCACAACCATGAAGCCGTCTCGATTTTTCGCCTCTCAGTTCTCCGCCTCGCTGGTCTCCAAGTCTATCGTCCGCTGGTTCGCAGTGCTCTTTCTTTTCGCCGCTTGCTGCTCCGCCGACGTCTTGAGGATCGCGGTAAACGATGCCATCCAGCCCGTCACCGCCGAATACATTGGCCGCGCACTCGAATTGGCTGCTGCCAACCACGATCAAGCGGTCCTGATCGAGATGAACACCCCCGGCGGACTGGTCGATTCGACGCGCGAAATCATCGAGAAAATCGTGGCTTCACCGGTGCCGGTCATCATTTACGTAACGCCCAGCGGCAGCCGCGCCGCATCGGCCGGCTTCTTCATCCTCGAATCGGCGGACGTTGCAGCCATGGCGCCGGGAACCAATACCGGCGCGGCGCATCCCGTCATCTTGGGCGAAAAGATGGACGACGTGATGAAACAGAAAATGGAGAACGACGCCGCGGCCCTGATGCGATCGGTCGTTGCCAAGCGCGGTCGCAACGTCGAACTGGCGGAGAGCGCCGTGCGCGAGTCGAAGTCCTTCACCGAACAGGAGGCACTCGACAAGAAACTGATCGAATACATCGCTCCAAGCGAGCAGGATCTGTTCCACCAGCTGAGCGGGAAGAGCTTCAAGCGATTTAATGGCGCGACCGTCTCGCTTAGCCTGGACGACCAGCCCGTGCGCGATTACCGGATGACGCTCAAGCAGCGCATCCTCTCCTACATCATGGACCCGAACGTCGCGTTCATCCTGCTGGCCATCGGCGCGCTCGCGCTGTATGCCGAATTCAACCACCCCGGCGCGGTCATTCCCGGAACCGTGGGTGTGGTCTTCATCCTTCTGGCGGCGTTCGCGTTGAACCTGCTGCCCGTGCGCTTCGCGGCGATTGCGATGATCATCGGCGCCTTTGCGCTGTTCGCGGCGGAAGCCAAGTTCGCCAGCCACGGTGTGCTCACCACCGGCGGGATTGTCTTGTTGACGATGGGCGGCCTGTTCCTGGTCGATGCGCCCATCCCGGAAATGCGCGTCCACCTCGTGACCGCGCTCGCCGTCAGCATCCCGCTCGGAATTATCACAGCCTTCCTGATGAGCATCGCCGTGCGCGCCCGCCGCAACAAGATTGTCACCGGCAAACAGGGATTGATCGGCGAAATCGGGATTGCGGAAAGCTCGCTGGCGCCGTTCGGAAAGGTGTTCGTGCACGGCGAGCTTTGGGACGCCGTCTCCGCGGTCACCGTTCCCGCCGGAGAACGCATCGTCGTGCGCCAGGTCGATGGACTCACGCTCCGAGTCGATCCCGTAGCAGCAGTGAAACCAGTGATGGCGTAAAGCCTGTGTGCCCTTAATGTTGGCAGAGAAGAAAACGGGGGTGCCCCACTTCTCGCGCTTTTCGAGAAGTGGGCCGCCAGCAATGGAACCGTGCGGCGTCGGACCACGACGTTTTCCGCCATTAACCACACCAATGTCCTAGCGGGATGCGTACTCCCGTCCCCTCAGCGAAGCACACGAAGCCCCCGCAATTCACCGCAGGCCCTTCGTCTTCGTGGTTCTGCCTGATTCGTTGCTCTGGGTGTAGTCCGCGCCCGTCTTCGTGTATTCGGGCAGCGTTCGAGTACAAAGCTAGAACTGAATTGCCATGCTGAAGAAATTTCTTTCGGCGAGCAAGTATCATGCCAACGCGACCAGCGGATAAATGAATAGATGATGGGACTGTGCCGCCACTTGAAACATACAGAGTCGGCGGAATGACAAACAGCGGCAATCCCAATTCTGCAAGTTCTACTTCTGCTCGTTCTCTCTGGCCTCAGCTTTTGCGTGGCGAATTTCCGCAAGGAAC
>JBEKAF010000029.1:0-42087 GCA_050018355.1 Terriglobales bacterium | reverse complement strand
GGCAGCTGAGCCATCACGCGCGCCAGGCGCTTCGTCGTATGCGCAAGCGGCCTACCCTGGTGATCGCCTTCTGGCAGCAGGCCGATCTGTTTCCATTGTAACTATATTATGCAATGCTCAATAGGAGCACAACTGCTAGCAAACTTACTGCCAACTATTTTGCATTTTCCCCTTGCGAATCTCCTCGTAGTTTCCTAGCATCCTAGGTGAAAGCCGACCTGCCAAGTTGGTGATGGTGGCAACCGATTTTTGAACCAATGCCGAATGAACGGGGACTCGACTCGCAAGATCCTGTGTGCTATGTTCCGCCATGCGGAAAAGCCTAATGGGTCGCGGCGGGTTCCCACCGTCTGAGACGGGTTCATTCTCGGCCCACCACACGGCCCAGTGGGTCGGCTTGTTTTAGCTCTCAGCCGTCAGCTGTCAGCTCTCAGGAACACTTCCTTCCCGAACAGCCAATACTGAACGCAAAAAGAACCAAGAGCTAAGAGCCAGCAGATGAGAGCTGACAGCCGAGAGCTGAGAGCTGGTTCCTGCTAAACTCGTTTGAGCACACTAAAGACCAATCGGAGCATCCAAGCTAACGTGTTCCCTCGACTTTTTCACATTGGCAGTTTCTACCTGCCCACCTATGGTGTCCTGGTCGCCTCGGGCGTGCTGATCGGGCTTTGGATCGGCACGCGTAATGCAGAGAAGCAGGGCATCAACGGCGACGATGCCTGGAATTTTGGCATTCTCGTTGTCCTCGCCGGAATTATCGGGGCGAAGGTGCTTTACATCATCAACGATTGGAGCGTCTACGCGAACAACTGGCGGGAGATATTCAGCCTCGGCACGCTGCAGGCGGGAGGCGTATTTTCCGGCGGACTGATTGGCGCGTTCCTCATGGCGGCGTGGTACATGCGGCGCCATCGCATGCCGGTGCTGCGCACCACCGACGCCTTCGCTCCCGCACTGGCCTTTGGCCACGTCCTCGGACGCTTCGGTTGCTTCTCAGCAGGCTGCTGTTACGGCAAACCGACCAATCACTTTTGGGGCGTCATCTTCACGAATCCTTTGGCGAATGCCGTTAGTGGAACTCCGCTCGGCGTCAGGATTGAACCGACACAACTGATCGAAGCCGCAGCCGAGTTCTGCAATTTTCTCCTGCTGACCTGGCTGCTCAAACGGAAGAGGTTCGATGGGCAGGTATTTGGCAGCTTCATGATCCTGTACGGAATCGAGCGCTACTTCATCGAGTTCCTGCGCGGCGATCCCGGACGCGGTGAAGTCTTCGGCGGGCTGATGACGGGAACGCAGTTGATTTCGATTCTGCTGGTCGTCGGCGGTGGATTGATCTGGTGGCTAAAGAGCAGCACTCAGCATTCAGCACTCAGCACTCAGAAATCAGGCTCTGGGCTTTAGGCTCTAAACTCCGTACAAATTCTCCTTGCACTTGCTGGCTGAATGCTGAATGCTGAGTGCTGAATGCTTGACTTTCCCCTCACTCTGACCGCATCCCCCGAAGCCGCGGGGCAGCGCCTGGACCAATATCTCGCGGCGCAACTTTCTGAGGTCAGCCGGGCCCGCGTGCAGCAACTCATCGCGAAGGGTGAGGTGCTGGTGAACGAGGCTGCGGCCAAGGCGTCGCTGCGACTGAAGGGCGAAGAGCAGATCACGGTCACCGGGCCGCCGCAAGCTCCACCTCTGCGCGCCATTCCGGAAGAGATTGCGCTCGACATCGTCTATGAGGACGACGACCTGGCAATCGTCAACAAGCCCGCGGGCATGATGGTGCATGCGGGAGCGGGAGCGACCGAAGATGCGCGCAACCGCGGAACGCTGGTCAATGCGCTACTGCATCACTTTGGAAAGCTTTCCGCAGTCGGCGGCGAACTTCGTCCAGGGATCGTGCATCGCCTGGATCGGGCGACCAGCGGACTGATGGTGGTGGCGAAGAACGATGAATCGCATCGCCGGCTGGCGAAGCAGTTCAGCGGGCGCGAGGTGCACAAGACCTACATTGCGCTGGTACACGGCTGGCCGAAGCAGGATCGCGGCACGATTCAAAGCGCGATCAGCCGCCACTCGCAGCGGCGCACACGGATGACAACGCGGGGCTTCGGTGGCCGCGAGGCCGTAACGCATTACGCGGTGCAGCGAAAGATCGATTCGCCTTACGGCAAGTTTGCGCTGGTCGAACTCAAGATCGAGACGGGACGCACGCACCAGATTCGCGTGCACATGTCGTCGCTCGGACATCCAGTGGTGGGCGACGCGCTCTATGGCGCGCCGGGCGAATTGCGGTCCCAGTCGAACAAACGCCGGACGGCAGGCATGCCCGCGACGCTAGCACTGAATCGAAATTTTCTGCATGCGGCGATGCTCGAGTTGGCGCATCCCCGGACGAAAGAGTTACTCAAGTTCTCTCGCCCGTTACCGGAGGAACTGGAGAACTTGCTGGATAGCCTGGAAAATGCTCGACTGGAAGGTCCTCGGCTGGAACCTGGGCAGTAAGACCGAGGCGCCGTTCCAGCGCGGGGCCGCGGGCTATAATGAAGAAATCAATTCTGATCAAGTCGTCCTGATGAAATCGCGCATCTTTCTGCTTCTGGTTGCTTTTCATGTACTGGCTGGCTCGCTCATCGGCCAGACGGCACCGCCTGCTTCCACGCCGACGGCGGCGCGGAATTCGCGCGAGAAAACGAGCGTTCCGCCTGACGGCAAGACGCAAGCTCCGGCGGCACCAGTCGCGGGCACGCCAACTTCTTCCGCACCGGCTTCCTCCACGTCAACTCCGGCGGCGCCGGCACCGGCAGGGCAGGCTCCGGCACAGCCGGAGAATCCCCCTAAGTCCGATTCCGATGAGTCCGTCGCGACGATCGTCCACGTCGTCAACGAAGTTCGCGTGGTATTCACCGTTACCGACCGGCACGGCCGCTACATAAAGGATCTGAAGAGCAACGACTTCAGAGTGATCGACGATCAACAGCCCGCGGAGCTGCGCAGCTTCCGCAGCGAGACCGATCTGCCTCTGCAGGTGGGGTTGCTGGTTGACGCGAGTAACTCGGTGCGCGACCGCTTCAAGTTCGAGCAGGAAGCGGCCATCGAGTTTCTGAACGCCATCATTCGCCCGCGCTATGACAAGGCATTCGTGGTCGGCTTCGACTCCACGCCTGAAGTTACGCAGGATTTCACGGATAGCACGGAGAGTCTTTCGGCCGGCGTGCGCATGTTGCGGGCGGGCGGCGGCACCGCGATGTACGACGCGCTCTACTTTGCGTGCCGCGACAAGCTGTTGAAACAGGAGCAGACGGGACCGGTGCGCCGCGCCATCATTCTGCTGAGCGACGGCGAGGACAATTCAAGCCACGTGTCGCGTGAGGAAGCCATCGATATGGCGGCGCGGGCGGAAGTGATCGTCTACACCATCAGCACGAACATCAGCGGCATGAAGGGCAAGGGCGACAAGGTGCTGGAGCGCATCGCGGAAGCGACGGGCGGCCGCGCGTTTTTTCCGTTCCAGATGCGCGACGTGTCGGATGCGTTTCTCTCCATTCAAGAGGAGTTGCGCAGCCAGTACGCGGTGGCCTACAAGCCGGTGAATTTTGTCGCGGATGGACGCTACCGCATGATCGAAATCCTGGCGCAGGATAAGAACCTGAAGGTGCGCACCCGCAAGGGATACTACGCTCCGAAGCCCTAACGTCGCGCCAAGCCATCATCATTATCTTCATGCCTGGATATTCAGGAACTCCGCTGGCGAGAAAGTTGGGCATCAAGGATGATTTTCGCGCTGCCCTGCTGCATGTGCCGGACGACGTGAAGACCGAACTTCGCGACGCGCTCGGGAAATGCCGGATCCAACTCATCAGCGGACACCGCAGCAGCGATCTCGATTTCATTTTTCTTTTTGCCAAATCGCAGGCGGGGCTCGAACTCGAGCTGTTGCCGGCCGCGAAGGCGCTGGCGCCTGCGGGCATGCTGTGGATCTCGTGGCCGAAGAAAAGCTCAGGCGTCGCCACCGATCTCACGGGAGATGTGGTTCGCCAGAGCGGGCTTGATGCAGGCTTGGTGGACGTGAAAGTCTGCGCGGTCACCGACGTCTGGTCGGGATTGAAGTTTGTGATCCCGGTCAAGAATCGGCCGAGACAGCCCGCTCTAATCCGCAGGCGATAGCCAAGTGTCCGCATCTACGAATGCGGTGAACGACGCACCGTGCTTGATTTCCGCGTCCTTGCCATGCACGAACAAACCAACCGGAACAACCGGGACAAACATGAGGCCGACCGCCTTCCCCTGTTTATCTTGTCCTTCCTTTGCGGCGACACCGTGGAGTTTGATAAGAACGCTGCCGGCTTGGAGGGAGTCTACCTGAAAGAAGACTTCGCCCGGCGCGCCCGCCATTCCCGTCTTGTCAACTTCGGTAACGGTTGCAACCGCAGGCGCTCCCTTCTTGACCACAACCACGTCCCCGACCTTGAGGTCCTCGGCCAGCGTCAGAGAAATCTTGTCACCCACATCCGCTGTCTTTGAACTCACGTCTGAGGCGAATACGAAAGGTACGGCCGTGCCCCGAGCCAGCAAGAGTCTCGCCGACGCGGCGGGCGCTGCGGCCGAGTTCGAAGCTGCGTTCGGGGCCCCGACCACCGTTTGCGCCACCGGCGCGGTTGCCGGCACTCCATTCAGTGTGTAGACAGCAGTGGCGACCCGGCTGCGCCCTCCGTACGGCGAGATGGCAATGGCCTGAAGCGTGGTCGTCGAATCAATCGTAATCTGGCCGGTGTATCGGGTTGACGCCGCAGTTGGCGTCCAACCGTCCGTCGAGTAGTAAATCACCGCTCCGCGGGTCGAGTCTTTTATTTTCAACGTCACGGCCGAAGAATACTTGCCAGATTTCACGGAAAACTTTGGTTTGGCCGCGGCACAGCGATAGCACTGCGGCGTGTTCTGCGCTGCCTGCTGAGCGTTCTGCATCATCGTCTGATTCGCCTGCTGCGCCGCCTGCATCATCTGGTCGTTCGCCTGCTGGGCCGCCTGCGCCGCCATCTGTGTCGCCTGCTGCGCCGCCTGCATGCCAGGGTCCTGAGCCAGCGCAGAGGAGACCGCCAGCGTCAGTATCAACAACGCGAGATAAGTCCGCATAAGTGATTCCCCCTACTAAGTGAGATGTACACGTTCTGACCCGAGATGTCTATCCTGACGGACTGGAACGATCCGCCGTGCCTGCAATGGTTGGTCTGTAAAGAAATGTCTTGAAAATACACACCGCGCAACTTGGATCCGAGAGCCGGGTTTGCATATAGTAGACGCGGTTCCCGGGGGCAAGACCTCGGGAATCATTTGGAACGACGGTCGAGAGGAGAACGGAATATGAAACGCATGATCGCTGGGGTTCTGTTGCTGATCGTTCTCGGTGCGGGAACGATGTTTGCCGAAGATGGCTACTGGCGGGATCGCGGCGACATCCGGCACGATGAGGCGAGGATTGCGCATGACCGCTGGGAACTGCGGCGCGATCTCTACTACGGGAACTACGGCGCCGCGCGGCATGAAAGAAGGGAGTTGCGGCACGAGTATCGCGACTTGAACCGGGATCGCCGCGACTTGTATTGGAACCGTCGGTAAGAGGCGTATGTTACTTCCATACCCCAGTAAGTTCGCGGCATTAGTAACTTGCCGAGACGCGGCGAGCCGGGTTCTATTCATTAATTCATTGTGGAGAGACGACTATGCGAATCGGAACCCGGCTGGCGGCGGTGGCGATGGTGGGAATCATGCTTTGTTGGCCGGCATACGGCCAGACACCAACGTTGCGGATGGAGCGGGAACTGTTCGCTTCGGTAAACCAGGCGCGGCGGGAGCAGGGATTGGCTCCGCTGCGGTGGGATGAATCGCTGGCGACAGCGGCACGGCGTCACGCGGAAGTGATGGCGGAACACGGATCAGCGCAGCACGGGTTTGAGGGTGAGCCGAGCCTGTCGGCGCGAGTCAAGCAGGCGGGCGTGCGTTTCAGTTGGCTCTCGGAAAACGTGATTCAGGGGCCGTCGCCGGAGTTCATTCACGCGCAGTTCATGAAGTCGCCTCCACATCGCGCGAACATTCTGGACAGGGACATGGATTCGATTGGAGTGGGTGTGGTGGAGCAGGGCAGGCAGTTGTTCGCAGTGGAGGATTTTTCGCAGGCGCGGTGACCGGACACTGAAAACGCCGGGAATCTGGAATCCGATTCCCGGCGTTGTTTCTTACGCTGACGTTTTATCTTGCTCGGCCTTATCTTGCTGGGCTGAACTTGCTCGTGGTCTTAGCCTTGGCGAGCGTGGGTCCTGCAACGAAGGGGCACGAGCCGGTGGAACTGGCGGGAAATGGCACCGTGTGGTAGGTTTCAGTACCGGTGGTGTTGCCGCTTGTGCCGGCGTCAACCAGAATGCCGGCGCATGCACTTTCCAGGATGGTGTTTGTGCTTACGGCATTGTTGTTGCCAGCGCCGCAGGAAGCATCCAAATGTACTCCGGATTCAGCGCTATTAAAGATGGTGTTGCCGGTCACCTTATTGTAGCTGGTACAGACATCGATGGCATCCCAGGTTGACGTGCCAAAGATTTTGTTGCTGGTAACGGAAACGCCGTCACCAAGGGTCCCAGGAGTATCGGTCTCCAGCCCGATAGGATACTGGCTGTTGCCGACGATATTGCTCTCAACGTAGACCGAGTCTTCTGCCACATCGTAGAGCAAAATGTCGGCTGCGCCATAGGTTGGGCCCACATAGGAATTGTCGATCACGGTGTTGCCTTTGATCGTTCCCACGGCTCCGAAAGCGAGCTGTATGCCGTTCTGAGCATCAAGCCCATCCGGAAGCGCGCCGGCTCCCTGGACATAATTCCCGGTGACGTTCAGCGTAGTGCCGGTATCATTTCCCGTGATCCCGTTCTTGTTGTAATTGTGAACGGAACTGTTCTCGACCGTTACAACGGAGGTCAAGCCAGCGGCGGTCTGCACGTAGATAGCGACGCCAGTCTGGCAACCAAGCAGGGTACCGCCTGGTATCTGATTGCGTACAGCGACATGATTCACCGTACCCGAGGCATTCTGGAACAGGATACCCTGGAGGTCAAGGCCGCAGCCGGGAATCCCGTTCCCTGTGCCGTCAACCGTGAGATTGCTGATCGAGACCGGGCCGGCTGTATTCTGCACCAGAAGCTGGGCTGCAATGGCAAGGTAGCTGGGGTTGGCGTCCGGATCTACAGAAACCGTGTTCTGGACTACGCCCCCTGCGGGAGGCAGAATCACGACAGCATCTTGAGTAGCGCTTGCAACCCCTTCGAGAGTAAGTTTTTTGTTGATTACCACCTGTTCGGGGTAAGTGCCGGGGCAAACTTTGATTGTGGTTCCGGCGGGAACAGAACTTACCGCCAATTGGATGGTTGCGAAGTGGACAAGACCCGTGCAGGTGCCGACGGCAACTGTAGCGGAAAAGGCGTATCCGCTGAGTGCGACAAGCACGACCAAAGCCAGACTCGCGCCTGATGGTCGCGCGTGATGGTTGATGGGGAAGTAAGAGGTAAGCAATAACTATATCCCTAAGGGCGGTGTAACTCAACCCGAGGTTTGGGTTTTCCACAGACCGGTTCCAGGACACGATGTTGCAGAAACTTTCCTCTAGTCTGAGGTCGCTGCCGAGCTTCGCTCGGCTTGGACCCTTCGACTTCGCTCAGGGCAGGCTCGCGGGGGGCCCGTCCCTACACGGGATCCAGCGCCCGTCTAAGTACGAGCTCTAGTCTTCGTGGCGAGCTGTGGCGTAGTAACCGCTGCGGGCCTGGACTTTGTAATCCGACTGCTTGGGCTTGATCTCGACCTTGCGGAAAGAGCCGTCGCGGGTGGTGTTGGTGGGCACGTAACCGGCGTTGTACTGGCTGCGGAGTTCCTGGGAAATCTGGTCGAAGGCCTGACGGAGTTTTTCGATCTTGTTGCCAACTTCGATCACGCGTCCGCCGGTTTCCTGGGTGAGCTTTTTCATGGCGGAATCGCCGGAATAGCCGCCGAAGCCGTAGAAACCGCGGTCGGCGATGAGCAGCACGTAGCAGATAGCATCGGCTTTCTGGGCGGCTTCGATGGCATCTTTGATCTTGAGGCGGCTGCCTTCGTCTTCTCCGTCGGTGAGCAGGATCATCGCCTTGCGGCCGACTTCGTGGGCGAATTCGTCGTGCGAAGCGAGATAGACAGCGTCATAGAGCGCGGTGCCGCGTTGGCCGCTTGCGGAGCATGGGATCGGGCCTTGCGGGCCAATCGGGCCCCCGGAGCAGCCGACTCCGCCGGTGTTGATCTTGGCCTCGTTGAGCGCATGTCTGAGCCTGCTGACGGAGCTGGTGAAATCCTGCAGGAGGGTAATGTCGACGTCGAAGCTGATGACGAAGGCCTCGTCTTTGGCGCGCAGCGTGCTATCGAGGAAGGAACCTCCAACTTCTTTTTCCATATCGAGGACGCGCATCTGGCTGCCGCTGGAATCGATGAGGATGCCGAGGGTCAGCGGGAGATCGGATTCGGCCTTAAAATATTTGATAGTCTGGGGCCGGCCGTCCTCGAACAGGTCGAAGTTGTCCTTGGTGAGGCTCGGGATCAGCGCGCCATGCTTGTCTTTAACGTTGAAGAACAACTGGACGACTTCGACGTTGACCTTGAGGGTCTCGACGGGCTGGTCTTGCGACTGGCCGTTGGGCGTGGCCGGGGAGGTGGGAGTCGGAACCGGCGAATTCTGTGCGGCTGCGGAAAGCGACAGGGCCATAGCCAGAGCGAACACGCCCGTGGCCAGGCACGATTTGCAATGTACTTTAGGCATCAGCGTTATTATCCCGAGACTTTGCTAGTCTATCCTGTAAGGGCCTGTAATGGTTAGATGCACCAAAGCGGCGGGGTTGGGCATCTGAATTAGTAAAAAGCGGCAGAGACCGGTGGTGCGCGGACCGGCGCTGCGCGGCCCCCTGCTGAACACGGTCGAAGAAGTCGAAGAAAGAAAGATAGAGGATTCCGGGGATGGCCACGAAAATTAGCACAGTACTGATTCTGGGGCTGACATTGTTGCTGGCGGGCGCCCTGGCGGCACAGCAGAAGCCTGAGGACATTCCGGACGCTCCGTCGGCGACGCGTCCGATACCGCCGCCCGCCCCGCCCAGCCCGCGGCAAGAAGCGGATGAGGAGTCCAAGCCGGATACGCCGCCGGCGGATGGATCCGGCGTGACCACCGGGTCGAAGAAACTTCCCCGGAGCGCTCCAGATTCGGCGGAAGAGAAACCGGCCCCGCCGCCGATGCCTCCGGTCAGAACGGTGCCCGCGGGTAGCGTTCCGCGGGATTCAGAAACCGGGGAAGATCTCTACAAGATCACGGTGACCACAAACCTGGTGCTGGTTCCGGTTACGGTAACGGACAGCGAGGGACGGTTGGTCAGCGGCTTGCTGCCCAAAGATTTTTCAGTTCTGGAAAGTGGGCAGAAGCAGACGTTGAAATTTTTCACTAGCGATCCCTTTGCGCTGTCAGCGGCGGTTATCTTTGATACTGGCATGGCGGACGTAGGTTTGAAGAAGGTACAAGAGACGCTGTCGGCGTTGCAGGGAGCGTTCAGCCAGTTCGATGAAGTTGGGCTCTATACCTACAGCAGCACGGTAGGCCGGGTGGCAGACTTCACCAGCGTGGGCAAGCAGTTGACGGTGGCTTTGAACGAGGTCAAGGGGTACAGCGGAGCAAATAATGGGCCTCCGGTGACGAGCGGGCCGCTCGGTCCGCAGGGCCCGATCATCAATGGTCGTCCGGTTGACTCTCCCGTAACCCCGGTTTCCACGCCGCCGAAGGTTGCACGCGTACTGAATGACGCGATCCTGTTGGCAGCGCGCGATCTTTCGAAGCGCGACCGGGCGCGGCGGAAAATCATCTTCATCATCAGCGACGGACGCGAGCAGGGCTCGACCGCCAGCTACAAAGACACGCTGAAAGTGCTGCTGACGCAGAACATCACTGTGTACGCGGTGGGAGTGGAAGGCGCGGCGATTCCGGTATATGACAGGCTGCAGCGGATGCACCTGCCGAAGACGAGGGCGTTGATGGGTTACAGCGACATTCTGCCGAAATACGTCTCCGCAACTGGAGGAGGCCCCGTGTACGGCGAGTTGGCGCAAGGCGACATCGAGCGAGCTTACGCCCGGGCGATGGGGGACGCACGCAATCAGTACACGCTGGGTTATACGCCCAAGTCTGGCATTGGCGGATATCGCCAGATCGAAGTGCGGGTGCGGCGTCCGGAGGTGAAGGTGTATGCGAAGGACGGATATTATCCTCTGCCGACCGCGCGATAATCAGTGGGCAGTGGCCGGTGGTCAGTGGTCAGTGGCCAGTGGCCAGTACCAGTGTCAGGACAAATGAGAAGAGTGCTTCGTTGAAGGCGGGTGGCATGTTGCCCAGTGCTGCCCGATACTAGCCCCGAGCACTGACCACTGACCACTGGCCACTGATCTAGTAACGTGGGTAACCTCCGCCAGAGCCTTCCGGTGTGGTATAAAAACCAGCAGTAACCGATACTAGTGGTCAGGTGGATTTGTAGCGAGAAGGCTCGCGCTTTGAGGGAGTGGTTCGCGAGAGTCTTTTTCGCAGGAGTTTCTGAGGAAACCTTTTGAGTTTCATCAACTTCGCAGCACGCGAGATCAACTGCAAGATCGTCTACTACGGCGCCGGGTTGGGCGGCAAGACGACGAATCTGCAGTTCATCTTCCAGAAAACATCGGAACAGCAGAAGGGCAAGATGATCTCGCTCGCCACCGAGACCGATCGAACCCTGTTCTTCGATTTCCTGCCGCTGGATCTGGGTACGGTGCGGGGCTTCAAGACGCGCATCCACCTGTACACGGTTCCGGGACAGGTTTTTTATGACGCCAGCCGCAAGCTGATTCTGCGCGGGGTGGACGGCATCGTGTTCGTGGCCGATTCCCAGCAGGAGCGCATGGACGCGAACGTCGAGGCGCTCGACAACCTGATGTCGAACCTGAAAGAACACGGCTACGACTTCAACAAGATTCCATACGTCCTGCAACTGAACAAGCGTGACCTGCCGAATGTGCTGCCCGTGGACGCTCTCTCCAAGGAACTGCGCAAGAAAAACGAGCCGGTGGTGGAGGCCGTGGCCTTCCAGGGCGTGGGCGTGTTCGAAACGCTGAAGGAAATCGCGCGGCAGGTGCTCACGGAGTTGAAGCAGGGCGGATAGGCCAGTTCTCAGCTGTCAGTTCTCAGGTCTCAGTAAAAGCCCCAAAACAATCTTCCTGTAGAGACGCGGCTTGCCGCGTCTGGGCAGCGCCATGCTCGTGTGGGGACGGGAGCCCTCGCGAGCCTGCCCTGAGCGAAGTCGAAGGGTCCAAGCCGAGCGCAGCTCCGCTTGGTGCAGGGCTGCCGGGAAATTCCCGCGCTGCCGACTGCGCTGGCCAACGCGGTCTCAAAAAACGCCGTTGCCGAGGAAGTAAAGGTCGCGTAGCCTATGACGTTCGAGAGTCGGGTTGTCGGGCGGGTTTGTCTCGGCATGGTTTGATGCGGTCCTGACGGTCCGCTAGAGGACGGTGCTTCAGTGCTGAGGAGCGATTTGGTTAGAATCTTACGCACACTCGTTGCCTTGTCTCTAGTGCCGCCTGTTTACGCGGCATCCACGTTTCCAGACTATCCAGTGAGCCCAGCGAGTGATTACTCCGTCTCGACCCAGACCGCTGGTTTGACGATTGGACTGGTGGCGGTTGAGGACCTCAAAGAGCAAAAAACATACTTCCACACGGAAGTGGCGCCTAAAGGTTTCGTTCCCGTTTTCGTTGTAATTCAAAACGGATCGAAGGGGGACAGTTTCCTATTCGATAAAACCAAAGTTACTTATGGCCCCGCCGATTCAAGCGTTTCCACTCCGAAGGAGGGATCGAAAGCGGGAGAATCGCTTGCTGTCGCAGCGGTCCCTCTGGTTGGACTGTTTTTCGCCCTAAAGTTAATCTCCAACGCCTCAGAGGTTCAGCAAAACTTCCTGCAGAAGGAAATGCAGAGCACGACGCTTTCTCCAGGGGCATCGGCGCACGGCTTTCTGTACATTCCGGTGCCGAAGAATGCTCCCCGGCAGAAGATTCACCTTCGGGTTCCAATCACGAGGGCCAGCGCGGACGAAACATTTGTTTTGGATTTGGTTTTTTGAGGAGGATTACGGTGTTTCAGACTCGCTCTTCCTTTCTTGCAGGGTTGCTGTTTTGCGCGCTTCTTCTCTCAGTGGGGTTCGTGACTGCCCGTGCCCAAACTGCATCGCCGCCAGACACGAAGTTGGCGCTCAGAGCAGCACTGGTTGTTACCCCAGAATTCTGCGCGACCAAGATTACGAAGGGGTCCTGGGCTACCATCAAAGAAACGTTTGAAGTCGGCAAAATTGCCTGTGTGGAACTTGAGCCAGCGCTCGAAAGAGTTTTCTCCAGCCTGACCCACGTAACGGCGACCCCTTCGTCGGGGGATGTGCAAGTTGTGTTGATGCCAAGATTCGTTGATGTCGCCGCGACAACGACGATGAGCGCCTTTTCTAACCGCGAAATGGACGTATTTTTGGAGTGGACCGTGAAAGACATGTCCGGCAAGACAGTCTGGATCGAGACGGTGCAGAGATCTGCAAAGCATCACATGGGCAATTTGTTCACTCACAAAAAGAACCTGAAGCTAATCGTGGAGGATTCGGTGAAGGATGCCGCCGAGCAATCAGCGAGCAAGATGTCCTCCTCCCCGGAGTTACGCAAACTCAGTCACTAGGGCGGGTGACCGGGTGTGGTCTAGCCCGTAGTACCGAGTGTCTCCGATAGTTCCTCCCACGCATTCATCAAGCTCTGCAGTTCGCTCTTCCGGCGCGCAAGTTCCTGCGTCTGCCGCTGAGTTTCTTCCGCGCTTACAAAGCTCTGGAGTTCGGTTTCGCACAGGGCAATCGCGGCTTCGGCGCGGGCAATCTCTTCTTCAACTTCGTGCAGGCGATCTTCCATCTGCTGGCGTTTGATCGGATTCATGCGCTTGCCTTTGGGTTCGGCTGCCTCGGCGGCAGGCGAACTGTCTCCGTTAACGGGCACTGCAGATGCCGTCGATGAGATAGTGGCTGGCTTCGGTATTTCTACAGCGACCGCGGTTCTTCCCTGCTTGCGCCAGAGATAGTCTTCGTAATTTCCCGGATAGATTTCTACTTTGCCTTCGCCGATTTCGAAGACTCGGGTGGCCAGCTTGTCGATGAAATAGCGGTCGTGAGAAACGAAGACTACCGTGCCGGCGTACTTCATCAGAGCTTCGAGCAGCACGTCTTTGGCGCGCAGGTCGAGGTGGTTGGTGGGCTCGTCGAGCAGCAGGAAGTTGGCGGGGTGCAGCAGCATTTTGAGCAGCGCGTAGCGATTGCGCTCGCCTCCGGAGAGGACGCCGATGCGTTTGAAGACATCGTCGCCCGAGAAAAGAAAACAGCCGAGCAAACTGCGCAGCTGGGTTTGCGTGGAAGCGGGCGAAAGTTCGCCGAGATCGTCGAGGATGCGCGCTTTGGGATCGAGTTCTTTATATTGGTCCTGCGCGAAATAGTCGGGCTCGACGTTGTGGCCCAGCTTGTATTCGCCGGCGGTGAGTGGCTCCTGACCCGCCAGCAGTTTAATGAGCGTGGACTTCCCCGCTCCGTTGACTCCGACTAACGCGATGCGCTCGCCGCGTTCGATCATGAAACTTACGTTCTCAAAAACCTTGTGTTCGTTTATCCCGTGTTCACCGTAACTTTTGGCGACGTCCGCAAACTCGGCGACCATTCGCCCGCTCGGCTTCGGCTGCGGGAATGAGAAGTGGACGGTCTTCTCTTCTTCCGGAATTTCGATGCGCTCCATTTTTTCGAGCTCTTTAATGCGGCTCTGAACCTGCTTGGCCTTGGTGGCCGTGTAGCGGAAGCGGCTAATAAAAACTTCGAGCTGCTCGATGCGGTCGTGCTGGGTTCTGTAAGCGGATTCGAGCTGCTCCTTGCGCGCGGTTTTGCCGGCGAGGTACTGATCGTAGTTCCCGGCGTAGAAGTGCATCTGCTTGTTCCAGATTTCCACGATGCGCTTGACGGTGATGTCGAGGAAGTAGCGATCGTGCGAGATGAGGACAAAGGCGTAGGGATAGGTGGTCAGGTACTCCTCAAGCCAGTTGCGGGCTTCGAGATCGAGGTGGTTGGTCGGCTCATCGAGCAGGAGCAGGTTGGGCTGCTGGAGCAGAAGTTTTGCGAGCGCAATGCGCATCTGCCAGCCGCCGGAGAATTCTTCGGTCCGGCGGGTCCAATCGTCGCGGCGAAAACCAAGACCGGTCAGGACCATGCCGACCTGGGCTTCGAGCGTGTAGCCGTCGCGGGCAACGAATTCGTGTTCGAGCTTCTGGTAACGGTCGGCGACGCTCGAGTATTCGGATCCCTCGTGATCAAGTTCAGACATGCTGCGGGTGAGCGACTCCATTTCTTTTTCGATGGCATCGAGCTCGGCAAAGACGGACATGCACTCGGCGAAAATGGTGCGGCCGGTGAGTGTGAGGCCGTCCTGCGGAAGGTATCCGGTGGAGATGCCTTTGGCACGCGAGATGGTGCCGTAGTCGAGCGACTCGCTCCCGGCAAGAATCTTCATGACGGTGGACTTGCCGGTGCCGTTCGCTCCGACCAGGCCGATGCGGGATTCGGGCGTGATCAGCCAGTCGGCGTTCTCGAACAAGAGCTTGTGGCCGTAGCGCTTGCCCGCGCCGGAGAGTTGGATCATGGTTGTCTCTATTTAAATATAAAGGACGGAGCTGGCGCCAGCTGTCAGCTCTCAGCCATCAGTGGCCGTCGCGACGTGTGTTTCAGCGAGCCGCAGCCATGCGGGACGCGCCGAGGTGCTCCAGCGCGCGGTCGATCACGGTCTGGAGTTCGTGGGCGTATTTGACTTCGCGGCCCTTGGCCAGGATAGCGCGCGCTCTTTCTGGATCGAACCAGGTGGGATTGCGGTAGTCTTCCTCGGGACGGCGAGTTTGGCGGACGTCCATCAAGAAAGCTTTGACTACGTATTCCTCCACACCGCCGGCCTGCCAGAAGACGCCCTTGGAGTGAATGTAGATGTGGAAATGGCGGGGCTCGATGATCCCGCTCGCGCCCGCTTCTTCTTTGGCTTCGCGTTCGGCGGCCTGGCTGTGCGAGAGACGGGGTTCGGGTGCTCCCTTGGGAAATGTCCATTTGCTGCCGCCGTTGGTATGGACCAACAGAAACTCGGCATGCGAATTCACCCGCCGGTAACAGACGGCAGCGACCTGCAGGGGCAGCGCAAAACGAGAGACCCGAGGCGAGCTCATCATTCGCAGTGTACTGCAAAGATATTTCAGGAATGTTAAATAGCAACGAAAATGGTGGGCACCTTTGGTACCTACTCCTTTAGTACCCGGCACCCACGTCCTTAGCTCTCAGCTTTCAGCTATCAGTTGTCAGTTTTCAGCGACCGGGCTCTACCAAGGACAACACCATCGATTTACTGAGAGCTGAGGGCTGATAGCTGAGAACCGCTTCCGAAGCTCAGGCCGCTGAGGGCGGCTATTTTTGGGGGGTCTACCGCTCGGCTGGCAATCAGCACTTGAAAATTCTCTCCCATGCCGACGGGCGCAACCAAGTGTTTGAGCTGGAGGGCTACTTTTGCCCGTTCTTGCGGGATGCGGCAGTCTTCGAAGGCGTCGGCAAACTGATTTCTCTCTCCAATGCCCATCAGGAACTGCGATTGCGTGAGCAGCTTTTCAAACCGCATACCGGCTTGCTCGGATGCAGCGGCGAGCACGGTGAAATTGACGTGGGCGGTGAGGTCTTGCTTGCCGGGAGCCTGGTAGAGGTCGGAGCTGGCGGAGTGATGGCGATACGCCATGAGAGTGCCGCGGTAGCGACCCGCGAGTTGCTCGTTGCGCGTGTAACCGTAGTCGATGACCAGCAGCAAGCCGCGTGGGATTGAGTGCGCGATTTGCCGGACCCAATTCTGCGCGAGGGTGGGCACTTCGATGCGCTCGCCGGGTTCGGGATGGACGCTGTAGCGGTCGAGAAATTCCAATTCTTCGGCGAGCGGCGGAAGCCAGATTTCGTGGACGCGATCGTTTTCGAGCGCGATGTGGAGTTTGCCGGCAGTCCCGAGAATTTCTACCGGGAGAGCGTCGAAGAATTCGTTGGCGAAGACAATCAGGGGCCGGTCAGGTGGGAGGCTGCGATGAATGTCCGTGGGCCGTCCCTCCGGTGCTGATTCCGCGGAGACTACCGCTTTGCCGCCGGCGAGGTGGTTCTCGAGAGTATGTTGCAGTTTCGCGCGCAGCGCGGGCGACGATTCCTGCAACGTGTAAGTGAGGGCGGCGAAGAAGTCGTGGAATTTCTTGTTGGACCAATCGAGCACATCGCGGGCGAACAGGCCACGGCCGGGGCCGAGTTCGAGGATCTCGATTTGAGGCGGACGGTCGAGCGCTTGCCATATCTCGTCGAACTGCCGCGCCAGCAGACGTCCGAAGACAGCGTGAACGTCGCTCGAGGTATAGAAGTCTCCGGCTTTGCCGAATTGTTCGGCGTTGGCGGAATAGTAACCATGGGAAGGATCGTAGAGGCAGATCTGCATGTAGCGCGAAAACGGGACAGGGCCGCGCTGGCGGATTTCGCGCTCGATTTGTTCGCGCACGGACACTGTGCTAACTTCCCTCGCTTCCCTCTCCGGCAGGCATCGGGCTGCGCGGAACGGCTCGATCCTGAGGGGTGCGAGTAAACATTTCGATGAAATAGTCGTGCAGTGCGTCGTAGAGCTGGCGCTGAAGATGCCAGGCGAACTGGGGATGATCGAGGTCGCGCGGATGAATCGGGAACACGTAGGTGTGAACCGGGACGGCCGAATTCTTCAGATCGATCAGAACTTCGATCACGCCGTTGTTCTCGCGCGCGGAAAAGGCGAGCAGCGGATGATCGTAGAGCCGCAAGTGATCGAGTACTTTCTGCAAGGAATTGAAGTCTGACACGGGTTCATTGTACTCAGGTGGAGGAGCGAGACGCGGCAAGCCGCGTCTCTACGGCAGAAAAATAGGCGCTTGTTTACGCCGCCATTCGTATCGGGTTGCCTTCGGCGTGGAAGGCGCGCTTGATCGGGGGCATGGCCAGATAGAGGATGCAGGCCGCGTTAATCGCTCCGAAGAGACAGGAAGAAATATTCGCGTGGACGAGGCCGGGGAGAACCAGTACGAGTCCTATCGCGGAAAACAGGAGCGTGAGGAGACGTCCCCAGTTCTCCATTTGCAGCACGCCGTAGCCCGCGAGCATGTGCACGACCGCAAACACGATGATGATAAGGCCAGCCACGTGGCCGAAGCCGCCCAGAAGATTTTCGACCGCGTTGCCTTCAGCGGCCAGAGAAGCGAGTTTGGCGGCCAGTCCGGTGAATAGCAGGACGGAGAGTCCGAACACTAGCCCTATTACACCGCGCAGAATCTGATAGAAACCGACGAAGGTGACACCAAGTGGGCGCATAAATGATCCTCCTATGCAAATGTGGACAGAAATATAGCACACGAGTCTCTATTCGTAGCGGAGGGCTTCGATGGGATCCAAGCGGGAGGCTTTGATGGCGGGGAGCATTCCGCTGATGACGCCGACGAATCCGAGGATCATGGTGGACGCCAGCAGGGTGGTGGAATCGATGGTGAGATGGATATCGCCTTCGGTGCCATTCTCTACGAAGGCGCTCCAGAGGGTGAGCGATCCGACCGACCAGGAGACGATGTATGCGAGAACTACGCCGGCAATCCCACCGAGAAGGGTGATGGCGAGAGCTTCGGCGAGAAACTGGACCAGGATGTGCCAACCGCGGGCGCCGAGGGCTTTTTCCACACCGATCTCGCGCGTGCGCTGGGTGACTGAGACGAGCATGATGTTCATCAGGCCCACGCCACCGATGCCGAGCGTAAGCAGGCCGATGAACCCGAGCAGAATCTTGATGCCGGTGGTGATGACGCGCAGGTCGAGCAGATCGGCAAAGACGTCGAAGACAAAGACGGCACGCTTGTCCTTGGGATCGAATTCATGGTGAAAAGCCATGGAGCGGCGCACGGCCTCGGCGACTTTTTCGTGGTCGCCTTCGTATTCCATGGCGACGGCATTGAGGTAATAGGTATTGGTGAGGTCGCTCATGGCGCTGAACGGGATATACACTTTGCCGTTCATGTTGTCGTCGCCATTCTGGATGACGCGCTTGAGCACGCCGATGACCTCATAGGAAATACCGTCGACCCGCACTTTTTCGCCGAGCGCGTTCTGGCCAGAGAACAATTTTTTCTTCACATCGGCGCCGAGGATGGCAACGCGGCTGCGCGTATTTTCGTCGAGGTCGGTGAAGAAAGTGCCGTCTTCGACGTCCATGCGGCGCATGTGCGAATAGTACGGATAGACTCCGCTGATTCCGTAACTGCCGCTCCGCGTTCCATAAGCGACGGTACTTTGCTTGAAGGCTTCAGGCGAGATGCGCTTAAGCAGGGGCACTTCGGCCTGAAGGTAATCGAGATCGTTGACGGTGAGTTTGATTTCGCTGCCGGCTTTGGTGCCGCCCGCTTGCAGGGAGGTGCGTCCGGGGAAGATGAAGACCAGGTTCGTGCCCCAGGAGCGGAAGGCAACCCAGAGGCCGCGCTCGAAACCGGAGCCGTAGGCGAGCAGTAGCACGACGGTCGCAATGCCCCAGGCCATGCCGAGCATGGTGAGGATGCTACGGCGGCGGTTGTGCTTGAGCGCGTTGTAGGCCTGGCGGGCGAGTTCGAGAATCATAGTTACTCCCGACGAGTTACTCCTGGCGCAGAGCCTCCACCGGTTGCAACAGCGCAGCCTGACGCGCGGGATAAAGTCCCGCAGCGATGCCGGCAAGCGCGAGCGAGAGAATGGCGATTGCAGCCGACGACGGAACGATGCGGGGCGTGTCGAATCCTTCGGGTGCCGGCAAAGCAGCGAGAACCGTGACCAATGCGGTAGTGATGGCCAGCCCGATACCGCCGCTGAGAGCGGTCAGGAACGCGCCTTCCACAAAAAACTGCGTCAGGATGGCGCGATGGGTCGCGCCGAGCGCTTTGCGCAGTCCGATCTCGCGGGTGCGTTCGGTGACGGAGACGAGCATGATGTTGATGATGCCGATGGCGCCGAGGGCGAGCGTGATCACACCGACCACGCCGAGGAACCAGTCCATGCCGTCGAAGATCTTGGCGACGCGCTTGTTGTCCTCGATCGTGTCCCAGTCTTCGAATGATTCCGTAAGCTTGGGATCGAAACCGTGACGGCGGGCAATAATGTCGTGGACTTCCTGTTTAGCTACTAAATTCCCGCTGGGCGTAAGCGGACGATAATTCAGGAATGAGATGGCATCTTCGCTTTTCTCCTCTTTCAGCCGAAATAAGTTGCGCATGGTCTCGATGGGAAGGAAGATGCGCGCATTGGTGCCGTTGTTGCCGTCTTGCCCGACTTTGCTGAGCACACCGATAATTTCGAAGCGGATGCCATTGAGCAAGATGGGCGAGCCAACAGCCGGGCGTCCGGGGAATATGTTCTTCAATAACTCCCAGCCAACGACGGCCACTCGGCGCGTTTCGGTATTGTCCTCATCGTTGAACCAGCGGCGCGGGCCGACAGGGATATTGCGGATCTGGTTGTACTCGGGCGCGATGCCGAAGACCTGTCCGTTGGTGGAACCGTAATCGCTGACGGCGCGAATGTCCTCGCGGTTGAGTACGGGGGAAAGATACTTGAGCGAGCGGGCCTCGCTGCGGATGGCGAGGTAATCCTGATAGGTGAAATGGTAGGTGCGTCCGGACTGAGTGCTACCTTCGACCGCGGGGATGCGACCGGGGAAGGTGAACATGATGTCCTGGCCAAGATTCTTAAGTTGCTTCGCCTGACCGCTGCGGAAGCCCTCGCCCAAACCGACGAGCAGGAGCAGCGATCCCACGCCCCAGGCGATGCCGAACATGGTGAGAAACGAGCGGAGTTTGTGCGCCCAGAGAGTAGCCAGCGACTGGCGAACGATTTCGATGAGCATCCGCATGATTGATTCACGCCAGGCCGCCTTATTTGCGAGGCGAAGCCTGGGCCCTGCACTCTGTTGTGTAGTACGGGATCGGATGCGGCGCGGTTCCCGAAAAAAGCACCCTTCACCTATGGGGTTTAGACGCTGGAAACGACTCCCGGGGTTAGCGGCGAGATTCCGGATACTCGAACACTCCCCGTCCCGACTTGCGGCCGAGCCGTCCGGCTTTCACGTATTGCGCCAGCAGCGGGCAGGGGCGGAATTTTTCGCCGAGGGTTTTGTGCAGGTATTCGAGGATGTGGAGGCGAGTGTCGAGGCCGACCATATCCACGAGTTCGAACGGTCCCATGGGATGATTCAGGCCGAGTTTGAGAGCTTTGTCGATATCTTCGGCGCTGGCGATGCCTTCCTGAAGAATGTAGAAAGCTTCGTTGCCGATCATGGCGTTGATGCGGCTGGTGATGAAGCCGGGCGCTTCTTTGATCACCACAACTTCCTTGCGCATGCGCTTGCCGACTTCGACGACGGCGGCCAGCGTTTCGGCATCGGTTTCGAGCGCGCGCACGATTTCGAGCAGCTTCATCTTGTGCACGGGATTGAAAAAGTGCATGCCGACGCACTTCTTGGCGCGATAGGTAACGCTTGCGATCTCGGTGACGCTGAGCGAGGAGGTGTTCGAGGCGAGAATAGTGGTGGGACGGCAGATCTTGTCGAGCATGGTAAAGATTTCGATCTTCGATTCCATTTCCTCGGGAACGGCCTCGATAACGAGATCGGCCTCGCGCGCGGCTTGATCGACCGAACCGGCATACTCCAGGCGGGAAAAAGCTGCGTAGGCGTCGGCGGCATCGACCTTGCCGAGTTCGACGGCTTTGTCGAGATTGGCGCGGATTTCCGCTTCGGCCTTGCGCAGGGCGTTCGGAAGAAGATCTTCGAGAATGGTGCGATAGCCGCCGAGAGCGGCAGCATGCGCGATGCCGCGGCCCATGATGCCGGCGCCAATCACGGCAACCGTGTGGACTTCAGCCACTATTTGCCCGCCTGGTCGAGGTGCTGAAGCACGCTCTCATAGCTGGGTTCGGACTTGCGGATATATTCGGCCAGGCGGGCGCACTCCTCGTTGGTCATCGCCGGGATGCTGGCGCTGATGCGGCGCAGGGTGGTAGCGATGTCGTCGATGTAATTCATCAGGCGGATAAGTTCTCCAGTTGCGGACATGAAGGCTCCTTGCGTTTTCTCTGGCACGCCGGCGGAATCGAACACCGCCGCCGCGGCCAGGGCAACTATTCATTGTTCAACAGGCGGCTGGATTTGGCAAAGGCGGTCTTTGGTCAATTGGGCATACTGGGGAAAATCCGCGGTGGATCTTCCAGCAGCCCGTGGGCTGTCAGCCTTCGAGCTTGAAGCGCGTTTCGGCGAGACGGTAGAGACGCCGCCAGAGCAAGCGGTTGGTGGTGACTACCACGGCGGCCAAAGCGATGGTGCTGGCGAGAAGGAGATCGAAATTCTTGGCATCGGTGGCCGCGGAAATCATGGCGCCGACGCCCACGGTCGAATAGGTCTGGCCTTTGAAGTGGAAATATTCGGCAACAATGCTGGCGTTCCAAGCGCCGCCGGAGGCTGTAATCATACCGGTAACGAGAAAAGGAAAGATTCCCGGCAGGATCAGTTTGCGCCAACGCTCCCAGCCGCGGATGCCGAAAACGCTGGCGGCTTCTTTCAAGTCGGTGGGTAGGGCAATGGCGCCGGCGATCACGTTGAACAAGATGTACCACTGCGTGCCCAGCAGCAGCAGAACGATCGATCCCACTCCCAGACCTCCGCCCATGCGAATCAGGACCAGCAGCACAACCGGGAACAACGCCGTGGCCGGAACCGAGGCGGCAATCTGCGCGAGCGGCTGCGCGATGCGTGCCAGGCGCGGGTTGAATCCGATGGCGACACCGGCCGGGATCGTCCAGAGGGCGCCGAGCACAAGAGCGAGATTCACGCGCAGGAAGGTCGCTCCGAGGCCTAAGCCAATTTGGTGGAATTTGGAGCCGTGCAGGCCGGTCAAGATCATGACGACACGCACCACGGCGTAGCCGATCGCGCCGAGAACCGCGATTCCCACGACTCGCCAGAGCCACAAAACCGCTTTGTTCTCACCTGCTGACTCGGCGCGAACCTCATGCCGGGGGGCAAAGTGGCGAATCATCTGTTCGCGGAGCGGACGAATTGCCCGCTTGCGCAAGAGCGCGATGCCGCGGGAACGCTTAAGAAAATCGAGTACCCATGAAGTTGGAGCGCTCGTGTTCTCGACTTGCTCCATCTTGAATTTTTCAGCCCAGGCGATCACGGGACGCCATACGAACTGGTCGATCAGCACAATCACGGCCACCATCGTGAGAATGCCGAGGAGAATGGAGCGAGCGTCGCCGTTGTCCGCGGCAGCCTGGAGATAAGAGCCGAGGCCGGGCAGGCGGAAGTCGCCAAACTGCTCGCACGCCATTAGGAAGAACCAGGCCCCAGCGACCGACATCATGGAATTCCAGACCAGTCCGATGGTCGCGTAGGGCAGTTCAATCTGAAGGAATCGCTGCCACCAGTTGAAGCGGTAGATCGTGGCCGCTTCGCGCATCTCGCCCGGAATACTTTTCAGCGACGCATAAAAGCTGAAGGCCATGTTCCAGACTTGCCCGGTAAAAATCAGCAAGACCGCGCCCAGCTCGACACCCAGTTGGCGTCCCGGAAAAAGCGCGGACATGGCCAGCATCACTCCCGGAAGAAAGCTCAGTACAGGGATGGATTGCAGCACGTCGAGCAGCGGAATCATGAAACGCTCCGCGCGCGGACGGTAGGCGGCAATGTATCCGTAGGTGACGGCGAAGAGCAGGCTTAGCACATAAGCCAGCGCGATGCGCAGCAGCGAGTATCCGGCATAGACCGGGAGGGCGCCGAGGCTGCGGCTGATCTCAATCTGAGGATGGAAGGGGCCGAGCCAATTGCGTCCGACTTCCACGACGCCATAGAAAAGCGCCAGCCCTCCGGAAAACATGATGAGGTCGGGCAGGCCTGATGCGCTGGGACGCGGCAACACCGACCAGATACGAACCAGTGGCCGGAAAACGATTCGTTCCGGACGCTTCACAACTGCACCGGAGCGGTGGTTGGCGGATGCGGCTCTCCGGCGGGCTCGGCAAGAACCAGCCGGTGCGCTTCGCGATCGAAGTCGAAAATCTCAGCGTAGCGGCCCCAGTTCATAGCGGTATCGAATTGCCGTTCGACTTCATCCTGGCTGAAGTGCTCGTCGAGGATGTCGTAGAAAAAATCCTGCGAAATGGAGTGATCCGTCTTGGCGTGCAGGACGCTGTCGATCTGCTGGAGGATCATGACGTGCTTAAGCGCAGCCTGACGGAAAAGAATCTTGCGAGTGAGGATGTCGGCTTCCGCGAAGCAAGTGCCCTCGGCGGCGATTTGGACATCGCCTTCTTTCAATGTGGCGAAGCCGAGCAGCACCGAAGCCTCGATGATCGGAAGCAGGTCTTCAGCGTCCATGATCAGGTCTTCGGCGAGACGATGAAGATATTCCTTTCCGCCGCGGTCCTGCAGCAGTTCCAGCAGACCGGCGATGCCCCCGACGCGCGCGTGCGGAATCATCTGGTATTTCTGACGAACGGACTTTTGCACGGCTGCCGTAGCGTCGGGTACAACCAGCGCGAGTTGGGGCTGCGTCATGATCTTGTAGATGTAGTCCACCAGTTCGACAAAGCGCGGCGATTTGCGATCGCGGGGGTGAGCGAGTTCGATGGGAAAATCGGCGCGCACCCACGCCGGGTTTCTTGCCAGCACGATCACGCGATCCGCCAGCAGCACCGCCTCTTCAATATTGTGCGTGACGATGAAGATGGCGCTGGTCGGCATTTTCTTGCTGAGCCAGAGCTCGAGCAATTCGTTGCGCAGGTTTTCCGCGGTGAGCACGTCGAGCGCCGAAAAAGGCTCATCCATGAACAGGACTTCGGGCTCCACCACTAGGGCGCGCGCGAAGCCGACGCGCTGTTTCATGCCGCCGGAAAGCTCTTTCGGGTAGGCGCTCTCGAAGCCATCCAGGCCGACGGTATCGAGAATGCGCAACGCGCGTTTGTGACGCTCGAGGGCGGGTACGCCGCGAGCTTCGAGCGGGGCTTCGACGTTGTCGAGTACGGTGAGCCAGGGGAACAAAGCAAAACTCTGGAAGACGATGGCCACGCCAGCGTTCTGCGACGTAATGGGGCGCCCATGCCACAGAACCTCGCCTGACGAAGGCTTGCTGAGTCCGGTTAGAATCCGCAGCAACGTGGACTTGCCGCAGCCGGAGGGCCCGAGCAGCGTGATAATTTTGCCCGGCTCTACATCCAGATCGACGGGCGCGATGACTTCAATGCGGTTCCCATCCGGCTGCTCGTAGAATTTTTCGACAGCCTGGGCGCGAATGATGGGCTCGGTCACGGAATCGTACTCCAGAAAGAAACAAGGTCTCAGGTCCAAGGTCTCGGGTCTCAGGAAAAAGTCGCTAATAGATCCCCGGCTTGAGACCTGGCACCTGAGACCAGACGCTTGATCAATTTGCTTCGCAAGCGAGAATACACTACTCAGGCCGCCCACTCTTCACGTGCAGTCGCCAGCAACGGCTGCGGAAGCCGGTCGGAGACTTCGGCGAGCGTGGCAAGTTTTCTTGCCAACTCCGGGCGCAGCAACTCGGCGTCAAAACGCCAGCGCCAGTTCCCTCGTTCGCGGCTGGGCACATTCATGCGCGCATCGCTTCCCAGCCCCAGCGCATCCTGCATCGGCACCACGCAAAGGCTGGCGACGGAATCGGAGGCGGCGCGAATCATCGCCCAGTTAATCCCGTCTTCACATCGGCCCAGGTACGCTTCCACTTGCTGGCGTTCGTATTCCGTTGCGCCCGATTCCCACCAGCCGAGCAACGTGTCGTTGTCGTGCGTGCCGGTGTATACGACCTTCTCGGTTGTGAACGTGTGCGGCAGATGGGCGTGCGCGCCGACATTGCCAAAACCAAATTGCAGCACGGCCATGCCGGGAATCTTGAGGCGTTCGCGGAGGGCGTGCACGTCAGCCGTGATGTATCCGAGATCCTCGGCGAAAAATGGGAGCCCGCCCAGAGCCTCGCGCAGCTTCAGGAATAAATCGTCTTTCGGACCGTCGACCCAGCGGCCATGAATCGCGGTTAGTTCGCTCGCCGGAATCTCCCAGAACTGCGAAAATCCGCGGAAATGATCGAGGCGTATGTAGTCAAAATTGTGCGTGAGCCAGCGCATCCGGTCGATCCACCACGAATATCCCTGCGCCTGCATCACGTCCCAGCGATAAAGAGGATTGCCCCAGCGCTGCCCATCTTTGCTGAAAAAATCCGGCGGCACGCCGGCGACGACTTCGGGATCGAGGTCGGAGTTCAGGCGAAACAGATCGGGGTGAGTCCAGACGTCGGCGCTGTCGAAGTTTACGAAGATCGCGATGTCGCCCACGACGCGAATCGAATGTTGCGCGCAATGGGCTCGAAGCGCCTGCCACTGTTCGAAGAAAAAAAACTGCACGGCGCGGCGGACATCGAGCTCGTCGAGCATTTCCGCGTGCGCCTTCTCGATCGCCACCGGATCGCGATGAGTCAGTTTGCGGGGCCAGCGGTTCCAGCTTTCCAGTTTAAAACGCGCGCGCAAACCATCGAAGAGAACGAAGTCATCGAGCCACCATTGGTTTTGCCGGCAGAAGTTCTCGTAACGGGAGCGGGCGTTCGGTGCAGCGGAGCGCACGAAATTGTGCGCCGCTTCAAACAGCAGGGGCAGCTTCTGGTGGAAAACCGCGGGGTAATCAACGGACTCGGCGCCGCCGACTAAAGCGTCGACGCGAGTGCGGTCAATCCAGCCACGATCGGCGAGCCGCTCCAGGCTGATCAGCAGCGGATTTCCAGCAAACGCCGAAGTGGAGGAATAGGGCGAGTTCCCGTAACCGAGCGGACCGAGAGGCAACACCTGCCACAGACCCTGCCGCGCGGACGCGAGAAAATCCGCAAACGCATACGCCGACGGACCAAAGTCGCCGATCCCGCCGCGCGAAGGCAGCGACGTGGGATGAAGCAAAATTCCGCTGGCGCGCGGGAATGACATTCAATACAGTTCTCAGCTCTCAGTTCTCGGTTGTCGGTTCTCAGCTGTTAGCTGTTAGCTCTTAGCCCTTAGGCGTTCCTTCGCACGCTGTGGAAACACTAACGTTTCGTATCAGGGCATCGCTTTAGCGATGCCGTAAGTTCTTCGAAATCAGCCGCCCCTTTAGGGGCTGGCAGGGTGCGCGGCAGTTTACGAACCTTCCTGCCCACCTTGGCGGGTCAGGTTTTTCATCTCTTCCTGATTGACCTTGAGCCGGTGGGACTTTTCCATGTCCTTGCGCAGGTTCGTAACGAACAGCCCGAACAAATCGTTCTGCTTGGCTTCGAGGAGCGACTGCCGGATCTGGTCCTTCTTCTCGGTGAACTCCTGATCCGTCGGTGCCTGCTTTTCCAGAAGTTGAGCGACCACGCCATTGCCGCCGGCGGTGATCGGCCCGCTAATCTCGCCGGGCTTCAGTGAGAAGATCGCACTCGCGCTAGCCATTGAACCGATGTCGGGGACCTGGCCATCGGGCAGAACCAGGTCGCTCGTCTTCACGGTCGCACCCAAATCTTTGGCGGCTTTTTTCAAATCGTGCCCAGCCTTGGCGCGGTCGGAGAGTTCCTGCGTCTTCTGTTGCAGCAGAAAGGCGGCGCGCTCGTTCTTGAACTGGCTCTCAACCTTCGAACGAATCTCTTCAAACGTGGGAGTGGCCGGGGGCTTAATGGCGAGCAGTTGGAAAACCACATAGCCTTGCGGGACCTGCACCACATCGGGCGGGGCCTTCTCGGATTCATTGAAGACCGCATCCATAAACTGCGGATTCGCAGCCAGCCCGGGCAAGGTATCGGTTCGTCCGAAGAATTCGGTGGTAACCGCGGTCTGACCCTTGGCGGCGGCGGCCGCGTCGAATCCGTCAGTACGCGCCTGTCTGAGCAAGGCGTTCCCTGCCGCTTCGGTGGCGCGCGCCGTTTTCTGCTGCTTCACTTTTTCTTCGATCTCGCTCTTCACCTCGGCGAGCGTCTTGAGATGAGCCTCCTGCTTGTCTTCGACGTGGATGATATGGACGCCGTAACTGCTCTTGACCAGGTCGCTGGTCTGTCCTTTGCCGAGTGAAAAGGCGGCCTTCTCGAATTCAGGCACGGTGCGGCCGCGCCCGATCCAGCCGAGTTCGCCCCCGCTCTTGGCGCTGCCGGGATCGTCAGAATATTTTTCCGCGAGCTTCGCAAAGTCTCCGCCCGCCTTGAGTTCCTTCAAGACCCCTTCCGCCTTCGCGCGCGCATCGGCGACGGCTTTCTCATCTTCCTTGGCGCCGGGCGCAGGCAGAGGAGTCTTGATCAGAATGTGGCTGACCTTCACCTGTTCGGGCACGCGGTATTCGTCGCGGTGCTGATCGTAATACGCCTGCAGGTCCTGATCGGTAACAGTCGTCGCAGCCGCCAGTTTCGCGCTGTCAACGACGACGTACTTAATCTGCCGCTTCTCGGGGATGGAGTTGTTGTAAGTCGCCTTGTTGCGTTCGTAAAAAGCCTTGAGTTCCTCGTCGGTGGGGTGCAGCCCCTTCAGGATGTCGGCCTGCGTGACCACGGCATATTCGAACTTCACCTTGGTGTTGCGGCGGTTGAATTCGTCGCGAACTTCGGCATCCCCCACGAAGGCACTGGTTGAAACCAGGGCGCGCAACTTGCGGACAAGAATAAAGTCCTTCTCCAGCGCTTCGAACTGAGGAACCGTCAGGTCGTTGCGCTGGACGAAATTTTCGTACTCTTCCTGCCCGACAAACTTGCCGTCGGGAAAGAGCATGGAGCCAAGTTGCCCGTGCTGGAGCTCATCGCGAAGTTCGTCGTCGCTGACGCGCAGACCCATGCGGCGCGCCTCGGCAACCAGAGCCTTCTCATTGATGAGTTGCTCGGCAGCCTGGCTGGCAAAATAGGGCAGCAGAATGCTGGCCTGCGGTCCGCCGCGAGGAAACTGCTGCCGGATCATGGCCCTGGCCTCACGCTGCACCTCGGTCACGGTCACTTGCTGGTCGCCAATCGTGGCCAGAACGCCAGCCGGAGGCGCGCCAATGCCGAAGCTGGAGCCGATCCCGCCGGGAATCAGCGTGATCGCCATCGAGGCACAGATAATGACGAGCAATGCGCCCAGAATGACCTTGAGGGTCGGCCCTGCATTTTGAAGCTGTCGAATCATAATTTAGATAACTCCGTCAGATTACTCCGCGCTGGAAGCTCGAATTTATGATTATAAACTAGCCATTGAGGAAGAGCTGGAGTGCCGGCGGAGTGATCGCGTCGCCATCTGCGTCGCTCACGAGCGCCTCGCAGAAATCCGCTATTGAATCGAATTAATAAAGGTGCTATGAACGTAGGGTGGCTCCGGCAGAATGGACCGCGGCTTTCCATTTTTTCATCTTTATTTCATCAAGGACACTTTCATGAAGATATTGCGGCTCTTGATCCCGTTCTTTTCGCTTGCGGTCGCAGCCGCCCAGCCCAGCTTCCAGCCGGCTCCTGCCCTGACGCTCCCTTTGCGCGAAGGGTGGGCACTGCAGTCCTCCGCGAAAGTAACGGCAACGGGCGAAGCGATCTCCAGCGCGTCATTTAAGGCCACATTCCAGACCAAAGACTGGATCCAGGCCGATGTTCCGACAACGGTGGTAGCCGCGCAAGTAAAGAGCGGGCTGCTGCCCGATCCTTTTTACGCCATGAATCTGCGGCAGTACCCGGGGGTCAGCTATCCCGTCGGCTTCAATTTTTCCAATATTCCGATGCCGCCCGACAGTCCCTACGCGGTTTCGTGGTGGTACCGCAAGGAGTTCACGCTGCCCCACGAGTACGCCCGGAAAACCGTCTGGCTGAACTTCCGCGGCATCAACTACCGCGCCAACATTTTTCTCAACGGAAAGCAGCTCGCCAACTCGAACGAAGTCGCCGGCGCTTGGCGGACCTACGAGTTCAACATTACTTCCGCCGTCAAGCCCGGAACGAATGTGCTCGCGGTGCAGGTATGGGCGCCAACCGAGAACAGCCTGGCGATCACTTTCGTGGACTGGAATCCTTCGCCGCCCGACAAGAACATGGGGCTGTGGCGTGAGGTGTATTTGACAACCAGTGGACCGGTCGCGCTGCGGCATCCGGCAGTGCTCTCGAAGGCGGATTCGCCCGCCGGCGATGCAAATGCCAGTGCGGCCCACTTGACGGTGACGGCGCTGGTGAAAAATGCCAGCGATCGCCCGGTAAGAGGAACGCTGAAAGGCAGGATCGAAAACATCGAATTCGCGCAGCCGGTGGATCTGGCGGCAGGAGAGTCGAAAGACGTGGTCTTTTCGCCGGATCGGTATCCGCAGCTCAATCTGAGCAATCCGCGCCTGTGGTGGCCGGCGCAGATGGGGACGCCAAACCTGTACGATCTGAATCTTTCGTTTGAGGTGAGCAACGAGGCCAGAAGCGAGGTTTCCGATGTCTCCCATACGAAATTCGGCATTCGCGAGATCACATCCGAAGTCGCCGAGCAGGCGCCGGATCGCTTCAAACGCCTGTTCAAAGTCAATGGCAAAAACATCCTGATTCGCGGCGGCGGCTGGACGCCCGACATGATGCTGCGCGAGACCTCGGAGCGGCTCGCCGACGAGTTCCGCTATGTGCGCGACATGGGGCTGAATACGGTCCGGCTGGAAGGCAAACTTGAGACCGAGGAATTCTTTGAGATGGCCGACCAGCAGGGCATCCTGGTGATGGCCGGATGGTGCTGCTGCGATTTCTGGGAGCACTGGGGAAGCTGGAAAGATGAGGACTTCGCGATCGCAGGGGCCGCTTTGCACGACCAGATCTACCGGCTGAGGCGCCATCCGAGCCTGGTGATGTGGCTGAATGGCAGCGACAATCCTCCCCCGCCGGACGTGGAAGAAATGTATCTGAAGATTGAAGCTGACCTGCGGTGGCCGAATCCGGTGGTGTCTTCAGCCACGGCGAAGCCGACCACGGTGACGGGCGAAAGCGGCGTGAAGATGAGCGGGCCTTATGAATACGTCGCGCCTTCGTATTGGACAGCGGATCCATATCTTCAGACGGAGGAGAATCGCTGCAACCCCGGCGGGTGCGGCGGCGCCTACGGTTTCAACACCGAAACCAGCATGGGACCAGCGGTTCCGCCGATCGAGAGCGTCAAGCTCATGGTTCCCAAAGATCATCTTTGGATGGTGGATGGGCCGGTGGATGAGTACTGGAATTTCCACGCAGGCGGCGGGGCCTTCAAGACCATGCAGGTGTTTACCGATGCGCTGAATGCGCGCTACGGAAAGGCCGACAGCGCGGAAGACTTCACCTGCAAATCTCAGCTCATGACCTACGAAGGCGTGCGCGCCATGTTCGAGGCCTACAGCCGCAACAAGTACACTTCGACAGGCGTCATCCAGTGGATGCTGAATAACGCGTGGCCTTCGATGATCTGGCATCTCTACGACTACTATTTGCGGCCGGGCGGCGGATATTTCGGCGCGAAGAAAGCGATGCAGACGCTCGACCCCGTCTATGGATACGACGATCACTCAGTCTGGCTGGTGAGCAGCCAGTATGTGGACGCCAAGGGGCTGAAGCTGACGGCGAGGGTGTTCAATCTGGATGGAACGCAGAAGTTTTCCAGGGACGCAGCGCTCGATGCGGCCGCCGATAGCAGTGCGAAAGTGTTTGAGCTGCCACAGATCGAGGGACTGTCGCCGGCATACTTTCTGGATCTTCGTATCACCGATGGCGGCGGCAAGCTGGTCGGGTCGAACTTTTATTGGCTCTCGACGAAACCGGAAACGCTCGACTGGGCAAAATCGAACTGGTATACGACTCCAACCGCGTCTTATGCGGACTACACTTCGCTCGCTCAGTTGCCAAAAGTAAAGCTGAATGTATGGAGCCGCAGCGAGCGCAAGGGCAGTGGCGAGGATGCCGTGACCCGCGTCACCGTGGAAAATCCCGGCAAGACCGTGGCGTTTTTCGTGCGCCTGAAGCTCGACAAAGGCAAAGGCGGCGAGGAAATACTGCCGGTGTTCTGGCAGGACAATTACATTTCCCTGCTGCCCGGTGAGAAGCGGGAGATTACGGCAACGTATCGCGCCAGCGCCCTGGGAGCGGCGAAGCCGGAGGTCGAAGTAAGCGGTTGGAACGTGGAAAAGATTTGGTAATTGTGTAATCGGGTAACTTTGTAATTTGCAACAGAAGGAAGCTGTGAGGGTTTCAAATTACAAAACGGGATTATCACCTTCACTCAACGTTGGATTTTGTCCCGGCGAGTTTTATGCGCAGGCTCTGGTTGGTTCCGCCCTGGCCGAACGGAGGATGCGGTTGACGGCGGAATCATGTCGGACAAAGATAGTTATTGTGCGTGCCGCCATTCCCGCAGTTGCCAAAACGCTGGTTTTTACCGTGTTCGTGCCCGGGACTGTGGCTGGCTATGTACCGTGGCGGTTAAGGCAGAACGCAGCAGCGGGGACCGGCGCTGGAGAATGGTTGGCGATTACCGTCATCGCCATCGGGATTGCGACCTATCTCCACACCGCTTTCTCGGGCTTCGCTTTGTTTGGCGGCGGAACACCCGCGCCGATCGCGCCGACCAAAATCCTCGTCGTCAAAGGTCAGCACCGTTTTGTGCGCAACCCGATGTACATCGGAGTCGGGCTCGTCATCGGAGGACAAGCCTGGTTGTTCCACTCACTGCGCATCGCGATCTACCTGGCCTGCATGTTGCTGACTGCCCACCTGTTTGTCATCTTTTATGAGGAGCCGACCCTGCGCAAGCAGTTCGGGGAAGAATACGATCGCTATCGCGCATCGGTGCCGCGCTGGATCCCGAAAATCAGAGTTTAGCGGGCAGTGGGAAAAGCCGGAGCCGAGTTGTGCTCGCCTTGGGACAGGCGAGGGCGCCCGTCTCTCCATCGGCAGGCTCGCGTTGCTGACTTCCCCGCCGCTCTGCTACTTTGAATAGTTTCCCGTTCGCTGTCTGCTGACTTTGTGGGGTGAGACGTAATGCCGGCCATCAAATTCCGTGGTGTGGACTTCATCGAATTCGACGCGTTGCTGAATGACGACGAGCGCCTGGTGCGCGACACGGCGCGCAAGTTCATCGAAGACAACCTCATCCCAATCATCGAGGAGTGCAACCGCGCCGGCCGGTTTCCGCGCGAACTCGTCAAGCCCATGGCGGATCTGGGATTCTTCGGCGCCTCGCTGAACGGCTACGGCTGCGCCGGCATGTCGAACGTCGAATACGGGCTGGTCACGCAGGAACTGGAACGCGGAGATTCCGGCGTGCGCTCATTTGTCAGCGTGCAGTCGGCGCTGGCGATGTATCCGATTTATACCTTTGGCAGCGACGAGCAGAAAAACACCTGGTTGCCCGCGCTGCAAGAAGGCGAAAAGATCGGCTGCTTCGGATTGACCGAACCGGATTTCGGATCGAATCCGGGCGGCATGCGGACGCGCGCAAAGAAGGTTGGTAAAGAGTATGTGCTGAACGGCGAAAAGATGTGGATCACCTCGGGCACGATCGCCGACGTGGCGGTGATCTGGGCCAAGGTTGAAGATGAAGGAGACAAGATACGCGGATTTCTGGTTGAGACCGACCGTCCTGGATTCAAGGCCGACGACATTCACGGGAAGTGGTCGCTGCGCGCTTCGGTGACGTCAGGCTTGTCGCTGCAGGACGTGCGGATCCCCGAGTCGAACCTGTTGCCGGGAACGGGCGGATTGAAGTCTCCGCTTATGTGTTTGAACCAGGCGCGCTATGGAATCGCGTGGGGCGCGGTCGGGGCGGCGATGGCGTGCTACGACTGCGCGCTGCAATATTCGTTGTTGCGGAAACAGTTCCGCAATCAGCCCATCGCCTCGCATCAACTCGTGCAGGAGAAGCTTGCCTGGATGATCAGCGAGATCACGAAGGCGCAGTTACTCGTGCTGCAAGTTGGCCGCTTGAAAGACGCCGGAAAAGTGCAGCATCAGCACATTTCGATGGCGAAGAGAAATAACGTCTGGATGGCGCTAGAGTGCGCGCGGCTGTCGCGAGACCTACTCGGAGCAAACGGCGTGGCCGACGATTACCCGATCATGCGCCACCTGATGAATCTGGAGTCGGTGAAGACGTATGAAGGGACGCATGATATCCACACGCTGATCATCGGGGCGAGCGTGACGGGGATTGACGCGTTTTGAGTGCGGCTCGGGCACTCTTCCGCGTAAAGCTTGTCACCCGCATTCTCCGCCAGAGCATCCCGGAGCAGCATTTTGATATAGGTCTGGTAGCCCAAACCTTTGCGGGCCGCCAATCGGCGCGCCGTTTCCAGGTCATCTTGCGGGATGCGCAGGGTTACTGGCTGCGAGGGCCTCGCTCCCCGGAACAGGTTGTCCAGCGTCAGCGGCTGCTTCTGCTTCATCCGCTGCCGGATTTCCGCCTCGATTTCGGAACGATGAGCGTCCCACCACGCCGCTTCTTCGGCCTCACTGGAAAACTTCGGAATGACCGCTTGTTTCATTTTTGCTTTTGCCATGTTTATTCCAGTCCCCACTGTTTGAGGTGCCCCCTCAGGCGGAATACAGTTCCCCCAACAGTTCATACGCTCGCCGCATGTGCGGAATCACTATGCTGCCGCCTACCACCAGCGCCACGTTGATCGCTTCTTCCTGCTCGGCGCGCGTCACGCCCAGGCGGTAGGACTGAATCACGTGGTGGGAAATGCAGTCGTCGCAACGCAAACAGGCGGAGGCAACCAGCCCCATCAATTCTTTGTATTTCGCGGGCAGAGCGCCTTCCAGGTAGGTGTTGTGATCCAGGTTATAGAAGCGTTTGACGAGGAAGTTGTCGGCTTTGTCGACGTTTTCATTCAGACGGGTACGGCTGTCCAGAAAGTGGCGGGCGAGTTCGCTTTTTTCCGCAACCTGCTTGTCGGAGAAGACATTGGCAGGTTCTTTGTGGTCTTTGGTCACGTGGTCAGTGGTCATGAGTGAAGATTAGCAGACGGTTTGCCCTCGAGGATGCTGGCGCTGGGCTTGCGGCAAGAAACCGAAATCTAAGGACGCCCGGCGGTCCATCTCGCTGCGCACAGTGCGCGGGCGGGGGCGCCCGCGCCCACACGAACTTGCCACACTAACTTGCACTTCCTTCTTCGCTCCGAAGGGAATATATTGCAAGTCGCACTTGTATTCAGGAGGCACTTATGGCAACCCAAACCCGTCCCGAACCGCATGCTAAGAATTTCGGGGAAAATATTGAAAGCGACCTGGCGCTGGAATTTCTGCGCGTGGTGGAGAACGCGGCCATCGAATCGGCGCGCACCATGGGCCAAGGGGACCGCCCTTTGAGCGACCAGGCGGCTACCGAGGCCATGCGCAAGACCATGGATACGGTCCCGATGCACGGCACGATTGTGATCGGCGAGGGCGAGCGCGACGACGCGCCCATGCTTTATATCGGTGAGCAGGTCGGCGGCTCTTATCTGGACGGCCGCGATGTTCCGCACGTCGACATCGCGGTCGATCCGCTGGAAGGTACCAACCTCTGCGCCACCGGCGCGCCGGGGGCGATCACGGTGCTGGCGGCCTCGGAAAAAGGCGGGTTGCTGCATGCTCCCGACTGCTACATGGAAAAGATCGTGGTGGGGCCATCGTGCAAGAACGTGGTGGAACTGGACGCTCCGGTGTCCGTCAACCTGAAAAATATCGCGCGGCGGATGCATCGCGGCGTGGAGGATCTGGTGGTGGTCGTGCTCGACCGTCCGCGGCACGAGAAGCTGATCGCCGATATCCGGAAGGCGGGCGCGCGCATCAAGCTGATTGGCGACGGCGATCTGTCGGCGGGCATTGCCGCGGCGGTGATCGGAACCGGGGTGCACGTGGTCATGGGATCGGGCGGCGCTCCGGAAGGCGTGATTACGGCGGCCGCGATCCGCTGCCTGAACGGATACATGCAGGGACGGCTGGTGATCGACAAGCCGGAGTTGGAAGAACGCATTGCGAAGATGGGAATTAAAGACAAGAACAAAATTTACGAGGCGGAAGACCTGGCCCCGGGGAAACAACTGATCTTCGCCGCGACCGGCGTGACCGAAGGCGCGCTGCTCAAAGGCGTCCGCTTCTTTGGTGAAGGGACGCGGACTTCTTCGGTGATTCTGACTTTGAAGACCGGACGGGTGCGTTTTATTGAGAGCATCCATCTGGATAAGGGGCCGGATGTGAAGGTGAGATTCTCGTAGGGCAGGTGTCGGGTCTCAGGTGTCAGGTCTCAGGTCTCAGCAGAACCTTCGGCCTTCAGCGGGGCGCTTCGCTTCTGTGCTTGCCGGTGACTTTACGTTGCTCCTTATCGCCGGTCGTGCATGTTTACTCATTAGTTACTAGGTGGATTTACGAAAAAAAATTTTGACCCCGATCTTTTGGAATCATAGAGTTACGTAAGAAATCCTGCAAAATCTTTGAGTTTAAAGGACTTATAGGTAAAATATTCCGGAATAAGGACTTACGAGATCCGTTCGCTTCGCTCAGGATTTCGACAGCGGGCTCCCGCTCCGCTCACGCCCGCTGAGCGCCTCAACTTACGGTTGTCAAAGAGCGCTGAAATGGGGTTGGGGCAGCTTCGAGGGCCGTTTTGGGAACGGTCACGCCTCTGAACTGCCCCAATCAGGTCTCCATTGTCGCGCAGAGCGGATTGGAAGTCTGTGATGCGGCTCACAGATGGTTTGTGATGAAAAGGATCAGGGGTGAGATTGCAGAAGTGGAAACGCCTGCGGCAACCCACGTCTCGAAAACCGCGAGACGAGGTGCACCCTGCACAGGGCATAAAAGCGAACCCCCTTTGGCGTCGTCCGTGCAGCGGCCCACTTCTCGAAAAACGCGAGAAGTGGGGCACCCCCGTTTTCTTCTTTGCTGATAATTGGTAAGCGGCGTTATATCTAACCGCCGGAGAGAAGTAGGCCACCCGCCAGGATGAGAACTAAACTAATAAGATCGAGGTACGCTAGACCAGAGGTTGCGAACGATGCTCCTCTCCCAACCAGCAGGCGGACGGGCGGCCAGCAGCATGATCGCAAGATCGTCGGCCTCGAAGTTTTCGTGGCTTAGATCCGAAGTACTCATTCGATTGCGGAAGGCGTCGATGTCGGGGATTGTCGCAATTCTCCTAAGGAAACTTGGGTGCCCCGCTGCTTGCGGTTTTCTTGCGAGGGGCGGGTGTGGGCTCGGTTACATCTTTCGTGGGAGCAAGACCGTTCCCTCAGCGGCTAAAAGCCGCCATTATATTTGGCGGTACATGCGGCGCGGCTAAAGCCGCGCCCCTTCAAAGCAAAGCCGAAACCCGAGTTTCTTGCGCAGCCTGTAAAGCCGTCGGAATTGGGCGCCTAGATCGCAGCGGTAAACCGCTGCGCCACCCAAAGGCTCTAACCCGCCGACACCCGCCCCTTGCAAAAAGCGCAAGGAGCGACCCCCCCCCACTATTCTCCTGCTACAATCGCTAGCTCCATGATTCAAGGGAACTTCCTGCCCGACAGAAACGCAGTTCCCTTGTGTTGTCTGTCCGTCGCGGGGGCAAATACATAGGTCCTTCCCCTTCGACTAGCTCAGGGTCAGGATGACAGAGTAATTTATGTTGCGCTTACGGTATCGCTAAAGCGATACCCCTTCAAAGCTCGGAGTCTGGTTTTGGAAGAAGCCCACGTTGTCGGATTGCTGGTCCGTCGCTGCGTTGGGGGCGATGCCGCGGCTTGGGAAGAGATTGTGCAGCGCTATCACCGGCGGATTTACAACGTTTGCTACCGGTTTGCCGGGGATTCCGACAACGCGCAGGACCTTACCCAGGAGGTCTTTATCAAGATGTATCGCACCCTGAGCACGTATGACGCGGGTAAGGGCGCGTTCATGACCTGGGTAACCACCATTACGCGCAACCTGCTGGTGGATCACTTCCGGAAGTCGAAAGGCGACCGGATCACGGATTCGCTGGATTCCGCGCCCTCCGAGCATGAAGATGCGCAGCCCCTGAGCGAGCGGATCGCGGACAGGGGGCTGCCGCCGGATGCCCAGGTGCAAAGCCGGGAAACGCGGGAAATGGTGCATTTGGCGCTGCAGAAACTGTCTCCGGAGCTGCGGGAGGCAGTGATTTTGAGGGATTTGCAGGACATGGACTATCGCGAAATTGCCACGGTTCTGAGGGTTCCGGAGGGGACCGTCAAGTCGAGAATTAACCGGGGACGAGCGGAACTTGCGCGCCTCCTACAACGTACATATAGGCAGGTGATCTGATGCCAGGTGAAACAAAACACGGGATCGAATGCACCGAGTTCGAAACGCTGCTCAGCGACGCCCTGGACGGTGAAGGGCGGTTGAGCCCCGCTCACAAGGAGAGCTTCGAAGCCCATCGGCGCGTTTGCGAGGTTTGCGGTCCGCTGCTGGCGGACGTGCAGGCTGGGCGGCAATGGCTGCGATCGTTGGCATTGGAGCCGGTCGAGCCTCCGGTGAATCTGGTGCACAACATTCTGGCGGCCACCAGTGGAGTCGTGAGCACGCGGCCGCTGGCGACGACGCGCGACGGCAGGACGACTCCGTTCGGGGAGCGGGCGCGGGAGTGGTGGGATTCGTTCTCAGCTTCTTTCTTCAGACCGGTGGCGGCCTTTGTGCGTCAGCCGCGGTTTGTGATGTCGTTCGGGATGATCTTCTTTTCGTTCTCGCTGGCTCTGAACGCAGCGGGCGTCAAGCCGGCGGACGTGGCGAAGGTCGACCTGCGGCCGGCGGCGTTGCGGCATGCGTACAATGATGCGCAAATCAAGATCGTGAAGTACTACGACAATATCCGCTTCGTGTACGAGATCGAATCGAAGCTGCGCGAACTGAAGCGGGCCAACACTCCCGCCCAGCCCGGCCCCGAGCAACAGAAAGAAAATCGCAAGAACGATACCAGTGGGCAACCAGACCAGAGACAGGATCGTAACTACTCCCAGGAATACAACCAGCCGGTGTTAGCCGCGCTGCGGGCCGGGGCCCCCATCACGCCGGTTTTGCGGGATGGGGTGGGGGATGCTTCACCTGCCGTGGCGGTGACCAGAAATCGGAGGTTTGTATGAACTGCGCCAATCATGCTGATGCATCAGCAGTGGCCTATTGCCGCACTTGCGGAAAGGCACTGTGCGCGAGCTGTACACGTCCCGTGCGGGGCGTGATCTACTGCGAGGACTGCCTGGGAGCAAGGATGGAGACGGAAGGCGCTCCGGGCAGGGCGGCTGGATTTGTTTCCGGCACGGCTCCATCGGCGATGCCCGGAGCATTTCCTGGAACTACGCCAGCGGGCGTCGCTGGCGCAGGCAGCGGACCCAATCCGACCGTGGCCGGAATTCTTGCCGGATTTTTTCCCTTCGGCGTGGGCGCCGTGTACACCGGGCAATATGCGAAGGGACTGGCGCATCTGGCGATTTTCGTTTTACTCATCGCCGGGGCTAACGCCGCCGACAGCGACCACTCCACGGCTCTGGGCGTCTTCTGTGGGCTCGGTATAGCCTTCTTCTACGTCTACCAGATTATCGATTCGGTGCGCTCGGCAAAGGCGATCCAGATGGCGCAACCGATACCGGATCCCTTTGGCCTGGCGGCAACTTTTGGGGGCGGAGCAAAGATCGAGACCAGCAAAATCCCGCTGGGCGCGATCATGCTCATTTTGCTGGGCGTGCTGTTCCTGCTGCACACCATGGGCCTGACCGAATTCGGTCTGGACCGCTTCTGGCCGTTGATTTTGATCTTTATCGGCGGCTGGATGTTCGCGCGCAACTGGGGTTCGCTGAGTTCGCATGCTTTGGACTGTGATTGTTCGCGCTGCCGCACCCGGCGGATGATAGGCCCCGGGCTGGCGGCTTTTACAATGTGCCAATGCGCGCGCTGCCGCACCCGGCGGATCATGGGGCCGACGATAGTTTTCACTATCGGCGTGCTGTTCCTGCTACAGAACCTGAACGCTGGGCACCTTGGCTTTCACCGCACCTGGCCGGTAATTTTGCTGGTGGTGGGCGCGATCAAATTGCTGCAGGGAAGCGCTTCGGTGGAAGGACACATTCCGTTTAAGGGGTTCGGCGCCAAATCGCCAGTTGCGGGAGGGCCGATTCCTCCGGAGCCTCCAACGCCGCCTGTACCGCCTGTTCCCCCAACTGGGGAGGTGAACCGTGGCTAGCCCAATCATGACTCCGACTCCGCGTCCTCCGTACCGTTCGATCGCCGGGCCCGTCGTGCTGATCCTGGTGGGAGTGCTGTTCCTGCTCGGAACGATGGGCATTCTGGAATGGCATGGGCTCTGGACGCTGTTTGCCCGCTTCTGGCCTGCCCTGCTGATCCTGTGGGGGGTGCTCAAGCTGATCGAATACGAACAGGCCAAGCGCTTAGGCCAACCGGCACGCGGCATTGGGGTCGGCGGCGTTTTCCTGATGCTGTTCCTGATCGGCGCGGGGCTGACTGCAACCCAATTGGCACGCGTGGACTGGAAGAGCATCGGGGAGCACACCAAGATTGGCGATGTTGAAGGACTGGACGAGATCTTTGGCGGGTCTGCCTTCGACTACAGCGACGAACTGAGCCAGGAAATTCCGGCGGGCAGCACGCTGCACGTGAATGACGACCGCGGCACGATAACGGTCAATGTGGCGGATGGCAAGACGATGAAAGTCTCGGTGCGCAAGAAGATCCACGCAGAAAAGCAACAGGACGCCGAGAGCTACAACGGCAAGACCAAACCGAGGATCACGGTGGAAGGCAAGGTGGTCACGCTGGACGCCAATACCCAGGGCGCAGGCGATAAAAGCGTGGCCGCGGACCTGGATATTTATGTGCCGCAGAATACGGCGCTGGTGATCACCTCGCGCCGAGGCGACGTGACCATCGCGGGCCTGATCGGCAATGTCGAGGTCAACCACCGTGGTGGCGGACCGTTCGGCAAGCAGGCTGTCAACATTAGCGACCAGACCGGAAACGTCTTGCTGAACCTGGACGGTAGTTCCGTCCGGCTGGGACAGGTGAAGGGCGATGTGACCATCCAGGGCAAGGCGAACGAAGTAGCGGTGGAGGATGTGGATGGCGCGGTTCGCCTGAATGGGGAGTTCTGGGAGGCTACCCGCCTGATACGCGTCAGCAAGACGGTCAGCTTTCATTCTTCGCGCACCGACATGGAATTCTTGCGCCTGGATGGCAGGCTGGATCTGGATTCCGGCGACCTGCGCGCCGATTCGCTGACCGGACCGATGCGCCTGAAGACGCGGTCGAAGGATATTTCGCTGGAAGGCTTGTCGGGCGATCTGCGACTGGAAGACTCAAACGGGACGGTCTCGGTCGGGCTGCAAAGGCCGGGGAATATCCAGATCGATAACCGCAAGGGCGACGTGCAGGTTTCGATCCCGCCGAATACGGCGATCAAGGTGGAGGCGCGCACGCGCGAAGGAGAGATTCAGAGTGACTTCGACGAGATCAAGGTTGACAAACGCGACCACCAATCAAGCGCCAGCGGATCGATCGGAACCAACGGCCCGCAACTGGTGATGAACTGCGAAAAGGGAGCGATTGAGATCCGCAAAGGAACGGTTGCAGTCGCTGCTCCTGCTGCTCCGCCGATTCCGCCAGCCACGCCAGCGAAGCCGGGCAAGCCGGCGAAGGCGCTGCCCGCTCCGAAGGCGGCGCCGGTGGAGAGTGAGAACTAGGAAGGGCGGCTGTTGGCTACTTACTCTTAGCTTTTGGCTCTCGGCTCTCGGTTCACCACTTCAGTCACAGTCAGGGGTGGTGAGTGAAAACCCCTGATTTCGTTCAACAGTGGATGGCAACAGTCGAAGAAGGTCGTACAATCTATTTTGGGCTGTTGTTTCCTCCTAGTCTAAGGCTGGTTGTAGCCTTGTACGTTCCTCGAGGGAGGAGAGGTCCGTGATTCGCTGGGTTTTCGAACGGGTAATAGTCGTTTCCTCTCTTCTGTTCGTTTTCTATCACAGCAGCGTCGCTCAAACCAAAATTGAGTCTTCGGACAATCGAAAGATTGTTGTCGAGGGCTTCGTCATTTCCGGTACGCAATCCATCGACACGGCGGAATTGGCTGAGATCACGAACAGTATCGCCGGATCGAGATTCAACGACGATAAGGAAGAGTTACGAGAGCGGATAGGAGCGCAGTTCCAGGACCGTGGATACTTCACAGTCGACGTGCAAAAACTCGACATCAAGGTCATCGACCCACTGGCTTCCCCCAAGCCGGTCCGACTAGAAGCCCAGGTTGTCGAGGGGCCGCGCTGCCGTTTGTCCAGCATCGAGTTCATTGGGAATCATGCTCTTAGCTCGGCAAAACTACGGGCAAAGTTCCCGATGAGGGAGGGCGACGCGTTCAGAAGAGCCAAGACTGCCGGAGGCTTGGTGGCCATGCGAAAACTCTACGGCTCGCTGGGGTTTTTGGACTCTGTTTTTATACCGAACACGAATTTGGATTCCAGTTCGACGGTGAAGCTAAACATTGAGGTGCGAGAGGGCCCACAGTATCGCATGGGCAAGCTCGAAGTTTTAGCTCCCGCAGAGGTTGCGGCGAAACTTCAGACCCGGTGGGAGCTCGAAGCCGGGGCCGTCTTCAACCGGTCCTACGTGGAAACCTTCCTGGATAAGAACCACTCGCTTCTTCCGGCAGACTTCACCCCATCCAATGGCGTGCAATTATTCGAGGACTGTCCCAATGCGACAGTCTCCGTTCACCTACACCTGACACACGATCCGCAACATGAAGCACTCGACCGCACCAAACGTGTGGACTGCTCGCCGTCCGCGGATAGTAACGAGAAATAAGGCGTATTTTTCGCTCCTATTGAGCATTGCATAATATAGTTACAATGGAAACAGATCGGCCTGCTGCCAGAAGGCGATCACCAGGGTAGGCCGCTTGCGCATAC
>JBEKAF010000028.1:0-42263 GCA_050018355.1 Terriglobales bacterium | reverse complement strand
CCGCTCCAGCAACACAGCGAAAGCAGGTTGTGGGGAATCGTTTCCGTTACAGGCGACTTCAAGGCTCTTGCAGATGTAACGGCGCTTACCTGACATGAATTCTTTCACGAAAGCCGTTCCGCCCTGACGGTTATGGTCTAGGAGGGTGGTGCGTACCCGATCCGCAAGAAAGACCTTGGGTTGCTTGATCCGATTCGCCCCGCTGGGGAAGCAGAGGATTTGAAGGGCGGGATCGTTCGATGCAATCAGATTCAATCCAGCATCTAGCAGCAAAAAGCCGTTGGTGCTCGGAGCCATCATGGCGTTCTCCTGTGACCGGAACCCTCTCGGTCGAAACTGCGATCACGTAGATATGTCTAGATTGAATTCCAGCTTTAGGGGGAGGGAGTGGCGTTCGACAGTCACCTTACTAATGGTCGGAACCACTCGCAGACAGTATGTGGCGCTGAACGCGCCTTGTCAATAACACTCGCGGGTCTGCGATTGCAGGATTCACAGTGAATTCATTTTCACATGGACGGTCTCCCTTGGGTGACCCATCAGGGAGCCGATTTCCGACCATTTGGCTGCCGGGCGGGGTTCGCTCGGCTCTAGCATTTCAGAGGTCGTTGCAGCCTTTTTGGGCCAGTCTGGCTGGAGGAACCGAGGGTTCGTGGGTACCCGCCTACCTCCATCGAAAAGAAGGCGATCAGGGCAATGCAGTCTATTGGTATGCTCGGGCGGGGAAGCCTGTTTGCCGACAACCACTCGATGCGGAATGGCTCAGCATCGCGAGAGATTTGCTGGGATAAGTGCCTTCCTGCTGAGACTTTGGGATGGGTCAGGCTTGATTTCCCCGGTCACTCACCGATGCTTGGCTAGCTCCTCATTCAGGGCGAGAGGCTACGTTTACTCTCAGGCAGACTTTTTTGTTGGCACAGGAAACGCGATAAGTTTCCCGCGATTCTCTCCGGCACCCTCCCACTCCCATCCGCATTGGCAACAGACGGAGTCCCACAATCGCGGCTTTTCCAGAAGTGCCTTGCATACGGCACATGATCTCATCCACATGGTTCTTCTCCATCGCGAATCCGACAGGGACTTGGACGCGCTGATCGCGACAGGGTTGTCATTTGATTGTCAAACGATTGTTTGCACATCTCCGGTATAGGAAGGGCCAGTGACATAGTTCACACTCGTTTCTGACTCCATACTGGCGGGTCGCGCTTCCACCCCACCTCTATTGTGCCGATTGGAGCAAGACCGTTTCACCTTGAGCATCCCAGCGTATTCAGCGACGAGCCCGTTTTTCCCGTCCAGCCACTGGTCGCGCAGAAGGCACGGCCTTAATGCTCTGTTTCTCGTGTTCTCAGTGTGCAGCGGACGGACAGAGCGGGTAATGGCACCGCCGTGCCGGACGGCATCACGTTTAGGCCATTTTCGATTAACTTCGATGGTTATAGTTTTGGAGGCGCTGGCGGCTGACGCCAGAGCCCTCTTCACGCTGCGTGGGACCACGCCAGAGTAGTCTGCTACCGATAATATTGTAATATCTCATTGAAACTAAACATCTTGTTTATTTTGTTGGGTACGGAGATGGGTACGAAATGGGTAGGAGATGACCCTATGAAGGGGTGTACTTCCCCAGTTTTCTTGGAAGATCTGGTACGGGACCAGTGCTCGGTTCTTTGTACTGGATACAAGCCCTGATGCATGTACGGATACACTCGCTCGTATAGTAGCCGTTCCCGCAAGCCCCATCGGTACGTACAACCTAACACCTAACAGATGGGTATATGTGTAAGAAGAAAGAAAAAGAAAAGCCAACCTCAGCTAGCTCCTCACCCACATCTTCCCTTCTAAACCAAAGCCTGCCTTCTTCCTTGCCCGGCTGACATACACTTGGTCTCGTTTACCCTTCCGGTCGAATCGAAACCGATCAGCAAGCCCAGCTTCTATCTTGTCGTACGCATCGGTAGCAGCCAGACGCTTCGGGAAACCCTCGATGATTTTGACCATCGCTTCAACGATCTGCGGCTTGCCTTTTATAACTATCGCCCTGCGGTCGGACATGGTGCTCACGGACGGCGTTGTCCTCTTCGGACGTTTCTCCTTCGTCCTATAGAACCAGCTCCCATTTCCCGGTTCTAGACTTGGGTTATTTGCAAGTTTGTGGATCATTGACTTACCCTTGTCCGTCTGAACGTATTCTTTCCCGCCTGCGATGTCATTCTCAGCCAACTCCGTCAGAGCGACTTCGAGTGACTTTGCTCGGAGACCCATGCCCGACAATTTGGATGCTCGCCAGCAGAGATAGGCGTAGCGATCTTCGAAGTAGATGTCGAAGCCCTCCGGCAGACCCTTCTTTCGCATCGCCATTCGCTCGGTCGGTGTGTACTTCTCTTGCTCGGCATTCTTCAGTGCCAGCTTCGCCGGTGCTGAACACGGATGAAAAGTTCTCCTACACGTTTATCAAGGCGGGAACGTATCCCTACTACTGTTCAGTACACCCGAAGATGACAGGCAAGGTCGTCGTGCAATGAGACTCGGAAATATTTTAACGATTCTCAGATGATCGAAATCCGGAAGAACCGAAAGGCCGTCCTAATCACCAGGACGGCCTTTTACTTCGCTGGTCTAAAGTAAAAGCAATGAGCAATGACTATGATCGTCAGTGCTCGGAGTTCGTATGAGAACAGTTCAGCAGGAAAGTCTGATTAATGGTAGATCGACAGCAGGCGATAAACTCCTAGAAGAGAAACTGAAGTGGCGAGCGGAGGTTGGAATGTCTTACCCGTCCTGATTTGAGGCGACGCTAATGCCCAGCAAGCAAAAAATCAATCTTGCCAAAGTACAGGCATCGCTCGACATCCCCTGCCCGAAGTGTGGGCACTCGATTCCGCCCGCTGAGATACGCCGCGTTGACTTTGAGCATGTCGATTAAGTATCACCGATGAGCGACAACAAGATCGAGGAAGCGTACAATCCGCGTGATAGTGAATCGCTTCCCTTGCAGCTCTTTTCATTTCGGTGCAAAGTGCGCCGCTTCGCAGGAGGCTCTTTGTGCGATTCGACCGGCCCGCAAGAAAAATCGTCGCCTACGAACGCGACTGGAAGTTCCTCCGGCAGGTAGTAAAACTGCGATCGCACACGACTGTGCCGGTGCTCGGGCTATGGCGCGAGAAGGACGACGAGTTCCTCTGGCGGCAAATCGTGAGTCAAATTTGCAACCGTGGGGGGACCAGGTGGGCTGACGTGCTAAAGAAAGAAGGCCGTTTGGAGACCTTTTACGAAAGCGTCTCGCTATCGAAGCTCCGCAGGCCTTGCCCTGAACGCGTATTGAACAGCTATATCGCCGAGCAGATGCGTACGTATCAGGCAGGCCGCTTCCGCGAGGATAATGCCCGTTCGGTCGCGGCGAACCTCGCGACATTCACAGATACAAGCGGCCATCTCACCCAACTTCGCAAACGGCTCGATGAACTCGACTGCACTGCCGATCCGATAGGACCTGAAGTGCAGGAGCGTGAACGAAAGGCTCGAAAGTTTCTCATGGAGCACCTGGCCTTTTATCAAAAAGGGAACAAGTACCAGGCCAAGCGCAAGCCGCCGAGCGATTTTCTCATTGATGTGGGCTTTGCCCGTACCCTGATCCCATTCGACACCCGCATGAAGGACGTTTTCGAACGGGTATTCGGCATCAAAGTCTCGGAGGAGGCGAATTATGAGCTTATCGAAGACTTCTTCGTCTCAGAAGTCTTCCCAGCGCTCAAACTGGCGCCAGCCGAATTCGACCGCATTATCTTTCAGCATTCAAAGGAACTCCTACCGTCGTAAGACAGTCGAAAACCAGTTTCTCCGTTTAACCGCAGAGATCGCAGAGTTCGCAGAGCTTTTGAGGTCTTCGGGTTTCATCTCAACTCAGTATCCTTTCCGCTTGTCCACCACGGCCAGCAAGGGCTGCTCGCTCAGATGCCGCCGCAGATTCTCCCTTACATGGGTCTTGACGCCGCAACCGTTCTTGATGTTCTTCGCACCAACCCATCCGATGCGTGGGACTTGCTCGAAAGTAGCAGCGGAAACCTTCACCTACGAAAAGCCTATGGCGGAAGCAAGCGCAAAAAGGCACAGCGATAAACGCTCCAACCGCTCCGGGAAGCCATTGCACCGATCCAATTACGTGCGAGTTCTACGACCGCTGCAATCTACCGCGTTCGGACGACCACATCGGCAATCTGCCCAGAATCCAAGCAAGCGCGGTTGAGGAACTGCTGGAAATGGGCATCGAGTCCATCCGCGACATCCCGGACGACTTCCCGCTCGACGAGCGCCAGCGGCGTGCGTGCTCCGCCAAGCTCCAGCAGTCCGACTTCCGTTTCTGCGCAAGGCTGATCTTCCTACGAGAGACAGCCGACATCGCGTGCCTCGGTTTGGTGTACACGTAGTTTGACCAGTTCAAAAATGCTGGAATGTTTTACTTGATTTCCACGCATCGACATTTAACCCAATTTTATTGAAACCACACCCTCATTGTGTGGCATAAATACTTTTTAGATAATCGAGCACAAAATCGAACAGGTCTATGTGCTTGACTCGCAACCCCAGTTTTTGCTTCGGAATATGTTCCAGCAGGAAGCGAATGTGCTCTCGCACCCGCAGCTCATCTTCGGGCGGATAGTCGAAGATGTAAAAGGCGATCTCGTTACCGATCCCGGTTCCCTTGAGGAAGTCGTTGGAGACGACCCTCGGCAGAATCTTGTTCAACCGTTCGGTCAACAGGTCACTCATGGCGACACCTGAATGCAGCGGAGCACATATTCTTCGTTTCGGTTGGTCAGGTAGCGAAGGACCTGCGGGGCGATGTGAACCGATTGCAACTTCAACGTTTTCGTGTTTTCGATGAAACCAGCCTGCGCGAGCGTTTGGAAAACCGATGACCTCAGGCGGCGGCGCGTGGACTCGTTCCATTCCGGCATCTCAGGATCACGTCCTCGGCAGGTCGCTGAGGTAGTCGTCCCACAGCCTGTTTGAAAGTGCGGGGTTAAATAGGTGGTACTGCTCACGCACAACTAGATCGAGAAAATCTCCAAGGAGGAGCGAGTGCTTGATGGCCGCTGCCAGCGCGGCGTGTACGGCCACGACGCCAGTGCCTTCGTAGATCATCTTCCAGAGTTCGGCGTCCATCAGAGCTAGTCGAGCCTTGATCAGCCGAGCGAGTCGGATCGCGGTGGCCGAGTTACGGGTTTGCAAAACGTTGTCGCTGATTAGGGCCCGCTTCCATTCTTGCTCATCGACGCCACGGAGGAGAAGATCAGCGATAACGCGGGTTTCTGGAACTTTCAATGCTCCCGCGGAAATATCTGCCCGGTATCTAATCGTTGTCTCACAGATCATTGAGGTCAGACCGGTATGGCGGCGTTGTCAGTTCTTCACCAATTTCGGATTTGCGGAGTCGCTTGAATTCGTATGCGTCAGCCATTCCTACTCATTGTAAGGCCAGCACCTCTAAAGACGTTCGCGTTACCTACACATCCGGCGTAGTGGGAAGACACGCTTGAGTTCCGCCTTTATCTTCTTTCTCTGGGGAACAGATCGGGCATTTCTTCGAGAATTTTGGCTTGGAGGAAGAATAGACGTTTTGGCTTTCGTCGAGAAGATCGATGGCGACGTATTCAGCCGTGGGTAGCGCAACAGAGGTCAGTGGTGCATTTGGAGCTTTTCGACCAGCCTCACCAGAGCCAGCGTGTCCTGCCCGCAATAATCCAGCAGCGCCCTCTTGATCCTGTCCTGCTCGGACTGATCCAAGCTTCCCCTGGCGAGCGATTCCCACGCCAGCCCGGCGTCCGTGCCATTCGCAACGTCCATACCTACGTAGGTCATCTCGGGCACGAGCACAGGCAGCACCGCCTTCAGCGAATACGACCCGGCGAACGCGGGATGGTAAACGTGATTTCGAATGACGGGCAGCAAATCAAACAATCGGCGTTGGATTTTCTTGAGCCGCGCCGCGAGGGGGTGCTGCGTTGAGTTCTGCCAGTGAGCTTGGCACCCATGAGGCGGCTGACCTTCCCAGATCAGCAGCAAAACTCCAAGCGGGCACCGCCGTCTGGGCCTCCAATCGGAGTCGGTCGGAGTGAGTTTCAGACTGCCCGCTGCTCTGCTGGCACAGATTGACAAACTGGCGAACGATGAACGGCGGACCCGTGGGAATGCAATACGCCTGCTGCTTGAAGAGGCATTGCGGGTGCGGACGAAATGAAGTACCAGGCGTGCGTCCTCGAACTGCCGCATACTTGCCGATGCCTTGGGACGTTCGATTCCGAAGAGAAGGCGCAGACCGCTCTCGACCGAACACAATATTTCAGAGCACGTACAAACCTGCTGCTGGTGTCGGTCATCGATGTGATCGAGTGCGAAGAGGTGCCCGAAGGTTGCTCTGCAACAGAATAAATCGCTTGCTCGTACTTTCCCATCACCCTATAAAGGTGGTGGGGCTTTTTTGTGCCCGGTCAACACAGTGGTCAACTCTACGGACGATTTTCATTTCGGGTATCGCAGGAAGTTGCCCCAAGACCTTCGGGTGGGCGGCCCGTTTTGGTCCTTTGTCTTCAAGGACTCACGCCATTTCCACATCTTGCCAAGCTGCGAAACTACAGTCCAACATTGCGGTGTCCGCAGGCGTCGGTTCCTATACTTGGGAACCAATCTAATCCTCCCCGGTCGGGGAGCCCCTCAGGTTCTGCGGCACCGTTTTCCCGGATTTGTGCCTTCCGGAAAGGTATTCTTACTCCGTCTCCGGGGCACAGGCAAGTTATTTCTTGGTACCACCCAAGAAACTTCGAGGTAAGATTCCCCAAATGGCACGCGGCTGGGAAAGTAAATCCGTAGAACAACAACAAGCGGAAATGTCGGAGCAGCGGAAGTCCGTCCGCGCACCGATCTCGCCCGACGAGCAGCAACGCAACCGTAAACGCGAGGGCCTGCTTCTTTCCCGCGGACGCCTCACGCAACAACTGCAGGCAGCCAGCAACCCTCGTCACCGCGAGATGCTAGAGCAGGCGATCGCAGAGTTGGACCGTCAACTGTTATCTTTTGAATAGGTTACGGACCCGACTTCACGAAAGTGAGTGGCCCGAACCGCATACCCCCTATAACGAAAACCACGGTCCTGTTCGCTGTCACCTGACGTATAATTGCTGAGTTGATGAAAGCCTACGTCTACGTTTCATTGAAGAAGAGCGTTCTGGATCCGCAGGGTAAAACCATCCACGGCGCCCTTACGAAAATCGGCTACAAGAGTCTGCACGATGTACGGCAAGGAAAGTATTTCGAAATTACTCTCAACGGCGGCATCTCAAAGGATGAGGCGCAAGCGGAAGTAGAGCGGATCGCGCGCGAAGTTCTAACGAACCCGGTCATTGAAGAGTTTCGTTTCTCCCTCGAAGACTAGATCTCCGTTTGTGCTTGATGGGCAACTATGCCCGAACAATCACCGGTCCCCCCACCGATATATTCAAGGAGCCAATTCGCCGATGTGCGGCATTGTGGGATATGTAGGTAAGAAGCAAGTCGTCCCCGTCATCATTGAGGGCCTCAGAAAGCTGGAGTATCGCGGCTACGACTCGGCCGGAATCGCAGTGGCCGGAAACAGCGAAGGCCTGCAGATCCGCCGCGCGGAAGGCAAGCTGCGCAATCTGGAAGAAGTGATCCGGCTCAAGCCGCTCGACGGCACCTACGGCATCGGACACACGCGCTGGGCCACCCATGGCCGCCCCACCGAAGAAAACGCCCATCCCCATCGCGATTGCACCGGCAGAATCGTGGTGGTGCACAACGGCATTGTCGAAAACTATCTCTCGCTCAAAAAGAAATTGATCGCCGAAGGACACAAGTTCACCACCGAAACAGACACGGAAATCATCGCGCACCTGATCGAGAAGCACTACCTGCAAACTGGAAACGGTCATCGCCCGTCATTGGAAGAAGCGGTGCGCCAAGCGGTGAAGGAACTCACCGGCGTGTTCGCGCTGGTGGTAATCGCGGTTGACGAACCGAACAAGATCGTCGCCGCCCGCAATGGACCGCCCGCTGTCATCGGCCTCGGCAAGGACGAATACTTCGTCGCCTCCGACGTGCCCGCGCTCCTCGATCACACGCGCGATCTTTTCTTTCTGGCCGATGGCGATCTTGCCGTGATCACCGCAGACGGCGTGCGGGTCACCGATTTCGACGGCAAGCCGCTGGAGCGGAAGGCGCAGCGCGTCACCTGGGATCCGATCATGGCGGAGAAGGGCGGCTTCAAGCACTTCATGCTCAAAGAAATTTATGAGCAGCCGCGCACCGTCCGCGACACCACGCTCGGCCGCGTCTCGCAGGACACCGGCGCCATCTTCCTCAACGAGATGCAGGTCGGCGAAGCCGAGTTCAAAGCGCTGAAGAAAATCAATATCGCCGCCTGCGGCACCAGTTGGCACGCCGGACTGGCGGGCAAGTTCATGATCGAGAACCTGGCCCGCGTTCCGGTCGAAGTCGATTATGCCAGCGAATGGCGCTATCGCGACCCGATTCTGGGCCCGGATACGATGACGCTGCTGATTTCGCAATCTGGCGAAACCGCCGATACCATCGCGGCCCAGCGTGAAGCCAAGGCCAAGGGCTCGAAGACGCTGGCCATCTGCAACGTGGTCGGCTCCATGATCACGCGCGAGGCCGCCGGAACCATCTACACGCACGCCGGTCCGGAAATTGGCGTGGCTTCGACCAAGGCTTTCACCGGACAACTTACCGCTCTTTATTTGTTCGCCTTGTATCTGGCGCAGGTGCGCGGCGCCATGACACCCGAACAGGCTAAGGCCGCCGTGCAAGAGCTCATGCGCATCCCCGGCAAGCTGGAACAGATTCTGACGCACGATGAAGCTTGCGACGAGCTGGCAAAGACTTATATCCGCGCGCAGGACTTCCTTTTCCTCGGACGCGGCATTCACTATCCCATCGCGCTAGAAGGCGCGCTCAAGCTCAAGGAAATTTCCTACATTCACGCCGAAGGTTATCCCGCGGGCGAGATGAAGCACGGCCCCAATGCGCTGATTGACGAGAATCTGCCCGTGGTCATCATCGCCACGCGCGACGTGAACAGCCCGCAGTCGATGGTCCGTTACGAGAAGACCATGTCGAACCTGAAAGAAGTAAAGGCTCGCTCCGGCATAGTCATCGCGCTCGCCACCGAAGGCGACAAAGAGATCACCGAAGAGGCCGATCACGTGCTCTTCGTTCCGCCCGCGCCGGATGAACTGTCGGCGATTCTGGAGATCGTCCCGCTGCAATTGCTGGCCTATCACATCGCCGTGCGCCGCGGCTGCGACGTCGATCAGCCACGAAATCTGGCGAAGTCGGTGACGGTGGAGTAAGAAACCGTCGACTCTCAGCCGTCAGCGTCCTGCAACCGCTTGCAATCATCTAACTGGGCAATGGCTCAGTTCAAGACTTTTGACGCGCGGGTGCTGCGTTCCCTCCCGCTGTCCGAGTTTACCAAGCACATCGAACTCGAAGTGAACGGCGTCCCCCGCTTCGGCTTTGTTCCTGGCCAATGGCTCTCGGTGAAGGCCAACGCACCCGATGGCGAGGAGATGACGCGTGCGTATTCCATCGCGTCGCCGCCGTCCGAGAACGGGCACTTCGCCTTCTGCCTGAATCGCGTCCAGGATGGATTCATGTCGAACTATCTCTGCAGTCTCGACGAAGGCGCGAAGGTCGCGTTTCAGGGACCGTTCGGCGATTTCATCCTCCGCCCACCCCTGCGCGACACCGTGTTCATTGCAACTGGAACCGGGATCGCGCCCTTCCGCTCCATGCTGCACTGGCTGCTGGCGGAGAGCGACCGTCATCAGAGACACCAATTCTGGCTGCTGTTCGGCGCGCGGGGCGAGCACGACATTTATTATCGCGATGAGTTTGAACAACTGGCCGCCGAGCACGCTAACTTTCATTTTCTTCCCACGTTGAGCCGCGCTGCTGCAGAGTGGAAAGGGCTGCGAGGATACGTGCAGGAACATCTGGCCGAAATCGTTGGAACCCGCACCGACATACACGGCTACATCTGCGGCCTCGACAAGATGGTCAAAGCGAACCGCGAGTTGCTGAAGACTCTGGGTTGGGATCGAACTTCGATCCGTTACGAAAAATACGACTGACCTCGTAGAATGAGTTCCGTCGAGGAGAGCCATCGTGTACGTCGCGGATGACAAGCGTTACGACTCTATGCAATATCGCCGCTCCGGGCGCAGCGGCATCAAACTTCCCGCCGTGTCGCTCGGACTGTGGCAGAACTTCGGCGGCGTGAATAACTTCGAAAACTCGCGCGCCATGCTGCGCCGCGCCTTCGATCTCGGCATCACGCATTTCGATCTCGCCAATAATTACGGCCCTCCGTATGGATCGGCGGAAGAAACTTTCGGGCAGATCCTGAAGAAAGATTTTCTTCCCTACCGCGACGAGTTGATCATCTCGACCAAGGCGGGCTGGGACATGTGGCCCGGGCCCTACGGAGATCTTGGCTCGCGCAAACATATGCTGGTCAGTCTCGATCAGAGCCTGAAGCGCATGGGGCTTGAGTATGTCGACATCTTCTACCATCATCGCCCCGATCCCGACACGCCGACGGAAGAATCGCTCGGTGCGCTCGACACGGCGGTCCGCTCCGGCCGAGCGCTCTACGCGGGCATTTCGGCTTACAACGCCAAGCAGACGGCCGCGGCGGTAAAGATTTTGCGCGGTCTCGGAACGCCCTGCCTGATTCATCAGCCGAAGTATTCGATGTTCGTGCGCGACCCTGAGCATGGATTGCTCGACGTGCTGGGGAAAGAAGGCGTGGGATCGATCGTCTTCAGCCCGCTGGCGCAGGGACTGCTGTCGGATCGCTATCTGAAGGGAATTCCCAGTGACTCGCGCGCCGCTCGCGATTTTTTTCTGAAGAAGAAGGACATCGGCGAAGCGACTCTCGCCAAGGTTCGCACGCTGAATGAAATCGCCGGGCAGCGAGGCCAAACGCTGGCGGAGATGGCGGTTGCGTGGGTGCTGCACGATCCGCGCGTCACCAGCGCGCTGGTCGGCGCGAGCAAAGTGTCGCAGGTGGACGACAACGTGGGCGCACTGAAGAACCTAAAATTCTCGGCCGAGGAGTTGCGCCAGATCGACGGCATTCTCGCCGGCAAGCAAGCGGCGTGAGTCTTGAAAACTGGTTCCACAAATGAAGGCGCCTAAGAAAAGTAAGAATGTGGTTCGCTGCACGTGGGTCAGCCGCGAGCTCTCGATTCTTTATCACGATCGCGAATGGGCATGCCGCAACATGACGACCTCGTGCTGTTTGAGTTCCTGATTCTGGAGGGGGCGCAGGCCGGGGTTAGCTGGGACACGATTCTGCGGAAGCGCGAAAACTATCGAGCGGCCTTTGACGGCTTCGACCCGAAGATAGTCTCCCGCTACGACTGGCGAAAGCCGCAATTGCAGCTGCGCGATGAGGCGAGAAAGTCAGGCTGGCTGGCGCAGCACGGCGAAAACATGCTGCACCTGCCGCTCGGTCGAATCGAGCGATCCGGAGTTGTCGATTACGAAATCGGCAGCTTTGATTTTTTCTTCGTCGGGGATTTGCGCCGCCATGCGGCGCGTTACTTCGGCGCGGGCGGCGTCTTCCGAAATTCCAAGGCGGCGGGCGAAACGCAGAATGCGCTGTTCGGGATGGCAAGTCACGACGATTAAACGGTCGAAACGGCTGGCGGCGCCCGCTTCGAGGATCAGTGCAGCTTCGACGATGGCGATGGCGTTCGGATCGCGCTGGCCGATTTCTTCCATCCACTCGTTTTCGTGGTCGATTACGGCGGGATGGACAATTTCGTTGAGTTCCTTGACTCGCGGGGGCGCACCGCCGCGGGTGCCGAACGCGGCTCCGGCCAGCCGGGGACGGTTGATGCTTCCGTCGGGATTCAGGATTTCGCGACCGAAGCGGCGGACGATTTCCTTATAGACCGCGCGGCCGGGTTGCATGAGCCAGTGCGCGACGGCATCCGCCTGGATCACGTGCGCGCCGAGTTTGACAAACATCTCGCCCACGACGGATTTGCCGCTCGCGATGCCGCCGGTGAGGCCGAGTTTTAGCAAGGGGTGCTCACGGTAAATTTCGTCGTTGGTCGTTGGTCGTTGGTCGTTCGCTGTTCGTCGTTCGCCGCTCGCTGTTCGCTCCGAGGTGCGTTCGGCTGTCTCCCCCAGCTCTTACGCGCGGCTCAACTCGGGATGTCTTAGTTCACGCCGCAGCATTGCGGCTCTTACGGTGTTGGCCATCAGCATGGCGATGGTTAGCGGGCCGACGCCTCCGGGGACGGGTGTGATAGCGCCGGCGATTTCGGCTACCTCGGGGTGCACGTCGCCAACCAGGGTTGAGCCTTTAGCCAGAAACGTTTCTTCGCGCTTTTTGTTTCCGGCCTTGTTCCAGGCAAAGAAGCGGTCGAATTCTTCCCGGTCGGTGATCCGGTTGATACCGACGTCGATTACGGTTGCTCCGGGCTTCACGTAGTTGCGGGTGACCATGCCGGCGCGGCCAATCGCGGCCACCAGGATGCCGGCGCGGCGGCAAACTTCGGGCAGATCGCGCGTTTTCGAGTGGCAGACGGTGACGGTGGCGTTCTGATTCAGCAGCAACATGGCTACGGGCTTGCCGACAATGTCGCTGCGTCCGACGACCACGGCTTCCTGCCCGGCTATCGGAATCGCGCTGCGCTTCAGAATTTCCATGACGCCGGCCGGCGTGCAGGGTACGAGGCCGGGACGCCGCGTGGACAGGTAGCCCACGTTCATGGGATGGAATCCGTCCACGTCTTTGGCGGGATCGACCGCCAGCAGAACTTTCTTGGCATCGACGTGCGCGGGCAGCGGCAACTGCACTAGGATGCCGTCGATTTCGTCGCGGCGGTTCAGGTCGGCGATCAGCGCGAGCAGTTCTTCGGTGGTCGCGCTTTCGGGGGGCGTGTGTTGTTCGCTGTAGAGGCCGACTTCTTCCGAGCTCTTCACCTTGCCGCGAACGTAGACCTCCGATGCGGGGTTGTGCCCGACCAGCACCACGGCGAGCCCGGGGCGCACGCCCGATGATGCCAGGGCTTTCGCCTGGGCGGTGACTTCCGCGCGGATTTCAGCGGCTATTTTGGTACCGTCGAGAATCCTGGCTGCCATCCCACCTCGCTGCGCCGTGCAGTGAATTGAAAGGCGATTCTATCGCATCGCTATGCCGAAGCGGATGCGTTTCCCGACCTTCTGGTTTTTTTTAGAGCGTCGCGCATGGCCTTCAAGGCGACAACCACTAAGGACACTAAGGATCACGAAGGAAGCCCATGATCACGGTTCGGGTTCCTCGGAGTCGTCGGCGGATGGTCGATCTCAAGTTGCACCACCGCTCCTCGCTACACTCACTTCGCGGTACAATGAGCCGCTATGATTTCTCAGGATCTGCTTGACATGCTGGTCTGCCCGGTTTGCAAGAAGCCGGTGGTTCTGAATGCGAACGGAGATAGTCTAAAATGCGGCGAATGCCGCCGTGTGTACCCCATTCAGGACGACATCCCGATCATGCTGGTGGACGCCGCCAGGATTGACGCCGCCTGAAACCGGAGCCGACAAAGTTCGGTTTCCTCCCGTCACGAAACGACATTTAGTGTCATTCTGGCAACGGGTACCGTTGTTATGTCTTCCGCTCGCCTGCCGATGATATCCTCGCAACCTTTTGCAAAATCTGGGGTTCTAAGAGCTGGAGGTTCCGTGAAGCGGTGCCTGAAGGGTACCAAAGTTACGGCATTACGATTGCAAGTAACGAAATAGGTTGCCGATGAATCTAATAGCGCAACGGTGGAGAGGTCGGGGGTGAGAATGGCCATGAAAGAGAAATTTACGGTGACAGAACTCTGCGCCTTGCGAAACGACCTGATCCAGGGCGGCATGGTGGATTCCAGCGAAGCAGCGGAACTGCTGCAGGTTTTTTTGGCGGGGCGCGGCTATGGCGTTTCGCAGAAAGCTGCGATCGACGCCGCCGGGCGGGTGGAAATGGCGGGCTGTTCTCTGCCGGTGCTGGAGCGTGAACTGGAAGGGCTCGCGCTGGTGATGTGAGGTTTCGCGCAATGATTAAGAGGTTTCGCGCAACGAATAAAACGAGGTTAACGGGGAACTGATCTAGCTCAACTCAGCGATTGACAGTTTCTCAGTACGAAGCGCTGGGCCCAATCGCCCGGCCTTTTGTTTTTCCGGGGCGTTTGTTCTGCGGGCGCAAGTTCTTCCTCTTCAAGCCGTGCTGGTGCTAGAGGCTAGGCAGAGCTGCGCTCGGATTGGACGGGCGAGGGCGCCCGTCCCCTGCCTTCATAATCTCACTTCCGAAATTGCTCGGGGCTGCCTGTGAATTTGCAGACCCGCGCGAGTTCAAGAATTGCCCCTTCGCTGCTTTCTTTGAACAGGAAATACGCTTTTCCTTCGGTTTGGTTTTCATATTGCCGAACGGCTCCGTCCTGTCTTTCTTGGACATTGCAGCTTCTCATTGCAATCAGCAACTTTCTGTTCTGACTGCTCGAAAAGAATGCGTTGCTCATCACGTCGCGCGCTTTGCCGAATGTGCCTTCGTCTTATAGAATCAAAGGTTTGCTGGACTGCAGTTCAAGCCGCAAGCGGGTTTCTTCCAGTTTGGAATCGAGTCGGTACGCGAATTTAGGAATCATTATGAAAATTCATGAGTATCAGGCAAAAGGAATTTTGAAGAAGTATGGCGTCGCCGTGCCACAGGGCACGATGGCGGCGACACGCGAAGAAGCTGAGGCGGCGGCGAAGGATCTTCTCGGCTCCGGCGCGACGGGAGTTGTGGTGAAGGCGCAGATCCATGCCGGCGGACGCGGGAAGGGCGGCGGAGTGAAGATCGCCAAGTCGGTCGAAGAAGCGGGCGAGATCGCCGGCAAGATGCTGGGCATGAAACTGGTCACGCATCAGACGGGGCCGGAAGGGCGCATCGTGCATCGGTTGCTGGTTGAAGAAACGCTGCCGATCGAGAAGGAACTTTATCTCGGCATTCTGGTGGATCGCGGCGAGGGCAAGCCAGTTTTCATGGCATCGGCTGCGGGCGGCATGGATATTGAGCAAGTGGCCGCAGAGAGGCCCGAAGCGATCCTGAAGCAGTACGTCGATCCGGGCATGGGGCTGGAGCCGTTCCAGGCGCGCAAAACTGCATTCAGTTTGGGGCTGAAGCCGCAGCAGATCAATCCTGCAGTTCAGTTCCTGACCGGTCTTTACCGCGCGTTCCTTGAAACGGACGCTTCGCTGGTGGAGATTAATCCTTTCATCAGTTGCACGGACAGCCGGTTGTTCGCGCTCGACGCCAAGTTGACCTTTGATGATAACGCGCTCTTCCGGCATGCCGACCTCCGCGAATTGCGGGACACCACCGAGGAAGATCCGCTGGAAGTGGAGGCGTCGAAATACAGCCTCAACTACATCAAGCTCGACGGCAACGTGGGCTGCATGGTGAATGGCGCGGGCCTGGCGATGGCCACCATGGACATCATCAAGTACGCGGGCGGCATGCCAGCCAACTTTCTGGATGTGGGCGGCAGCGCAAGCGCGGACCAGGTCGCGCACGCGTTTGAAATTCTGCTGAGCGACAAGAGTGTGCGCGCCGTGCTGATCAATATTTTTGGGGGCATTCTGCGCGTGGATATGCTGGCTACCGGGGTGGTCGAGGCGGCGAAGAAAACGAATATCCAACTGCCGGTGGTCCTGCGGCTGGAAGGCACCAACGTTCAGGAAGGCAAGAAAATCCTGATGGAGTCGGGGCTGAACTTCACGGTTGCTGAGACCATGAAGGATGCGGCCGACAAGGTAGTAGCAGCGGCGAAGAGCGCGGCTTAAGCGCGAATAGCAAATAGCGAATAGCGAGTAGCGATTTTTTGAGAGTGGCAATTATGGCAATCCTGGCTGATAAGAAAACTCGATTGATTGTGCAAGGTCTGACGGGCCGCGAAGGCACTTTCCACGCGAAAGCTTGCGCGGCTTATGGCACGCAGATCGTGGGCGGCGTCACGCCCGGCAAGGGCGGAACGACACACGAGGGCTGGCCGATTTTCAATACCGTTCAGGAAGCGGCGGACAAGACGGGCGCGAATGCCGCGGTGATTTTTGTGCCGCCGCCGTTCGCGGCCGACGCGATTATGGAGGCGGCCGATGCTGAAATCGAACTCATCGTCTGCATCACCGAGGGCATTCCGACGCTGGATATGGTGCGCGCCTGGGAGTTTCTGCAGAACCGGCGCTCGCGCCTGATCGGGCCGAACTGCCCGGGCATCATCTCGCCGGGCAAGTGCAAGATCGGCATCATGCCGGCGCAGATCCACAAAGAGGGAAATGTCGGGATCGTGTCGCGGTCCGGGACGCTGACTTACGAGGCGGTGCATCAGCTTACCCAATGCGGAATCGGGCAGTCGACGGCGATCGGCATTGGCGGGGATCCGATTATCGGCACGAATTTTGTCGACGCGCTCGATCTGTTTAACCGCGATCCCCAGACCGAAGCCGTGGTCATGATCGGGGAAATCGGTGGCAACGCGGAGGAGATCGCCGCGGAGTTCATCAGGACGCACATGAAGAAGCCGGTCGTGGGCTTTATCGCCGGACAGACAGCGCCTCCCGGACGCCGCATGGGCCACGCCGGCGCGATCATCTCCGGCGGCAAGGGCACCGCGGCCGAGAAGATTGCCGCCATGGAAAGGGCTGGCCTCAAGGTCGCGAAATCGCCGGCGGAGATCGGCGAAACGCTCGCGGCCGCGCTGGGAGTGAAGGTGTAGGAGCGATCAGCACTCAGCATTCAGCCGTCAGCCTTTTCTCATGAGAAGCGGATGGGTTTTGCTGAGACCTGACAACTGAGACCTGAGACCTGACTTATGAAAACACTGCAACGCACACTGACCATCATCAAGCCCGACGCGGTGAAGAAGAACGCGGTCGGAGACATCATCGAACAGTTCGAGAAGAATGGCTTCCGCATTCTGGCCATGAAGATGCTGGAGATCTCCCAGCACCAGGCGGAGCAGTTCTACGCCGTCCATGCAAGCAGGCCGTTTTACAGCTCGCTGACCAAATTCATGTCGAGTGGACCGATCGTGGCGCTGGCGCTGGAAAAAGAAAACGCCATCGCCGATCTGCGCAAGCTGATGGGCGCCACCAATCCGGCCAGTGCCGAAGAGGGCACCATCCGCAAGAAATGGGCCAGTGATATTGAACACAATGCAATTCACGGCTCCGATGCGGATGATACGGCTCGCTTCGAGTTGAGCTTTTTTTTTGCGGGATACGAATTGGCGCAGTAAAAGCAGTTCCCGGTTCTCAGTTCCCAGTTCTCAGATAGATTGATCTGATGACGGGTTTTTTCTGAGAACTGAGAACTGGGAACTGAGAACTCCATGCCGTTAGTTCAAGTCACCATGCTCGAAGGCCGCACGGCCGATCAGAAGCGCAAGATCGCACAGCGGATTACCGACACGATGGTGGAAGAAGCGGGCGCGCGCCGCGAAGCCATCGTGGTCGCCTTCCATGAAGTGTCGAAGGAAAGCTACGCTTCGGGCGGCGTGCTGATGGTGGACAAACAGTAAGAACAGTTCCCGGTTCTCAGTTCCCAGTTCCCAGTGAGACTGATCTGATGACGGGGCTTTCTGAGAACTGAGAACCGGGAACTGAGAACTCCACAGTTATCCCAGCGGCTCGAACAAGTGCCCTTCGATCCGGGCGGCGACCTTGGGCAGGTCTTTCTTCGCAAACTGCAGGAAGTGTGGGGCGGTGCGATGAGCCTCGAGGGCGGCAGCGTCCTTATACTGTTCGTAGATAAAGAACCGGCGCGGATCGGTCTTGTGCTTATGCACCTGATACATGAGGCAGCCCGGTTCGTTGCGCGATTCGGCTGAGAGTTTTTCGAAGATTGCGGCCACTTCGGACTCGCGTCCGATTTTTGCCATCCAAGTTACGGCCAACACCACCATCCGTCGCTCCGTTTCTCTTTTTGGTTAGACTTGCTCTGGTTAGACTCGCTCGCCAAATTCTCTTGCCAGATTCAGGCTCGCGCCGCCGGGCTCTTCAGGCCCAACTCGGTTATGAAGCTGGGGACCAGGATCGTCTGCTCACGATCGGGGCCCGTGGAAATCATTCCCACCCGCGATCCGGTTTCCTTTTCGATGAAGGCCAGGTATTCGCGGGCGGCCTTGGGCAATGCTTCGACCGTCCGAATGTCCTGCGTCGGGCTGGCCCAGCCGGGCATGTTGCGATAGATGCATTCGATTTTTTCATAACCGCATGCCTCAGCCGGAACTTCGTCCGTTTCCTTGCCGTCCACCTTATACCCCACGCAAACTGGAATCTCGGTCAGGTGATCGAGCACATCCAACTTAGTAACCACCAGCCAGGAGATGCCGTTAATCATGCCAGCGTAACGGAGTAGAGGCAAATCGAGCCAGCCGGTGCGGCGGGGACGTCCGGTAACGGCGCCGAATTCATTGCCGCGCTTGCGCAGGTCTTCGCCTTGCGCGTCGAGGAGTTCGCTCGGAAACGGGCCGCTGCCGACGCGGGTGCAATAGGCCTTGGTGATGCCAATGACCGTGTCAATCGATGTCGGCGGTACGCCGGTTCCGGTCGCGGCGCCACCGGAAGTGGAGCTCGAAGACGTTACGAACGGATAGGTGCCGTGATCGATGTCGAGCATGGTGCCTTGCGCGCCTTCGAACACGATCGACTTGCCTTCGGCCAGAGCGCGGTTCAGCAGGAGCGCCGTGTCGCGGACAAAGGGAGCGATCTTCTCGGCGGCGTCGGCGTATTCGCGGAACATTTTGTCGGCATCGAGCGGTTCGGAGTTGAACAGCGCGTGCGCAATCATGTTTTTTTCGCGACATGCGTTCTCGATGTGCGTGCGCAGCAATTGCGTGTCGAGCAGGTCGGCGACGCGCAACCCGCGCCGTCCCATTTTGTCTTCGTAAGATGGGCCGATGCCACGCGAAGTGGTTCCGATTTTCACGCGGCCGGGAGCGTTTTCCGACCCCAGTTCCATCATGCGATGGTAGGGAAGAATGACCTGTGCGCGGTTCGAGACGAAAAGGTTGCCGTCCACTTTCACGCCAGCGGCGCGCAAGGAAGCGACTTCCTTCAGAAAGGCCAGCGGATCAATGACCACGCCATTACCGACGACGCTGGTGCACTCAGGCCGCAGAATGCCGCCGGGCACAAGCTGCAGAATGAATTTTTTTCCGTTGATGATGACGGTGTGTCCGGCATTGTGGCCGCCGGCGTAGCGAGCCACGACCGAAAAAGTCTGGGTGAGTACGTCGACAATCTTGCCCTTGCCTTCGTCGCCCCACTGCGCGCCGACAATGACCGCAGTTCTGCCTCTGCTCAATGCCAACTCCACTTGGAAAATTGCGCGACCGCAAACCGAAACCCGCCCCATGGTCGCACACACCGGTCGCGCCGCTGCTGGACTGACTGGAAAACTTGGAAGATCGGCGGAACTTGGTGTGTACGCTCTAGCATACCGAATCGGGCGGTGGAGGAGCAAACCTGATTTCAGCGAAGCTTCGCGTAGCGACAGCCGCCCTCGGCTGTCCATCTGCGCACCCGGCTGCGCCGATCTTGTATCCTGACAGCGTGCCCGAGCTTCCCGAGGTCGAAACCATTGCGCGAGGCCTCGACACGCGGGTAGCCGGGGACACCGTCGAATCTGTCTGGATCGGTGCCCGGCCGCAGCCGCTCAAATCACCAGCTAGCGTCATCGCTTCGACGCTTGAGGGCAAGCGGATCGTGCGGGTGCACCGTGCGGGCAAGCACATCGTGTTCGATCTGGAGGGAGGGTCGCGGGCATCACAGGCACCGGTGTCACAGACGAACAAAGGCAAACGTGCAGTTCGCGGCCAGACGCGGCAAGCCGCGTCTCTACATCGGTCCGACCAACATTTGTCCGATGCTGAGACGGCGCAGTGGATCGTCCATCTTGGTATGACCGGGCGCGTGGTCGTTTGCGAACCTGCTGCGGATGTCGCCAAGCACACTCACCTGATCGCAAAGCTCGCTTCCGGGCGCGAACTGCGGTTTATCGATCCGCGGATGTTTGGCAAGCTGAGCGTTCATCCTGGCGGGTTCGATCCTGGAGGAGTGGAACCGCTGGAGGTGAGCGAGGAACGGTTCGTCGCGCTTTTTCGCGGGCGCAAGACTCCGATCAAGAGCGCGCTTCTGAATCAGAAGTTGCTGCGCGGCGTGGGCAACATTTATGCCGATGAGTCGCTGTTTCGGGCTGGCATCCGTCCCCGTCGGCGAGCGGCGGCCATCACGCGGGAGCAGTTGGGCAGGCTGCACTCCGCGGTGCAGGAAGTGCTGCGCGAGGCGATCGCACTGGGTGGATCTTCGATCTCCGACTACGTGGACGCGAATGGAGAAGAAGGTTTCTTCCAACTCCAGCATCGAGTTTATGGCCGTGAGGGTGATCCGTGCCTGGTATGCGGGGCCGCAATCCGGCGCGTTGTGTTGGCCGGCCGCAGCAGTCACTACTGCGCAAAATGCCAAAAATAGCCCTGATAGAACGATCCAACATTGACGGATCGATACTCGCACTGTACAAAAAAGGGCGGGGCTAAATGCTCCTTCGAACGGACTCCCGAGTCATTCATCATGAACAGATTTTCCATTGGAGTAGACCTCGGCGGCACGAACTTGCGCATAGCGGCCGTGGACGAGCAAGGCGGGCTCATCGAAAAAGTCACACTCGGCACCAGGATTTCCCTGGGGCCCGATCACGTGATTAGTGACATGTGCGACGCCATCCAGCGCATGTCGGATAAATACAGGAACGCCGCCCCACTGCTGGGGATCGGCATCGGCGTGCCCGGCATCATCGACATGCAAACTGGGCTGGTGCGCGAATCGCCCAACCTGCCGGGCTGGGTCGACTATCCAGCTCGCGCCGCCATTGAGCAGCGGTTGAAGACCGTTGTGATCCTCGAAAACGACGCCAATGTCGCGGCGCTGGGAGAAAAATGGCTGGGCGCGGCCAAGGATTATTCCGACGTGGCGATGCTGACCCTCGGTACTGGCGTCGGCGGTGGACTGGTCATGGGCGGCGTGATCTGGCGCGGCGCAAATGGAATGGCCGGGGAGTTCGGGCACACGACCGTTGAACCGGAGGGGTACCCTTGCGGGTGCGGGAATCGAGGATGCCTGGAACAATACGCTTCGGCGACGGCGGTGGTTCGGCTGGCGCGGGAAGCGATCGCAAGCAACGGCGCGTCGGCGCTGGCGCGCGCTGCCCACTCCGATCCGGAGTTCAGCGCGAAATCGATTTACAATCTCGCGATTCAAGGCGATGAAGATGCGCGCCGCATTTTCCGGTACGTAGGCCGTTGTTTGGGCATTGTGCTTTCGGCGATGGTGAATTCCCTGAACCTGCCGATTTACGTGATTGGCGGGGGAGTTTCGAGCGCCTGGGAAGCTTTTTCGCCATCGATTTTCGAAGAGTTGCGGCGGCGCTCCATCGTGTACGCCGCCACTGCGCCGCACGATCCTTCGGCCACCAACCAGGGCGCTTCCGCGCACGTGGAGGCTGGCCCCGGCCACAAGACCATCATCACCCGCGCGCTGTTGGGGAGCGATGCCGGCTTGTACGGCGCGGCCCGGCTGCCAATGATTGCGGAAGGAAAGCGCTAATCGCGCTTGCGCTTCGGTGCGTGCGACGGCTTCGATGAGTGCGACGATGAGTGCGACGGTCTGGGTGAGCGCAATGGTTTCGATGACTGCGGCGCTTGTGGTGCGCGCAGCGGGGTGGGTGCGCTTGGCGGCTTGGCAGCTTTCGATCCCGACGCAGCGGTTTTCAGCTTGGCTACTTCCAGCAGAGTAAGGTTGCGCCAATCGCCCGGCGGCACGTCGAGCGCGAGGGGGCCGTACTGCACCCGCCGGATTTTCTCCACGTGGTGTCCCACTTCCTCAAACATTTTTCGGACCTGGCGGTTGCGGCCTTCAATGATGGTCACTTCGAGCCAAGGGTTATCGCCTTCGCGAATCAGGCGAATTTTTGCCGGAGCCGTGCGCACGCGGCGGCCGCCCTTTTCGGCGATAGAAACTCCGCGGCGAAGCTTGTCGAGTTTCGTCTCGTCGGGCTGGCCAGCGACTTTCACGACGTAAGTCTTCGCCACGTTGGAGGACGCTTTCATCAGCGCGTTGGCCAGCGCGCCGTCGTTGGTCATCAGTAGAAGGCCTTCGCTGGCCCAGTCCAGGCGGCCCACGGGATATACGCGACCCTTCACCTTTTGCACCAGGTCCATTACGGTTGGGCGCTTTTTCTCATCGCTGACCGTGGTCACATATCCTTTGGGCTTGTTCAGCGCGACGTAGGTGAAACGTTCGGGTCCCTGCAGCAACTTGCCATCCACGCGGATGTGGTCTTGTTCGGGATCGGCTTTGGTGCCGAGCTCGGTGACCACCTGGCCATTGACCAGCACGCGGCCGGAGGCGATCAGCTCTTCGGCTTTGCGGCGGGATGCAACTCCGGCAGCAGCGATAATTTTTTGCAGACGTTCGGCAGGCATGGATGGCTACTCCGGTTTGGTGCTGGCTGGCGTTTCGGTCTCCTCTTCTTCGGTGGCGAGTTCGGGCTCGCTGTCCTCGGCAATTTCAGCGGTAGCCTCGGTTCCGGAAGAATCATCCTCTACAATTGACGGCGAACTTGAAGACGCTTCCACAGCCGTGCCCTCACTGGGAAGCAGGTCTCTCTGGAATGACTCCGCCAGCAGTTTCTCGAATTCCTCCATGCTGGGCAGCTCGTTGATGTCCTTAAGCCCGAAGCGCAGCAGAAACTCCTTGCTGGTTTTGTAGAGAATGGGGCGGCCGATTACGGCTTTTCTGCCCGCCGTCGTAATCAGCTTGCGGTCGAGCAGGGTGGCGATGACGCCGCTGGAATCGACGCCACGGATTTCGCCGATCTCGGGCAGCGTGACCGGCTGCTTGTAGGCGATGACGGCAAGAGTTTCGAGCGCCGGGAGCGATAGCCGGAACGGCGGTTTCAGGCTCTTGGCGAAGGCGCGCACCACGTCGTGCTGCTCGGGCTTGGTGGACATGCGGTATCCGCCGGCGACTTGGCGGATTTCGATTCCGTGACCTGCGCCCGAGTAATCCGCGATGAGTTCTTCGAGCGTGGCGCGGATGCGCGACTTGATTTCCGCGGCGTCGATTCCCGGAGTTTCCGCGAGCAACGACTCCTTCACCAGCGAAAAAATCTGGTCGAGCGAAATAGGAGTTTCCGCCGCGTAAATGATGGCTTCAAGTTGGGGTCTAAGCATAAGTCAGTTGCCAGTTGCCAGTTGCCAGTTGCCAGTGCGGTCAGTGGTCAGTGGAGTTTGTCTGCTCCGCTGGTTTTTACTGGCACTGGTAGCTGGCAACCGGCAACTGCCTTTCTCATTTCCAATCATCGCGCACGGCAGCTTGCTCCGTCATCACTTCTTCGAAGTGGGAATGCTTGCGTACAAGCACTTCGCCGAAGACGTGGTCCTGCCGCACCTGGATCGCCTGCAAGCGGACCAGTTCGAGCAACGCCAGAAACATGCAGACCAGCGCCGCTCGCGACGGCACATTGCGGAGCATCTGCTTCAGGCGGATGGGCCGATCTTCCAGGGAGAGCCGGCGGTGCAGGTATTGGATCATCTGGCCGACGGTTACGGTCTCTTCGTCCACTTCCAGAATTGGCCGGGTGCGCGCGCGGTCCAGGATCTGCTGGAAGGTTTTGACCAGGTCGATGACATCGGCGGCAAGTTCGGGCTCGGCGCCACCGGCATCCATGAACTCGCGGATCGCGGGATTGCTCAGCACCGCGTCTTCAATCTGCTGTTTCTGCAGAAGCATCTGTGCCGCCGATTTGAACTTTTCGTGCTCGAGCAGGCGGTTGACGAGTTCGTTGCGCGGGTCTTCCAGCGCGTCGGCGGGAGCGAGCGGATCGCGTGGCAACAACATCTTCGACTTGATGTGAATCAGCACCGCTGCCATGTAGATGAACTCGGAGGCGACGTTCACGTCGAGTTCACGGATGCGTTCGACATACCTGAGATATTGCGCGGTGATCCTGGCGATGGGAATGTCGTAGATGTTGAGGTCCTGCTTGCGGATCAGGTCGAGCAGCAGGTCGAGCGGGCCTTCGTAGATTTCGCCGAGGGCGACGGAGAAGGGGAAGTCGCTGGCATCGTCTTTAGCGGACCTGTTCTCGGCGGACATGGGCGGAGCCGCGCCGTGCCCGGAAGCCTCGACTGGCGCCTGTTCAGGTATTGGTTGAGACAAATCCGTCACTTCGTGGAATCCTTCGCCGGCTCATCGTTCGGACCATAGTCCAGACCCATCGCCTTGCGGACTTTGTCCATCGTGGCGCCTGCGACATCACGGGCGCGAGCCGAGCCCGCTTCCAGAATATCCCAGGCGAGGCGCGGATTGTCCTCGTATTTTTTCCGGCGCTCCTGCATGGGGTTGAGGATCTTTACCAGGGCATCCGCGACCCAGCTCTTGCACTCGATGCAGCCGATTCCGGCCGACCGGCAGCCTTCGTATACCTTCGCGATCGTTTCCTTGTCGCTGAATATTTTGTGCAGGTCGCCCACCGGGCACACATCAGGATTGCCGGGATCGGTGCGGCGCACCCGGGCAGGATCGGTGACCATCGTCTTCAGTTTTTGCCGTACCACGGGCTCGGGATCGGTGAGCAAGACAGCATTGTCGTATGACTTCGACATCTTGCGGCCGTCGGTGCCCGGCAGGCGGGGTGCGGGCGTAAGCAGCGCCGCTGGCTCGGGAAAAACGGGGGGCCTTTGGATGACGTAATCAGCTCTTGGATCCAGCTCCACTCCGGACTCTAGCTGCACCTCCCTCCCATCTGAAGTCACAACCCGTGTCCCCTGTCTCCTGATTACAAATGGCGGGGCGTAGAGCCCATTGAATCTCCGCGCAACTTCCCGCGTCAGTTCAACGTGCGCCACCTGGTCTTCGCCGACGGGCACAAAATCCGCCTTGTAAATCAAAATATCCGCCGACTGCAGCACCGGATAACCAAGAAAGCCGTACGTGCCCAGGTCTTTTTCCTTGATGTTTTCCCTCTGCTCTTTGTATGTCGGGACGCGTTCCAGCCAGCCGAGAGGAGTGATCATCGAAAGCAGCAGGTGCAATTCCGCATGGGCCGGCACATGCGATTGGATGAACATCAGGCACTTCGCGGGATCCAGCCCCGCCGCCAGCCAATCCAGCAGCACCTCGACCGAGTTTTCCTTCAGCCGCGAAGTATCCGCGTAGTCGGTGGTCAGCGCGTGCCAGTCGGCGATAAAGAAAAAGCAGTCGTACTGCTCCTGCATGCGGACCCAGTTTTCGAGCGCGCCAACGTAGTTTCCCAGGTGCAGCTTCCCGGTCGAGCGCATTCCGCTCAGCACGCGTTTCTTGGAAGGAGTGGCCATTCAGAATTTCACCAACATCGAACGGTAAAAATTAACAGGCGGGTCGATCAACCTGCTGAGAAGACCTGGGGCTAGAAACACCAACGCCAGCAGTGCGAAGACACCGATGCGGTCGTACACCATTCGCACCGGATCCGATAAAAAATGACGCAGCACGTGGCTGCCATCGAGCGGCGGCACGGGAATCAGATTAAAGACCGCCAGAACAATGTTGACGATCATAAGTACATACAGCAGTTTAGCGACGAACGCCAACGCCGAATCGGAACCAGCGCCGTCGCCACCCCCCACCAATCCAGTGACCAGAGTGTGTCCGGAGGCCGATGAGAGCGAGATGCTGCCAAGCAGCAGAAGCGCCCCAGTAGCGACGATGAAGTTGCTGACTGGACCGGCCACCGAGGTCAGGATGTCGTCCATCACAGGATGGCGAAAATTCCGGGGGTCCACGGGTGTGGGTTTCGCCCAGCCGAGCACAGTTAAGCCGCTGTAGGCCGCAACGAGCGGCAGGATGATCGTGCCCACCAGATCGATGTGCCGAATCGGATTCAGCGATGCCCGTCCCAACATGCGAGCCGTCGGATCGCCACAGCGTGACGCGGTCCAGGCATGGGCGGACTCGTGCACGCTGATCGCAAACAGGAACGCGATCATCAGATAAAGGATTTCAGCGATTCTCGGCGTCATTGGTGAACCCTGATTCTAACAAAGCCCGGAAATCGCCGAGGTAAGAAGTCAGATTGCAGAAGTAGAACCCAGACTTACAGGGATTGAAAAGGGATCTATTGCCCGGCGCGCATCGGCGAGACCAGCAGATGGCCGGCGGCACGTTTCTTGCCGTCGCCCTTGTCGTGCTGGTAGAGCAGCGAGAGGGCACCCTCGGCGGACGTCGTCGCGCCCGCGAGTTCCGCGGCCAGACCCTGATAGGAGCGGCCGATTTCGTGATTACCCTGCGAGGCCACCGGGCTGCCCTTGTCAATCGCCGGTCCGATGACCTGGAAGTTGTTGGGCACCTTCCAGAGCACCTTGCAGTTGGTGGCTTTCTCCACATCCTCGTCGGTGAAGCCGGGAATCTTTTTGTAACGGTTGATCACGATCCGCAGGCGATCGCGGCCCGCTCCTTCCTGCAGGAAGGCGTGAATCCGGCCAGCGCTCCAGAGCGAGACAACATCGGTCTGCGTGACCAGCAGCACGGCGTTCGAGAGGTCGCAGATCATTTGCATCGTGCCATCCATCCGGCCCGAGCCATCGAGCACGACGAAGTGATACTGGTTTACCAGCAGATCGAAGAGGCGAGCCAGTTCCGACGCGGTCGGGACACTGTTGTGCGGTTGCTGAGCGCCGGCCAGCAGATGAAGGCCATTGCGATATGGCGTCATCAGGCCATCGAGCAGCGAACCATCCATGCGATGCAGGTTCTGCAAGGCATCGATCAATGTGAATTGAGGCCGCAGATTCAGTTGCAGGGCAGCGTGGCCGATAGGAGCGAAATCCACCAGCACCACGCGCCCGTGAGTCTCCTGCAAGGCGACGGCGGTATTCACCGCGGTGGTGGTGGTGCCGGCTCCGCCTTTGGCGTTCAGAAAAGTGAAGACACGGGCCTTACTGGAACTGCGTTGCGCACGGCTCAATGTGGCCGAGAAGCGAGTGAAGGCTTCGATCAAGGCTTCGCGGCTGGCGGCATGATCCAGAAACTCACGCGCTCCGGCTCGCATGGCGGAAACAATGTTCGTGGGCTGGTTCATTTCGCCCACGGCAAAAATCGTGACTTCGGGAATGCTGGCGTGGATCAGTTCGATGGTGCGGATCGCTCGCTGCGGATTCTGTGGATCGATATCCACCAGGACGACTTCGGCGTGCTGATCCTGCAATTGACGCAAAACGGCATCACCCGGTCCGGGAGGGAAACCGACATGGCTCAATACCGTTCGAGCCAGATTGGTGCTCTCCACCCGGCTATGCAGTGCGGCGGATTTTTCGCGGTCCTCGGTAAGGAGGGCGACGGCGATCCCGGGCATGACTCGATTCTCAGCGTTCATTGTCATGCTACAAACTTCCAGCGTCGGAGCCAAATGACCTTCGTAATCGAAGGGGACCTCAGACGAAGCGGCAGGTCGCCAGCGGGTCCTCAATCAGGGCAAAAACCACGCCAGACTGCTGGTTTACTTAATTGTAAGGCAAAGTCCAGCGCTTGAAAAGACACAGAAGTTCTCAGCGCGGTACCGGGCCGGAAGTCGCTCCGGCGGCACTTGCGACCGAAACTCGCACGAATTGAGCGATTGGCTCGCCGGCGGGCAAATACTCGTAGGAATCGAGTTGCACGGCAATCCCGCTTCGTTGACCGGCCTGGGAAGCCGAGGCCCGCAACACCCGCCCACGACACCGAACCGGCATGTTTTCCGCCAAGGTGATTTCGGAGGGCATGGTAAAAGTCAATTCCACGACCGCCCCTTCCGGTAGCGCCGTCTCGACATAAAAGAAAATTCCGCGGCCACTCAAGTCCTGAGTAAATGCGGGCACAGTTCGTTCATCGAAGTGAATCGCCAACGGCATGTGCACTTCGAAACGCTGCGCGCCTCGGCGTTCAAGACGATTAGGATCTGTGCTCATCGTTCATCCTTCCCGGATCAACCCTTTTGGATCGGTGTACTTAACTTTATCGTGGATCGGACCGGCGGGGAAGTTCCAAGTCGGTCACGTCCCAGAGCTGTGGAAATCTGCGTGTAAAGTAAACAGCCATTGCCCCGGCAACGGACCTGGCGATCCCTCGGGTTCCTCTCCGCATCTTCCTGCCGGTTGCCGTCATCCCCAAGATGTGAAAAAGTTCTAGAAGAGTGACCGAAGAGAAAAATTCCGCCGCGGCTGAAGAAGCGGCTGGGAAAGTGGCGCGCCTGCCGAAATGGGCCACAACCCTGCGCGCCTTGCGCCACCGCAATTTTCAGCTCTTCTTCGGCGGCCAACTTATCTCTCTCATCGGCACCTGGATGCAGACCGTAGCCCAGGCGTGGCTCGTCTACCGGATGACGAAATCTGCCCTGTTGCTGGGAAGTGTCGGCTTTGCCAGCCAGATTCCCGTCTTCCTCATTGCCCCTTTCGGAGGGATTACCGCCGACCGCATTAATCGCCAGCGACTGGTGATCGCCACCCAGACTTCCGCCATGATCCTCGCGGGGATTCTGGCTTGGCTAACGTTGGGCGGGCGCGTTCAGGTGTGGCACATCTTCGTGCTGGCGGCCACGCTCGGAGTGGTGAACGCGTTCGATATTCCCGGCCGGCAGGCCTTCCTTGTAGACATGGTCGGCAAAGAGGACCTGATGAACGCCATCGCGCTGAATTCCTCGATGTTCAATGGCGCACGCGTCATCGGCCCGGCCATAGCCGGAATCTTGGTGGCGAGAATCGGCGAAGGCTGGTGCTTTGCCGCCAATTCAATTAGCTACATCGCCGTGATCACCGGCCTGTCGCTGATGCACGTGCACTGCGCCCCGCGTGCCAGCCAGCGTTCACCGATTGAAGACATCATCGAAGGTTTTCGCTGGGTCAACCAGACGCGGGTCATTCGTGCGCTGCTTTTGCTGATTGGCCTGGTGAGCCTGGTCGGCATGCCCTACACCGTGCTGATGCCGGTCTTCGCTGACAGAATTCTGCACGGCGGCGCGCGTGGCCTCGGCATCCTGATGGGCGCCACCGGCGTAGGCGCTCTGTTCGGCGCCTTGACGCTAGCCGCTAAAACCGGAATAAAAGGGCTCGGGCGGTGGGTGGCATTCGCCTGCGCGAGCTTGGGGATCAGCCTGTTCTGTTTTTCGTTCTCGACTTCATTCTGGTTGTCGGCCGCGCTCCTGCTGCCCGCCGGTTATTCGATGATGTTGCAGATGGCCTGCTCGAACACGTTGATCCAGACCATGGTCCCCGACCAGTTGCGCGGCCGCGTCATGTCCGTTTATTCAATGATGTTCATGGGGATGGCGCCCTTCGGAGCTTTCTTTGGCGGAGCGTTGGCGCACCGCATCGGCGCGCCGATCACGGTTGCCATCGGAGGAGTGGCCTGCGTCCTCGGCGCGATCTGGTTCGGACGCGCGCTGCCTGAACTGCGCATCGAAGCTCGCCGCCTCATCATCGCCCAGGGCTTGGCCGCAGGCGAACCCGCTCAGGAACTGGACGCGCAGCCGGTGGACGAGTAGGCGGGAATCTTAATTGCCTAACTTGCGCGGTTGCAGAAGCTCTCGCACTACCGTGTAGCCAGCCCCAACTTGTAGGCGCTGTCGGGCAACCCCGTGATCCGTATTCCGCCGTGGCCTTTGTGCCGGATGTTGAGCCCGATCAGCAGCGCCGTGATCTGTTCGACAATGCGCGCATTCTCAAGCTTCCCGCCATCAATCGCTCGCACATGCGCGATCTTCGCCGCGAGTTCCATCGCGACCTGTGTGGCATTCGGATCGTCGCTGCATACGATCACATCACAATCCACGTCTTCGTCGGCATTGAGCACGTCCGCCGAAACGTTCTGGAATGCCGCTGCGACGGAAACGCCCTTCGGAACAAGCTCAGCCGTCTGTTGCGCAGCCGAGCCTTGCCACACGCCGATGGTGCGGCTGGCGCGTCCCCCCACGCTCGCAGCCAGCGGAACGGTGGCATCAATCAGGACGCTGCCCGGACGGATCGCAGGCTTCAACTGCTTCAGCAGCGCGGCCTGCCCTTCGAACGGCACGGTGAGCACCAGCAGATCGCTGGCGGCGCAGGCTGCCGAATTTTCCATCCCGGAAACTTGAGCATTTGCACCCGCGCGCTTGCGGATTGTCTCTGCCGATTGCTGCGCCCGGGCGGCATCGCGCGAGCCGATGATGACGATCTCTCCCGCGCGCGCCCAGCGCAACGCGAGGCCCGTACCAGCCGGGCCGGTGCCTCCGATGACGGCGATGGCGCGGCTCATGCGAACTCCGGAACCAGCGACCTTTCGGAAGAAACCGATTCCAAAAGCAGCTTGATCTTCATTCGCGAATATTTTGTATTGCGCTCTGCCGGAATGCGCCCGATCTCCAGAATCATTGCCTGGAAATCTTCCGGACTGGTGTACTCGCCCGCAGTCGCTCCCGCCTCACGCGAGATGCTTTCTTCCATCAGCGTTCCGCCGTAGTCGTTGGCGCCGGCGTGCAGGCAAAGCTGCGAAAGTTTGCGGTCCAGCTTCACCCACGAGACCTGGATGTTATGAATCGAGCCGGCGAGCAGTACGCGGGCCAGCGCATGAATCTTGAGGTGTTCGGCGAGAGTCGGTCCGGTGCGCGCCAGCCCCTGCTGAAATAAAAGCGTGTTCTGATGCACAAAGCCAAGCGGCACGAACTCGGTGAAGCCGCCGGTTTCAGCCTGAATCTGCCGGAATAATGACAACTGCCGTACCCAGTGGTCGGGTGTTTCCATGTGCCCGTACATCAGCGTCGAAGTGCTCGGGATTCCACAAGCGTGCGCCGTGCGGATCACCTCTTGCCATTGCGCTGCCGAAAGTTTGTTGCGCGACAGTACATGACGCACTTCGTCATTCAGAATCTCAGCCGCCGTGCCCGGCAGCGTGTCCAGTCCGTTATCGCGCAGCATCATGAGATAGTCGGCCAGCTTCATGCCAGTCAGCTCCACGCCGTACACAATTTCCATCGGAGAAAACGCATGGATGTGCATACCCGGCACCGCATTCTTCACGGCGCGCAGAATGTCGCGATAATGAAACGGCGGCAGATCGCGTGGCAGGCCGCCTTGAATGCAGACTTCGGTCGCTCCCAGTGCCCACGCTTCTTTCGCTCTGCGGCCCATTTCTTCCAGCGAATAAAAATAGGAGTCGGCTTCGCGCGGCCCGCGGCTGAATGCGCAAAACTTGCACCCCACGAAACAGACGTTCGTGAAATTGATATTGCGGTTCACCACGTAGCTGACGATGTTGCCGACCAGTTCGCGCCGAAGCGTATCCGCGGCCACCAGCAGCGCGAGTAAGTCCGCGCCATTACAGTTTGCCCCATCGCAGTTCGCCAGGGCGCAGCGCTCCTCGTCCCGCAGACATGCTCCGTCTTGTTTTTCCAGCGCTCGCTCCAACGCGTCACGAATCGCCACGGAAGCTTGTGGTGCGATCTGCTCCCACGTCAGCGCGGGAAATTGTTCAAGTTCTGAAGCCTGCCATGCCATAACATTCTCCTATCGAAAAAGATCCTTCTGCGCGGGCCGGATCAGTTCCCGCGCCCCACCGTTTCCTCGGCGGTAAGAATAGCCTCGAATGATGCACGCGGGAGTGCTTGCCAGCTTGCCGCACACCAGTCCCGCCGCACAAGCCAGTTCGTCCGCTACCGCGTCCACCGTCGCGTGCAGCGAGTAGCCGTGCGGATCGCGGCGTCCGCGATAGTCGACCAGAGGCCGCATTCCCGCAACACCGATTGCGACTTCAGTCAAGCCTTCCCGCCACGGACGCCCGAAACTGTCGCTGACCATGACCACGATGTCGATCCCAAGCTGCTTCTTCAACTCCCGCCGCAACCTTGCCGCGGAACGATCCGGATCCACCGGCAGCAACACCGCATGGCGCCCACCATCCACGTTCGATATATCCACGCCACTGTTCGCGCAAACGAACCCGTGCTTCGTCTCGGTGATCAGCACACCGCGCTTTCGCCGCACGATTCGACGACTCTCACGCACCGCCAATTCACTGACGCGTGCATCAAGCCCATGGCGCCGAGCCCAATTTCGTGAAGCCGCCGAGGGCCGTATCTCATCAAGCGCGACCACCGCGCCTTCCGCCTTCGAAACAACTTTGTGCTTCACCACCAGGATGTCGCCATCCTGAAAGCGCAGCCCCAAGTTTCGCGCCGCCGCCAGCAACCTCGCGCATAGCGATTCTCCGGCGCGGATTTCTCCGCTGACGGCGACCGGAATGATGCGAACTTCCCCAGCCGTGCGCTTGCCCGCGTGCCTAGCGACGCTGGACCCCATCCTAGACCTGACCATGTTAGGCATGCTTCCGGCTGCTGAGGTTCCAGCTTCGCACCAGCTTCTGCGATCGCCGATCTCCGCTGGCGCCGGCGAGTTCGCGGAGATCTTCGGGACGATCTACATCCCGCGCAATCCCCGGCAGTTCGAGTACAACACAAGGCAGGCCCGTTGCCTTCGCCGCGGCCAGGTGCGGCAAAAAGCTGTCGTTCCCGAAGCGAAGCGGGAAAAGATCACCCGGAGATCGCCAGGCCGCATTCGTGCCGCGCCCCGCCGCGTCCGGCACCAGCACCGCACCACCGGGAGGAGCGCAATCCACGATCTTCTGCAGTTCCGACCTGTCGATCAAAGGAATATCTGCCGGAACCACCAAGGTGCTGGTCGCTCCGCGCTCTTTGCAAACCGCTGTTGCCATCTCGATGGCGCTGGTCTCTCCTGAGTTGTCGTCGGCAACGACCTCGAAATTGAAACGTGCCGCCAAGTCGCGCGCAAACGAATCGCTCGTTACCACCGCAACGGAAGGCCGGCTTTGCCAGCGCGCCAGCGCTTGCAGCACGTCCTCGCACATCGCCTGCGCCAGGGCGAAACGTTCTTCCGGGCTCAAAATAGGAGAGAGCCGCTGCTTGGCGTCGACGAGGTTCTTTACCGGAACCAGAATCATGGCTGCTCCACCGCGGCCGGAGCCGACGGAGGTTGTATCGCCGCGTCCAGGACGCTCTTTGCCAACGCGATTCTATCTTCATTATTACGCATGATGGTTGGGGTGCAATGCACACGCATGCCGGTCTTGCGCAACTCTTCGGCAGCCGGCGCGTCCTCGGAATCGACCACCAGCAGATCAAGGAAGTCTCGATAGAAATCGGCAACCCCGGCAATCGAAACTGCGAAGCCTTGTGCCGCCATGAGGATTCCTGCCGGCCCAGTGACTGCGGCTCCTCCCACAATCGGGCTCACGGCCACAGTGCGGGCGCGGCTTTCGCGCAACGCTTCGCGAATTCCCGGCACGGCGAGAATCGGCGCGATGCTGGTTACCGGATTACTCGGCGCGAGTAGCACAAGATCTGCCGAGCGGATCGCCTCGATCACTCCCGGCGCCGGTTCCGCATCCGAGGCGCCGGCGAACCGCACCGATTCCACGGGATCCTGGTACCAGCGCTGGACGAAATATTCTTCAAAGCTCAAGTCTCCCACCGGAGTCAGAACCCGCGTCTCCACGCGCGAGTTGCTCATCGGCAGTACGCGCGTCTTGATTCCAAGCCTGGTTGCGATTTCGAACGTGGCTTCACTCAGCGTCTTGCCGTCGGCAAGCAGCTTCGAGCGAAAAATGTGCGTGGCCAGATCGCGGTCGCCGGCGTGGAACCACGTCGGTTGTCCCATTTGCCCCATGGTATTCAGGCAAAAGAAAGTGTCGCCCTTCACGCCCCAGCCACGCTCCTGGCTCAGTTTCCCCGCCAGCATGTAAGTGATGGAATCGAGATCGGGCGAAACGTACAATCCCCACCACAGCAAGTCGTCGCCGGTATTCACGACGATCGTCAGTTCTTCCGGACGAACGATCTGCCGAAGTCCATCCACGAACTTGGCGCCGCCCGTGCCGCCGGTCAGAATCGTGATCATACCGCCCTCCGAGCGTAGCCCTCAGCGTCTGCAGCGGAGCTCAGGCGCTGCGCCAGCAAACCACTGTGGGCCCCTGCTTGTTTCCCGAAGTCAGGATAAACTGGCAACCTCTGGCGCAACTCGAATCCTTTCGCCTCGGTCCGCTGTCGCAAATCTTCCAGATGCGGCCACGGCTTTTCCGGATTGATGAAATCCGGCGTTAGCGGCGAAACTCCGCCCCAGTCGTTGATGCCGCCGTCGAGCAGATCGGCATAGTGCGGATCGGAGAGATTCGGCGGCGCTTGAATGTTCATCTTCGGCATCAGGAGGCGCGCCACGGCCAGCGTGCGCAGCATGTCTCCGAGATCCGGTTCGGGCCAGTGTGCCATCGGCGTGCCACTCTTGGCGCGAAAGTTTTGTACGATCACTTCCTGAATGTGCCCGTACCTCGCATGTAAGTCGCGGATCGCAACCAGCGAATCCACGCGCTCTTCCGGCGTTTCGCCAATTCCGATCAGAATTCCCGTGGTAAAAGGAATCTTCCGCCGCCCCGCGTCCTCAATTACACGCAGGCGCTTCGCCGGTTCTTTGGCGGGAGCGTTGTCGTGAGCGGCATTTTTCGCGAGCAGCCGCGCACTGGCCGTTTCAAGCATGAGCCCGATGCTGGGAGCCACGCGGGACAGGCGCTCCAGCCATTCCGCGCTCATCAGCCCGGGATTGGGATGCGGAAGCAGGCTCGATTCGCGAAGCACCTTCTCGCACATCGCTTCCAGATAATGGAGCGTGGATTTGTATCCGAAGCGCCGCAGCGTATCGCGCATCTGGGAAAAAAGCAGCTCCGGCTTTTCTCCCAAGCTGAACAACGCCTCGGTACATCCCCTGCGCTCTCCCGCGCGCACGATTTCCATAACCTCGTCAGGCGACATGGTGTGCGCGCCGGGCTCGCCGGGATCGCGGCGGAATGTGCAGTAGCCGCAGTGGTCGTGGCAAAGATTCGTCAGGGGAAGAAACACCTTGCGGGAATAGGTGATGACTCCCGGTTTGAATCTCGCGCGGGCAAGTTGTGCCGCCGAGAGCAGGGAAGGCAGCATGTCGTCGTCCGATCGCAGCAGCCGGCAAGCAACTTCACGAGAGATCGGCTCCGCGCGGGCGCCGGCCAACTCAGCAGCCGTCGCGGACAGCGCATCTGGAGAAAAGGTGGCCATACGTCTTTACTTCGAAACTCGGTTCATCCGAACCCGCGGCAAATTCTGTCAGGCGCTGGCAACGATCATACTGGCAACGTGCTCGGTGTGATTTTCGAACGGGCCTGCCGCACCCCAGGAACAAGTAACCACAGAGGGCACAGAGGAGCACAGGATAACTGCTTCGTGATCTCTTGTGTACCTTGGTGTTTAATGATTTTCCCGCTGTGTTCCCCCTGTGCCCTCTGTGGTTAAGGCTTTTATTTGGACATCACCAGCTTCGCGATCGTCGCCAACTGCATGTTCGACGTGCCTTCATAGATTTTTCCGATCTTCGCATCGCGCCAATATTTTTCGACCGGATAATCTTTTGTAAAACCGTATCCCCCGTAGACTTCGATTGCCAGCGACGTCACACGCTCGGCCACTTGCGACGTGAAGAGCTTGGTCATCGCGGCTTCTTTCACAAAATTGACGCCGGCATCTTTCATGCGGGCTGCGTTATAAACCATCAGGCGCGCCGCCTCGATCTCGGTTGCCATCTGCGCGATCTGGAACTGGATGCCCTGAAATTCCGAAATCGGCTTGCCGAATTGCGTGCGCTCCTGCGCATACTTGGCGGCGCATTCCCACGCGCCTCGCGCTATGCCCAGCATCTGCGCGCCAATTCCGATGCGGCCTTCGTTGAGCGTCTCGATTGCGATCTTGTATCCCTTCCCAACCTCGCCGAGCACGTTTTCCTTGGGCACGCGACAATCTTCCAGAATCAGTTCGCAGGTTGACGAAGCCCGAATCCCCAGCTTGTCTTCCTTCTTGCCGACGGTAAATCCGGGGAAGTTCTTCTCGATCAGAAACGCCGTGATGCCCTTGTAACCTTTCGACGCATCGACGGTGGCAAACAGAATGAACAATCCAGCCTCTTTGCCATTCGTGATCCAGAGCTTGCGTCCGTTGAGAATGAAGTCACTCCCTTTGAGCTCGGCTTTCGTTTGCAGCGCAAACGCGTCCGATCCCGATCCCGCCTCGCTCAACGCATAGGCGCCAAGCGTGTCGGCCGCTATCTTCGGCAGGTAACGCTTCTTCTGGTCTTCATTGGCCCAGCGCAGAATCGCATTCGCTAGCAGCGTGTTCTGCACGTCCACGATTACGCCGGCGGAAGCGTCGGCCCGCGACAATTCTTCCACGGCTAAGATCGCCTCAAAAAACTTGCCGCCCGCCCCGCCGTACTGCTCGGGGATCTCGATCCCCATCAGTCCGAGCTGAAAGAACTGATCGATCAGGCCGTGATCGAACACTGCCTTTTCGTCCATCTCTTTCGCCAGTGGACGAATCTTGTCGTCGGCAAACTGGCGGACGTTGTCGCGGAACAGGATCTCGTCCTCTGTGAGAGTGGTCAGCGGCGTGGGATTCGAAAGCTGCAAAGTTTCCGGCATGGAGACACCTCGTTATAGAGACGCGGCTTGCCGCGTCTGGGCAAGATAGCGAACCGGAAATTGTAGCAGCAGAGGGCGGGATTGGCGGCCGTTCGGTAAACGCGATGGCAATACTCGAAAAAACAGCGACTGAAAGTCCCTGCTCAGAACTTCAGGACACTTGAGCCAATTCCGAGCGCCCTGCCGGCATCGATAAACTGGTGAAGGATGGGGTTATGCTGGAGCCGACGATCGGACTTAAACCGCTGACCTCGGCTAAGTACATTGCAGCAAAAGACTTTAACCAATTTCCGCCCGGACGGAAGGGAGTTCTGGCGATGTTGATAACGTTGGTTTTGGGTGCAACCGGTTGGGTCCTTACGTCACAAATACGTCACAAAATTTGGGCCGAGAGGACGATGGAGATTTGACTTCAAGGCCGGGGACTATCATCCCCCGGTATTACCTAGCTTGTGAAAGGAGCGAACGAACGGTGGTCGCGCTACATCAATGCGAGTACCAGGCCCGGGGTCGAAGGCGCTGCAAGGCACACGCTCGCACCGGCGACCGTTTTTGCTTCTTCCACTCTCCACTGACCGCTCGAGAGCGGCGGGGGTTTCCAATCGAAGGCGATGCGCGGCAGATGTAGACGAACCTAGTGGAATCCGACCGTTCTAAAGCGAATCGAGCGAGCCGAGGAAGCGCTGAAGGCTCGGTCGATCTTTTCTCAAGATTGCATCTGCTTCCCGGAAAAGGAGCAACCATTTATCGGCTCAGCCTTTGAGGAACCAGTCGATGCCCAAGTGAAATGCCCTCTGCACGGTGATCGGTTCAAGCGCCCACAATTCTTCATCTACATAGCCTCGTGGCGGCGAGCGCAAGGGCCAGCCCGCAGACAGACGCTCAGCGCTCCGTATCACAAGGCATGGGATGCCAGTTTTCCCTCCGAGTTGTGGCCCGCCGAGGAGGAGCAAGGGGAAGACGGGGTCTACCCTGCGCCTGAAGGATGGCACTCGGTTGCTGGCGGGAAAACCTGCCCCGACACGCTAACTCTAAATTTAGAGTTGATGGGATTCAGTGTACGTCCCGGCGAACCCGGTGTCAGCTACTACCTAGGCTGGAGGGGCACGGAAATGGCGAGAGTGACGAACCGCACCCGTTGACCCTTGGGTGCAACCCCTGGCGTGGGAGTAGAATCTTATCAGGTAGGAGCGCGCCGTCCTTAGTAAATAGGCTCCTCGCTCGAAACTGCACTCCCACGTTCGGAGGGAGGCACAGATTATGAGCAGATTCGGTCTTCTCAGATCCCTTATCGCATTTGCTGCTTTCATCAGTCTTGCTCTCACACCAAATCCAGCATTCGCTCAGCACGGCGGCGGTCACGGCGGCGGGGGCGGTTCCCATGGCGGCGGAGGCGGCGGAGGCTTCCATGGTGGCGGCGGATCTTATAGCGGCCAGCGGTCTTTTGGCGGAGGGAGTTACGACCAAGGCGGCGGCTTTCGTGGTGGATCAGCGGCGGGTCGTGACGGAGCGGGCAGCCGTTCGTACGGCGGGTCTGAAGCTGGCCGCAATTCCGGTTCGTTCGGAAATCATTCGTCGAATGTTCGTCCCGCAATCAACGATGGCCAGTGGCATTCGTTCGGCAACTCCGGTAGTTCCGCGCGTTCCAGTGAAGGACGCAATTCCGGAGGCCTGGGGAACTCAAGCCTCTCCGCGCGTAACGCCGGAAGTTCCGATGGTGGTTGGCACTCCTTCGGCCCGTCAAGAGGCGCGTCCGGTTTCGCCGGCGGAGCCTCCAGAGCCACGCTAGGCGTTGGTCGGGGTGTTGATGGTTGGCGAGGTGGTTGGCCTGGCTACGGTTGGGGCGGTGGTTGGGGTTGGGGCCGCGGGTGGGGCTTCGGTTGGGGTTGGGGAGGTTGGGGCTTCGGCTTCGGATGGCCGTACTGGGGCGGCTACTGGGGGCTCGGCTGGGATCCTTGGTGGTACGACCCTTATTGGTATGCCCCGTGGTCGGCGTACACCTACCCGGATTACAACTACGACTGGTCCGACAATCCGCCGCCGTACAATCCGGATTCGTCGTATAACTACGACTCGCCGGGAAGCTACCTGAGCGCGCCAAGCTCGAACTACAGCTCGAGATACGATGACTCCTACTTCAATCTCAACAGTGGCGCGAGCTTGGGCAACAGCGGCTCAGTCCAGAACGGCCAAACGCCGGAGCCCGAGGCTGCGCCGAACAGTCCGGCTCCAACGGCCCAGCCGCGCTTGGTCGCCCAGCCGCAAACCTGAGTTGTGCGGCTTTTCCGGAGGTCCGTGACCTGTCCCTACCAAAAACTCCGTTCTCATCTATCACACCAACGTGAACGAAGACGACTGGCTTATGCTTGCGAAGTTGCCTCGGCCAGACGCTCAGCAATGATGGTATAAACGGACGGATTAAAAACGAGGCCGCCGTGCATAATTAGCCTCCAATTGCTGCTATTCTGCGACTCTGAACTTGAGACGCTGATCAGTGAAAACTTTCAACGAGGTCTATTCCTCACTTTCGGTTCGGCGCCGTTACGAAGTCTGGTTTGTTCGTCTGGGACTGGCGGACGGTGGCGGGGCGTGGTGGTTCCGATATTTGCTGTTGAATCCTGGCCGGTGCGGATGCCCAGGCGACCCGCACGGGATGCCCGTCCAAGTGTGGGCCACGTGGTTTCCGCGGGATGGAACACCCCAAAGCTTCATTCAAGGATTTCCCCTGGAAGGCCTGGATCTCAGCGCCAGAAGAAAAGGTCCATTCCACCTCCGCATCGGCAGCAATGAAATCGGCGAGAGCTCCTGCCGCGGAAATCTGGAAATTGGCGGACACGCAATCTCATGGGATCTGCGCTATCGTTCCGAATTTCGCGTCACCTTGACCAACAAGGGATGGATTGGATTCTCGCGCACCCCGCATTCCGACGCGGTTTTTTCCGGCCAGATCACGCTGGATGGCCGGACTTTTGCGGGGAACCCGTTGGGGTTCGGAGTGCAAGGACACAACTCCAAGTACCGGCATCGCAAGTTCTGGACTTGGACACACGTGTATCTTCCCCGCCCCGGCAAATCTCCGAGCACGCTGGAAGCCTTGGTCTATGAAATGCCATTCGGCCTCGTCTTTCGCAAAGCGGTGCTCTGGCACGAGGGGAAGCGGCACGACTTCCGGAATCTGCAGGAGAGCAGAAGGAATCCCGATGAATTCAAATGGAATTTTCGTTGTTCAACAAAAGATGGCTTCCGCTTGGAAGCGGCGATCGATGGAGATGGGCCGAGCATCCACCGTTTGCCCTATCTGAAGACCGATTGTACGGGAAGCGTTGAAGTCGCGAACAACAGCCTGGCGAGAGCGGTACTCCGCTTGGAGAGGCGGGGCAGACCGGTCGAAACCTTAGAGACGAGTACCGGGGCCGTATTGGAGATGGTCGGCCGCTAAACTTGTTCGGAAGAAAGTCATTCGGAAGACTGCGCCTTTGCCAAGCGCTCGGCGACGATACTGTACACCGAAGGATTAAATGCCATTCCAATGTGAGTGCCCGGGACTTCAAAGTCGACTTCAGGATTCCTGGTCATGCAATAGCGCCAGTCCACGATGCCGTCATCGCGTGTATAAATCGCGGTCTCGACCATCGAGTCCGGAATGTCGCGCTTCAACGAGTCAACAAAATTGCAGGTGCAGCGCCCGGTGTAGCAGGTGGGCAGTACTCTTGGGCCATGCTCCTGCAGGATTCGCTGGCGAATGCCTTCGGCAGCGTGGAGAATAGTTCGACTGGTAGCGGTGCCGCGAAATGGCGAAGCCAGCGTGATGACCGAAGCGACATCTCCTGGCCTCTGGCCCGCCACCGAGCGCGCGATCACCCCTCCGAGGCTGTGACCGATCAAGTGAATTTTCCGCTCGGTCTCGGTCAGGGCTCTTTCTATGGTCTCGTTCAGACGGCGCTGGATCAAAAGATTCGGGCACTCGGCGTTGATACCGATGCCGGAAAAATACGGTCGGTATCCGATGCGCTTCAGCCAGCCGTGCAGTTCCATTAAATAAAGATCGGTACCAAGAAAACCGGGAATGATGACCACTGCGGAGTCATCACCGCGGGGTACGCCGAAGCCGTAATAGACAGGAGTTGCGTGCAGCAAAAGAATCTCAGCCGCAAACAGCGCTTCTGTCCAAGGGGAGATGGCGGCTTCCCTATCGACCCTGTGAGTTTGCTTCCGACCACCCGCCTTCGATGAACCCGTAGTCTTTTTCTGTTTGCGCCGCAAGTTCGTCCTGAGTCTGTCCAGCATTTGCGCACGTTACGCTAGCGCGCGTATGGCGGGCGGACGCTCGCCTCCTGCGAATTATACCGTGCCTTTTTGCTTCCGGCGTGAGCCTCGTTTTCCTCGCGCGGGTTTTTCTAGCCGGGCCTCCAGCTCCGCTACTCGCTTGCGCAGTGCGTCGAGTTCCGGCTCGGGCTCGGCCCGCGGCGGGGTGGGCGCCGCCGCGCCCAGGAACTTCTTCATCATGTCCACCGGCGACAGAATCGCGGACTGGACCTCGCCTAGCCGGCTCTGCACCGAGTCCTGCACCTTCTGATAAGTGTCGAAGGCGGATTTCAAATACCACATGACGAACTCCTGCCGCACCTCGTCGGACGCAACAATCAGTTGGCGCAGCAGTTCGAGCGGCAAGCCCGTCGGCTTATCCTTTGCATCCTCGGTGATGATTTGTGTCAGGGTGACGCGGGTCAGATCATGACCCGTCTTCGCGTCGACTACCTGGATATCCTTGCCTTCTCGAATGAATCCCGCAATATCGTCGAGATTCACGTATTGGCTGCTGGAGGAATCGTACAACCTGCGATTCCCATATTTCTTGATGAGGACGGGAGCCGGCTTCATTTTGACCCTACCTATGCTGCTTTGCACACAAGGCAAATATATATTGACACAACTACCGTCAAATCGTATAGTTTAGTTGATGCTGCATTGCAGCAAAACTTTGGAGGTGTCAAATGCCAACAACCGTAAAGCACGAACCCTCCCGAACTCATTCGGGGGAGTCTTCTTTTGTATCTCTTCTGTCGGGTTGGGCACAGCAGGGCGTGCAGAGCTTCTTTGCCACGCAACGGATCCTCATGGACCTCGCGATGCGGCAGAAGGCAAGCTTGATGCACTCTGTGCGGCAACAATCGTCCGACCCCAATCATTCCCCGACCGCCATTCTGAGTGAAGTGACTGCCGAGAGTGTGTCGAACTTCATTGAAGGGCAAAGGGTCCTTCTTGAACTGGGGCAAAAACAGAACGAAATCCTGATGACCGGAGTCAAGGAACGTGTCGGGGACTGGCCCCCGGCGCAGGCTATTACCGACCTGCTACAGCGCAGCGTGGAAACTTTCGTCCACATGCAGCAGGAGTTCCTGAAGATTGCCGACAAGCAAACTCATACCTGGGTAGAGGCAGCCAAGGCCGGGAAACCGTACCAGGGCAAGCAACTGGTGGAAACGGCCCGCGAGGCGATGGACAACTTTGTCAAAGCCCAGAAGCACTTCATGGACGTCATCGCCGAGGAGACAGCCAAGGCCACCGGCGCCAAGCACACCAATGGCGTG
>JBEKAF010000027.1:0-42804 GCA_050018355.1 Terriglobales bacterium | reverse complement strand
CTCTCTCGAACTCGATGGCATCGCCACCATACGCGGAGGAAACTTATGAGCATGGGCAATCGGCCAAGCTTCTCCAGAGAACCGAAACTTCAGTGGGCTGGATCTCGAGAAAGAAATCTCGCCTCCGGTCGAGGCAGAACTTTTTTCTTGACATCCCTTTTTATAGAACTCATTGACCCCGGCTCGTGAGTGGCGACTGATTACATCATCTCCCTTCGCCATCACCCAACCGGCAAACTAAAGTAGAAAACCGACCCGTGCCCCAGTTGGCTGGTAACTCCGAGCCGCCCGCCGTGGGCTTCTACTATGGCTTTGCAGATCGCCAGTCCCATGCCGGTTCCGTGGACTTGCACGCGCTGGTTTCGTCCGCGGTAAAATTTTTCGAAGACGAGGGATTGCTCGAAATCGTCGATGCCGGGACCGCGATCGGCAATGCTGATGTTGAGTGTCTGGTCCTTGGCCTCGGCGGTGATGCGGATCGGAGCGCCGGCGGGTGAGTATTTGGCGGCGTTCTCGATCAGGTGCACCAGGACTTCCTTGATGTGAGCCGAGTCCATGCGCGCGTTGGGAAGGCCGGCGGGAATTCTGACGTCCACGGGATGGTGGAGCAGGAGTTGCTTCAGTTCTTCGAGCGCTTCCTCGACCGCGTTGCCGATGGGCGCGGATTCGAAGCGAAATTCCACTTTGTTGGCATCCAACTGGGCCATCTCGGCGGCTTCTCCGATCAGCCGGTTCAGCCGATCGCTTTCCTCGTTGATGATGGTCAGCAGTTCCTCTCTCTCCTCCGGCGAATGATTCGGGCTGCCGAGAAGCGCGGTCACCGACGCTTTGATGGCGGTGAGCGGAGTGCGAAACTCATGCGTGACCGAATCGAGCAGGACGGAGCGCAATTGCTCGCTTTCGCGGGCGGCCTCGGCGCGGCTGAGTTTTTCGACGGCGCCCGCGCGCTCGATGGCGATGGCCACCAGGCTGCCGATGGCCTCCAGGGTTTGCCGCGAAAACACCGAACCGGAGACGCCCATGCAGCCGACCACGCGCATGCCCATGCGGAGCGGCATGAAGGCCCGCTGATGGACCCCGTCGAACCGCGGTTCACCGCGCACGCAGATCATTTGGAGATCGTGCGATTCCAGTCCGTCGATGGCAGGGCCAGAGCGATAAACATCGTTACGGCTGGACAAAAAAATCGCGGCGGACCGGATGCCGAATGACTCCACGATGTAGCGGGGAATCAGGTTCAACAACTCGGCCGGGCTGTCGCTCGAAAGCAGCAACTGGCTGAAGGCGTAGAGGCGCTCCAGTTCCTGCCGGCGCTCGACGGCAGAGAGCGCCCCGCGCCGGGCGCGCTCCGACAGTTCGCTGACCGCTATTGCGGTGACCAGGAAGGCGACGAGCGCGACCCAGTTTTGCGGGTCGGCAATAGTAAAGGCGCCGATCGGAGGCAGGAAAAAGTAATCAAAAGCGACGGTAGCGACCACCGACATGAAAACGGCTTGCCGCAAGCCCCAGACGGCGGAGATCCCGAGGACGCCCAACAAGAAAACGAGCGCGATCGTGGTCGCATTTAGATGGAGCCACCGGGCGCCGACGAGGGTGATTCCCGCTACAGACAGCACCGCGATCACGTATCCGGATCCGGATCTGGCCACAGCTTTCACGAGCCGATTGTAACTGACATTGTCCCGGACATCGACAAAGCCGGACATCTCAACGACAATAATCGCGATGCCCAAGACCCCCGACCAGTGGCTGGAGGACGTTTCGCCGACGAAGAAGGGAGGCGTGTTCAAGCTCTTTCTTGGATACGCTCCCGGCGTGGGCAAGACCCACACCATGCTGACCGAGGCGATCCGGCGGCACACCCGCGGCGAAGATGTGGTGATCGGAGTTGTGGAAACCCACGGGCGGAAAACAGTGGCGGACCTAGTCACGAATCTGGAAGTCGTGCCGCGCAAGGCGATCGAGTATAAGGGCGCGCTCTTCGAAGAGATGGACGTGGACGCCATCCTCGCGCGCAAGCCTAGCGTCGTGCTGGTGGACGAACTGGCGCACACCAATATCGAGGGCAGCAAGCATCGCAAGCGCTATGAAGACGTGCTGGAACTGCTGGATGCGGGGATCGACGTTCTCTCCACCATGAACATCCAGCACCTGGAGAGCGTGACCCCGACGGTGCAGGGAGTCACCGGGATCCATGTGCGGGAAACGGTTCCGGACTGGGTGCTGCAAAGAGTCAACGAAGAGGTGATGATCGATCTGACTCCGGAAGCGTTACAGAACCGCATGCGGCGCGGCGATGTTTACCCGCAGGAACGCGTGGGGCGGGCGCTGGAAAACTTTTTCCGCGAGACGAACTTGATCGCTTTGCGAGAGCTGGCATTGCGCCAGGTGGCCCAGACAGTGGACCAAAGCCTGGAACAGCACCGCGGAGACCAAAAGGAAGATCGAGGAGCGGTCGCCATCCGCGAACGCATTGCGGTATGCATCAGCTCGAACCCGGCGGCGCAGTACCTGATTGCCCGCGGGGCGCGCATGGCGCAGGCCATGAATGCCGATCTCTTTGTTGTCTACACCGACCTGGGGCAGGACACCAGCGAAGCGAATCAGCGGACCTTGACCGCGAACGTGCGCTTCGCGGAAAACGTTGGGGCATCGATGGTGCGGCTGAAGGGAAAGAGCGTGGCCGAGGCGGTCGCGGAATTCGTCAACGAGAAACACATCACGCAAGTTGTTTTTGGACGCTCCGCGACGCGGGGCTGGAAACGATATTTCTATCTTTCGGCGATCCATCAGTTTTTGCGCGACGCCCCGGCGGTGGACGTGCACATCGTGACGCAGGAACCCGGCTGATTGGGCATCTTGGAGCATAAACGTTGGAGCATAAACACATTCTGGTGGTGGACGACGAATCCCAGATCACGCGGGTGCTGCGGACTTCTCTTTCCAGCCACGGTTATGACATTCGCGTGGCCAACGACGGAGAGACTGCGCTGGAGATCATGAAAGACTGGTCGCCGGATCTGGTCATCACCGACCTGGCGATGCCCAACATGGACGGACTGGAGTTGTGCCGGCGGCTGCGGACGAAGACGCAAATTCCGATCATCGTGCTCTCGGTGCGGGGTGAGGAACGGACCAAGGTCAAGGCTCTCGATGCGGGCGCGGATGACTACGTAACCAAGCCGTTCGGTATGGAGGAACTCCTGGCGCGCGTTCGCGCCAATCTTCGCCGCGCGCGGACGGAGGCGTCCGAACTGGCGCCGATAGAAGCGGGCGACTTCAAGATCGATCCCGGAGCCCGCACCGTCTTTGTAAAAGACCGCGCCGTCCACCTCACGCCGAAAGAATTTGACTTGCTCGCGTACATGGCCCGCCACGCCGGCAAAGTGGTAACGCATCGCGCCTTGCTGGGCGCGGTGTGGGGCGGTGAAAGCACAGAACAGGTCGAATACCTGCGCGTTTTCGTAGCGCAACTCCGGAAGAAGCTTGAGCCCTCGCCAAATTCCCCGCGCTACATTGTGACCGATCCCTGGGTCGGTTATCGCTTCGAGCCCGGAGATTGATCGACGGATCAGGAATCGGGTGATCGGGTCATCGGGTGATCTGAAGTGCATGATTTTCAGATGGCCCGATGACCCGATGGTCGATGGCCCGATTCAGAGGAGCATCGCGGTGAAGCTCTCCAGCGCGGCCTGGCGAGCGCGCAACGCTCTCAGCTCCTCTGCGCCGAGCTTTTCGGCGCAGCCTGCCACTGTCCGCGTTCCTTGCTCGACGAGTATCCGGCGGAACTCCGGATCGGGCGTCGAGGCGGCGATGTCACAGAGGGCTCGCAGCAACCGCAAGCTGACGGCCACGTCCGTCTTCGAATACATGCGGATCTGCTCAAAGGCTGCCTCCAGCAAGCGCTCGAAGTGGATCCATCCAATGCTGGCGCGAACAATGCCCGGCGGATCGTAGAGCAACTCCTCCGGCGGCTCTCGGGACGCGAAGCGGATCAGAATGCGGCTCAACTGATCGACGCAGTTGATGGCGGTGGTGGGGTCGTTGACGGCGGGCGAGATCGCCTTCAACGCAACATCGACAATCTGCAGGACGCCAAACTCCACGTCCTGCTGCAACGTTCTGGTCGGGCCGAAGTCGAACGCGGCAAGTAGCTCGGCGGTTCCTTCGGGGGACAGACGGTTCCCCTTTGAGACCATTATCAGCGGGATTCCCGGGGGAACGAAGTGGCCGACCCGGCGCAGAACGCGGATCGTGACGTGATAGTGCTTCGCAAGGGCGAGCAGGCGTCGCGTGTCGACGAAGCGGATGTAGCCGGAATCATGGCTCAAGACGGCCACTTCGCTCGGGTTGGGTCGGAGCGGTTCAGCATCCTTCAGGTGGTGGTTCAGCCGGTGCGGCCAGGGCATAATCTCATCGATCATGGCTTCCGTTTCTTGCGCGATTCTGTCGACGATGTGATTGACGCTGATGGCCTGCGAGATGTGGTGAATGAAAAAGAGCAGCAAACCGACGCAGACCAGTGCCAGCACCATCGCGCCCAGGACGGTGGCCACTGGCGCGAAGGGGTGAGGGAGCGAGCGCGCAGCCGGAAGCGCCGCCAAACAGTACAAGAAAGTGCCGAGGAAGATACCGAGCGTCCATTGCGTCACGCGGTCCCTGGAAAAGCTGACGATGATGCGCGGGGAGAACTGCATCGATGCCAGGGTGAGCGTCATCAACAGGATGGCGAACACGATCGACACCACCGTCATGATGGAGGCGGCGATGCCCGCCAGAATGACCTGGGCGACTTGCGGGTCGGCGTGTGAGGGGAATAAGACAGCGGGCACCCAGGCGCTGGCGACCGGAAACTCTTCTTCCAACCACGACAGGAATGCGCCCGCGCAACCCAGCGCCAGCGCGATGGTGAGCGGGCGAATCAAAAAGCCGCCACGCAGGTTATACATAGCGTGGCGAAGCATCAACGTCAAGCTCTTCCTCATGGCTCTATCGGTTCAAGTGTAGTGGGTCAGACCCGCGCGTACAAAGAAAACCGGGGAGACCGCCGCGTCCCGCTTTAGCTGGAAGTGGAAAGCGCGTTCCTTCGTTAAGCTAATGGAGAGGATTCGTCCACGCGATTTACTTCCACTGCGGCGGCCTCGATCTGGCGCCCTAAGCCACTAAATAGCCGGAAGCGCCCTTTTTCTTTATGACTTCCTTACGAACTCCTTACTCCCCTTTTATGGTGCCCCGAATTTAATCGAGATGGCACGGGACCCGCCTCCGAGCGGACATGATTTATTTTTTACTCATGTTGTGCGTGTTCGCTGAGGGCTTTTTGCTGTGGTTCCTGGTGGCGCTGATCCGGGAGGGCCGACACCTCGCGCCACACACGGGGAAAGCTGATCGCACGCGACGCGGACCGGTGAGCCGAAGTGGAGAACCGATCCCTATGAATCCTGGAACGACTCAAGAAGAGAATGCAGGAAAAACCAATAGGAAAGCGCACGGCGCTGATGGTGCTGGGCGCATTGCCGTTCACGCTTCCACTGCATGGGCAGCAGCCGTGGACGCCGGATCTCCGCAAGGATGAGAACCGCTGAACTTGGCTATACTGGTCAAGCTTCGATCGTAACGAGTTTGATTGTAACGAAAAGTTAGTCCGTACTTGGAGGAGGTTGTGTGCAAGACCTGATCTTTGCCGTGGTCACGATAGCGTTCTTCGTGCTATCGCTGGGTTATGTGCAATTCTGCGATCGAATTCGCTGAGGACAAATCACTATGAACGCTGAATCGATCATCATGCTGATTGTAAGTGCGGGTTTGATGGTCTACCTGCTTTATGCGTTGCTGAGACCGGAGAAATTCTGAAATGACAACCAATGGCTGGATACAGATCTTCGTATTTCTGGCTGTGCTTCTGGCGATCACCAAGCCGCTCGGCGCGTACATGGCAAAAGTGTTCAGCCGTGAGCGCACCTTTCTCGATCCCGCGGTTCGGCCAATCGAGCGGTTGCTCTACCGTGTAACCGGAGTCGATGAAAAGCACGAGATGCGCTGGACCGAATATGCTTTCTCCATGCTGCTGTTCAGCGGCGCCACCATGCTGCTGCTTTATCTGATCGAGCGGGTGCAGCAGTTCCTGCCGTTGAATCCGCAGAAGTTCGGGGCGGTTGCTCAGGCACTCGCCTTTAACACCGCCGCGTCCTTCACCACCAACACGAATTGGCAGAACTATTCGGGCGAGTCCACCATGAGCTATCTCACGCAAATGGCTGGCATGGCCTACCACAACTTCGCGTCGGCGTCGGTGGGGATTGCGCTTGCGATCGCATTCGTTCGCGGCATCGCGCGCAAGGAAAAAGAGACGATCGGCAATTTCTGGGTCGACATGACCCGCTCCATCCTGTGGGTGCTGCTTCCCGCCTGCATCGTCTATGCCCTGCTCCTGGTTTCGCAGGGAGCCGTGCAAAACCTCAAGCCGTATGACACTGCGAAGCTGATCGAGCCGCAGCAGGTCCAGAAAACTGGAGCGGATGGCAAGCCGATGGTCGGCCAAGACGGCAAGCCGGTGATGGACACGGTGACCGATCAGACCATTGCACAAGGGCCGGCTGCTTCTCAAGAGGCGATCAAGATGCTGGGCACGAACGGCGGCGGATTTTTCGGCGCCAACAGCTCCCACCCTTTTGAGAATCCCACCCCACTTAGCAACCTTCTGCAGATGCTTTCCATCTTCGCGATCCCGGCAGGTCTTACATACACGCTAGGCCGAATGACGGGATCGCAGCGTCACGGCTGGGCGGTGTGGGCGGCGATGGCGATTCTGTTCCTGTGCGGTGTTACGACGGCTTACTGGGCCGAGGCCAGAGGCAATCCTCTGCTGCACGGAGTTGACCGACACGCCACCGCTCTGCAGCCGGGCGGCAACATGGAAGGCAAGGAAGTGCGCTTTGGCATAGCTAACTCCGCGTTGTTCGCCACCGTCACCACCGACGCGAGTTGTGGCGCTAACAGCAGTCAACATGATTCGTTTACTCCGCTGGGCGGAATGGTGCCGCTGGCCAACATTATGCTCAGCGAGACCGTTTTCGGCGGAGTGGGCGCGGGCCTGTACGGCATCCTGGTCTACGTGGTGCTGGCGGTGTTCATCGCCGGACTCATGGTCGGGCGAACGCCAGAGTATCTGGGCAAGAAGATTGAAGCCTACGACGTGAAGATGGCGATGCTGGTCACGCTGGTTTTCCCGCTGATCATCCTGGTGCTCACGGGCATTTCATCGGTCGAGGGATTTGGCACATCGAGTATCAGCAATGCGGGTCCACACGGCCTCACTCAAATCCTCTATGCGTTCACGTCCATGGCGGGGAACAACGGTTCCGCGTTCGGAGGCTTGAACGGCAACACGCTTTGGTACAACACCGCGGGCGGGCTCACGATGCTGGTGGGACGATTCTTCATGATCATTCCCATGCTGGCGATTGCCGGCAACCTGGCGAAGAAAAAAACGGTGCCCGCTTCGGCGGGTACGTTCCCGGTGACTACGCCCCTGTTTTCGATTCTGCTGGTGTCGGTGATTGTGATCGTGGGAGCGCTGACATTTTTCCCGGTCCTTAGTTTGGGGCCCATACTTGAACACCTGCTGATGATGGCAGGGAAAACTTTCTGAGGCAGGCCTTTCCGAGGTAAGACATGGCAGAAAAGAAAAGCAAGAGCCTGTGGGACGCAAAAATCATCCGGCGCGCGCTGGGCGACGCCGTGGTCAAACTCGATCCTCGCACCATGATGAAGAACCCGGTCATGTTCGTGGTCGAGGTTGGCGCCGTGGTGACGACCGTGCTGTTATTCCGAGAGCAAAAGAGCTTCGCATTCAATCTGCAGATCACGCTCTGGCTTTGGTTCACGGTGCTGTTTGCGAACTTCGCGGAAGCCATGGCCGAAGGACGCGGCAAAGCGCAAGCGGACACGCTGCGCAAAGCCAGGTCTGAAACCGAGGCCCGGCGCTTGCTGGCGGACGGGACCATAGAAACGGTGCCGAGTGCGAAGCTGCGTTCGGGTGATCTCGTGATGGTGGCCGCGAGCGAACTTGTCCCGGGCGATGGCGAAATCATCGAAGGCGTTGCTTCGGTGGACGAGTCTGCGATTACGGGCGAATCCGCGCCGGTGATCCGCGAAGCCGGCGGAGACCGGTCGGCGGTCACCGGCGGCACGCGCGTGCTTTCCGATGTCATCAAAGTCCGCATCACTTCGAATCCGGGAGAAACCTTCCTCGACAGAATGATCGCTTTAGTCGAGGGTGCAGAACGCCAGAAGACTCCGAACGAGATCGCGCTCAACATTCTGCTGGCGGGGCTGACCATCATTTTCCTGCTGGCTGTGGTCACGCTGCAGCCTTTCGCGATTTACTCGGGATCGCCGCAGACAGTATTTGTGCTCGTCTCTCTGCTGGTCTGCCTGATTCCGACCACGATTGGCGGCCTGCTTTCCGCCATCGGCATTGCCGGCATGGACCGCCTGGTGCAGCACAACGTGCTGGCGATGTCGGGGCGCGCCGTGGAAGCGGCCGGGGACGTGAACACGTTGCTGCTCGATAAGACGGGAACGATCACGCTCGGGAACCGCCAGGCGGCGGAGTTTATCCCGGCGCCGGGGATTACCGCAGCCGAGATGGCCGATGCCTCTCAACTCGCTTCGCTCGCCGACGAAACGCCTGAAGGCCGCTCCATTGTTGTGCTGGCGAAAGAGAAGTACAGCCTGCGCGGCCGTGAACTGGCCTCACACGAAGCGGTGTTCGTCCCCTTCACTGCGCAAACCCGCATGTCGGGCGTGAACCTGGACGGCCGCGAGATTCGCAAAGGAGCGGTCGACGCCATCATCAAATACCTGCATCAGTTCGGCACCTCGCTGCCGCGCGAGATTCAGGCGAGCGTGGAACAGATCTCGCGCTCGGGAGGAACTCCGCTGGTGGTCGCGGAAAATCAGCGGGCGCTGGGCGTGATCTACCTGAAGGACATCGTCAAAGGCGGGATGCGCGAGCGCTTCAACCAGCTACGCGCCATGGGGATCAAGACCGTCATGATCACCGGCGACAATCCCTTGACGGCGGCGGCGATCGCGCGCGAGGCGGGCGTGGACGATTTTCTGGCGGAGGCGACTCCGAAAGACAAGATGGATCTGATTCGCCGCGAGCAGGCCGACGGCAAGCTCGTCGCCATGACCGGCGACGGCACCAACGATGCGCCCGCGCTGGCTCAGGCCGATGTGGGCGTGGCCATGAACACTGGCACGCAAGCGGCGAAAGAGGCCGGAAACATGGTGGACCTGGATTCGAATCCCACCAAGCTCATCGAAGTGGTAGCGATCGGCAAACAGTTGCTGATGACGCGCGGAGCGCTCACCACGTTCTCGATTGCGAACGACGTGGCCAAGTATTTCGCCATCATTCCCGCGATGTTTGCCGGAACATTTCCGGTGCTGAATGCGCTGAACATCATGCGGCTGCAGACGCCGCAGTCCGCAATACTTTCTGCCGTTATTTTTAACGCGCTCATCATCGTTGCCCTGATTCCACTGGCGCTGCGAGGGGTCGCGTACAAGCCGATGAGCGCCGAATCTCTGCTGCGGCAGAACCTGCTGGTGTATGGATTTGGCGGACTGGTGGTCCCGTTCATCGGCATCAAAATGATTGACATGTTCATCACCGGCATCAAGCTGGTGTAGGAGCAGTGGCCAGTGGTCAGTGGCCAGGAATAGTTTTTAGCGGCTTGGTTTTGCTATCCACTGTTCACCATTCACTTATAGAGAAGACCTATGAAGAAAAATCTGATTACCGCGGTACTCATGACGATCGCGACGACGGTCCTGTTGGGAATCTTGTATCCCCTGCTGGTGACCGGACTCGCGCAGCTAGTCTTCCCCAAGCAGGCCAACGGCCAGCTCATCCAGGGGAAGGACGGAGTGGTAGTTGGTTCGCGGCTGATCGGGCAGCGATTTTCGGGGCCGGGCTACTTTCATCCGCGGCCATCCGCCGCGGGCGCCGCAGGCTACGATGCCAGCGCCTCCAGCGGCTCGAACCTGGGCCCGACCAACGCGCAGCTGATTACTCGCGTCAATGGAGACGTTGCCAAGCTGCAAGCCGAGAATCCCGGCACTCCCATTCCCGTCGATCTGGTAACCACATCGGGATCAGGACTGGATCCAGATATTTCGCCAGCGGCGGCCGAGTTCCAGATTCGACGCGTGGCGTCGGAACGCAAGATTCCGGAAGCTGAAGTCGCACGCCTGGTTCTCGAGAACTCCGAGAACCGGCAATGGGGATTCCTGGGCGAGCCACGCGTTCACGTACTCGAACTGAATATTGCGCTCGATGCGCGGTACGGGCGAGTTCGCTAAAACTCGACGAGCCTAACTGTCCTGTCCGTAACTTCGCGGCATAAATTTGATCGGTCATCTTGAGCGAAGCGAAAGACCTGTGCATTGCAGCGGTCAAGCACATAGGTCCTTCGCTTCGCTCAGGATGACAGTGTGTGGTTGTGCGATGAACTGCAGGAGACCACGCTAGCGCGGCGAATGAATCACTCGCAGTGCGCCTGCGGCAACTGAAATCTCGGCGGGTGTCTCGCACACAAACTCTCCGTCAGCGTAGATCTCGAGCGGAGTCTCGGTCTGCACGTGGACTCGTTCGGCCCGCGAGTACTCAACTTCGGGCAGGAGGAGATGACGCCCGAAGTAGACCGTCGGGAACATGCTGAGCAGTTTAAGCGGGCTCAACTTGTTAATCCGGCAGATGTCGAGCTTGCCATCCGCGAGATCTGCTTCCGGCGCGATGCGCATGCCGTCGCCATAGAACTGCGTGTTGGCGAAAGCGGCGAGCAAGGTGAGCTTTTCGGCTTCGGCGCGATCGTTGTCATTAGGCTGCTTGTCATTGAATTGCGAGCCATTGACCTGCGTCAGCCGCAGGGAAAAAGCCGGGAATTTGAGCAGCACCGGTAATAGCGCCAGGGCATAGCCGCCGTGTCCCCGCAGCCAGCGCGGCATGTGATTGGCGAGCCGAGTGGTGGCAGAGTCCAGGCCGCACCCAGCGACGCAGCAGAAATAGTGAGTGCGCTCCGGCGCAACGGATGGAACGATAACCCCGAGGTCAATGGCCCGCGCTCGAATTTTCCCCGATTCGAAATCACGCCAGACGCGCAAGGAGTCTCGCATCGAGCGCAGGTTCAGCGCGCGGGCAAAATCGTTTCCGCTGCCTGCAGGGACGATCAGCACAGGAAGCTGCAGCCGCACCAGCGCTGGAAGATGACGATGAATAGTCCCGTCCCCGCCAAAAATGAGAATGGCGTCGGCGTCGCCGGAAGAGGCGGGCAGCCCCTGGAGCCACTTGGTCGGAGAGCCGGCTTGAAACGGCTTCAAGTCAGCCGGCGAAGTTCCCAACCCGAAGATAGCAGCAGCGAGCATGGGCTAAGCATTAAACGTCCAGCATTATGGCGAATCCAGAGTTGCGGTGACGACAGGCAACCGAACTGCGCTCGGCTTGGACGGGCGAGGGCACCCGTCCCCACACGAACTATTTCGGTAAGCATTTCTCCATGAAGTCGACCAGATCCTTTTTCATCTTGTTGTGTTCGGCGCGATCGATGTACACCATGTGCCCCGAGTTGTAGGTGGCGTACGAAACATTCTGGCGGAACTGCGCGTCGAGGTCCAGGTGATCCATGGTCCAGTTCGCAGCGGCGAAGGGTGTGGCCAGGTCGTAGTAGCCTTCCATCACCAGGATCTTCATGTACGGATTCTTGATCATGGCGGACCGCAACCCGCCCGCCGTGCTGGGAAAGCCTTTCTCCGCGTTGCCCCAGTCCCACTTCTGAAAGCCGACTTCGTCGTAGGCGAAGACCCTGTAGGGCATGTCAGACTTGTAGTTCAGTTCGGTGCGCAGGTAGTTGTTGAACGCCGAGGTGTAAGGCGGCAGAATGGCGGCGCTCGTCGGATCATAGAAACGATCATCGTCGGGATTTGGGCTGCTGAAGCGGCCGTCCAGGCGGCCGGTGACCAGTTTCTGATCGAGCAGCAGTTCGCGGGTGAAGGTGGGAACGTCAATGCGCAGGTTGTGCGCTTCGATCACTTCCGGGCGCAGCCCGATGTAGCGTGACAGTTGCTCGACAATCTTGAGGTGTTCTTCCGGCGTCATCGCGTCGCCTTTGCCCAGAGCGAGCGCGTAATCATTATTCGACCAGCGCACGACTTCATCGCGCGTTTTCGCCATATCCTGGGTGAGATCGGCGGACAGCTTGTGATGGTAGCCGGCGATCATGTTGAACGTGGGCACCAGCAGAAAATAAGGCAGGTCGTTCGATTTGTTCCATTCGAGTGTCTGGAAATCCACGGCCATCGAGAGCAGGGTCACACCGTTGAAAGCGATGCCATGATCGGTCAAATACCCGGCGATGCCGGCGGCGCGTGTCGTGCCGTAGCTTTCCCCCAGCAGAAAGAGCGGAGAGCTCCAACGATCGTAGCGCGAGATATAGAAACGGATGAATTCTCCGAAAGCTTGTACGTCGCCTTTTACGCCCAGGAACTTTTTGGTAAGTTCGGCAGTCGCGGCCCGAGAGTAGCCGGTGGACATGGCATCCACCATGACGATGTCACTGCGATCAAGCAGCGTGTTGGGATTGTCTTCCAAACGATAAGGCGCTGCCGGCATGAAGCCGTTCGTCTGAAGCACAACGCGCTTGGGTCCGAGCGCGCCCATGTGCAGCCACACCGAGGCGGAGCCGGGGCCGCCGTTGAACGAGAACGTCAGGGGACGCTTTCCGGCTTCCTGTCCGTCGAGTGTGTAGGCGACGAAAAACATTTCGGCTTCCGTCTTGCCATCGCCGCGCTTAAGGGGAAGCCTTCCGGCCGTCGCCGTGTAACTGAGAGTCTTGCCGTTCAGCGTGGTCTGGTGATGCGTGACTAGTGGCGGGACTTCCGCCACGTCGTAATGTTCTTCCTTGTCGGCAGCTTCGCTTGCGTCGGCTTTGGGCGGCTCTGCGGGCTTGCCGCTTTCCGCGGACTTATCCGGAGTTGCGGCGCTCGCCGGCGTTGGTTCCTTCTTGCCTGTATCTTTCTTGGACGCGGCCTGCTGCGCGTTCTCGGGCGTCGTGTCCTGTGATTGGTTTTGCGCCACTGTAAACGGAATCGTCAACACGGCGAAAAAGAGAACTATCAGAATTTTCATGCTTGTCTCCGGGGAAAAGAATTGGACCAGCATTATAGCGCCTTCGCTGTTCGCGCTTGGCCTCGTCCGAGGTCTCTCTCAGGGCAACGCATCAATGCGATTGCCCTGGAGGTCTCTCCATCCCTCCTCGTTTTCGGCCGCGGCTCTGGTCGGAGTTTTCTTCTTGTCCCTCAAAAGATTACTTCCGTGACCTATCGGCGTTACCGCAGCCGGACTATTTTGGCCACAGGGCGATTCTCGCGCGTCAAAACCGCCGGAGGGCTTCGTGAAACGCTGTGTCCTGAGATGGCTTTTGCTTCTGCTGGCGGTAGGCTCCTTACAGGCCGAACAAGTTCCTCCCATGCCCGCTTCCGACGCCATTTTTCTGTGGCTGGCGGGGGGCATTTCAAGCGCGCGGATCCAGCGCCTGGCCCAAACGCGGGACGACGCCCGGAACCTTTCATGCCCCGCCACGTCGCAATGCACCCGGCAATGCACGCGCGCCCTGCAAAAGGCCGGGGCTGACTCGGGATTAATTCAGAGCCTCGTGCATCGAAGTCCGGATCCGAAGTCCGGATCGAAGTCCGGATCGGAGCCCGGACCGAAAGTCAGCCGCCAGCACGCCGCCTGCGCCTGCTCCAGTCCGGCGGCACAGGTTGCCGCTCTGGTTCACGACAAGAACTTCAACGCCGCCGAAGACAAGATCCGCGCCCTGCTTCGCGACGATACGGACAATGGCAATGCTTTGCTGCATTTCGTCCTCGGAACCATCCTGCGCCGGCAAGACCGGTTCGACGAAGCGCTCGACGCATTTACGGAATCTTCCCGCCTGATGCCCGGTTTCCCCGAAACGCACAGCCAGCTTTCTTACCTGTTTTACCGGACAGACGATTCCGATGACGCCCTCGCCGAAGCGCGCACCGCCCTGAGCATGGATCCCGCCAACGCCGAGGCCTACCGCTACCTCGGACTCGCGCTCTACGCCAATGACCACTACGCCGCCGCCCTGCACGCCTTCGAGGAAGCGCTCGCGCGCGAACCCGACGGCTCTCTCGCGAACGCCGACGTCTACTTCGACATGGGAATCACGCACCGCGATCAGGGAGATCTGCGCCGCGCCGCCATCGCCTATCGCCACGCCCTCAGCCTGCGCCCCGACTTCTGGGAGGCGCACAGCAATCTTGGCGTCGTCTTGCACGATCAGGGCAAGCTGGATGAGGCGATCGCGGAATATCGCTCCGCCAAGCGCCTCAAACCCGAAGAAGCCAGCGTCCGCAACAACCTGGGAAATACTCTTTGCGACAAGGAAGACTTCGATGGCGCCATCGCGGAATTCAAGGATCTCTATCGTCAGAGTCCGGAGTGGGAAGGCGGTCACAACTGCCTGGCCCGCGCCTACATGTCCAAGCGTGACTACCCATCCGCTATTCGGGAGTTACAGGCCGCCATCGCCGCCAATCCCGCCGGAGCGGCCGAACACCGCGTTTTGGGGCAGGCCCTGCTTCTTTCCGGAAGGGATCAGGAAGCCGTGGACGTGCTGCGCAAAGCAGTTACGCTCAATCCCGAATCCGGCCTGGCCCACCACTATCTCGGCACCGCGCTCGTGAATACCCAACAACTGGCGGAGGCTGAAAAGGAATTTCGCGAGGCCCTCCGCCTCGAGCCCAGCGCCCAGAATCACTATTCCCTCGCCGCCTGCCTGATGGCTCTTAACCAATACGAAGAGGCTCTCGGAGAACTCGAAATCGCTTCCCGCATGGATCCCAGCCAGAACCTTTACCGGGCCCGCATGCAGGAGGTCGTCCGGCTGATCACAACCTCCAAGTAACTCGAACTGGTGGCATAAATGGTTCTGGGTAGGGCACGGCTTCAGCCGTGCCGCTCAGAGCTGAGGGCCGGACATCACGCCCTAAGAATCATTTATGAGACCAGCTGTCGCGGCGAAATGCACCGTCGGACATTACCTTTTGTATGCACTGACGTGCATCGCCTTCCGCCATCAATAAACCTAAAATGTTGGAGGAAGACGCGGCCCTCGCGGCACCGCCGGGTCGGTCAATGGAAAGATCAATGGAAACCAGCGCTGCCAAGCAAGCCCAGGAGAAGTCCGTCAACCCTGCTGTACTATCCACCCAAGAGCGGCGTATGCCGCAAGTGTCCGCGCCCGTGGTCCCCTCGGCGCCGGAGAAAAAAGCCATCGGCTACGGCCTGCCTTGTTCGCGCTGCCACGCCTACTATCCCGCTGACATGCACGTCTGTCCGATCTGCAAGTCGCCGGATCGTGTCTCGCCCACCGGATCGGTGGCGCATTCCATGGTGTCCGCCGCGTCGCAGCCTGCAACCGGCGCGCAAATCGACGACGACCGCGAACGCTTCCTGAAAGAACTCAAGTCACAGGCCTTCGCTTCCCACACTCAGATCAACGCCGCGGCCACCTTCCGTTGCGTTCTCGAACACCAGCACAGCGGGGCCACCGAACCGGCCGCCGTCTGCCATAGCTGCTACGGCGAGGTCCGCCAGCAGGCCGACCGCATGGAAGCCGCTCTCCACATGAACGAGAAAGAAGCAGCGAAGATTGTCTATGAAGCGGTCTGGGCTGATACTTCCGATCCCAACGCTACCTACCTGAACGCAGCCAAGGCGGTGCTGTCGGAGCTGCGCAAACGCGCCGGTATCGGCCTCCTGCTCGGCACAAATCAGCCCTTGGCGCACTAGCCCAAATTCACGATTGCTGTACCCCTGTTCCAGAATCACGCAGGCCCGGGCGACCTCCTTCGGCAAATCCCCGTCCCACACAAGAAAGCTCAGTTACCACAGGCGGCGGTTTGCAACTTTCGCGCCGGTTCAACATCCTATTTCTGGAGACACGACATGGCCGACAAACTCAGCGACAAGATCACTAAGACCGAAACCGAGTGGCGGCAGCAGCTTACTCCTGAGCAGTATCAGGTGGCCCGCGCCTGCGGCACCGAGCGCGCTTTCACCGGCCAGTACTGGAACAAACACGACGACGGGACGTACCACTGCGTCTGCTGTGGCGCACTGCTTTTTGGCTCGGAAACAAAATTTGATTCGGGAACCGGATGGCCTAGCTTCTATGCTGCCGCCGACCGCAAGAACATCAGCGAGCACACCGACACCAGTTATGGCATGACTCGCACGGAGGCGCGCTGTGCCCGCTGCGATGCGCATTTGGGCCACGTGTTTCCGGATGGTCCCGGGCCGACCGGGCTGCGCTACTGCATGAACTCGGCATCCCTCGACTTCAAGCCGAAGAAGTAAGCGCAGAAAAAGAAAACGATGGAGCGCCGGGAGTTTCGCCTGGCCCTCCATCGTCGTCGTTGAATTCAATTTCGTGAAATTAACTGCCGGCGATCGTGGCCAGTGCCTTGGGTGCTTCCTGCTTGTTCTGGCCCTGCGCCTGCGTTTTCTGATCTTTCTTTTCGGGGTTGCGCACTTCGACACCGCCCTTGAGGATGGCGCCTTCTTCGACGCTGATGCGGTGCGTGATCACGTCGCCCGAGAGCACGCCTTCGCTGCGGATGTCCAGCCGGTCCGCGCAATCGACGTTGCCCTGCACCTTGCCCATGATGACGACTTCTTTGGCGGTGATGTTCGCCGCGACGTTTCCGTTGCGGCCGATGGTGACGCGATTGTCGGGGAAGCTAATGGTGCCTTCGACGCGTCCGTCAATGAAAAGCGATTCCGCGCCCGTCACTTCACCCTTGATGACGAGCGAGCGTCCGATGTTGGCCTGATCCATGGGTGAGGTGGCCGGCTTGACCGGAGTGTAACTGTTGGTGGGGGCCGCGTTTGGAGAGTACTTCGGTTCCGGAGACTGCAACATGAATGAACCTCACTTGAGTTCCGCAACCGCAGCGGGAGTTGGCCCTGCGGTCGCGGTCGATGGGCTTCTAACGGCAAGAAGAGAATGGCACGAAAGAACGTGTTACGACAGGTTACCGAAGGGTGTGTCCGTTGGCTCAGCTTTTATCGTGCGCACTCAGGGATGGAATCTCCCACCCTTCATCCTTCCATTTTCCGATTCGTCCAGTGTTGCAGTTGCTCGAACAGAGCGGGTTCGACCGCGACAAATTGCAGGCCCGCTTTTCCTCCAGCGTCGGCCCATATCAACCGGCCTTTCGCCTGGATCGCGGTTTCGCTCTCTGGCAACAGAAAACTGACGTCGATTAATCCGGCAAATCCGGCCGGGTCCGGACGTGGTCTTGGCATGCAGAAGTTTTTGCACGAAGCTCACCCAATCATGGAAAAAATATCCTGAAAATGTTCGCGCCCGAAAGTCTCGTGAAAACTCCACGCGGTCAGGGTCGAACTCCCGCTTTGAACCCAGCCGAGGCCCTCCCCACCGAGATTCCCAACCTGTTGACCGGCTTATGGTTAAAGGACGCACCGTCTGCGTACTCCTTTTGTAACTTGGACTTGCACCCGATAACAGCCTACAGTCAATTGGATCGCGTCTCGTGGGTCTTCGGCCCCCGGCGTGCACCGAAGTATTTGAAGGTTCCGAGATTCACAGCGCGTCCGAATTAAGATTTCTGAACAAGGCGAAAGAATGACGAAGCGCAACAAATTTGGGTTGGCACCGAGCGGATTCGCACTCATCGTACTTGCGATCGCCGTCGTTCTTGGTCTGTCGGTCGCCGGACGCGCCCAAACCAGGCCCTACGTCATCGCCGCTTCCACTGTTGCGGTGGACTCCAGTAGCGTCGCTGCGCTTCCTGCTGTCACCAGCGACGAGGCGGGCGATCCAATCCTCACCATCAAGAAGCGTGTCGATGAAGTCAACGTGCTGTTCATCGCTACCGATCGCCACGGCAAATTCGTTCGCAATTTGAACCAGGCCGATTTCTCCTTCTTCGACGACCACAAGCCCGTGGAGTCCATCCTCAACTTCCGCCGCGAGACCGACCTGCCCATCGAATTGGGCCTGCTCATGGACGTGAGCGGCTCCGTGCAGGGTCGCTTTGGATTTGAAAAAGAAGCCGCCACCGGATTTCTGCAGCACATCATCCGTCCTGGCTATGACCGCGCGTTCGTCGTGGGGTTCAACAAAGAGAGCCGCCTCACCCAGGATTTCACCGACCAAGTCCCATTACTCGCCGCCGGAGTGCAGCGCCTGAGCAATGGCGGCGGCACCGCGCTCTACGACGCAATTTACAAAGCGTGCAAGGAAAAACTGCTGCGCGAACATTCCGATCGTCCCATTCGCAAAGCCATCGTCATCCTCAGCGACGGCGAAGACAATCAGAGCGAATACACGCGCGCCCAGGCCATTGAAATGGCCGAGCGCGCCGAAGTTCTCATCTATGCCATCTCCACCGACGACAGCGGACTGATTCTCCGCGGCGACAAAGTTCTCGAAGACCTCGCTTCCGCCACCGGCGGTCGCGCGTTCTTCCCCTACAAGATGAAAGACATCACGCACTCGTTCGCCGCCATTGAAGAAGAACTGCGCAGCCAGTACGCCGTCTCCTACAAGCCCTCCGACTTCGACGCCGACGGACGCTACCGCTCCATCGAGATCACTGCCCTGAAAAAAGATCTGCAAGTCCGCGCCCGCCGCGGATACTACGCTCCCCGGCAGTAAGCAAGGCAAGGTTTCAAAGTTGCTCCGAGTCCTTGAAACCTTGAACTTTCTCGGGATTCACGCCTTCGTGTACCTTCGTGTCCTTTGTGGTTGATGAATTTAGGAAATTACCCACGAATCAAACCCTGCATTGCTCACCGCCCCTCGCTGTGCTAACGTCCCCTTGAATCCGCATCGAGGAGCGTCCACATGGTTTTGATAGTTTTCGCAGTCATAGTTCTGTTGGGCATCTTCCTGATCGCGATGTACAACAGCCTGGTGCAGTTGCGCGTGCGCTCCGAATCGGCCTGGTCCGACATCGACGTTCAGCTCAAACGCCGCCACGACCTGATTCCGAATCTGGTCGAAACCGTAAAGGGCTACGCCGCCCACGAAAAAAGCACGTTCGAGAACATCGCCAAATTCCGCTCCATGGCCATGCAGGCCACCGGCCCCGCCGACAAGGCTGCCGCCGAGAATCAACTGACCGGCGCCCTCAAAAGCCTGTTTGCGGTGGCCGAAAATTATCCCCAGCTCCAGGCCTCGCAGGAATTCACGCAGCTGCAAAATTCGCTAAGTGAAATCGAGGACGCAATTCAAAACGCCCGCCGCTACTACAACGCCGTGGTGCGCGACCTGAACACCAAGATTCAATCTTTCCCGACCAACATTCTGGCCGGGATGTTCGGCTTCCAGCAAAAGCAATTCTTCGAAGCGGCTGCCGCCGACCGCGAACCAGTTGCGGTTAAGTTTTAGAGCTCGTGTGAGGACGGGCGCCCTCGCCCGTCCAAGCCGAGCGCAGCTCGGCAGCTGCCACTGAGTGGCCACAGCAACTCTGGATTCGCTATAAGGGTGAAGTTCTAAAAATGTTCCGCGGAGCCTATACGAATCGCCGACTGCTCGTTCTTTTCTTACCGCTCGCCCTCCTCCTAGCGCTCGCTCCCACCGCCTCTGCCCAGGTCCGCAACTGGCGCATCGCCGATTTCAAGGACACCATCTCCCTCGCCCCGGATGGCACGGCCCTGGTCAGCGAAAAAATCACTCTGGCTTTCGTCGGCGAGTGGCACGGCATTCACCGCACCATTCCAGTCGAGTATCCCGGACCGCAGGGCACCAACTACACGCTCTTTCTCGATGTCATGAGCGTCACCGACGAAAACGGAAACAAGCTGAAGTACGATTCGAGCAAGTCGGGAGCCTACCGCGATCTCAAAATCTACATTCCCGGCGCAGTCGACACGACGCGCGTCGTCAACATCGATTACTCCGTTCGCAACGGCGTCCGCTTCTTCGATAGTTACGACGAGTTTTACTGGAACGTGACCGGCAACGATTGGCCGGTTCCCATCGACCATGCCTCGGCCTTCGTGACCCTGCCCGAAAATGCCGCTGGAGGGCTGCGCGCTCAGGCCTTCACCGGCGCCTACGGTTCCAGGCAAAGCGAAGCGACCGCCGAAGTCAAAGGCGCCGACGTTCTTTTCGAAACCACCCACCCGCTTCCCATGCGCGGTGGCGTCACCATCGACATTTATATTCCGCAGGGAGTGCTCCAACCTCCGTCCGCACTCACCAAGTTGGGCTGGTTTCTAGGCAGCAATCCCGTCGTGTTCCTGCCGCTGTTTACCCTGGTCGTGATGTTTACCCTCTGGTATTCCGTCGGACGCGACCCCGATCCCGGCGTCTCCGTGGCCCCGCAGTACGAGCCGCCCAAAGGAATTTGTCCCGCCGAAGCCGGAACTTTGATCGACGACACCATCCACCCCCGCGACATCACCAGCACCATCGTCGATCTGGCCGTGCGCGGCTACATCAAGCTCGAGGAAAAGGCCGACACCTTCCTGGTGTTTCACCACAAAGATTATGTATTCCATTTGCTGAAGCCGCGCGAGCAGTGGGGCCCCGACGTGACGCCGCACGAACGCGTGATGCTGGATAACATTTTCCTGAGCGGGACCGGAGTCCGCCTTTCCGATCTAAGGAACCGCTTCTACACCGTGATTCCCATCGTGCGTGAGGACATCATGTCCTCGCTGAAGAGCAAAGGCATCTACACCCTCGACCCGGAATCGGCCAATGGCTACAGCATCGTTGCCGGCGTCGCCATCGCGATCCTCGTGGTCGCCGTGCAAGTCATGGGTTGGATGAACCTGTTCTATTCCATTCCGCTGCTGATCGGGAGCGTTCTCATTTCTGCCCTGATCTGGTGGCTGTTTGCCCGCCAGATGACGGCCAAGACTGTGGCCGGCGCGCGCATCAGAATCGCCGTCCTCGGATTCCAGGAGTTCCTGAACCGCGTCGACGCCGACCGCATCAAGCTCATGCCGCCCGACACATTCGAAAAATTTCTCCCCTACGCCATGGCGCTGGGCGTCGAGCACCACTGGGCGCAAGCGTTCGACGGAATCATTAAGGATCCGCCGAGTTGGTACGCTTCGCCGAACGGCTACGTCGGCTTCAGTCCGCTGTTCTTTTCCAGTTCCATGCACAGCATGGCGTCAGACATGCACCAGGTGTTCGTCTCCGCCCCCAGATCCAGTTCCAGCGGATCCGGTTTCAGCGGAGGAGGCGGCTTCTCCGGCAGAGGCTTTTCCGGAGGCGGCTTCGGCGGCGGCGGCGGCGGCGCGTTCTAGTATTCGCACGCACCCAGTGTCGTGTCCCGCAAGTTCGAGGCATAAATCTCACCCCAAACGTATGTCGCGAATTTATGGGACAGGTCACCCTAGCTCGCGACAACTTCTTCCAGCCGACAGTCTTCCGCCGACTTATCGGGCCTGAGCCCCATGAATACGGGGGCTCGCAGCTTCATGCCGCCCTCCGCACTTTCGTGAGTCCACTCGGCGAACTTAATTTCGGCGACGAGTTCCGGACGCACAAAGTGAACTTTGCGCAATCCGCCAATCTCGCCGTGAAACGGATTCTGTCTCGTCTTCAGCGGCTGCAAGCAAGTGAAGATTTCCTTGAGCGTCTTCTGATCGAAGCCGGTGCCGGCCTGGCCGACGTGAATGAGGCGTCCTTGCTCGTCGTACAAGCCAAGCACAAGCGCGCCAAAATATTCGCGGCTGCCTTCCGGATCGGTATAGCCTCCGATGACGCACTCCTGACGCTGCGTGATTTTGATCTTGAGCCAATCGCGCGAGCGCTTCTCTTCGTAAGCGCTGCTGCGCTTCTTGGCAACGATGCCTTCCAATCCGCGCTGCTTCGCTGCTTCGAACAGAGCAAGACCTTTCTCGGCATAGTGGTCGGAAAATTGAATGACCTCGCCAACTTTGATCCGCTCTTGCAGCAACTGCTTGCGTTGCTCGAGCGGAACGCGGCGCAGGTCGAGGCCATCGAGGTAGAGCAGATCGAACGCGTAGTAGATGACCGACACACTTTCGCGCCGTTGCAGGCGGCGCTTGCCCGGCTGGAATCCGGTACGCTGCTGCATTAGGCTGAACGAAGAGCGGCCCTCGTCATCGAGCGCGACGATCTCCCCGTCGAGAATAGCGCGCTGGGCTTTTACGAATTGCGGCAGGCTGCCAAGTTCGGGAAACTGTGCGGTAAGGTCATTCTGATTGCGCGACACCAGACGCACGCGGCTGTCTGCAATGAATGCGACGGCGCGGTAGCCGTCCCATTTAATTTCAAACAGCCAGTCAGGATCGTCGAAGGCCTTGGCGGTTGGGGTCGCCAGCATCGGGTGGATGACCGTGGGCATGGGCTTCTGCTCCGCGCCGGAGAGAGCTTTGACCGCAGAGGACGCAGAGTTCGCAGAGGATTTCTTGTTTCGGGATTTGCACGCGGAATCTTTGGACGCAGCAACTTTGGACGCGGTGTCGTCGGACAAGGTCTTCGCGTGAGCCACATTCCGCGCAGCTCGTCTTGGGTTTTTATTCTTATTTTCCTCCGCGGCCTCTGCGCCCTCCGCGGTTAAAGCCTTTCGCTTCGAGTCGGCACGTGCGATTGCGTCCGCCAACCAAGCAGCCTTCACTTTCCCTCGCGATGCAGGACGGCTGCTCTTCCATTCCGCGGAGCCTTTATCGCCGGCGATCTGCGCCATGGTGCGACCGGTGAGGATGGAGGTGTCGTAGGCGTCGATGTTGAATTCCGCTACGACGCGATCGTCTTTTTTCTTGATCAGCAACCATTCGTTCCCTTTGCTTCCGGCTCGGCGGCCCTTTATGTGCACAAGCGCGAAATCGCCGTTGAGCCGCTTCCCTTTCAGGCGAAACTTGAGGTCGCCTTTCGCCAGCATGGCGGCAGCTTCTTTTTCTGTGCCCGGAACGTACTCGCCGTTGACTGGCACCGGCGATAGCGGCTCCCACGTACCGGCGTCCCAAACCATCACCGTACCGCCGCCGTAGTTGCCTTCCGGGATTGTCCCTTCAAAATCGAAGTACGAGGCGGGATGATCCTCGACCTGCATGGCCAGACGCTTGTCGGCGGGGTCGAGCGACGGGCCTTTGGGGACTGCCCACGACTTGAGCACGCCTTCCATCTCCAGTCGGAAATCGTAGTGCAGGCGCGATGCGTGATGGCGCTGCACGACAAAGCGGTGCTGCGATTGTTTTTCGATCTTGGGTGGAGGCTCGGGCGTTTCCTCGAAGCGCCGTTTCCGTTTGTATTCGTCAAGCGACATGGTGGTTATTGTAATTCCGGCCTACGATTCGGGATGTCTCAGTCCAAGACGGCGCTGTGGCGCAAGCGATCACCCGGCAGAATGTTAACCCAAGGCCGTATACTGTTCCGGTTTCCGAGGAGTCATGCATGAATCGGCTGCCGCTCGCATGAAACGTGAATACCCGGAGTCCCCGCTAGTGGGCGTGGGCGCTGTGATCGTCGATGATCGTAGCGACGATCGTCGCGTCCTGCTGATCCGCCGCGGACAGCCGCCGCTGCTGGGCGAGTGGTCGTTGCCGGGCGGCGTCCTCGAATGCGGTGAAACTCTGCGCGAAGCGGTGGTCCGTGAAGCCCGCGAAGAAACGGGATTGGTGGTCGAGACAGGTGAGATGCTGGGCGTGTATGAGCGTGTGATCCGAGGCGACGAGGGACGGGTGCGGTATCACTATGTGCTGATTGATTTCTTGTGTCGTCCGGTTGGCGGCGATCTCAAAGCCGGAAGCGATGCGGCGGATGTTCGCTGGTTCACGCGTGACGAATTGCCAGCGCTCAACCTGGCGCACGATGCGAATGACGTCGTGCTCAAGGGATTGGCCGCGACGGCCTGAATGACAGATGAGTTTTTCCGCGCGCGTATCGGCCTGCCACCCTAAGGCGAATCCAGAATTGCGCTCCAGGCAATTGCCGAGCTGCGCTCGGCTTGGACGGGCGAGGGCGCCCGTCCCCACACGAGCAATTCTTCAGTCGGCCATCTTGGCCACATGCACCGCGAAGCCCGTTCTGGGCAGGAGCGATCTTAATTCAAACACCTTGAAGCCGTCACCGGTGATTTCCGTCTGGCGATAGAGGCCGGGCTCGGTTTCGGCGGTTTCGTGGCGGCCCTGCAGATCGTCGATAAACTTCTGTGCGTCTTTGAGGCTGGCCTCTCCTCCTTTGGCACGCGTCACCACAGCCTCGGTGGCATAGGAGCGGGCAAGTTTCGGCCAATACTTTTGCAACAACTGGGTGCTCGCGAAAATATCAGCCCAGACAATCTCTCCGTTCACGGCGACCACGACACCCACCGCATTCTTATCGCGCAGTTGGCGGATTACGCTTTCGTAGTTGCGCTGCACTGGTTCGGCGACAGCATCAACCTGCTTTTGAACTTCCTTATTGTCCATAACACGCGCATAAGAAGTGGTCGCGTTCACTGCGGGAGCGGCGCCGGTAACCTCCACGGTCTCCGCCATGGCGCGCTGCGAACTGCGGACACTGTCCCACACTTGCTGCTGATCTTTCGCGCCCATCGCCTTGCTGCGCACGACGGGAGAGGCGAGAAGACCGTTAACACTGCCCACCGCGCTGCTGAACTCGTACTTGCCGTTCGCCGCCACCCAACGTCCGGGCTCGACGCAGAAGACGCTCAGGTCGACGGGATCGCTCTCAGCGGGTACGATGCGGTCTTTGCCGATGACGCGATCCTGCTTGCCGCCAGTAACTATCTCGCCGGCGAGGAGCAACAACGGCCGCTTCGAGTTATTAACCAGGACCAGCCGATTCACCTCCGCGTCGCGTATGGGATGGATGATTGACGGTTCGCCGGGGCGGCGACGGATGAGGCCACGCGCCTGTCCAGCCTCAGTCACGACAACGTCGCCGCTGCGCAGGCCTTCATCGAGGGTGAGAAACTCTGCCGTGTCATACGACTTACTGGCTACAACGGGGAAGACGGTCAGATTGCCGCTGCGAATCGGGCCGAGCAGCGAGTAACCAGACGCTGGTGCTACTTCGCCCGCTTGCAGCAGGCACGGAACCACAACAGCCGCCACTGCTATCAGAGCGATCCCGACAACCACGATGACCAGCCGCATAATTGGGCCTCCCAGCAGTAAAGACACCAGTGAAGACACTAATGCTCCCGCGTGCGCGCGATCCTCTGCTTGCGCCGCCCCCACGGCACGCCCCGGCACACCAAAGATAGAGTGTGCCGGGGAACCCGTCCGCGAGTCTTCCAGGAGGATCTTTCTCTGCTCGCTAATCGAAGAACGCACGATTTATTCATCCTTGCGTCGAAAAAATTGCTAGCATCATCTTGGACATGACCAGGCCCGCCCAATCCGGCCACGGAGCAGACCTCGCTGCGACTCTTTACGAGCGCAGCGGGGCTGCAGCCTACGGCGTCAGCGCCGAGCAGTTCGCGGCAATCCTCGATGAAATTCTGCGCAAGTATCTTCCCCCCAATTCGGCCCACGCTTCGGCGGAACAGAGAGCCGACTTCTGCGCCGGGCTGCGCCTGGAAGAACTGGCGCTGGCGCGCGCATGTGCCGCGGGAAACGAGCGAGCGTGGCAGGACTTCATCAGCCGCTACCGGCAGAAGCTGCGCAGCATGGCGCTGCACATTACGCGCGACGCCGCCCATGCCGCGGAGTTAGCCGATTCGCTGTTTGCGGATCTTTATGGCGTGAACGCACGCGATGGCGTACGCAGTTCGAAGCTCGTGTTCTACACCGGCCGCGGTTCGCTCGAAGGCTGGTTACGCACGGTGATGGCACAGGAGTTCATCAATCGCTATCGCAAGCAGAAACGCACGGTCAGTCTGGAAGAGCAGACGGAAGAAGGTGCGCAGTTTGCGGCGGCGGTTCCCGAGCCGGCGCGCACTTCAGACCGACGGCTGGAAGCGGCAACCGATGAGGCGCTGGCGGAACTTTCGTCAGAGGACCGGTTTACGCTGGCGTCTTATTATCTGGATGGCCGGACGCTGGCCGAGATTGCGCGCACGCTGGGGCTGCATGAATCGAGCGTCAGCCGGCGGCTCGATCGGCTCTCAACCGGGCTCAGGAAGCGCATTCTAGCGGGGCTACGAATGCAGGGAATGAGCCATGCCCAGGCTACGGAAGCACTGGAAACCGACGTGCGGGACATACGGTTGAATTTGCGCTCGCGTTTGACGCAAGATTCCGGGGTGAAAACGTTCCCTGAGGGAAAGGTTCCGGCACAAGACGCAGGCGAAGGAAGCACCGACTGAAGGAAGAAATGACTGAAGTACCCAAAATCGTGTATCACCGCCTACGGGCTGCTTTGCCGGAGCGAGCCGCGCCGGAGCGAGCTTTGGGGGAGCAAGCCGCGTCCGAGCGAGTGCATCCGGATGCGGATCTGCTGACGGCCTTTGCCGAGCAGGCGCTTTCAGTGACTGAGCGCGACGGCGTGCTCGAGCACCTGGCGCTCTGCGGAGACTGCCGCGAGGTGATCGCTCTGGCGCTTCCCGCGGCGGACATTGTGGCCGCTCCGATTGCAACCGAGACTGAAGCGGTTCGAGCAACGCCGATTCCGGCGAAGGTTCAGAGGAACTGGCTGACCTCACCAAAATTTGCCCCAAGTCTGCGCTGGGCCGCGCTGGCAGCGGGAGTTGCGGTGGTTGCCTCGGTGCTTCTGGTGCATCCGGGAAAGCTGAACCAGGCGATGCCGCCTTCCGCAAACCCGCAGATCGCGGCTACTGCGCCGCCAGCTTCTGGCCCGCCAATCGCATCGTCGCCAATGGACCAATCAGCGATCTCGGCTAAAACTGACAAAGCGCGACCAAAGTCCGAATTGCGGTTGTCCAAGAAACTCAAGGCTGGACAGGTTGCGACGCCGTCGCATGAGGCGGAGCCCGGAATACTGCTTGCTGACAACAAGAAGGATTCAAGTCAGGCGGACAAGCTGTCGGCAGCGCCATCGGCCGGAGCCTCGGCATTCGATGCATCAACCAGTCGAGGGGCGACTGAGACCGTCGAGGTTTCTGGAGCAGCCCCCGCAGTAGCGCTAGCGCCCTCCGCCGCAGGTAGCCTGATGGCGCGGAACGAGACGCCAGCGATTGAAAAAGCAAAACCGGCGCTCCAAGAGATGGAAGTGAACGAGCAGCAGAAAACCGAGGCAGCCGTTGTTCCCGCACCAGCCAGGTCACAGGCCAGGGCGGTGATGTCTGCCGCGAAACTGGCATCCCCCGCGAGCCAGACTTTGGCGCAGAATGTCACCTGGGCGATTACCGGGGGTGTCCTGCAACGGTCACTGGACAGCGGCCAGAGCTGGCAAAACGCTTTGCGCGCGGATCGTCCATTGCTGTGCTACTCAAGTCACGACGAGGATGTATGGGTCGGCGGTCAGGCCGGTACGCTCTTCCACTCCGCCGACGGCGGCGTAACTTGGGTGCAAGTGAAACCTTCCATCAAAGCCCAGCAACTTAGCTCCGATGTAACTCACATTGATGTGCGCGGTGATGTGCGCGGTGATGTGCGCGGCCTGGCACAGATTGTAGTTTCCACCCGTAACAACGAAATCTGGAGCAGCGCGGACGGCGGAAAAACCTGGGAGAAGAAGTGATCCGGTCGCTTCTTGACGTTCTGCCTTGCGGCTTTTCTCTCGGTCAGCAGTCTTGCGGACAGCCCGCAGAGCTTTTCATGGGTTTTCCCTCTTACTTTCACACAGATAGCATCTATTAGTTAGCTCCGCGAAGTAACGTTACCTCCGCACATGACCCCGCAGTACTCATTTGCAAGCTTTACGTTACGAAAGTGACATTTACAGTGCGGTCAAGCGGACATAGGATCGACACGTGGTTTGGCAGTTCTGGGGGAGGGCTGCCGAAGACGTCCTGAGCTTAATCGCTTAGGGCGTTTTTCATTGCCCTCAACAATTCACCGAACAAAAAAACTTTCTCAAGCTTACTCAGGTGAGCTTGGTATCACCGACGCGGAGATCCGATACTTCCGGTCTTCGGCGAATCGGCTGTCTTACACGGAGTAGGAGACATCGTCATTGGCGGTGCCTGGCGCCGTGCTTTCCGTCGTGGAGGCGGCGTCGGCAGACTTGCTGCCACGTCGCATAGCGACGATGCCGGTGCGCACCATCTCCAATACCCCATACGGACGCAGCACTTCGAGCAGTCCGTCGATCTTGTCTTCCGCGCCGGTGATTTCGATGGTCAACGATTCGGCAGAGACATCGACCACACGCGCGCGAAACACGCTGGCGAGTTCCAGTACATGGGAGCGCGCATCGTGAGTGGCCGCCACCCGGATCAAGGCCAGGTCTCGGATGATGGCCGGTTGATTGGTGATGTTCTCGACCAGCAGCACGTTCACCAGTTTGTATAGATTCGCTTCGATGCGGCGGGCCTGGTCGCGGTCGGCGTCGACGGTAATGGTCATGCGCGAAACTTCGGGCTTCTCGGTGCGCCCCACCGTGAGCGAATCGATATTGAAGGCGCGGCGGCGAAACAGCGAAGCCACGCGGGTGAGCACACCCGGTTTATTTTCGACGTACACCATGAATGTATTCAGCATGTTTTTCTCATTCGTCGCTAGCAGTCTCGACAATCGGGCTGGGCCGCCGAATCATGTCGTGCAGTGCAGCGCCGGCCGCGACCATCGGATAGACGGTGTCTTCCTGTTCCACCTTAAAATTGATCAGCACCGGCCCCTCGTGCTGGCGCGCCGATTGGACGGCGGGCACGACCTGCGAGCGCTCCGAGACAGTCGTGCTCCGAATGCCGTAAGCCTCGGCTAACCTTGCGAAATCCGGATTAAGCAAGGGTGTCGCCTGGTAGTTGCGGTCGTAGAAAAATTCCTGCCACTGCCGCACCATGCCGAGATAGCCGTTGTTGATGATGGCGATATTTATCTTCAGATTTTCCTGCACCAGTGTCGCCAGTTCGCACATGGTCATCTGGAATCCGCCATCGCCCACCACCACCCAAACCTCGGCCTCGGGGCAAGCGACTTTGGCGCCGATGGCGGCGGGCAGAGCGAAACCCATCGTGCCCAGTCCGCCGGAAGTAATCAGCGTGCGCGGATGCTCATGCTTGTAGTATTGCGCCTCCCACATCTGGTGCTGGCCGACGTCGGTAACGATGATGGTGTTGCCGTCGCGCGTCTGATGCCACAAATCGTTGATGACATGCGCGGCATAGAGATGGCCGCTGTCGGGCAGATTCTGGATGTCGCGCACGGCAGAATCACCCTTCAGCTTGTCGATGGAATCCAGCCACTCGCTGCGGTCGATGGACTCGATGTGCGGCAATAATTCCAGCAAGACTTCCCGCAAATCGCCGACCAGGGGAACATCGACCTTAACATTCTTGTTGATCTCGGCGGGATCGATCTCGATGTGGATCTTCTTAGCATTGGGCGCGTAGGTCTTCAGGTTGCCGGTGACGCGATCGTCGAAGCGCATGCCGAAGGCCAGCAGCAGGTCGGCTTCCTGGATCGTGTGGTTCACCCAGGCTTCCCCGTGCATGCCCATCATGCCGAGATTGAGCGGGTGCGATGCCGGGAGCGCGCCGAGGCCGAGGAGTGTGAGCGCGACCGGGATGCCGGCCCGTTCGGCAAAATCGCGCACCTCGCGCATCGCTCCAGAAATGATGATGCCGTGGCCGGCGAGGATCACGGGCCGCTTCGATTGGTGGATCAACTCCAGCGCCTGCTCATACTCCTGCGGAGCGGGCGAAAGGTCGGGCCGGTAACCCGGCAATTGCGGCTTGGCCGCCTCCCAGTCGAACTCGCACGAACCCTGCTGCGCATCCTTAGTGATATCGACCAGCACCGGACCGGGACGGCCGGACCGCGCCACGTAGAAAGCTTCACGGATCGTGCGCGCCACTTTGCTAGCGCGCGTAACCAAATAGTTGTGCTTGGTGATCGGAAGAGTCACACCGGTGATGTCGGTTTCCTGAAACGCGTCCGACCCGATCAGCTTGCTGCCAACCTGCCCGGTGATGCAGACGATGGGTATGGAATCGAGCATGGCGGTGGCGATTCCGGTGACCATGTTGGTCGCTCCCGGCCCCGAGGTTGCGACCGCAACTCCCACCTGTCCACTGGCGCGCGCGTAGCCGTCGGCCATGTGGGTTGCGCCTTGTTCGTGGCGCACCAGCACATGATGGATCTTGCTGTGCTTCAGCGCGTCATAGGCGGGCAGAATGGCGCCGCCGGGATAGCCAAAGACGTGCTTCACGCCTTCCCGTTCCAGGCATTCCCAAAGAATACTGGCCCCGGTCATGGTCTTGGACTCGGGCTTGGTTCTGTTTATGGCTGGCGTGCTTTTCGAATCCGTCATGAGATCTCCTAACAATACTTCCAGTGTCGCGACCGCGTGATTATTACCGCCGTCGGTCCAAGCTTGCTGGTGGAGCGCCTGGCGTCCCCGCCCGGCGGGACGGACGAGACATCCGGGGCCCCACCGCATAACTCATCACGCGGCCACGGTACCAATGCGCTGCTCCTCGGAAAAAACAAAACCCACCTTGCCAGCGTTTCTGGCGGGTGGGATTCGGGAGCACTTACGATTTCAAATTTCTCAGCTCACTCTTTCCCCCGCACCGAGACCGACAGGCATACTCGTACCCCGGGAATTCTAAAACTAATTCGTCGGAGACTCCGTCCATTCGTCACGGTCGCACCAAAGAATTGACGTGATAGTACCCGACCGACCTTCCGGCTGCAAGCAGAAAGTCAGCCACGTTCTTTGCACACGCAAGCAGCTTTCAGGCGGGTGGCCGGGGCTATCTCGTCCATCTCTACTCTCGAGGGTGCCCCACTCAAACTTCGCTTGGGCGGTGGTTTTCTGCCGGTGGACACGCCCGCACCGTCGGAAAACTGCCCATTTCCCCTCCCACCCGTGCAGCCCACTGGAATCCGATTCCCACCGAACCGACCTCTTTTCATCACATCCAACCGGTAACCGTCATCACAGACTTCCAACCCGCCCGATGCAACAATGTTCATCTGATTGGGGCAGTGAAGAGGTGTGCCGTCTCCGAAGACGGCCCTCGAAGCTGCCCCAAAGCCATTTTCAGCGTTCTTTGACAACCGTAAGTCCTTATTCCGGAATATTTTCCATATAAGTCCTTTAAACTCAAAGATTTTTCGCCTAACCCTATGATTCCAATAGATAGGGGGGAGGGGGTACCCCCCAGTACCAACTAGTAAATAGCCGCGAAAGTCCGGTTGCGTTTCACTGGCCCTGCGTGTTGCCTGCCGCTCGCACCGCCTCCTGGCAAGCGCCCGCGGTGGTCAACACTTTGTCAAATGCTGTTTCTGTGCGGAGTTTTGCGAGCAGAGGATCAGAAAGCAGATTCTCGTGCGCGCAATAGTTCTGCTCGACCGCGCTCTGGAGCAGATGGAGAGCCGCTTGTTTCTTGCCACAGTACGCGAAGAGTGCTCCCTGGTAATACCACGTCTCAGGGTCGGGCTCGGTGGGCAGACTGGTTTCCGCTTCGTGCGCGATCCGGTCCAGGCCTGCGGCTGGCCGCAACTGCAGGCAAGACTCCAGCAGATCGCGGTGGTAGCGCGGCGCCGTCGGCATGCGCTTCACGGCCTCGCGCGCCTCCGGAATCTTCCCCTCGCGCAGAAGGATGGATGGCAACACATACGCGGCCCACTCCGAACCGGCATCCAGACGGATAAAATCCGCGGCCCGTTCGGTCTGACCCAACTCCATGAAGGCCCAGGCGCAAGAACGAAAAACATAGTTACCAGGGTCGAGCGCCAGCGCAGTATTGCATTCACTCGTCGATTGCTCCAGCATTCCGGCATAACGATAGACATAGCCCATCACAAAATGGGCCTGGGCGCTCTCCGGACGACGCTTGACCAGCGCCTGCGCCGCCTGGTATGCCTTGCCGAGTTCGCCTCGCTCAACCCGGTTGGTAATCAGTTGTCCAGCGGCAACGACCCGATTCGGATCGAGCTCTATGGCACGTTCGCAGGCTTTGTTGGACCGCTGGAACATCGGCTCGCCACCATCGGAAAATTCTTCGTCATAGTAGCAACGCAATCCGAGCTGTTCCCATGCAGGCGCATAGGTTGGGTCGACGTCGACCACATGCTCCAGAACCGCGATTGCATCCTTATTCGGCCCGGGATCATGAGGCAGCGCCAGGCTATGCAGGTAGAGATCGTAGGCCTCCGCGTTTTTCGGGCGCGTGCCGGTATCGAGAAAACCGCCGGCTGCGCCGAGCGCCGGCAGCAACCCTTGACGCATTTGGGCAGCCATCTGCGCTTGCAATGCGATCAGGTCCTGAGCGGGCGCGGTCAAATTGGTCTGCCACAAAAGCCGATTGCCATCCACCTGGATCGCCTCGAGCGTAATCAGAAGGCGATCGCCTTGCTTCAGGAAGTGTCCGGTAAGCACGTTGGCGACGTGCACTTCCCGGCCCGCCTGCTGCGGATCGACGTCGTTGCCTACAAACTTTCGCGTGATCGCGGATGGACGAACGTCAAGCGTCCGGGTGTAGGTGAGCGTGTTGGCAATTTCATCAGCCAGCGCGAAGCGAAGAAACTCCACGCTGATGTCGCCATTCATGTTCTGCAACGGCAGCACCGCAATCGTGTTCTTCGGCGCGCCACCACCGGTCATCTGACGCTGTTTGAACCACCACGCACCTATTGCGACTAAAACCGTGAGCAGCAGCGCGCTGACTCCGAGCAGAAGATAAGTTGAAAATTTGCTCGAGGCTTGAAACGTACTCGTGGCAATGCGATACGGCAAGGCTGGCCGCCGCGCCCCGGTCCTGGTTAACCCCGATTCCGTTTCTTTCCGCAACGACTGGAGATCGCTCTTCATCGCCAGCGCGTTCGGGTAGCGGTGTCCCCGGTCCTTTTCCATGGCCCGGCCGATGATGCCTTCGAGATCCTGGGGCAGCGACGGGTTGAGACTAAGAGGAGAAACCGGCTTCTGGTTCAAGACCGCATCCAGCGTGGTGATCACGTTGCCGGTGGCAAAAGGCTTCTTGCCGGTAGCCATTTCGTAAAGCACGACTCCGAGCGAGAACAGATCGCTCCGCGGATCCAGTTCCTCGCCGCGCGCCTGCTCCGGAGACATGTAAACCGCTGTTCCGGGAATCACGCCCATCGCAGTCAGCGAGTCTTCCATCGCGGCTTCGCTCGATCCCGGTTCGCGCGCCGATTTGGCCAATCCGAAATCGAGGATCTTTGTCTGACCGCTCTGCGCCACAAAAATATTGGCCGGCTTGATGTCGCGATGAATGATCCCCTTGGCGTGCGAAGCCGCCAAAGCATCCGCCACCTGGATGCCGATGTCGAGAATCTCGTCGACACCCATCGCCTTCCCGCGCATTCGCTCCTTCAGGCTCACCCCTTCCAGTTTCTCCATGACAATGAAGGGATGTCCGTTGTTGTCTTCGATATCGTGGATGGTGCAGATGCCGGGATGGTTCAACTGTGAAGCGGCGCGGGCTTCGCGCACAAAGCGGTCGAGCGACTTGCGGTCGTGGACCATCTCCGCAGGGATGAACTTAAGGGCAACATGACGGGCCAAGCGCGTGTCTTCCGCCTCATACACCACGCCCATGCCACCACCACCGAGCTTTCCCAAGATGTGATAGTGGGAGACTGTCTGGCCGATCATTCCTAGGGCCTCGGTGCCGTCGGCGGTAATGTTAGGCCGCTGGCGAAGCCCCGGTCAACCCTCGGGCGGGATCGGAGACCGAGCGTTCTGAAACTGCCATCGTGCCCAGATAGTAAACTCTGGGACTTGGAACTTGGGCAGCCGCTGCCGCTGCGTGCGGGCGCGTGAGAGCTTGCCTCGACACGGTCGCTGGGCAGGCTTTCGGCGCTTGAAAGGGGGCTTCCAAGTCCGGCACCAGCCTGCTAAAGCATCTGGCTCCGTTTGCCGATTCTTCAAAGCGTACCTCTGGATGCACGGGCCAGCCAATTGCCAGCCCCTCAAGCAACCTCTTGGTCTTATGATGGTGGGTCATGTTTCATGGGTACTGACCTGCCACGGAGGTGTGAATGAGCGGCCGTTCATGGTTTGGCGCAGCGGAGGTCGGAGGTTCAAGACTCATGCAGGCGTTGGTGGTCGATGATTCCGCTGTCTATCGCAAATTGATCGGCGATCATTTGCGAAGCTGGGGTTTTGGCGTCACCCTCGCGGAGAGCGGCTCCGAGGCTTGGCGAATCCTGGAGCAACCGGATGCTCCCAAGCTCGTTCTGCTCGATTGGGTGCTGCCCGATCTGGATGGCATTGAGCTTTGCCAGCGCATCCGGCAAGCCGGATCGTCCGGTCCTTACGTCTACGTCATCCTGCTGACCAGTAAAGAGGGCCGCCAGAACATGCTCGAGGCCATGCAAGCCGGGGCGGACGACTATCTGGCCAAGCCCTTTGATGAGCTGGAATTAAAGGCGCGCCTGCTGGTTGGTAAGCGGATTCTCGACCTGCAGGAGGAACTGGTTTCCGCCCGGGAGTCCATGCGCCACGCCGCCACCCACGATAGCCTCACTGGATTGATGAATCGCGGAGAGATTCTCGCCATGCTCGAGCGGGAATTGGAGCGAGCGCGCCGGGAGCGCAAGCCGGTAGCAGTGATTCTTAGCGACATCGACCATTTCAAGAGCGTGAACGACACACTCGGCCATCTTTTTGGCGATGAGGCGCTCCGGGAAATCGGCCGGCGACTGCGTGCGCAACTCCGTGTCTACGACGGTGTTGGCCGCTATGGCGGAGAAGAATTTCTTATGATTCTGCCCAACTGTGATTTGCCTAACGCTCTAATGCGCGCGAATGGGCTGCGCGAAATCGTTGCCAATACACCGGTGGTTTATTCCGGCGAGGAGAGACTCGTCACCATGAGTATGGGAGTCGCCATCTCTACTTGCGATGGAAAAAACGAAGTGGAAGCGTTGTTGAATCAGGCCGACGCCGGCCTTTATGCGGCCAAGGAAAAAGGCCGTAACCGGATCGAGCACTTCACCCCTGCCGCCAAGAAAACGGCGGCTGCGCGCACACGCAAGAGCTAGAACATCAGCACTCAACCGGCCAGATTAAGCACTGTGAAGTGATAGCCTCTTCTGGAGGATGTGAGTTCCACCCAGCGGCCGAACTGGCCGCGAGCCATTGCCCACTTGCTTCCCGACCTTCCAACCCGCATCAAGCGGTGCGCGCGCGACGCCGGATTCGATGTCTGCGGCATTGCGCCGGTCCGCGATTTCGGCGAGTTGCGCGTCTTTCCCATTTGGATCGCGGATGGGAAGCACGGCGAAATGAAATACATGGAAGCGCGCGATGATACCGGGGAACTCAAGCGCGCGGCGCTGGCCCGAGTCGCTCCCTGGGCACGCAGCGTGGTCGTGTGCGCCATCAACTACAACACCGCGTATCCGTACTCGATTCAGGCGCAGATGGAAAATGCCAGCCGAGGCTGGATTTCGCGCTACGCCTGGGCCCGTGAGGATTACCACGACGCCGTCCTGCGCCGCCTGCAACAGATGGAACATGAGTTGCGCGGACTACTCGACACAACCGGCAGCTCGCTCCAACTTCGTTCCTATGTCGATACCGGCCCGCTCATCGAGCGCGTATACGCCAAATACGCTGGCATCGGATGGATCGGCAAAAACACTTGCATCATCAACCAGCAGCTAGGATCGTGGCTGTTTCTGGGCGTAATCCTTACCTCGCTTGATCTCACGGAAAATGAGATCACCGCCGACCTGCCTGCGCCCGATCGTTGCGGAACTTGCACGCGCTGCATCACCGCCTGTCCAACGCAGGCGATTGTTGCGCCCGGCGTACTCGATGCTCGGCTGTGCATTTCCTATCTGACCATCGAGAAGCGAGGCGAGATTCCAGACGAGCTGCGCTCGGGCATGGGACGGCACGTCTTCGGATGCGACATCTGTCAGGACGTTTGCCCGTGGAACCGCAAGGCGCCGGCGACTTCCGCGGCGGAGTTCGAGGCGCGGGAAGGGCTGGTCAACCCAGCGCTCGACTGGCTAGCCGAAATACAGCAGGAAGAGTTCCGGGTGGTGTTTCGCGGATCTCCAGTCCGGCGCACAAAGCGTTCCGGCCTGCGGCGGAACGCAGTGATTGCGATGGGAAACAGCGGCGACCGGGAATTTGTGCCGACGCTCAAGAAACTCTGCGAGGACGAGGACCCGGTGGTCGCGGAACACGCGCGCTGGGCGGTGGCGACGCTCGGCCAAGGATCTTAAGCAGTACCCAGCGGCCAGTACCCAGCACCCAGAAAGAGCGTCTCTGAAGGCTGCCGGGGAATTTTGATTCGTATCAGGGTATCGCTTTAGCGATGCCGAGGATTTTCCAACATAGACGCCCCTTTAAGGGCTGCGTAGGAGGACCAATGTTCCAGGAAGATCTGCTTCAGGGCAAGCGCATCCTTATTACCGGCGGCGGCACCGGTTTGGGCAAGGCTACGACGCAACGGTTTCTGGAACTGGGCGCGGAAGTTTATATCTGCGGGCGGCGGCAGGAAGTTCTTGCGGCGACCGAGCAGGAGTTACGCGAGCGCACGGGCGGCAAGATCCACTCCCGTCCCTGCGACGTGCGCGACGCTGCGGCTGTCGAGGAAATGATCGGAATCATCTGGGCCGAAGGTCCGCTCGATGTGCTCATGAACAACGCGGCAGGAAATTTCCTGGCACGTACGGAAGAACTTTCCTTGGGGGCGTTTCAGTCGGTGATTGGCATTGTCCTGATGGGCACGCTGCACACGACGATGGCCTGCGGGCGACGATGGCTGGCGGCGGGGCACGGAGGCGTGGTGCTGAACGTGACCACCACCTACACGACGACGGGCTCGGCGTATGTAGTGCCATCGGCGGTGGCCAAGGCGGGCGTGCAGGCGCTGACACGAAGCCTGGCAGTCGAGTGGGGCGATCGCGGGATTCGGATGAACGCCATCGCGCCTGGGCCGATTCCGACCGAGGGCGCGTTCTCGCGTCTGTTGCCGCGTCCGGAACTGGAGGTGGCGGCGAAGAAACGAAATCCTCTGGGACGGTTTGGCACGACGGAGGAGTTTGCCAATCTGGCCGCATTCTTGATCAGCGATGGCGCCGGCTATGTAAATGGAGAAGTCGTGATCATGGACGGCGGGGAGTGGCTGCAAGGAGCGGGCGAGTTCACGGCGCTGGGACGGGAGCTGACGGAAAAAGAGTGGGATATGATCAGACCGAAACCAAGACCGAAGACGAGCGCGCCGAAGGCGTGAGGCAGGGGCAATGAATTTGCCGCGCGCCTGCCGGACTGGGTCAAATGCGCCGCAAAAACGAAAGCGCCCGGACTCGGTTAGAGTCATCGGACGCCCGTTTGAACAGCCCTCCCCCGAAGTCTGCTCACCAATGACTCTACGTTCTGATCGCCGCGGGGGGAATGGCACGAACGGGCGACTCCTATAGGACAATCTGGTAGGCCCGGCAGGAATCGAACCTGCAACCGTCGGATTAGAAATCCGATGCTCTATCCGCTTGAGCTACGGGCCCCCGCCAAAACGGGATTCTGACTACCGATTATAGGGGAACCGAGCGGGGTGTAGGTGGTAGGGAGTGATCCAGCGCGCAGGTTCCAGGAAAGAGTCCGTTCCCAGAGGGGACTGGATCAGGAGCAAGAAAGCCTTACTGGCCGAGCTTACTTGGCCCGGGCAGACGTGCGACTCGTCGTTCTGAGGAGCGCGGTCCCAAAGCCGGAGTCCGGTTCTCGCCGCACTTCTACAACACCGACACCGAAGTAGATGCAGTCATGGCCGCCGTAGCCGACATTTTGAAAACTCGCGCTGTGAGCGCATAGTTAGGAGACAAGGTTAGTAGAGATGAGGCTCGCCTCATCTCCCCTGCATCGCAGTCCGTAACGTTACTTCCGTAAGCCCATCCCGCCTCTTTCTCCGTGTCCTTTTTGAAATCTCTTCTTATCCTCATACCAGATCATCCGAGGCAATCCAGGAAAGCACTGTGACCGTCTGCCTTTCCCTCTTCATCCCGATCAACTACCTCACGATTCTTTCGTCGGTCGCGATTGCCGGCGGTTTGTACTTTTTCTTTTTCGGATTCCATCTGCTCGCCCGCAAGCGCTTATTGCTTACCACACCAACCTCGAAGATTCGCAGCGCCGCCCTGGGACTGGTCGAGGTCAACGGCATGGCCACCGGCCCTTACACAATGTCGGCACCCATCACCAGCAAACATTGCTTTCTGTACCACACCACCGTCTGGCAGCAGCGCGATGGGAAGAAGCAGGAATGGGAGAAAGTTGCAGACGAAACTCTGCACCTGCCCTTCTTCATCAACGACTCCACCGGCCAGTTGCTCATCGAACCTCTCGGAGCCGATCTCGACCTGCACCGTGACTTTCGTGAAGAATATGGCGCATCGTTTTTCTCCTCGAACCTCGATGACGTTCCGCCGCCCGTCAGCGTTTTTCTTTCGCGCCACGGCATCGTTCCGGCCCGCCGCCTGCGCATCGAAGAACGCTCGATCAAGCCCGAAGACGCGCTCTTCATCGCCGGAACTCTCACTGAGAATCCGGGCGTCCAGGTGCGTCCGTTTTCGCCGCGCGGCGACGAACTGCGCAACTCCGCGCCAAACAATTTTTCGGAGCAGGTCACTGTCCCTGCCCCGCAGATCATCAGACTTGCCAGTGGCGCGGCTCCTTCCATCAGTCACGAAATGAGCCAGCAGTCGAAAATCGCGGCCGCGCTCACGCGCGCCGGCATCACCAAACCAGAGGCGTGGTCCGCTGCCGGGTTCCCGTTCCAGACTGTAGCCGTCGAAGAAAACGCGCCGCCCGCGACGATCTCTGCCCACAACTCCGCCCACGACGAAGATCGTCTGCTCGAAGCGCGTACACACGAAGCACGTCTGCAGGAGGATCAGCCCAAGCCATCCGAGTTCAATCTCACTCCACCCGTCGTATTGATGAAAGGCGACAATAATCCTACGTTCGTGATCTCCTTTCGCAGCCAGAAGGAATTCGTCAGCGCGCTGGCCTGGAAATCCGCCACCATGGTCTGGGGAGGCGCGGCCATCACGCTGCTCGGCCTCTACATGCTGCTGGCGCAGATGGAGTTGCTGTAGGACAGAGGCTTTTGGCTCTTGGCTGTTCGCTCTTGGCTCTTCGCTCCTGATGACTTGCGGCTTCTGGCACCGCGTTCTTCGACGCGCACCCAAACTTTGTCATCCCGAGCAAAGCGAGGGATCTGCATCTGGCGGCGAACTGCAGATCCCTCGCTTCGCTCGGGATGACAATTCATACGATGACAATTCATGAAAGGTGTGGCTCTCGGCGAAGCCAGCAGCTAACTGCTCAATGGCAAGTGCGAACCGCTAATTTAGAATGTCCCTTGTGACCGAACCCGTCCGGATCGGGATTCTCGGCGATTTCAATCCCGAATTCCGTTCCCATCACGCGACCAACGACTCGCTCCAGCACGTCGCTCGGAAACTCCAACTCAAAGTGGAATCGGCCTGGATTCCGACGCCTTCGCTCGTCGAACCGGGCGCTGCCGCCACACTCGATTCCTTCGATGGTCTGTGGGCCTCGGCGGGCAGCCCCTACAAAAGTTTCGACGGCATGCTCAAAGGTATCGAGTTCGCGCGCGTCCACGACCGGCCATTCCTCGGCACCTGCGGAGGCTTCCAGTACACGCTCATCGAGTGCGCCCGCAACGTGCTCGGCATCCGCGACGCCACTACCGCCGAAGAAGACCCGCACGCCAAGAACATCGTCATCTATCCCGTCGCCTGCGCCGTTCCCAACCGCGATCCGAAGGCGCCCAAGCTCTCCGGAAAAGTTAGCCAGATCCGCCTCCGTCCCGGCTCCTATCTCGCGGCGTATTACGCAAAAGAAATGATCGAGGAAGAATTCTTCTGCAACTACGAGATGAATCCCGAGTTCGAATGGATGGCTATGGAGGCGGGCTTTCCGGTCGTAGCCCGCGGCTCCAAGGAAGAATGCCGGGCCATCGAATCTCCGGCACACTTGTTTTACATCGCGACGTTGTTCCAACCGCAACTTTCCTCACGCGAGGACAACCCGCATCCGCTGATCATGGCGTTCGTGCAGTCCGTCGCCGACTTCCGCCGCAAACGACTCGACGACTCGATTCTCACGTGAGGTTGCCTCCACCGTTTGCCGGATCGAACCACACCCGCCCATGATCAGGACGACAGGGTTTCGATGTGCGTGGCCGGACTTACACGCCGATGCCGGAGCCGAGGAGGCTGTAGAGAAGGATGGCGAGCACGATCAGGGTGAAGGCTACGTACATGCGATCGCGTTCGAGGGCGAATCCTGCGATGGAGAAGGCTACGCGGGCGATGGGGGTGGCGATTAGGAGGAGCAATCCGAGCTGAATTAAGCCTCGGCCTCGGCCGTCGATGACGCTTTGGATGACTCCGGGGATGGTGCGAAATTCGGAGGGCTCGCCGCGAAAGACGCGGTAATCGGCGGGCTCGTGCGCGTGGCGGAAGAGATAGATACACGCTCCCCAGAGAACGACAGCCGCCGAGATAAGGACCCCGGCGCGGAGCAGGTTGCCGAGGATGACTTCGATGCGATGATCGTCCCACGATTGCGGTGGGGGTTGGAGCGGGTGCGGCTGCGGCGCGGGCGCTTGGGCGGCGGGCATCAGATCTTCCCCCAGAATCCTTTGTAGAGCATTTGCAGACCTAGCACGAGAATCACTACGCTGAAAACGAGGCGGAGCGATTTGGTTTCCGCCTTGACCAGGATGCGGCTGCCGAGTAAGGAGCCGACGAGGACTCCTAACATAACGGGCATGGCGAGGCCGGGATCGACGTATCCCCGGCTGAGGTAAACACCGGCGCTGGCGGCGGCGGTGACGCCGATCATGAAGTTGCTGGTGGTGGTGGAAACTTTGAAGGGAATCCGCATGGCCTGATCCATGGCGAGTACTTTGACGGCGCCGGAGCCGATACCGAGCAATCCGGAGAGCGCGCCGGCGCCGAACATGAGGCTGAAGCCGGTGGGGACGTGCTGGACGTTGTAGCTGCGCGGGCCCTCCATGTCGGGGAAACTGCCGTTCATCCGCAAACGGGTGGCGAGCGGATCTGGTGGCAGGCTGCGCTGGGCCTGCGTGCGCGGCTTGCGCGAAAGAAACGCCGAGTAGAGCAGGACCACTCCGAAGATGATCGCCAGGGCGCTGGTGGGAATCCGGGTGGCCAGGAAGGCTCCGAGCAACGCGCCGAACGTGGTAGCAATTTCCAAGAACATGCCGATGCGAATGTTGGAGAATCCTTCTTTCACATACGAGGCGGCGGCGCCGGATGAGGTCGCGATCACGGAGACGAGCGAGGCTCCGATGGCGTAGCGGATATCCACGTGAAAGAAGATGGTGAGCAGGGGCACGAGAACAACACCACCACCGAGGCCGGTGAGCGATCCGAGAAGTCCCGCGACGAAGGAAACAATCGCGACGACGGCGGTGAAGGCCAGGATGGTCATCTGAATTTCTTCTAGGTTAACATTTTGTGGCACTGCTTTTTTATAAGAGCACGTGAGCGATCCATGGTGGGAACAAAACTGATGGAAACACAGCGGGAGCGGATCGAATCAATGGCGATCGCCTAGCCCAGTTTTAACCTTTCTGGGAAGGAGACCGACCAAAACGTTAGAAACCCGGGGTTACGAGTTGAAGGGGGATATCACTTCGATACCGAGACCCTGGCATAGAACGAGCCGATATTGTCGACGAAAAACATATCCGGAAAATCCTTATCGTCGGATATAACATCATTCACCGTGAAATACAGTTTGCCGCTTCTCGGCGCCACATAAGCGCTGCTAGACCCGACAAAGAATGCATCAGCGGGTGCGGGCAACGCATTGGTCTCCCTGATTGCTGCGAGCAGAGCACCATAACCCTTCGCTGGTAGAACAGCCCTCTTCTGGCGAGCGGGGCTTGCGGTTTCATCTCGCTTCCGCGCGTCTTTCATTTCTTGATCACTCACACCGTCCGGCCCATTCCAACGCCAGCGAGGTCTCGCATTAAGTTTGTCTTCGGGCGTGTAGTGGAGCTCAGGAAGAAAATCATCTTTCTCTTTTTCCCATCTGCCAGCTTTCTTTTCCTCGCCGATGATCCTGTTCTCAGCGGCGCGACGCGCGTCAAGAGCGACATTCAGACCTTCGAGATCGATATTCACCTTGCCGCCAACCTCGAAATTAATCGTATCGCCCTTCTTCACGGAGATCCCGGTCTCCTGCCACCCTTGTGGCGAAATCACAACGACATACTCCTGGCCGTCCTCAGTGGGCTGACTGAAAAGAATGCTTCCTGTGCCGAGCTTGACCTCTCTCGTCGCGCGCGGGAGGCTGCGCAAGATGCCGTACACGAGTCCTAGAGCAAGCAAGCACGCGAAAAAAACAAGAAGGAGGAATTTACCGAATTTCTTCCAATCATCAAGAAGAGCAGAAAGAAGGTCCGCAAACGTCTGGGCTGTGTCGGGCATGGCGCGCTCCTCTAAAAGAACGGGGCCCGGAAGGCAGAAACCAACGACAGTCTACTCTCCACCGCTAGTAAAGGCAAGACTACGTATCGAGCCATGCTAAATGTAACCGAAGGGGAGGCCGTCGAGACACGTAGGATGTAACCCGACTCAAGAGACGATTTGAGGAGGGTTGGATTGGGACACAAGGCGAAGTGGGAATATTTCCGGGC
>JBEKAF010000026.1:0-43404 GCA_050018355.1 Terriglobales bacterium | reverse complement strand
GGGCAGCTGAGCCATCACGCGCGCCAGGCGCTTCGTCGTATGCGCAAGCGGCCTACCCTGGTGATCGCCTTCTGGCAGCAGGCCGATCTGTTTCCATTGTAACTATATTATGCAATGCTCAATAGAAGGCGGCAAGCTGTTGACCGTCACCCACGGCGTCATTGAGAACGGCGTGATCGCCATGCAGGGCGGGAAGATCACTGCAGTCGGTGCGGCGAGTTCCGTCAATGTCCCGAGCGCCGCGCAGGTCATTGACGTAACCGGCATGACCGTCTATCCGGGGTTGGTCGATTCGGAGACGAGCCTCGGCCTCACGGAAATCTCCGCCGAAGCCATGACCAACGATCTCGTCGAACTGAGCGACGAGATTATGCCGCACATGCATACCGCCGAGGCGTTCCACGCGGAGTCGGCCCTGATTCCGGTGGCCCGCATGAACGGCATCACCAATGCCGTCGTCGCTCCTGAAGGCGCAGACACGCTGCCCGGCGAGGATTCTTTCATTCAACTCGCGGGAGCCTCCGCCACCGAGATGCTCCTGATCCGAGATAACGCCATGCCTCTCAACTTCACCGGTGGTGAGCGCCGCAACAAAGGCGGCTTCGACAAGCGCAAGTTCCCGTCGACGCGCATGGGTCTGGCGGCGCAACTGCGCCAGGCTTTCCTCGATGCGCAAGACTACAAAACGAAGTGGGCCGACTACGAACGCAAAAAAAAACCGACGCCGCCCGCGACAAGAAACCCGAGCCTCTGGCCCCCAAGCGCGATCTCAAGTCGGAAGCGCTGCTCCCCTATCTGGAAGGTAAGAAAACCATCGTGCTTGCGGCCGAAAGTCCGAGCGATCTTGAAACTGCTGTCAGTCTCGCCAACGAGTTCAAGCTGAAGTTCGTGCTGAACCACATCAGCCATTCGCAGCCCGTCCTCGACTACGTGGCTAGCCTCAAGGTGCCGGTGATCGTGGGGCCCATCTACGAAGCTCCGAAAGAAGACGAGCGTTACGACGCGGTCTACAGCCTTCCGGCGCAGCTCTACAAACGCGGCGTCAAGATCGTCTTTGCCTCCTACTCGGCGCACAACGTGCGCAACCTGCCCGACCAGGCAGGATTCGCAACCGCCTTCGGCCTCCCCTATGACGAAGCGCTCAAGGCGATCACCATCAACGCCGCCGAAATCTGGGGCGTCGCCGACCAACTCGGCTCTCTCCATGTCGGCAAAACCGCCAACATCGTCGTTGCGAACGGCGATCCGCTGGACGTGCAAACCGATGTGAAGCAGGTCTTCATCGCGGGACGCGAAGTCCCCATGACCGACCGGCAGGTCCGCCTGAGGGACGAATATTCCAAGTGACGCGAGAAAGACGCGATTCAAACCACATCATGAGGGGCCGGAGGCAATGCGCCCGGACCCTCGCGTGTTGCTGGCGTCAGGATGCCGAGGTTAGGGAAGCCGAGGTTTGACCGCTCTCCCCGCCGCCAGTTAGGATTCCGTAGTGATCTCCACACATATCAGCTTCAGACAGACCGGTTTTCTTTCGTTACTTCCTTTGCATACTTTTCCGATCCCTTTTAGACTACTGGTTTCGACTTCATCCGATGCAATGAGCAACATGCAGTCGTAATTCAGCAAACGCCGGCCCGGAACCCGGACCCGCGATTCCCAGACTTAGAAACGAGGAGAAACATGGCAGCCGTTGATGAAAAAGTGAAACAGATTATCGTCGAGCAGTTGGGTGTGGATGAGGGCGAGGTCACGCCCAGCGCTTCATTCGTGGATGACCTGGGCGCCGATTCGCTCGATACCGTCGAGCTCGTGATGGCCTTCGAAGAGGCCTTCGATATCGAAATCCCCGACGAGGATGCGGAGAAGATTCGCACCGTGTCGGATGCCGTCGACTACATCGGCAAGCACGCGAAGGCGGGCAAGTAGTTTGGAACGGCGGGTCGTCATTACCGGCATCGGCTTGATCTGCTCACTGGGCAATACCACCGACTCGGTGTGGCAGGCCCTGCTCGCGGGCAAGAGCGGCGTCGACCGCATTACCGGGTTCGACGCCTCCGCCTTTGCCTGTCAGATCGCAGCCGAGGTCCGCAACTTCGATCCCTTCAATTTCATCGAGAAAAAAGAAGTGAAGAAGATGGGCCGCTTCATCCACTTCGCGATCGCCGCCTCCGATGAAGCGATGAAGATGTCGCAGCTCAAGATCACGCCCGAAAACGCCGAGAACGTCGGCGTGCATATCGGCTCCGGCATCGGCGGATTCGACGTGATCGAGCGCGAGCATACCGCGCTCCTCGAGGGTGGACCGCGCAAAATCTCGCCTTTCTTCATTCCTGCCGCCATCATCAACCTCGCCGCCGGGCACGTTTCCATGAGGTTCGGCGCCAAGGGCCCGAATGAAGCGACGGCCACGGCCTGCACCACCAGCGCCCACTCCATCGGCGATTCCTTCCGCATCATCCAGCACCATGACGCCGACGTAATGATCGCCGGAGGCGCCGAGGCCGCCATTACTCCCATGGGCGTCGGCGGATTCGCCGCCATGCGCGCGCTTTCCACCCGCAATGACGACCCGCATCGCGCCAGCCGTCCCTGGGACAAGGACCGCGACGGCTTCGTGATGGGCGAAGGCGCCGGCATCCTGGTTCTCGAAGAACTCGAGCATGCCCGCCGCCGGGGCGCTCCCATCCTGGCGGAATTGGTCGGCTACGGCATGAGTGCGGACGCGTATCACATGACGCAGCCCGCCCCCGAGCACGAAGGCGGTTTCCGTGTCATGCGCAACGCGCTGCGCGACGCGAAACTCGATCCGAGCGTCGTCGGCTACCTCAACGCCCACGGCACCTCGACGCCCATCGGCGACACGCTCGAGGCGCACGCCATTCGAAATTTATTTGGAAAGAAAGTCCCGGTAAGTTCCACCAAGTCCATGACCGGCCATCTGCTGGGCGGAGCGGGCGGATTAGAGGCGGGAGTGACGGTGCTGGCGTTGCGCGATCAGGTTCTGCCGCCGACCATTAACCTCGAGAATCAGGACCCTGAGACCGATAACATGGATTTCGTTCCCAACCACGCCCGCAAAACGGAATTCGAATACGCCATGTCGAATTCGTTCGGCTTCGGCGGCACCAACGGCGCCCTGCTGTTCCGAAGGTGGACGGAGTAGAGACGGCGTTTAGAAGCTGCCCCTACTCCTTCTTGATGGCGTCGATCAACACATAGAGCTGGTTAGTGTCCGTCACCTCGACGTAGGGCTTACCGGTACGTTTGTTGCTGACCACCCAGATCGTCGGCGTGTGCTCGATGTGCAGACTCATACCCAACTCTTTGTCTGCCCTCACCAGCCCCGCCAGCTTGCCCTCCCGATCCACCACGAATGGCAAGCCAATTTTGTGATCGGCGGCAAACTTCTCCGCAAATCCCCGCAAATTCTGCGGATTGATCTCCAGTTGGTGCTCGAACACCGTGTCCCGGAACGCATTCCCCATCTCCTTGGAATGCGTGTCGAAATAGCGCGCCAGCACGGCAGCGTCGAACGACCAGTTGTGCGCCGGTAACGGGAAATCGTGCTGTACAAGGGGAATCTTATAGGTCCGTGAGGCCTGAGCCAGCAGCGGCGCCACACGGCCACATTGGGGGCATTGCAAGTCTTCGAAAACGACGAGTGCGACTTGAGCGCCCTTCGGCGGGCGGAGAGCCTCCGGCACATCCTGCGCGAAAGCCGGCAGACAGAGCAGAACCAGACACACCAGACCTAGAGTGGACAAAACAACTGAGCGCGGCAACACTCGTTGAATCTTCATTTTTTTATTCGGATGCGCATCGAACTGACAATATCCCTATGGTAGCGAATTCACCCCATTCGCGCACCTGAAGCCAGCGCGATCGCCGATCCCGACCCGAGTACGTTTATCAAAGTGTGGTTCTTCGATCATCCGACCCGGCCGGAGCGTGCGCATTTCGTGGCAACGTACGATCCCTGGTCGAAGGGCGAAGCGCCCGATTATGTTAAGTAGAGACGGGCGTGCCGCGTCTCTACGGGAAATCAGGGCCGATTGCGCGAGCTTACTTCACGTCTCTGATTTCGAGGTTGTAGAAATAATAGAAACGCAGGCCGAGGACTTTGCCGGGAAATTCTTTCGGCAGCGGTGGGAACGGGGTGGATGCGGTGATGCTCGCCCACGCGGCCCGGTCGAGCGCCACGTCGCCGGACGAGGTGCGAACCGCCATGTCGGTCGCTTTGCCATCCTTCAGGATGACGAATTCAATCGAAAGCTTGCCCTGTTTCAAGATCGGCGGATACACCGACGGCGGCATCAGGTTATACCAGTTCTGTTTCACAATTTGCACGATCCGAGTCAGATAAGGCCCAAAATCCACGCCCATCGTGTCGGTCAGGATTTCCGCCTGATCCAGCGCCTTCGCCCCGCTCCTGCCCGGGCTCCCGTAATCGCCCGCTTGTCCAGAGCCACCGTAGCGCCCATGGTTGGCGGCGGCAGCCTGGGCCGCTTGGTCGATCATCGAGCCCGCCGTCATGCGAGCATTAAAATCCGGCATCGGCCGGTTCTGCGGAGGCATCCGCAACTGCGCCGTCTGATCGCTCGGCTGCGGCTGCGCGAATCCCGAATTCTCCTGCGGCGCTGGCGGCTGCTGGTTCTGCGCTGCTTGGCCCTGCGCCGGTGGCTGCTGCACGTTCTCGCCCGGCCGTCCCGGACGCGCGCTTTCCAGTATCTTCCTCAACTCTTCTCGATTGATCTGCGGCGCTTTGCTGGTCGCGATGCGGTCCTTATCCGAAATCACTTTCGCATCGGGACGCCGCATCAGTTTCTGCGCGTCAGGCGGCAACTCCAGAAACATCGCGTCCTTCGACTGGTCTGCATTCGCCTGAATCGCCAGATCCAGCGTCCGGTGCGGCAACAGCCCCATCAACTTCTCGCTGTTCCACAACAGAATGACCACAAACAAGTGCAGGATCACCGACAGCCAAATCGCTTCGCGCTTGCGCGCCCGCGAAAGATCGTCCTGCAACTGAATGAGAAGATGCGGAACATCGTCAGGATTGAAGCCGCGGTAGGCCGTTTCCCAGTGCTGCGCTTCGAACAAATCGCGCTGCTCCGGCTGCTCGGAAGGAGTCAGCGGATCGCGAGACGGAATTTGGGTGACCGGCATCAGGCAGAGACTACAATGCTTAGAGACACGGGCAGGCTCCTGGGTTGCGTAAGATTACGCGTAAAGTTCCTTCGTAAAGTTACGTAAACTATGGAGTTGCGACCGCCGATTCTATTGTCGCATTTTTTTCGCAAGCCGAGTGAGTACCTGAGTAATGGCCGGGCAACCGGCCCACCGGGCAGAGAGACCAGGTCACCAATTTCAATCCGGCGGCATCAGAACTTTTTGTTGCTCCGTTAGTCCTGCGGTCTCGTTCCAACCGTAAGATGTTCTTGGAGATCTGGCCTATGTTCCAAAAAGGAACTCGCTGTCCTGGCGTATCTGCCCAGGGTGTTTCCGCACTGCGCGCGTCTGCACTTCGTATCTCTGTGCCCGGTGTAGCTGTGCTGATTGTCGGAATCGCTCTGCTCATCAGTCCCGGCAGCATGCTCGCCCAGCACGGCGGTGGCGGCGGACACGGCATGCCGACTGGCACCGGCGGCGGTGCCGGCCGTCCCGCAGGGGTAAGCGAAAAGGACGATCTCAAGGACTTTCACCAAGCCATGGCCGTGCAAGCGACCGTTGAGCAGCGCGCCGCGTTCGCCACGGTCGCACAAGACGCTCAGGCCGCCAGCGATCGGCTAAAAACCTTTCGCGAACTTCTGCAGAAAGTCCCCGCTTCTTCTCCGCTGTCCGATCGCGCAACCACCCTCGATCAGGCCATTGAAAAAGCTCGCGCCAGCAACAAGAATTTTCTCGCCTCGTTTTCTTCCAAACAAAAATCCGGTTTGAAGGACATCGCCAAGAAACTGGCAAAAGCGGATTCCGACCTCGACAAACAAGTAAAGACGCTCGATCAAATCGTCCAGAGCCCCAAACCAGAGAGCGAACAGATCGCCAACTCCGCCGCCAGTCTCGACAAAGCGCTCGCCAGTTTCCAAAGCGAGCAACTCGCGCTCGGCAGAGAAATGAGCATCCTCCTCCCCTCTGGCGGCCAGGACCTCGCCTTCAACCTTCCCAAGGTGACGAGCTCGATCAACATCGCCGGTCAGCCCATCTCCATCCCAGCTTCGGGCGCCGTCTCCCGGACTTCTGCCGAAAACGGCCACAACCTCTTCAGTCTCAAGCTCACTGCCGATCTCTCCGACGTGCAGCACAACATCACCGGCATTCTGCGCTCCGCGCTCACCCGCTCTCCCCACTGCGGCGAGCGCATTGAGATTCAACAAACCACGCTCACCCCTCTGGCTCCCGCCATCCTCGTGGTGGCGAGCTTGCACTTCGAGCGCTGGGTCTGCCCGCCTGGTCTGACCCAGGAAAGGCCGGGCCAGGCAAGCCCTATGGAAGTGGCCGCCGGCGAGGGCACCATCGAGGTCAAGCTCACTCCGTCGGTCGAACAAAACGCTGGCTTGGGTCTCGTCTCCGAAATTATCCGCGCCGACGCCGACGGCTTACTCCGCGACTTGCTCCGCTCCGGTGACCTCGGCGTCACGCTGCGCGAGCAAATCGCCGCATCGCTCCTCTCCGCCATGCAGAAGGGCACAGACACCAAGGCCACACTCCCGCCCGCCGCGCAGGAGTCCGCCACCATCCAGAAAGCGCAATTCCAGGATGCCGGCGCCGGCCAGTTGAGCCTGGTCCTCGACGGACAGCTACAGCTCTCCGACGAGCAGACTCAACAATTTGCCGCCCAACTTAAGCAGCGCCTGTCCGCGCAAGGCGCGTCACCGCCATAGATCCCAAATCGAACCTGCGCTTTGTAAAGTTACGCAAAGATTTGTCCGAATCCTGTTCCTCGCGCAACTTCCGGCTCATAATTCCATTCATAGATGTAGACAGATCGCTTTGAAAAGGAGATCTCCATGCTCAAGCAGTGCCTTCTCGTTCTTCTCGCGGCCGGCCTCATCTCGATCACCGCGCCTTTCGCGGCGGCCCAAGCGTCCAACGATAGCCCGCCTAACAATCAGCAACCCGCGCAGGGCAACGGTGGCTGGCACCACGGCCCGCCCGATCCCGCCCAGCGCACCCAGGAACTAACCAAGAAACTCAAGCTCACTTCCGATCAGCAAACCAAAGTGCAGGACATCCTCCAGTCCGAACACTCACGGATGGAGAGCCTACGCCAGGACACTTCTCTGTCCCAGCAGGATCGCCGCACCAAAATGATGGACATCCGCAAGAACACCGACACGCAGATCCGCGCGCTCCTCGACTCTAACCAGCAGAAGAAGTGGGACGAAATGCAGGCCAATCGTGGGCAATGGGGACAAAACCGTCGCCACGGCCCGCCCGACGCTGGCGACCAGCCGGGCCCGCCACCTCAGCAATAGCTATCTGGAACCCGCTCGTGTGGGGACGGGCGCCCTAGCCCGTCCTAGCCGGGCGAAGCCCGGCAGTTGCCTATGGTCACAGCAACTCTCTAACTTCTCCCCAGCCCGATCCGCCCCGCGTGCCGCCCAATCTCCGCCAAAATCGCCAAGCCAAGCTCCAGCGCTCTCCGCCCATCCTCCAGTGAAACCACCGGACGCGACCGGTCCCGCACCGACTGCAGGAATGCCTTGATCTCCGCCAGCAGCGGCTCTTCCGCCGTGATCGGCGGCTTCGCCATTTGGATCTGCGGATTCACGCTCGGCTCGCCCGCCATTCCCGCCGGGCTTCCAACCGCATTGCCAACCGCATTGCCAACCGCACTTCCGACCGAGAACACCAGCACATCCTGCCGTCCATAATCGATCGAAATGTATTGCCCCGCCTGAAAGAAACGCAGCTTGCGCACGCGCTCCGTCGAAACCCGGCTCGCCGTAAAGTTGGCCACGCAACCCGATTCAAACTCGATGCGCACATTCGCAATATCCACCTTGCCCGAAAGAATCGGCAGCCCCACCGCCCGTATTTCCTTCACCCCCGACTTCACGAACGTCAGCACAACATCGAGATCGTGGATCATCAGGTCCAGCACCACGTCCACATCCAGCGCCCGCGGAGAGAACACGCTCAGCCGGTGCACTTCAAAAAACATCGGTCGCTTGATCAGCGGCAGCGTAGCCCGCACCGCCGGATTGAAGCGCTCCAGATGCCCAACCTGCGCCACCCGCTTGTGCTCCAACGCCAAGCGAAGCAGTTCGTCGGCCTCGCCGAGCGTCGCGGCCACCGGCTTTTCGATCAGCACGTCAACCCCAGCTTCCATCAGGGCGCGCGCCACGCCCAGATGCAGAACCGTCGGCACGGCAACCGATGCCGCCTGCACCTCGCTGTGCGTCATCAGCATCTGCTCGACCGATCCGAACGATTTGCAGCCAAACTCGCGCGCAACCGCGTCGGCCCGCGCCGTATCCGGATCGACCACCCCCACCAGCCGCACGCTGCCCGCCTGCTGCAGTTGCTGATAGACGCGAGCGTGATTGCGCCCGAAGGCGCCCACGCCAATCACCGCAACATTGATCGGGAATTCCTGGGTCAGATGAGTGCTCCAGAACCAAGAAATAACGCGCTATTGTCGCAGTTCCAGACCCCGATAGGAAAGCGCAAAACCAAGAACCACGTAGCGACAGCCGCCCCCGGCTGTCTATTCCGCGCACACCGCGATCCCCGCCTCATCCGCTGCCCGCGTCGTCGCCTCGCCCTCCAGCAGCAGACATCGCCCTGCGTCCACCGCCAGACAACTCGCCCCCGCGCGCGCCATCGTCTCAATCGTCTTCACGCCAATCACCGGAACGTCGAAGCGCAGATCCTGGCCCGGCTTTGCGATCTTCACCACCGTCAGCGCGCGGCTCAGCGTCGAAGCCTCGCCCTCCATCGACCGCATCAACTGCCCCGCCCGCTCGATCGTCGCATCCGTGCCTTCCATCGCCTCGACCGTCACGCACGCCGCTTCCGCGATCACCACCGTTTGTCCAATGTCGTACTCCGCCAGCCGCCGCCCCACCGCGCGTCCGTATTCGATGTTCTTGCGTTCCTGACCGCTCGGAGCCCGCTTGCTGAGCACGCCCGTTTTCGCCAGCAGCGGTTCCAGCAGCGCGGTCGAGTTCTCGAGCACGATGCCCTCATCCGCCAGAACCTTTGCCACTGCGCCCAGCAGCGAGTCCGTATTGCGCGTGCCGAGCGACAGCAGCAGCTTCGCCAGCCGCCAGTCCGGCTTGATGGCGGAAAAAATCTGCTTGTGCTTCACCTGACCCGCCATCACGGCGCGGGTGACGCCCTCGGCTTTAAAAGTGTCGATGAGCTTTGACAGCTCGCCCAGAGAAAACCAGTGAACGGCAGCGGCGCCCTTCGACTCGATCTCTGGAAAAGTCTCTTCTTTGATGGCGGCGACAACGACCTCGTACCCCTGCGCCCGCGCCGCGTCCAGCACCAGGAAAGGAAACGTCCCATTACCTGCAATCAGGCCGAGTTTTTCGCCACTGCCCACTACTTAATGACTCCTCTTTCCGACGCCTCAATAAATCGAATCAGCATTTCCACATCTTCCCCGCAATCCGACTCTGCTTTCAGCTTCTCCAGTGCTTGCGACGTATTCAGCTTCGACGCCAGCAGCACACGATACGCATGATGAATTTTCCGAATCCGTTCTTTGGCGAATCCCCGCCGCTCCAAACCCACGGCATTCAATCCATAGGCGTGCGTCCCGCGCTCGGCGGACGTCTTCGAAAATGGCAGCACATCCCGCGTTATGGTTGTGCCCCCGCCGATAAAGGCATGCGTCCCAATCCGCACGAAATGGTGCACCGGACAAAGCGCCCCGACCGTTGCCCAGTCTCCCACGGTTACGTGCCCGCCGAGCGTAGCCGCGTTCGCCATGATGATATGACTCCCAATCTGGCAATCGTGCGCAATGTGCGTATAGGCCATGATCAGGTTGTAGTCGCCGACTCTGGTGCATCCCCCGCCCTTCACCGTGCCGCGGTTGATGGTGACAAACTCGCGAATTTTGTTATGGTCGCCGATCTCCAGCCGAGTCGGTTCGCCCGCATAGCCGATATCCTGCGGCGCCATGCCAATCGAAGTGAAAGGGAAGAAGCTATTGTCCACGCCAATTTTCGTCGGCCCTTCAATCACAACGTGCGAACCCAGACGGCAGCCCTCGCCAAGCTCCACCTCGGGCCCGATCACGCAATAAGGCCCTATCTTGCACGACGGATGTATCTTGCTTTTCGGATCGACGATCGCCGTAGGATGAATGGACATTTGTAATCTGGTAATTTGTAATTTGTAATTTGTATTGAAACTGGGAGTCGCCGCTCAAATTACAAATTGGAAATTACAAATCCCCCGCCGCCTCGGGTGCTCCCGCGCCGACGTTCCGCGGCACCAGCCGGCAAGTCACCGTAGCCTCGCAAGCTACCTTCCCGTCCACATACGCCTTGCCCTCCAGACGAGCCGCCGTGGTCCGCCAGGCCCGCACCACCACTTCAATCCGCAACTGATCTCCCGGCACCACCGGACGCCGGAATCGTGCCTTCTCGATCCCCGTGAACACCATCAGCATTTCGTCCCGGTTCGGAACCTCCGTCAGCAGCAGCAACCCGCCCGCCTGCGCGATAGCTTCCACAATCAACACGCCCGGCATGATCGGCTTGTCGGGAAAGTGTCCCTGAAAAAAAGGCTCGGTGATAGTCACATTTTTCAACGCGACAATGCTCTTCATCCGCACCAGTTCGATCACCCGGTCGATCAAGAGAAATGGATAGCGATGGGGCAGGATCTTGAGAATGTCGCCAATATCCATCCCGGTTTGCGCCGGCGCCGGCGCTTCAGTCGCCACCGTTTCAGTAGTCTGGTTCGTGTCAGTCATGCCGTTTCGTTCAAGGCGAAGATTATACTGTAGCGCGCGTTCCTGGGAGCTTGCTTACGAAGACCTTGGTTGCGAGGGGAACCGTGGTCCCCGAGGCCACTCCCCGCCCGCCGAGGACGCTCCTATCCGTAACCGCTTCTCTGTGACGCCCGCCCTAGACTCGCCCAGCCTCAATGCCGATAATCAGCCTAGGAGCCCTGCAAGCAACTAGCCCCGGAGCCGATCCATGAATTCGCCCGACGCCCAGCCCCCTGCCCCCGCTGTAACCGAACCCGATCGCCGCCACCATCCTCGCTATACCGTCCAGGTCCAAATCGAAATCCGCCAGGAAGGCAGCGACATCCCCATGCGCATCGAAACCACCGACCTCAGTCGCGGCGGCTGCTACATCCAGCTGCTCATGCAGCTCTCACTCGGCATCCGCCTTCAAGCCACCCTCTGGCTCGACGGCTATCCCATCGTCATCCGAGGACTCGTCGTCACCCGCCATCCCCAATTCGGCAACGGCATCATGTTCGTGGAATTCGAAGGTCAGGGAGAACAACTCCTGACCCGGTACCTGGACGCCATCGCCACCTAGCGTTGCGTCCCATAGAATCCGCGGCACAAATAGAAATGGTTTGAAAGGACGCGGCTTCAGGCGTGCCGATGAAAACCCTTCCAAGAATTGTCATCCTGAGCGAAGCGAAGGACCTGCTTTTGGCTAGCCGTCGAGGGGAAACTGCAAGCCTTGCAGCCTTCAGCCTCTTGACGACAAAATAGTTTTTTCAACAAGCTGCCAGGGATTATTCAAAGATCGCTCAAAACTTAACCGCTTAGGTCTGCCAAAGGGATCCCTCCAGAAACCGGGCTCGCAGGACAACCCCCCACGATCACTTCCGCGCCGCCGCGCACTCCGCGCAAGGACAAACTTCCCGCAGATAGAACCACGAATAAATTCCCAGATCGTGTCGATCGTTCCACGCAAACTTCAGCGCATACTTGCCCACTGCCTCCGCCGACAGTGCTTTCGCCGCCGGCTTGAACATCGGCAAAGCGCCCGGCGCCAGCTTCGCCGCCTCGCCCGCCTTGCGTCCCGACTTCCCCCGCTCATCCTCGCAGAGCGCGCACGGGCAAGCATCCCGCAAGAACGCAAACGTGTAGGCGGACCGGTGCCCATCCTTCCACTCAATCTCCATCCCCGTCCCCGTCGTCAAATGAATCACCACCGACTTGGGATCGTTCCCCACCCGAGGCGAAAAATCCGGCAGCGCCATGAATTTCAGTATCGCACGTGCAAAGCCCGTGTGGCGCGGACACTCCTGTCCGCGTGCCGACGCACCAAGTGGGACATCTTCCACTACATCGACACCGTCCTGCACCACCCCGAGTACCGCGAGCGCTACGCCGCCAACCTCCGCCGCGAACTCCCCCGCATCCCGAACATCACCGACTGGGCCCTCGAACATGAAAGTCGTTCGGTCCCTCCCGCCGCTGGGCTGAACAAGCGAAAGAATCGCGGAAACGAATCACGGTAAAATGGCTGGGCGGTGGTGTCGGGCTTCGACTGCCCACTGCCTCCGACCACTGTTCTCCATGGACACCGCCCGCATCGCCGCCCTCCTCGAACCTTTCCTCGAACAATCTCTTCCCTCATCCCAGCTCGATCAAATATCGACATACATCGATCTATTACTCCGCTGGAATGCCCGCATCAACCTGACCGCCGTCCGCCATCCAGAAGAAATCGTAACCCGCCACTTCGGCGAGTCCTTTTTCCTCGCTCGCCACCTCTTCCCAGCTTCCTCAAAACCCTGTCATCCTGAGCGAAGCGAAGGACCTGCTTCTTGCCTCGCGTCGAGGCTGCCGCAGGGAGTTCTCACCGCGCCACTCCATCCCCCGCGCGTCCTCGATATCGGCTCCGGCGCCGGATTCCCCGCCCTTCCCCTGAAGCTCTGGGCCCCGCACATCCACCTGACGCTGATCGAATCAAATCACAAGAAGGCCGCCTTCCTCCGCGAAGTGGCCCGCGCACTTACATTGACCAACATCAATGTAATCACCGACCGAGCCGAAGTCCTAGCCGCCCGCCCCGACTTCCCCCAAGCCGACATCGTAACCCTCCGAGCCGTAGAACACTTCGACGCCATCCTCCCCCAAGCCGTAACTTTCCTGGCCCCAAAAGGAACCGTAGCCTTACTAATAACCACCCCCCAGGTCTCCCAAGTGTTGACCCTGACCAAACTGAGGTGGCAAGCCCAAATGAATGTCCCAAAGTCACGTTCAAGGGTATTACTAATTGGATACAAGGCCTAAAGTAGGAAATACATAGTAACAATTACCGGCAAAAGTGGTCTACGCCGCCAATTATAAAGCGATAATTTAAGTAAAAGTGGTACATTTACGGCATAATCTCATTATGAGACAATATCAGAATTAGTGTTCCACGTGAAACACTTCTCAAGTTTTGCAAGCACTCAACCCCACGAGTTCCGCCACAAACTGACGATGTGTTTCACGTGAAACACATCGCACGAGACAGTTCCGGAAACGCACCAAATGTTTCACGTGAAACACTCGTCGCGATTGCACAAAAATCTGGCATTGATTTCGCAAACGCGTTCGCATATTCTGACGCGCAAGACACAGAAAATAAAATCATGGGACGTGTCATCGCAGTTGCCAACCAGAAGGGTGGCGTCGGCAAGACTACGACCGCCATCAACCTTGCCGCCTCACTCGCCGCTGCCGAGGTCAATACGCTGTTGGTGGACTGCGACCCGCAGTCGAACTCGACCAGCGGTCTGGGCTTGGTGAAAGATCCGGAGCGCATCAGCATCTACGACGTGATCATGGGTGTGGCCTCCGCTGAGGAAGCGTTACAGCTCACTGAACTCGAGCAGCTATGGCTGATTCCATCGCACAAGAATTTGATCGGCGCCAACATCGAACTGGTGGGGGCGGAGCGGCGCGAGCATCGTCTGCGTGATGCGCTCGCAAGTTTGGTCGAGCGTTTTCAGTTCATCGTGCTGGACTGTCCGCCGGCGCTCGATCTGCTTACGTTGAACGCGCTGGTCGCCGCGGATGGTGTGTTGATCCCGATGCAGGCGGAGTACTTTGCGCTCGAGGGTGTGTCGGAGTTGCTCGACACCATCGAGCGGATACGTGTCGAGCTGAATCCTGCGCTGGCGCTTGAGGGCGTGGTGATCACGATGTTCGATGAGCGCACGAACCTGGCGCAGCAGGTGGCGGAGGAGCTGAAGAAGTACTTTGGAGAGAAGCTGTGCACGACGACGATCCCACGGAACATACGGCTGGCGGAGGCTCCTAGCCACGGGCTGCCCGCGCTGCTATATGACGTGCGGTCGCGTGGGGCGGAGAGCTACATACGGCTGGCGAAGGAGATCCTAGACCGGCAGGCGGGCGTGGCTAGCGGGCCGGGGGAAGCGGCTTAGATTGACTGACGTAAATATTTATGTTAATCGATATGATTGCAGATTGGCAAGGTGTCAAACGTCAGAAAACCACGGGGGATCACGGGGGCGGACTGAAGACCGCTGAAGTATGACGTCAGAAGGACGCAATAAGACGGAACGGGGAGAGACAGATGCAGGGAACATCGAATGCGGCGGCGGTTGATAAGACGTCCGGTAAGACTGGGACGGAGAAGGTTCACGAGAAGCTGACGGAGAAGCGGCGGGCTTTGGGGCGGGGACTGGAGTCTCTGTTGCCGGGGCCACGGGTGGTGACGGTGCCGGCGGCGCCCACCCTTCCGCAAAGTGCGCGGAAGGATGGGGCACCCGCTTCTTCTTCGTCCCCTTCTTCTTCGTCCCCTTCTTCTTCCTCTCTTTCTTCTTCCTCTCTTTCTTCTTCTGAGGGGGGACAGCCGGGGGCGGCTGTCGCTACGCTTGATGACGGTGGACGGGCGGGGACGCCCGTCGCTCCACCAGAAGCATTGGAGGGGGATGGCTTGGCGGGGACTCTTGACGAGTTGCAGGCGGTGGCTTCGGGGCGGACTGCGGATGGGGAGACGGCGTTTCGGCTGGCGATTGATCAGATCGACCACAATCCGCACCAGACGCGGAAGGAGTTCGACGAGGAGCTACTCGAGGAACTGGCGGATTCGATCAGAGTACAGGGAGTGTTGCAGCCGATCGTGGTGCGTCCGGGGACGGAGGGGCGGTTCATCCTGATTTTGGGCGAGCGGCGGTTGCGGGCGTCTAGGATGGCGGGACAGACTACGATCCCGGTGATTGTGAAGCGGGTTTCGGAGCAGCAGGCGGCGGAGATGACGCTGGTGGAGAACCTGCAGCGGCAGGACCTGGACTGCCTGGACCAGGCGGAGGCATTCGCGAACCTGAGCACGGAATTCAAGCTTACGCAGGAGGAGATTGGCGCGCGGGTGGGCGTGTCGCGGGAGACGGTGTCGAATTACATGCGGCTGCTGACGCTGCCGGAAGGCGTGATCGGGGCGCTGCAGAAGCGAAGGTTGACGTATAGCCACGCGCGGACGCTGTTGCGACTACGAGATAACATCCAGATCTGGAAGTTCGCGCAAAGGGCGATTGAGGAGAAGATGTCGGTGGCGAGGCTGGAGGATCTGGTGCTGGGGGTGAGCACGCCAATCGGGCTGCGCGAGCCGAACAAGGGAGGCGGAGCCAGGTGGGTGGACCCGAATGTGAAGGCGGCGCAGCGGTCGCTGGAGACTGTTCTAGGGATGAAGGTGCGGATCCGGGATAGGAAGGGAAGAGGCAAGATTGTGATCGAGTATGGGACGCTGGAGGATTTTGACCGGGTGGTGCGGATGTTGAAGGGGAAGTGACGGCGGACGGCAGAAGTTAGATGCAGCGGTGTTGCTGGTCTTTGCGAGATCCAGAGCTGGAACCGCGGAGTACACAGAGGACGCTGAGAAACTGAGGTCAAAAGGCGCGTTCGCTTCGAAACCGCGCGAAACGTCAAGAGCGGGAACCCAGCCTTTTTTCCGTCAAAAGCCGAGGGACCACTCGTCAAATGACACGCCATTAGAAAGCATTCCGTTGCAAACGCGTTCGCGAATTTGCGGGGAATAAATCGAGATATCCCAGCGGCGCGTTCTGCCGGCGCCGCTTCCGCACAAGTTGACCTTGCGGAAGTATTCTTCCAGGTTTCGCATGTCTACGAACGTCCATGCGAGTTGGGAGTAAAGGTGGGATAAAAGGAGCCCCAGCGGTGAAAAGAAGTCGGCCTGGCGTTCCTGTCCGATTGCGTGGCACACGTATGCGGTTACAGCAGAACCATTTGGGCCGTAGAGCGCCGCCATTGTCTCGGTATAGGAGGGAGGTCTTGGGCTGAGAAAGGTCATCTTCTGAACGGTCCACGTAGCCAAGTCCGAAACGCAAAGAAGATCGATGCATTCGATGGGGTGACTCACAAACTGCTCGTCTGCGGTCCAGAGGCTGGCTCCAACATTTTCAACAGGGGTCGATTTGTCTCCCTTCCAACTGTGGGAGGAGCCAATAGCCCGTAAATGATCGTCGAATTCAATTCCCGATAAGGGCTACCTTCTCGTTTCGGTAGATTCTTCCGAAGCGAGGCACTGGTCTCTACAGCCTTGTTCACGTGCTCTGCCTTCAAAGTGGTCTTGCACTCGAAGGCTGCGGCCACGCCACCGGCTAGGTACAGCTTCTTGTCAAGAAGTATGCTTGGGTACGACGGCATGAGAACCAGTACATCGACCTGTGGACTGGCGTAGCCAGAGTCTGTCAAGATGCGGCCCTTGGTTACGATCTTGAAGTAGGAGGGCAGCCAAGACCGCAGCAGCGACGCCCAGTTCTCCTGGCCCTGATCTCCAGCGGTGCCGGGATCTTCTGTCGCTCGCTTTTGTATTCTCGTGTACTCCGCCTCGATTCGGCGTTGCGAGTCGGTGACGAAGTCGTGAATATCGTGTGGTGTCATCAAGGAAGAGTCTAACTCGAAATCCAGCGCGGTTTCGTATGAAGGAGTCCGGGCGGGTGGGCCGGCCACCCGGGCCGCTTCGCGGCTTGGGCACATCGTGGCGGCTCACGCTCCACGGCGGCGCGCACACAAAGTGAGAACTGGGTCGTCCCTACGAAACTTGAAATCTTTATCCCACGTTTCCCAGCGCTGAAACGCTGGGCTAAGCTTACCCCTTCGACATCCGCTGAAATTCAAACTGAGCCACTACCGACTGGTAAGCAGATTGGGTTGATTCGCGCCGCGTGTTGTGTTATATGGACTCTGTCGAAGATGAAGGCAGGGCGTCCGATGTTTCCCAGCCAAAAAGAGCCTCGCCATACGGCCGTGAAACGAAATTTTACCTCGCTCAGTCCCCAAGAAGCGCTGCGCATCGCCATTGTCATCGAGGAACGGAACGCCCATATCTATCAGCGGCTGGGCGAGGTGTTCTCCAAATGTTGCCCCGACTCACCACAGATCCCGTCTGCCTTCTACGACCTGGCAAACGAGGAACGGCAGCATGGCATTCTTCTAACGGAGCGTTACTTTGAGCGCTTCGGAGCGGTTCACGCGGACATAACCGAAGAGGACATTTGGGACTTCATCGAGGTGCCGCGCCTCGCCGTTGCCGACATCTTGGCCGCCGTCGAGGCAGGAGATGCGCTCGCGGCACGACGAATGGCATTTGAGATGGCTCTTGCAGCAGAGCAAGGTGCGGTCAACTACTACGCCCGGGTCGCTAAAACTACACCCGATCCGGAGCTGAAAGCCCTCTGCGAAGAATTTGTGGCGATGGAGCGGGAACACACCGACTGGGTCGAGCAAGCACTCGGCCAACCTGGTCCACACCTAAACCCCGTTGCACCCACGCAGAAGGAGTAAGTTCCGGGAGACGCTGGATCGGAAGATTGGCGAGCCCGGGATGCTTTCGCGAGTAATCTTGGGCTTATCCGGCAATCCGTGCTGCGCCAAATGGCCAGCTTATCCCACTTGTTACTCTGCTGATTCTCCCTGGCCAGGGGTAAGATTTTCAGCTCATTACGGTTTTGTTTTGCGGTAAGACTGGGTTTCGCATAGTTTAGGATTCGAGCGCCCAATGCCCGATCCAGTGTCCAGGCCGACTCCTAAGCAGACGCTGCTGCTGATCTTGGTGCCGATGCTGGGGACGGTTTTGTGTCTTCGGCTTTATCTCCACCTGGTGCGGGTTCAGCATGTCTATCCGCGGATATCTGGTTCATCATTTGTTTGTTGGAGTCCTGATGGAACTTCCTGCGGAGTTCATTCTGGCTTTTGGGGCGCGCAACAGGGTGGTGGCGTTTTTGGCGTTGGGGGCTCTGGGGATTGGTAGCGGAATGATTCTGGATGAGGTGACTTATCTGGTGGCTACTAAGGCTAGCGATCACGATTATGTTTCTTGGGTTTCGCTGGGTGGGGCGATTGCGTTTGTTTGCCCCGCTGGGGCTTAGGTGTTTCCTGCTTCTTACCCAGTGCTTCGCTGTGGGCTGTATTCTTGCGCCGCTTCGCGGCTTGGGCGCATCCTAGCGGCTCACCGCGGGGGAGGAACCTGGGGAGTAACAAGTGGGATGTGGTTGCTGTTTGGACTTGGCGATTGCTGGATGGGGTCTTAGATTTATCCGCGAAAACGGCGTGAACTTGCTGATTCATCGTGAGCACTCCCTGCGGCTGCGCAGAATGAGGACGATGAGTTGGGGGTCCCTTCGGCTTCGCTCAAGGGCAGGCTCTTCGACTCCGCTCAGGATGACAATTTTCCTTAGGGATTTGGGTGGGTACTAGCAACCGGCAGCGGTCGCTTGATGGCTTTGGTTTTGTTATTGTCGCTGGGGCTGACTTTGTTGGGGTGCTCTGTGAGGGGATATGGGATGGATTGATGTTTTGTTTGGACGGCCGTTGGCTTCTTCTGAGGATGCAGGGCAGCGGATTTCGCCTAATCAGGGGATTCCTACGTTTGGGCTGGATGCCTTGAGTTCGGCGGCTTACGGGCCGGAGGCGGCTTTGACTATTTTGCTGCCTTTGGGATTGCTGGGCGTCCGGTACATTGTGCCGTTGACGGCGGCGATCATTGGGCTGCTGGTGATTGTGTTTTTCAGTTATCGGCAGACGATTGCGGCTTATCCGATGGGCGGGGGATCTTACACGGTTGCTCGGGAGAACCTGGGGAGTGGGGCGGGAGTGCTGGCGGGCGCGGCTTTGATGATCGATTACCTGCTGAATGTGGCGGTGGGAATATCGGCGGGGATCGGAGCGCTGGTGTCGGCGGTGCCTTGGTTGCAGCCGCACACTTTGGCTCTGTGTCTTGGGGTGCTGGTTATATTGACGATGGTCAATCTACGGGGAGTGAAGGAGGCGGGGTCGGCGTTTGTGGCTCCTACTTATTTGTTTGTGGGGACGCTCGGAGTGGTGATCGTGATTGGGCTGTATAAGGTGGTGGCGTCGGGGGGACATCCGGTAGCGGTGGTGGCGGCGGCGGGACAGGCGCCGGCGGCTTTGCAGGCGGTGGGGTTGTGGATCCTGCTGAAGGCGTTTGCCAGCGGGTGCACGGCATTGACGGGCGTGGAGGCGGTCAGCAACGGAGTGCAGGCGTTTCGGGAGCCGGTGGTTCCGGCGGCTCGGGCTACGTTGACGGCGATCATCGCGATTCTGATGGTGCTAGTAGGGGGAATTGCGCTGCTGGTGCGGTACTACGGAATTGTGGCTACGGATCCGGGGCAGGCGGGGTATCAGAGCGTGTTGTCAATGTTGACGGCGGCGGTTGCGGGGAGAGGAATTTTTTACGATCTGACTATGTTCTCGGTGCTGCTGGTGTTGTGTTTGTCGGCAAACACTTCGTTTGCGGATTTTCCGCGGCTGTGCCGGGTGGTGGCTCGGGATGATTATCTTCCGCATTCGCTAGCGACGCGGGGACGGCGGCTGGTGTACTCGGAGGGGATCTGGGCGCTGGCGATTCTTGCGGGGCTGTTGCTGATTCTGTTTCAGGGAGTGACGGACCGGTTGATTCCTTTGTTTGCGGTGGGGGCATTTCTGGCGTTCACTTTGTCGCAGGCGGGGATGGTGGGGCATTGGCGGCGGACGGCTTCGGGGGCGGGAGCTTGGCGGAGCATCCTGGTCAACGGGCTGGGGGCTTTGGCTACGGGGATTACGGCGATGGTGATAGTGGTGGCGAAGTTTGCCGCGGGGGCGTGGGTGGTGGTGCTGTTGTTGCCGGCGGCGTTGGTGTTTATGGGGCGGGTGCGGCTTCATTATGAACGGGTGGCGGAGGAAACGGCGCTGACCGGCGGGGTGGTTCCGGATGCGCGCGAGCTGGCGCCGCCGATTGTGATTGTTCCGGTGGAGAGATGGAATACGGCGACGGAGAAGGCGCTGCGGTTTGCGATGACACTGTCTCCGGATGTGCGGGCGGTGCATGTGACGTGCGAGGCGGATGAGAACCGGCCGTCGTGGTTGAACGCGGCAGAGCAGCCGGCGGGGACGCGGCAGCCGACGCTGGTGACATTGGCGTCGCCGTTTCGGCTGGTGATTCATCCGATTGTGGATTACGTATTGAAGGTGGAGAAGGAGAATGCGGAGCGGACGATTGCGGTGGTAATTTCTTCGATGGTGGAGCGGCACTGGTATCACTATTTTCTGCATAATCAGCGCGGAGAGATATTGACGGCGCTGCTGCTGATGGGTGGGGATGAGCGGATCAATATTATTAATGTGCCTTGGTATTTGAAGGCGTGAAACAGTGGTCAGCGGTTAGTGGGCAGTGGTCAGTGGATGGCAAACCGACTATTCGCTATCGCTGGACGGCCGACCACCCCAGCCCGCGAAAAGCGCGCGGTCTGGGGACCCCGGCGCGGGCGGCCGTCCCTACGTGAGTTCATGTGTTGGTCCCTACGTTAGTTCAGGCGTTAGTTCACGCTCTCCAATAGTCGGGACGCCACTGCTGGATTGATTTCTTGATGTGGGGGGCGGAGAGCTTTTCGTTCAGGGCTCTTGCGGCGAGCGCGGGGAGTTCGGCATCGGACGCGAAGCGCAGTGCGATCAGTTGCGATTCGGTGAATTCTGCGATGCGGGGACGAAGGGCGGCGTCCAGTAAGGACGCGAGGCGCAATCTTTCTTCCAGCCGGATGACGCGGTCCTGTACCTTGAGGGCATAAAGGCGGATTTTGAAGATGGCGACTATCGCAGCGATCATGACGACGACCAGCCATGCCGAATGCAAGCCTGGCCTTCTGACGAGATGGACGATGGTCGCGATCAGCGTGATGGCGAATACGGGCAGGATGAAAAAGTGGAAGAGCGGATCATAACGCGTGTGATTGGAAAAACTCTGGGGGGCTGGGTTAGCCATGGGGAAAGGCTCCTTTCGAAAGTCGAACCATCATCGCACGTTTAGACGGGGGAGGATATCCACGGGAGCCACTTCGGAAATACTTGGGGATGTGCCGCGGGTCACAGTGTTGTAACTTCCCGCCGGAGTACAATCGTGGTTTTGGCCGGCCTGATTCCAAGGCTGATCTTGGCGGGAGGTTCTGTGTTGGATCAACTCTTCCGAGCGATGCGCCAAAGCATCATCGACGGCGCGCCTGATATGGCCACGGAATTGGCGCAGCAGGCGCTGGCCAACGGCGTCGATCCGCTCGAAGCGGTGAACCAGGGATTTGCGGTGGGGATCGCGTTCGCCGGCGATCAATTCGGCTGCGGCGAAATGTTCCTGCCCGATCTGCTCATGTCTGCCGAGGCGATGAAGGCCGCCATCAAGATCCTTGAACCGGAGATGCTGAAGCGCGGCTCGCGGCGTGAGGCTCTGGGCAAGATCGTCCTCGGCACCGCCCGAGGCGATATTCACGACATTGGCAAGAACCTGGTTGCCACCATCCTTTCCGCCAGCGGATTCCAGATATTTGATCTGGGTACGAGCGTGACTCCCGAGCAGTTCGTTGCCAAGGCCAAGGAAGTCGATGCCGACATCGTCGGCGTCTCCGCTTTGCTGACGACGACCATGGCCGGACAGAAAGCTGTCATCGAAGCGCTTGATCGGAATGGTTTGCGGCCACGGGTGAAAGCGATCATTGGCGGCGCCGCGGTCACCTCGAAGTGGGCTGCTGAAATCGGCGCCGACGGCTTCTCCCGGAATGCCATCGATGCCCTGGAACTGGCGAAGAATCTGATGGGCAAAGGAACCGCCCTGGCATGAGACCCAGCATTCAACTGCTTAGTGCTGAACTCATCGGGCGCATTCTGCGCGAAGCATTCGAACTGCTGATGAGTCCTGGAGTTCGCGTGGGCTCGGCGGTGGTCGAGCTATTGCGTTCGGCGGGAGTTGAGGTCGGAGTTGCGGCCAGCGACGGAGTGGCGCGTATCCCTGAGTCGCTGGTGCGACAGTGCCTGGCATCGGCCCCGCGGGACTTCTACCTCTACAACCGCCAAGGAGAGAAGGCCGTTCATTACGGCGGCGACGACGTGCATTTCGATCCCGGGTCCTGCTGCGTGCAGATGCTTGATCCCGACACGCTGGAAGCGCGGCCGTCCGAGACTCGCGACCTGGTGCGCATCGTCCAAGTCACGGAGACGCTGCCGCAGTTCGCCGCGCAATCGACTGCCGTCGTGTGCAACGATGCGCCCAGCGCTATCGGCGATCTCTACCGCCTGCTCGTAGTCCTGCAGCATTCTGACAAGCCGGTGGTGACCGGATCGTTCTCCGCGGCCGGACTGCAGGGAATGATCGACTTGCTTGCGGCCGACAGCGGCAGTCCAGACAAGTTGCGCCAACAACCACGGGCAGTTTTCGATGTGTGTCCCTCGCCGCCGTTGAACTGGTCGGAGTTCGGATCGCACAACCTGCTCGATCTGGCCCGCGCCGGTGTGCCCGCGGAAATCGTCGCCATGCCACTGGCCGGCGGTACCGCTCCCGTGACGCTGGCGGGTTCCGTGACGCAGCATGCTGCCGAAGTGCTGGCTGGCATCGCGCTGCATCAACTCGCTGGACCCGGCTCACCCGTAGTCTGGGGCGGCGCTCCTGCCATCTTCGACATGCGTACCGGAGGCGCGCCCATGGGCGCGGTGGAAACTGCCATGCTGAACATGGCGTGCGCCGAAGTCGGCAAGCATCTGGGCCTGCCGACACACGGCTACCTGGTCGCGACCGATTCGAAGTTTGTGGATGCCCAGGCCGGCGCGGAGAGTGGCCGCTCCGCGATGCTGGGAGCGCTCGCGGGCATCAACATGATCTCGGGAGCAGGTATGCTCGAATCTCTCGCTTGTTTCAGCGTCGAAAAGCTGGTCATCGATGCCGAGTGGATCGCCTCGGCGCAGCGGCTGGCACGGGGCATTGAAGTCCGCGGCGAAGAAGTCCGCGGCGACGACGTTCGTAGGGAAAGCCTGGCCACCGCCATGTTCGCGCAAACCGGGCTCTCTGGAGAATTTCTCAAGCTGAAGGAAACGCGCGCGCTTTTTCGACTGGAGCAGTATCTCCCGTCCCCTGTCATTGATCGCAGCGCGCGAGGCTCGGAGCCACCGAGCGACGTCTCCACGCGAGCCCGTACCCTAGTCGACGAACTGGTGAGCAAGTATCAGAAGCCACCTCTTCCCGAAGACGTGCTGCGGAAGTTTCAGGCAATCGTCGACCGCGATGCGGACAGAGCAGGCGTGGCCACAGCCCTTCCCAGGAACTGAGAAAAAACAGGTTTCAAGGTTTCAAGGTTTCAAAAAACCAATCCTGAAAACCGACCGTTTCCGTCCGGGCGTCGAACCGCATCGCGAAATTCGTCGGACGGTGCTGGATGCTACTTTACTTTCCGATGCAGAAGGTGAAAAGAGCTGCTATGGCATACAAAATACTGTGGTTGCTGGGCACACTCTCGCCATGGAGTACATGCCAGAGTACACAGCAACGTGCTGCCGCCCTACGAATTTCGCAACCTGCATCGGAGACCTTCCAGCCAAGTTGCCGGCAGCGGCAACAGTGCCGCATGATCACGCTCAAAGCGCTTCCCGATCGTCTCCTGATTATCCGCGGACAAGCTGCTGCTGGCGCTTGTGACACGGAGACGAGCTCAGAGGCGCGAGCGAATTGCGCCCTTTTTTCTTATTCCGGAAGGGCGACATGACGTACCGCCAGGCGCGGGTGTTGCTCTTGTTGCATGACGAGAACCATATCTCGAAAGTGGCGCAATGGCGATCCAAGCAACAAGATGTCAGTGGAGCTGCTCTGGACATCAATGCCGGCCGGTGGGCAAGCCGGAAGAGCGGAAGCGTAGTGGATCACGGTGGGTGGATCCGAATATGCGGGCGGTGCAGCGGTCGCTCGGGTGGGGATGAGGGTGCGGATCCCGGGACCGACGGGGAAAAAAGGGGAGGACTCCGATTGAGTATTGGACGCTGCAAGACCGGGCCGTTAGGATGCTGAAGGGAAGTGAGGCAGTGGATAATGGGCAAGTCAAGTTCAGCGGCCGAAGAAAACTCCGTCCAAGCAAAGCCCTATTTTTTGTTGGCTGAAGTTGATGTTCTTGGCTCGTCCTTGGCGAGACCCGCCTCCAAGTACTTTACACACAGCTCTTGCAAATCGATTTCACGCTCTGCCGCCTTCATTTTGAGCCTTTTCTTCAGCTCTCTCGGAAACTTTTGGAGGCTAAGCACGCATCGCCCTTCGGGGTCAGTCATAACGTCGCAGGCTCACTTCCAATTGATAACATTATGTACATTATATATGTATTATTAGCTATGTAAATAGTTTACATAACTTACATTGTATCAATAAGTTGCACACCGTAACCTATTGACAATATGAACACAGGATGTATTATTCGCAATAGGTAGATATTGTGTGCGGTTGGCGTTACATACATGATGTTGGGTAGGCATTGAATCTATAGGGCTAAAGGGATGTGATCTCTGTACTGGAAATTCGAGCAATCCCGATATAAGATTCGGCGTCTCTTTTTTGAGCCAAACCAGGCTCGGCTGTGAAAGGCGGTTCTTATGGCGGCGGCTACGATACCCCGAAACGACCTCTACCTCTCTGTTCTTGCTGGCAGGGCCGTCACGGCTCTTGCCGATTTGTCGGGCGATCCATCCGCTTGGAGCGAGCGGATCGAGAACGGCTTGCGAGATGGAATTGTCTACTGCCAAGCCATCCGTGCGCGTGCGGGCAGAGATTTCGGCAGTAGTTTCTCAGAGGGACGGAGCGCACTGAGACGGTCCGTCGGAAGTGCTTCTGCTGCGAACTCGGAACCCACCGACGTTTGCGCTGAGTCGGAGAGGATAGAGCGTTTCTTCGCTCAAATTGCTGCGAGGAAGCACCAACCCGAAGTTCCCGAACTTGTCGCCGCAATAAAGTTCCTTAGGAGGACGGCCACCGATCGGTAGGCATTGTCTCCCGGACGCCACTTCCGTTGGCCGGTTTTGAAGTGATAACTGTTGGCCGCTTTTGAAGTGATCACTGAGGGTGGACACATATAAGGCATCCGCGGATGTCTATCAACAGATGGCGAAGGCGCAAGTTGAACGGGCGACGCAGTTGTTCCAGTTGGTAGTTGCGTCAACAATCCTGCCTGCCTTCACCGCCATCCTCGGATACATTTTTGGATCAAAGAAGTACGGAGAATGAGTACAGCCCGCTAGCAAGACAACGCGCGTCGTACCGGTGCTAGTAACACCGGCACGACGCTAACCACAGTCGCCTAAACAGGAGGCAACAATGGCTAGACAGCAACGTACCACCACCGCTTCATTCCCTCAAGAAAGCCCAGCCGCAATCGCTCGGGTGGCACTCTACGCTCGAGTCAGCACCCTCAACAATCAAGATCCTGAAATGCAGCTCGCCGAACTCCGGGAATACGCGGGGCGCCGCGGCTGGCAGGTCGTTGAGGAATTCACAGATCAGGGTGTGTCAGGCTGCAAGGAGTCCCGGCCCGCGCTGAATCGGATGATGTCAGATGCTTGCCGTAGGCGGTTTGACGCAATCTTGGTCTGGAAGATCGACCGCTTTGGGAGGTCCCTGAAGCACCTGGTCAACTCGCTGGCCGAACTCGCAGCACTTGGAGTAGCCTTCGTCAGCCTGAGGGACAACCTGGACTTGAGTACGCCTTCGGGCCGGCTGATGTTTCAGATCATTGGAGCCATGGCCGAGTTCGAACGGGCATTGATCCAGGAGCGGGTCTGCGCCGGAATACGGAACGCACGCGCCAAGGGAAGACGACTGGGGAGACCGCGGGTGATTGTGGACGCTTCACGGATTGCCACCCTTCGCGTTCGTGGGGACTCGTGGTCGCAAATCCAGGCCGAGCTAGGCGTGAGCAAAGGTACCGCGCAGCGGGCCTTTGCAGGCTTGCCCAAAATTGTCTAGCGAAGTTTTGGGCTCGGTCTTTTCATTCCCGGGATCTCGGATTTGGCGGTTCGAATGCCAGTGCATCCATCCGCAGGCGGTCGGGACCAAAACGTGAGTACGCTGCACTCAACGGAGCGATTCATCGTCGCACTCGGGTTTTAGGCCGACTCGCTAGCTCAGGAAGAAGTCCAACGGCCTTCGATAGACTCTTGCCAGGGCGCTTAACTCCACTACGTCTACCCGTCGCTCGCCTGATTCAATCTTCGAGACGAATGACTGCGGGCGGTCAAGCTTTTTTGCAACATCGACCTGGGTCAGCCCAGCCTCTACCCTGGCTTGCCTTAGTCTCCCAAGGAATTGCGCGTAACGATGACGGTAGGTGGCATCCTTCAAGACGGCTGGATTATGGCCAGCCGAGCCTCACTATCCCAAAATAGGATATTATTCCGTCGCTTGCGCGGGAGCGTCGCGAACATGATCGAGGTTACATGTCCGCAGTGCGGTGAGGTCTACCACGCTGACGCAATCCATGTTGGGAGGTGCATCAGATGCACCAAATGCAGCTCTGTGCTCCCCATCTTGGGTGCCAGAAGCACGGCTGTCCAGACGCCGCCTGAGGCCAACGATGTGCGACCGACCCAGAGTCGGGTTAAGGCTAGATCGGCGCCGCCCAAATCGCGAGCCGGACTCCGCGTGGGCACCATTGTCTTTGTTGCTGTCGCCGCTGCAGTGGGTTTACTCATTCTGTGGCACACCAGTTCCGATAAGCCCGCGATTCCGCTGCCCCGCGCCGCAACAGACACGTCCCAGACTTCATCGGAAGCGGGCGGAGCAACACAAGCGCCCTTAGTGAATAGTGACAGCCTACCTGCGGTCACTGAGCAACCACCGAGGACAGCGTCGGACGTTGCGCCGTGCGATAAACAGTCCTCGCGAAGCTCGCTGTCAAACGGCAGCAGAATTGTGCCTGACGTTGATACAAAGGGGCTCGGAGTCTTGGAAGTGCAAAATGGAACAAACGAAGACGCAGTCCTGTCGCTTTACGATTCCGACGCGGATGAGACGATCCGAGAGGTCTACGTGCAGGCCAGGCACTCCGTTCGGATGAAAGGAATCCCCGAAGGCACGTATCAACTCGTCTACACGGCGGGCTTGGATTGGGATGGTAGCGAAGCCATCTTCCGCTGTGATCCTGACTATGCCCAGTTTGAGCGGGGCTTTGCGTTTACAGAAAAAAGGGATCAGGAGGGCATTCAGTACCACTCGATTACCGTGACACTACATCCGGTAGTTGGCGGGAACACTCGGACCAAGAGAATATCAAGACAGGAATTTCTAAAAAATCACCGTAGAGCCGCATCTCTACCCAGATGAATCGGCTTGTAGTCTTCCAAACTGTTTTTTCAGTTCCTTAGCGCCCGAGGCGTGTTGCCTCACGCCCCACGGCGAAAGGTTCAGTTCCTGAGCGCATCCGACCGAATCCAGGCGCTGATGGTAGTAGGCCTGAACGAGGAAATAGAAGAGGTCTGGATTCTGGCAAAGAAAAATCTGGCAGTCAAGGCCCGCTATCTGCTTGGAGAGAATCTTGCACCGCCTCGCGCAGAACGGCGCCCCGCACTTCAGGTGCTCCACGTACTCCGCGGAAAGCCTGTCGAGCGTCGCGATGAGCCCGCTCACCATTTCCTTCATTCGCGCCATGACCGCCACGAATCGCTCCCTTTCCGTGCCGACGATACCCCTCCGTGCCAACATCAATGAGACACTTTCCGCGGCCATAATTACAGAGCAGGGCTGCAAGGAGAATCATCGTGAGCGAAGCCAAGGTTGCTATTCCTTTCGTAGCCAGTTCACCTGATCCGGAGGTTCCCGCAAAGCCGGAGAAGAACTCGATCGCGACCATGTGATAGTCGAGGGCAGGGACGAAGCCCACGCCGAGGGCAGCTATTACATCGAATGGTGGGACGGCGAACGGCGCTATCGCGAAGCCGCGGGGCCCAATGCCTTCGCCGCCGCCGACAAGGTACGGGTGAAGCAGGCCGAACTGGACGCCGCGCGCAACGGGATTATTCCGGCAGCGCCTGTCGTCGAAGTTGTTCAGGAGCGCACGACGCTGAAGCAGGCCCTCGATGCGTATAAGGATTACGTCCGCTATCACCGTTCGCTGCGAACATTCCGCACCTACCGTCCCATCCTCGACCCCTTCAGCGCTTTCTGCACCAAGACCTACATCGATGATGTGGAGCGCCAGGATCTGCTCGACTTCGCCACCGACTGCCTGAAGAAGCTCCTAAAAGCTCTTCTCTGCGCCCTCCGCGTTCTCTGCGGTTCAAAGCTTTCAGCTCGTATACATCCCGATCACCCGCTCAATCGCGCGCCGGCACACCGCGCAAAACTTGTTGTGCCGCGTAAACATGATGCAGTCCACCTCCGGACGGTAGTACCCCTTCGCCTCGTAGTTCGCACCCTCGAACGCTCCGACCTTGCCCGCAAACTTCTGCGCACCGAACATCGCATCTTCCTTCTCACGTTCCTTGCGGAAAAGTTCGTTCATCTCCGCCTCCGGCCTCCCCGCCGCTCGCAGCTCTTTACGCTGCCGCTGGATGTCCCGCTCGAAGCGATCGAACTCCTCTTTATCCCACGGCGTCGGCACCGGTGTCCCCGGCGCGACCAGATCCTTCCACTTCAAATTTGCCGGATCGAACAACGCGGTCACATTCGGCTCCCATGGCTCCGTCTTCTTCCCTGGCGGCAGATACGCCACTTCCGATGTGTAGTACTCATCCGCCAGCGCGGCGAACTGATGTCCAAACTCGTGCACACCCACAAATCCGGACCACAGACTGTCGATCGCCACCGTCGCGTATTGATTGAAGATTCCGCCGCCACCAAACGTCTGCCCGTTCACCAAAATTTCGATGAACTCATACGGCGCGAACGACGCCACATCCCGCAACACGCGGTTCTCCGTGGTCAGCACATAGCGCTCGCTGCCAAACGCGTCGTACGTAGCGCCCAGCGGCGACCGCCGATAAATTCCGCTCGAAGGCCGCGACACGCCCGACTCTTCCGCCGCCGGACACAGCCCCCACACGTTGAAATCCTTCCGGTGTTCGCGAAACGGCGACGTCGAAAACAGTGCGTTCATGAATCGCCGCGCGTCCTTCTCAAATTTCCCCCGTTCCGCTGCCGTGTAACCATCGCCCAGTACCAGCAGGTCCACCTTGGTCGCCGGATCGCCCATCTTCTGCAATTCCATCAACGCCCCCGGCGAGGGTGGACGCGACCGGTCCACAAACTTGTCCTTCGGATCCACCACCGTCTTCCACACTTCCTTCCACATTTCGGCAACGCCGCTCCCATTGCGCTCTTTCAGCGACACTTCCACCGGCGCATCGGGACTCGGAAAGCGCAGCGACTCCGAAAACGTCCGGTTCCCGTGGAGCGCCTCTTCGGTCGTCTTCCACTCTACAAATACGGAATTGAATCCGCGCGAGTACAGCAACTTCCCGCTGCCTCGCTCCCGCACTTCAAACAGGTAATTTCCCAACTGACTTTCATCGATGGCCTTGTTCAGATTCCCCGGCCACTCCAGCGGCTCAAGCACCACCCGATCCAGGCTGAACCATTCTTCGTGCGAGTTTCCGGTGTGGTAATAATCGACGCGCAGGGTGCGCGGTACGGAAGAGCCTGCGGCAAAACTGGGTGTGAGAAAACTGAAGACGCACAGGAGAAGAGAGGCAACGATAACTCCGAGGGCTCGTTTCATGCCCGGAATAGTACACCTACAAGGCCGAGGACACGCGGCTTCATCGGTTCGTCGCCCTCAAGTTCCTGCCGGAGGATGTCGCCCGCGACCCGCAAGCACTCGCCCGTTTTCAACGTGAAGTCCAAACTGCGTGCTCAAAGTGAGCTGGAGTTCGGGGCAATTTCGGTGCCGCGCTGGTGTTGATCGGAAACCGCCGGGGGCGCTCCGATGAAGTCGGGTCGGTTCAAGCAACACGCAGGAGTCAAACTGGGTGTACAATCTGGGGCGTTTTCGAAGTCAACAAGGAAACTCGGCAGTGCAGGGGCATCTTCCGGCGCGGTATCTGGAGAGTAGGAGTAGAGTCCGTGACATTCAAAGGAAAGGTAGCTGTAGTAACAGGTGCAGCGTCGGGGATGGGCGCATCCACTGCTCTCGAGCTTGCCGCTGCGGGCGGGGAAGTTGTTATTGTCGATTGCAATGGTTCACGGGCTGCCCGAGTAGCCAATGACATCAATGGTGGACCGCCGGTAGTCGGCGACGTCAGCGACGCCTCCTTCTGCGAGCGGGTCGTTGAAACAGCCTTGAACCGTCATGGTCGCCTAGATGTTTTGGTAAACGCCGCCGGCATTATTGTTCGTGCCGATGCGCTGAACACTTCTGATGAGCAGTGGCAGCGCGTCATGGATGTGAATGTCAAGGGCTTGTTTTTTATGAGTCGGGCCGCGGTGCCGCAAATGAAGAAGCAGGGGCGAGGTGTCATCGTCAATTTCGGTTCCGTTTGGGGTAGCGTCGGAGCAAGAGGTGTCGTGGCTTATTGCGCCTCAAAAGGAGCCGTTCATCAAATTACGCGAGCGATGGCCCTGGATCACGTCAGAGACGGCATTCGAATTAACGCGGTGTGCCCTGGCGAAGTGAATACCCCCATGCTCGCCTCCGAACGCTCTGAGCCGGTTACCGCTGAACTAATGGAGCGACTAGCCGCAACAGTTCCGCTTGGGCGCTTGGCGGAACCTGTGGAGATTGCGCGAGTGGTTCTGTTCCTAGCATCGGACTCGGCGAGTTACATCACCGGGACATTGGTAACCGTTGACGGCGGCTATACCGCGAGGTGAGTCTGGATGGACTATCGTACCTTAGGTCGAACGGGAGTCAAGATCTCACCGCTCTGTTTGGGCACGGATAATTTTGGTAATCCAACTCCGACACTTGAATCCATTTCGATCATCGATCGGGCCCTTGAAGCGGGCATCAATCTGATCGATACCAGCAACAGCTATGCCAACGGAGAGAGCGAACGCATTATCGGTCGTGCTCTGGAACTGAACGGCCGACGTCAGCAGGCGATCATTGCTACCAAAGCCCACTATCCGACAGGGCCCGGCCCTAACGAACGAGGGAATTCTAGACTGCATTTGATAAGTGCGTGCGAAGAGTCACTTCGCCGGCTCAAAACGGACTATATTGATTTGTATCAGATCCATCGCCCGTCATTTGATATTCCTGTCGATGAAACCTTGGGAGCGCTGACGGACTTGGTGCGCCAAGGAAAAGTGCGGTACATCGGCAGTTCCACCGCTCCCGCTTGGAAGCTGATGGAATCTTTGATGGTGAGTGAAGCGAAAGGATATGCGCGCTTCGTCTCGGAGCAGCCCCCTTACAATCTGCTTGACCGGCGGATCGAAAACGAATTGGTACCGCTCTGTCGAACATACGGCCTCGGCATCTTGCCTTGGTCACCGCTGGCTATGGGACTCTTAGCTGGCCGTTACCCGGAGGACTCTGTCTGTCCGGCCGATTCGCGCGCAACTTTGCGCGGGGGGATATATGCGGAGCGCATCACCGCTCGTGCCATTCTGGTCGGGAACAAGTTCGTGCGATTGGCACAATCGTTCGGGATGTCGCCATCCCAATTGGCGGTAATGTGGGTTAAGGATCAGCCCGGGATTACTGCGCCATTAATCGGTCCTCGCAACATCGAGCAGCTTGAGCACCTACTGCCGGTACTGGAGATAAAGCTGAATGAGACGGTAAAAGCAGCGTGTGATGAATTGGTGCCGCCAGGTAGCGCAGTTGCCAATTTTCATAATTCTTCAGGTTGGATGAAGATGCGGTTAATGGAGTAATTGTTTTGACACTATGGTTTCGCCAAAGGTTGTTGCAGGGAAATTCCCAACAGCGAAGGCACTTAGAACCCACGAAGATCGGCAGACTTGGTGTCTGCGACCGCCATGCCTCGATTCTCAACAAATCTCAAGAACGGTTTTTTCTTTAGTGATTACATCAGTGATTACATCGGAATCTCAGCATTGAACGGCCGTGTCTATAGAGTTCGGACTGAAAAGCCGCCGATGGAGACGGCTGATCGAACCGAACAGTCAGCGACGCGACTGCGGCACCGTTGTGCGGGCTCGCATCGCGGATTTTACGCAGGGCCGAAAAGGCCAGGTCACCGGGCGGAAGCTTTTGGCTGGTCCCCAAGTCCTCAGGAATTGATGGTCTTTACTCTCTTTGTTTCCACTGGAGAATCGGCTAAGATCCACTTGGGTATTCCCCGAGGAAGCCGAGCGCTGTAGCCAAGAATCGGCTCAAGGGGATACAATATAAACAATTGTTTTATTTGCAAATGATTTCAGAGGCACACCAATCTTTCCCCATACCTCGCCGGTCGCTGACCAGTGCCGTGGCGGACAGGTTGCGCTCCAAAATCATGCGAGGTGAGATCCGGGCAGGGGAGCAGCTGCGTCAGGACGCGATTGCTTCTGAATTTCAGGTGAGCCGGATCCCTGTGCGCGAGGCCTTGCGGCAACTGGAATCTGAAGGTTTGATCACGATCGTCCAGCACCACGGCGCCGTAGTTTCCTCGCTTTCGCCTGATGATATCGAGGAATTATTTGAGATTCGCGCGTTGCTTGAGTGTGCAGTTCTCGAACTTTCCATTCCGTGCTTAACCGAATCGGAGTTCGCGCATGCAGAAGCGGCTTTGCGAACGTATGAGAAGGGATTGTCGCAGGAGGAGCATATTTCCGAGTTGGGTCGCCTAAACTGGCGATTCCATTCCGCCCTTTACTCCGGTGCACACCGTCCGCATTTCATGTCAATTATCCGAAAGGTTAACAACAATGCAGAGCGCTATACATGGCTGCAGTTGTATTTGACCCGTGAATTCGACCGCGCCAAAGGGGAACACCGGCAACTGCTCGATTTGTGCCGAGCGCGGGATGTGGCCGCTGCCTGCGGCCTGTTACAGCGGCACATTCGGCATGCCGGTCAGTCGCTGAAGCAAGTATTAAGGGAAGGGCGTGCTCCTGCCGAGACAGACCAATAGTGAGAAAACCAGCTTCAGAACTCCCAGAGGGCGACTTCGGTTATTGACCTGCGACTTACGACCTAACAGGCTGCGGAAAAAGTACTTTCGATGTTGAAGTCTCACCTCAGCGGCTAAAGCCGACTCTGGAAACAAGCCACTTATCGCAGCGGTAAACCGCTGCGCCACCCAAAATCAAGCGCAACACCGACTTTTTCCGCAAACTGATTTCCAAGATCAAGACTTGGGAAGCTCGCCCTACCCTCGGAGGAGATTCTCATCCCAACCTGCCCGGTTTCGGAGGACATCGCGGACGGTACTTCGCGCGTCCTGCAATTCTGAACCTGCGAGTTCGAGCAGCGGTGGGCGTACTCGAGAATTACCCATCCCAACTTCCGACTGCACCAGCTTTATCAGTTGCACGAACTTTGGTACCGTATCCAGGCGCAACAACGGAAGAAACCAGCGATATAACTCGAACGCTTTCTCGCGCTCCCCTTTGAGTGCAAGAGTGAGAAGATTCACCGACTCTCTTGGTAGCGCATTGGCCAGACCCGAAACCCAACCTGAAGCTCCAACCCCGACCGTCTCAAGAACCGCGTCGTCCACGCCTACGGAGACTTCGAGTCGACTCCCCACCAGTGCACGAATTGCGCTTACGCGCCGGGCGTCCATGCTGGACTCCTTTACGGCCTGCAAATTCTCGTGTTCGCGCGAAAGTTCTTCGATGTGAACGGGAAGAAAATCTGTTCCATATGACACCGGATTGTTGTAGAGCATACAAGGAACCGGGACTGCATTGAGCACAGCGGCGACATGCGCTTTCATCTCGCGCCAGTCGCCTTGGTAAACGTACGGCGGCAAAACCATGAGGCCGTCGCATCCTAGGTCGACGGCCGCCATGGCCAGCTCTACTGCCCCCGATGTTGAGAGGGAGGAAATGCCAGCCACTACGGGAGCTCGCCCCTCCACTGAACGCACACAAGTACGCAGGACTTGAAGTTTTTCATCAAAAGTGAGTGTCGCTCCTTCTCCCAGTGTGCCGATTGCAACAATTCCTGTACAGCCATGGTCCAGCACCCATCGGCAATGGCGCGCCATGAAATCGTGATCGACGCGGTAACTTTCATCGAAACAGGTCGTGATAGCGGGTATGACGCCCTTCCAGTCCATAAGTGGCTCCAGTGACTTCGGTCTTCCAGTTTCGGCTCAATGGCATAATCCGATAGGGATCGCGGAGCCGACCACAACTGCATATCGTATACCATACTGTATTGTACAATGGCAAAAACGCTGGTAAAATACGCTCTCGCTTAAGTACTAAACCCCTTTCCATGGTGGTTAACAAAAGAGTGCACCACTCCGACAAGACGGCTCTCTTCATGACAGACAACCAATCGTTATCTCCTCACCGCAAGACTACGCCAAGCAGTCATCAACTTAAGCAGGGATTGGACTTGTTCGACGCCACGATGGTCGTGGTCGGCGTAATGATCGGGTCGGGCATTTTCATTGTTTCCGCGGATATGTCGAGGCTGATCGGCAGTTCAGGTTGGCTGCTCGTGGCTTGGGCGATCACGGGCATGTTCACCATTGGGGGGGCGCTCTGCTACAGCGAGTTGGCCGGGATGATGCCGCGCGCAGGCGGCATGTATATCTACTTGCGTGAGTCGCTCTCGCCCATGTGGGGCTTCCTGTACGGTTGGACGCTGTTCACGGTGATCCAGACGGGCACAATTGCGGCTGTGGCGGTGGCTTTCGGGCGCTTCCTCGGCGTGCTCTGGCCGCTTATCTCGGAAGACAGATATCTGATCCCGCCAATGCACCTGAGTTCCCACTACGCACTGTCGCTATCGACGGTGCAACTGGTGGCGATCCTGATGGTCGCACTGCTCACGTCTACTAACAGCCACGGGATGAATTATAGTCGTCTGGTCCAAAACGTCTTCACGGTAGCTAAGATAGGGACACTCTTCGCGCTGATTATCATCGGAATTGTGCTGGGGAGTAACGCCGCAGCAGTCCACGCCAATTTCGCGAACCCGTGGACGCGGCACGGGTTCGAACCGATCGTCCCGGGTCTGACGGCCGGCAGTGCTTTTGGCCTTTTCATGGCCCTCTGCGTGTCGCAGACGGGTTCGATTTTTGCGGCCGACGCGTGGCACAATATTGCGTTTGCCGCCGCAGAAGTGAAAGATGCGCGCCGCAATGTAACGTTGGCCATGGTAATCGGAACCGTTTTAGTGATCTCGCTCTACCTCCTGGCCAATCTGGCATACCTTACTACCCTGCCTCTAGCTGCGATCCAACATGCCCCCGCCGATCGGGTCGCAACTGCTATGTTACGAGTCATCCTTCCCGGGATCGGCACCAGCGCCATGGCCGCCGCCATCATGGTTTCGACGTTCGGCGCTGTCAACGCGCTCGTCATGACAGGGGCGCGCGTTTACTACGCCATGGCCTGTGAGCGGCTCTTCTTTCCTGCTGCGGCGCTTCTCAACAAGGCACGTGTGCCGGCACGGTCACTTCTGGTGCAGGGCATTTGGGCCATGCTTCTGGTGTTGCCGCGGACTTACGATCCGGCAACCGGCAAGTACGGCAATGTCTACAGCAACCTTCTCGATTACGTGGTTTCAGCGATACTACTCTTTTACATCCTGACTGTGCTTGGTCTATTTCGGTTGCGATTCATTCGGCCTAAGGCGGAGCGCCCGTACCGGGTTGTCGGCTATCCTGCGGTGCCTGCGCTCCACATTCTATGCACAAGCACCATACTGCTAGCGCTGCTCGCGTATCGGCCAACGAGCACGTGGCCCGGGTTGGTGATTATATTGTTGGGACTTCCGGTGTACATGCTGTTGCGATACGCCAACCAGCGTGCAGACCGGACCTAGATTTGTCTCGAATAGGGCTGGCTGGCTTCCCAACGCGGCAGCAGCTATTGGCGCACTCAGAGTGTCATTGAGAAGATCCGGCACCAATGGACGATATCATCAGGCGAAAGCGAGGAAACTACGGCGCCGTGGTGCTGGACGATCGTGATCAAACCTTCAGATTCCAGTTGCCGCAAGGCCTTGGTGTGCCTCTGAAATCATTTGCAAATAGAACAATTTTATGCCTCGTCCGGGGAATCTGTGGGTAACTGGCGGGCTCAGCACTGAGGTTGACTGAGGAAGCGGTGGAGTTTGCGGCAGGTTGAATCGAGGGAGCGTTGCTCCTCTTGAGAGCCGTTGTGGATCAGCGGGCCACCGTCCTCGTGGATCACGTTGCGGAGAAGTCGGTCAGCAGCCATCTTTCTTAGTGAAGGGTCGTAGTTCAGGTCGCGGATGATTTCTCCACCCAGCATCCAGAGGTTGCCCACGTGCCGGCGAATGGTCTTCGGGGAAAGACTCGATGAGGCCAGATGCTCGATGAAGGGGCGGAGGCAAGCAACCAGTTCTTCACCTAGCGGCAGGTCTTTTTCCAGCCCCATCCACGAGCGCGGCCAGTTGTCCAGATCGCGGCAGTAGGCAGAAGCATCGGAGGACGGCGCCGAGGTAGCCGCGCGGTTTACTCTGGCAGTCTTCGCCTTGAAAATCGTCCGTGCCATGGAATTGATCACGATTTTAAACCACTGCCATCGCCATCGGGGATTTGTCTACCAACACGCCCGCTTCGGCCCCGACAAGAAAAGCATCGAAGTGGACGTCCGGCCGCGGGAGGGCTCGGCGGCGGTCTGCTCGGGGTGCCACCAGCCCGCGCCCGGTTACGATCATCTCCCCCCAGCGGTGCTTCGAGTTCGTTCCGCTGTGGGGCTTTCTGGTTTTCCTGCTGTACCGCATGCGACGCGTCGACTGCCGGAATTTGGTCGGCTGGGGCCTGGAACATCGCACACTGCAGTCGATCCGCGCCATTGGTGTGGATGAAATCCAGTACGCCAAAGGCCACAAATACCTGACCCTGACCCGGCGTGGCTTGTTCACCAGCGTCGCAGCGTCGCCGACTTGGTGGACAAAATCGATCGCTTGCTGAAACATTACGACCGTTCCCGCCGTCCTTCGTGTGGACGGCAACCGGGGATTCAATCCTGAAGAAGATCGCACGACTCTGCTCACGTGTTTCCGGGACCCGACACGAGAAAAAAAGCTCTTGACAATATAAAGACCGCCAGGATATAAGATCTTGTACATTGTATACAATCTACACTTGCGTGACGGGAAGCTCGCGACCCTTGGGGGGTCGATCTTGACAACCCGGTTCTCGCAACGGGGAGCGACAGATGAATACCGTGCGAATCGGAATCGTTACCCTTATTGCGTTGCTGCTCGTGGGTCTCGGGCCACAACGCATTTTTGCACAGACGGCCAACACCGGTTCTGTGACCGGCACAGTCACCGATAACAGCGGTGCGGTAGTATCTCGGGCGAACATCTCGCTGACCAGTACTGGTAAGGGATTCACGAAGAATGACACCACGAACCCCTCGGGGGTGTATTCCTTCAATTTTCTGGCCCCTGACACGTACAGCGTGTCAGTGTCTGCAGCCGGCTTTAAGACAACAAACGAGCAGGTCGTTGTACAAGCGGGGCAAGTAGCGACTGCGGATATTCGGCTTGCAGTTGCTGCGAAGCAGGAGGTCGTAACCGTAACCGGTACTGAGCCCCTGCTGCAACTCGGAAGCGGCAACATAATGACGACCCTTACTGAGATGCAGGTTAATGAAATACCTGTCCCCGGCAACGATCTCAGTTACTTCGGCGAGCTGAGTCCAGGTGCTATGATAAACACACAATCAGGTTACGGCAACTTTGAAGTGTTTGGTCTCCCTGCGAACGCTAACAATTTCACAACCAATGGGGGAGATGACAATTTCGAGATGGGCAACTTGAACACCGCCGGTGCATCGAACCTGTTTCTCGGCAAGAACGGCACTCAGGAAGTGACCGTTGTGACTAATGCCTACACCGGTCAATATGGCGGGCTCTCCGGTGCCCAAATCAACATGGTCAGCAAGTCCGGAAATAATCACTTCCATGGCAATACGATCTACAACTGGAGCGGTTCCTCTCTGAACGCGAACGACTGGTTTAATGACAACGCCGGTGTCCCAAAGCCTTTTACCAACGCCAATGCCTGGGCCGGATCAGTAGGAGGGCCAATCAAGAGGAACAAGCTGTTCTTCTTTGTGGATGAGGAAGGAATCGCCGTAAAGTTGCCGACGAACGCGTTAACGGTCGTTCCAAGTCAGGAATTTGAGCAAGCTACGGTTCTGAACCTTGTGAGCCGTGGATTAACAAATTCGGTTCCGTTTTACTGCCAAAATCTCGCGGGAATCTGTCCTGGAGTGGCACCTGTTGGCGGTGTTAACCAAGGCGTCGGGATGTTCAATCTGTACAACACCGCTCCGGGTATTGCCAAAGCAACGCCAGGCAACGGAAGCGACCCGATCGGCTGTAGTGGTTTGCTCTCGCCGGATGTCGACCCGCTGCTGGGCACGCCGGGGCATCCTTGTGCCCTAAGTATCCGCTCAGCCATAGGTACCTTTGTCTGGGAGAATAAGGCGATTGGGCGGCTTGACTATGTAGTTGGGTCTAAAGATCTGACATTTCTCCAGATATCATACGATACAGGTACTCAGCCTACCTTTACCGATACAATCAACAATGTTTTCAATTCCTCTAGTTACCAGCCGGAGTATAGCGGCCAGTTCAACTGGAATCACACATTCAGTGCAAACGCCACAAGCCAGTTCATTCTTGCAGCAAAGTGGCTAGAAGCCAAGTTCGACGCCACCAACCTCGCTCAGAAACAGGCGGCATTTCCTACCCAACTTAACGTTAACGGGTTTACTACCCTTGGCGGCACGACCGGCAGTGAACCTAATGGTCAGGACGCTACTTCCTACGGCGTCACCGAAGATGTGGCCAAGGTCTCCGGCAACCATACAATCAAATTTGGCGGAAAGTTTCATCGAACCGACATGACCGAGTTTTTTGGCTTCAACACACGGGGAACCGTCTTCGTGAACACTCTTACCAGCTTTTTCAACGGCGGGTCGACCGGTGACTCTCTTATACAGAGCTATCCCAAAAGCATAGACCTTCCATTTTCTCTATACAACCTGGGTGTATATATCGAAGACGCCTGGCGCGCGAAGCCGCATCTGACTTTGACCGCAGCATTACGGGTCGAACACTACTCCAATCCTGTGTGTCAGAACGACTGTTTTGCAACACTCAATGGGCCATTCTATGGGGTGAGTCATGACCCCAATCAACCGCTCAACCAAGCAATTAATGCAAACCAACATCAGGCTTTTCATGGCATGACTCCTGTCGTATGGAGTCCGCGATTTAGCTTTTCTTGGCAGCCCTACTCAAGGCTGAAGGATCTGGTGCTGCGCGGAGGGGTAGGCATTTTCTATAGTGGCTACCCAACATGGACTGTCAATAACTTCGCATCGAACGTGCCGGAGATCAATACGTTTGTGCCGTTCAATGACAATCTGGCGCCGGGCGAGAACACGAATCTGTTCGCTGATGCGGCCGCCAGCAACCAAGCCTTTGTGAACGGCTTTTCCAGTGGCCTGACTTTGGCACAAATACGGGCCAGCGTGCCTCCTGCTCTCCAACCCTTCTTTACTCCTTCGAATTTCAATACTTCCGATGCGCGAACGAAAATACCGCAGTACCAAGAATGGAATCTGGAGGTTCAGTACGGCGTCAACCGTAATACGATGATAAGTATCAACTACGTGGGCAATCACGGCGTCGACGAGTTGATCAATAACGCTTCGGCCAACGCGTTTGGGTTTGGCACACTTCCGGCGTCCGCACCGGATTCACTGTTCCACGATGTGTCGGTATACACCAATGCCGGCATTTCCAACTACAACGGCCTCGTGATGTCGTTCCGACATCAAATTAGTTCAGGTTGGGGTCGGGGAGTACTGGAGGCTCACTATACATGGAGCCATTCGTTTGATGATGTGTCTGGAGATGGCATGAACGCGTTCAACCTCACTACGGCATCGAGCCTACTGGTACCGGAGAATCCGTACAACATTCGTTCCAACTATGGGCCTTCTGATTACGACGCGCGACATAGTTTTAACATGAACTACGTTTGGGATCTTCCGATCAGGCAAGCTCTATCCGGGCACGGTCCGCGTGACCTGGTCGATGGGTGGATGGTTTCAGGTGGTCTGTTTGCGCGTAGCGGCTTCCCTTTCAGCGTGATCGACGCTGCTTTTGGTGGTAGCTTGTCGGGCAATAATTTCACCAGTCCAATTTTCCCCGAGTTCCTCGGCAGCTCTGTCCCCAGCTGTGGTCCGTCTGCGGCCCAGCCCAACTCACCACCCTGCCTCAGTACTTCTCAGTTTACCCCAGAGGGGACCGAAGCCAACTTTGTCAACGGCATGAGGAATCGTTTTCGCGGGCCGGGATTCTTTGATACGGATTTCGCTGTCAACAAGAGCGTGAGCTTGCACTTATCGGGACCTATGGAAAAAGCTGAATTCCGACTCGGTGTGCAGTTCTTCAACGTCTTTAATCACCCGAATTTCGACTTGCCCGTGAACGACATTTCCAATTCAGAATTTGGGCGCATCACACGCACAGTCAGCGTTCCCACCAGTATGTTTGGTGTTTTCTTTGGTGGCGATGCGTCGCCCCGACTTATCCAACTGAAGGCGGAGCTTAGGTTTTAGGTAGAGTACCTCGGAGGCTTGAGCCACGGCTCCGCCTCCGTCGGGACTGCGGAACGCTCACACCTAGAGGCAGTGGAGGGGGCAGAAATGTGTAAAGCAGTCATTTTTTTCCTGGGCTTCTTGTTCGCGGTCACGATCCTCGCCCCGGCGCAAGCCGCCGAAAAGAAAGCTTGGGGAGACCGGGACCCGTTCCGAATCAAGGACGTTCACTCGCTTCGCCTCTCGCCTCTTGGAGACCAGTTGGCGTTCGTGGTGTCTGAGCGAAACGTCGCCAAGAACGAGAACTACTCATCCATATGGGTGCTGCCCACTCGCGGCGGTGGGCCCAGTTCACTAACGGCACTAGAAGGACATGCGTCCAGCCCCAGGTGGTCTCCAGACAGCAAGCGTATCGCGTACTTCGACTCGATTGGAGGCGAGCTGGGCCTTTGGGTAATGAATGCGGATGGAAGCAACCCGAGGAAATTGACAAATTTGGAACGATCCAACGCGTTTCTGGGACCCACCGGCAACGAGCTGTCCTGGTCACCGGATGGCAAGCAACTGGCGTTCACGGCCGCCGGACCGCGGCACTATTCGAACTTGCCCTCCCCCCTTGATCCACCCAATGGCAATGACGTAATGGTGGTGGACCGGCTTCTATACAAAACCGACTACTACTACTCCGATTTACGCCGCACACACGTATGGGTGATCTCGACAGAAGGCGAAAAAGTGACCCAAGTTTCTTCCGGGGACTATGACTATCACTCAATTGACTGGTCGCCCGATGGAAAGTGGATCGTCGCCGTCTCCAACCGTACCGGGGAAGACGACTACAATTCGAATAACGACCTGGTGCGACTCTCGCCCAGCGGCGGGCAGCTGGTAGAGTTGACGCACACACCCGGACCGGAGTACGCCCCGTCATGGTCGCCGGACTCGCTCCAGATCGCTTACCTCGCGCGGAAGCGTGACTACCGTAGCAAAGAAAGTGATGCGGAGTTTGAAAAAGTGTACGTGCTTAGTGCTGACGGCCAGCCTGAAGAACTTACCGAAGGGCTGGACATGTGGTGTCACGATCCGACATGGACAAGCGATGGGAGTAAGGTGTATTTCAGGGCCGAACACGAGGGCAAGCTGTTGCTGTATTCGGTGGCGCTGCGTGGTCGTAAGCCCGTTCCACTGATCGACCTCAAAGGTACCATTACCAGTTTTGTGGTCGCCCGCAGTAGCGACGTGTTCTACTCTTTCACGGATGCGACGCATCCGCCAGAAATCTTTCGCACCGTTCCTGGAAGCGGACAATACGAAAAGCTAACCGATTTGAACCGCGAAATGGTGGACGACCTGGATACAATTGAACCCGAGCGGTTTTCTTTCCCCAGTTTCGACGGACTGACGATCGAGGGTTGGATCATCCGTCCCCACGGCTTCAATCCCAAAAGCAAGTACCCGATGATCCTCGACGTTCATGGTGGCCCCCATTATCAGTATGGCTACGATCTGCTCGCAACCGCCAAGCTTCAGCGGTTTGCGGGTGCGGGCTACGTGGTCGTTTTTATGAACCCGCGCGGCAGCACCGATTACGGCCAGAAGTTTTCCGACTTAGTCGTAGGCGATGTAATGGGTGGAGATTACAAGGACGTAATGTCAGGTGTGGATTACGTTCTGCAACATTACCCGTTTATCGATGCCAGCCGCATGGGTGTGACCGGCGTGAGTTACGGCGGACACATGTGCAATTGGATCACGACCCACACTGACCGTTTCAGGGCATCCATTCCCGTTTCTGGGACTAGCAATCTACTTAGTGGTTACGGAATCAATGCGCATTTCCTTTGGCCGGAGAGCGACATAAACGTCCGTGGCTACGACGATCTCGATCGCCTGTGGGCTGTATCACCGCTCAAGTATATCCAGAATATTCACACCCCGACGCTATTCATCCAGGGTGCTTGGGACAACTATGCTGCGTTGAACCAGGCGGAGGAAATGTTCATGGCCATGGAGCGTTTACATCAGGTGGCGGTAATGGCCATTTACCCCAACGACGGGCATGGCGTTAACAAACAGCCCGCCCACACACACGACTCCTATGAACGCAGCGTCAGGTGGTTCGATAACTACCTCAAACCCAAGACTTCCACTGACTGAGATCATTGACTACTAGGCGTGGCGCTCCTTCTCAGTGTGAGCCTCGGGAGGAGGTAACTTCGCCCGGAGCTGCAAAACTTACAAGATTACCCAACTATTGACTCCCGCATAATATAGCGATACTTTTCCGCGTTTGCTGCATCTAATCACACATGGGAAACCCTGCTGGACTGCGACGCGATTTTGATGCCCTGGAGAAACGCCGCTACGGTTGGGTATTCCGGTGAAGGTGAACATCGATTCCGGAAGGAAGCCGAACGGCGTTCCGGAGCGAAGGTGAACAGCAGTCGGAGCGAAGCGACGCTGGCATGGTGATTGTGGAGTAAGTGTT
>JBEKAF010000025.1:0-44779 GCA_050018355.1 Terriglobales bacterium | reverse complement strand
CTGTGCACTGCGAGGCAAAAGCCATCGGACGATAGACCCCTATGCCTTGAAAATCCCCGCCCCGAAGGGGCGGAATCTACACTAACGGAGAACGCCGCTTCTCCATTTCACGCTGAGCCAAAACATTCCACTTGAGATGCGCGGCATTATAAACGAGTGTGCGCGAAAGATCAGTGTCTAACTTCACAAGAGGAAGTTCGTGGAAGAGGATCAGCACGGGAATCTGCGTCGCCCGGAAGCGACTGAGGGGCAGCGGAAAAAGTGGACGGTCAGCGCTGGGAGCAATCGTCGGAAGTGTTCGGAAATCTACGGAGGAAATCTACGAAATAACAGATTGCGAATCTACAGATTCTAGAAGCTGAAGGCCACGCCGCCGCGCGAAAACGTTCCAGCGCCTGCGGATCTCGCGCCAGACCATCGGGCAGGAATTTCAGGGCGACGAAGCGGCCCAACTCGGTGTCTTCGGCCTTATAAACCACGCTCATACCGCCGCCGCCGAGTTTCTCGACGATGCGGTAGCGGGAGATCGTTTGTCAGGAATGGCCACATCCGCGCGGAGGATGCCTCAGGCGACAGCGCTGCGGACCGGCTGGTCTCCAGACGGCACTTGCACCGGAAGATAGGGCAGTCGCGCCGAGGAGGCCCATCGCGAGCGTACCGGGCCCAGTAATACGCTGGAAATATCTTTTTGGGCTCTTCTCATGGAGAGGAACTTTTTCGTCGTCCGCACAAGCCAGTCGTTTCCATAGCAGGAGTGGAAGCCCTGTTCGAGCAGAGATTCCAGCACGCCGGACGCGCAATGTGGGTGGTTCCAGACGAGATGCTTGGTGTCGAACTTAGACCAGTCCTTTTCAAAAATGCCGTAACCGGAATCGAGTTCATGCCACATTTCCGTCTGTGGATGCGGCGTGACGATGGTGATTTGCGTGGCGTCGAGCTTTAAAGAAGCCAATGTCCTAAGATCTTCGGCGATCGATCCCGGCGTCTCCGGCGGTAGCCCGAAGATATAGTAGCCTTGGGCGTAGAGGCCGGCGCGGTTGAGTCGCTCGGCGAGTTCAAATGCAGCCTGTACGTTTTCGCTCTTGTGCATCTGCTTGAGGATGTCCTGGTGAAAACTCTCGATGCCGAATAGCGCCCCTTCCATACCGCAGCTCTGCCAGTCATTGAAGTTCCGAAGAAGCAGGTCCACACGCGACTGCACGAGCCAGCGGACTCGGTGGCGCGCCAATAGCTCGATGACAGCGTCGGCATGCGAGGGAAGGTTGCCGAAATTCTCGTCGAGTAGCAGGACAAAATGAATGCCGTGTTGGACATAGACACGCAGCACTCGATCCAAAGACGCAAGAGAGATTTCCTTTGGTTTCGGCGCAAACGCAGTGGTCTGGCAGAAGGTGCAGCGAAAACTGCATCCGCGTGAGGAAAACAAAACACCTAGCGGGAACGACCACCCTCCGGGCAGGCGGAAGCGGGTGACTAGCGGTGGATGTTGGATTTCGTCGAGATGCGTCCCCAGCTTCTGTCCCAGGGCGTCTTCACTGTAGCTAGTGAACACATGATCGAAGTGCGATTGGATGGGGGGAGTCAGAGCGCCGTAATTCCCCGCCCACAGTTCGCGGATGCCTGCCTGCCGCGCTTCGGCGGCCATCGCCAGGATGTCGTTGGTCTCTTCGAGGTAAAAGGAAAAACCGACGGCGTCCCAGCCCTTCTTGAGCTGAGCGGAAAACTCGGCGCGCGTCGGATATTCGAGGATGTTCAGGTCCGGAATATTCTGCCGCAGGAATCGCAGGCCAAACGAGATCGTCCGTGGCATACCGAAACGCCAGCGAAAATTCCGCGGCGCGTTTTCGCGAAAATAATCGTAGAGACCGGAGTCACGGCAACGCGTTGTCAGCAAAATTCGAGGCAATCTTTCCTCCCCTGTGCAACCCACCACAGAAGCGGACTTGGGCGCGGCCAAGACTCTAGCACATCCCTAGCCCCAAGTGCGAGAAGGGAGCCATAGGCTAGGCGAGACAACGGCACGATTCGGGCGCTCTTGCCATTTCCTCGAAAACTTCACCGAAGCTGGATCCCCTGTGAAACCGCAACAATCGACCGATGATGCCAACTCGCGAGTCGTCGACCGCTCGGCAGTGATTGCCAAGGTGACGAAGCGGCGCACACCTTGAGGCTAGTGGGGCTTCGGCTGAGGACGCGCGTAAGAGTGCCCGCGCCGCACAGGAACTATGGGGGACATTCCTCCGCTGGTTCCACTATCATGCTTTGCGGAGGAGAAACGGATGCTCTCGGCGACGACAAAAACTCTTGCCATTCTCTTGTTCCTAGCCTGCTCTGGTATGGTGTTCGCGCAAACAACCAGCAACGCACCTAGTACCAGCGGCGACGCGCAAATTTTCATGGTGATTCCTGGACTTGATAAGAGCCTGATGGATACGACCGCCGACCCTTGCATCGATTTCTACCAATACTCGTGCGGCAATTGGAGCAAGCTGCATCCGATTCCGAGCGACTCGCCGTACTCCGGCCAGTTTTACAATCTGGAGCAGTACAACCGGCAGGTGCTGCACGGGATTCTGGAGAAAGCGGCGGCGAACGATCCGTCGCGCGACGCGAATACGCAAAAGATTGGGGATTACTACGCTAGCTGCATGGATGAAGGGGCGGTGCAACAAAAAGGGCTGGCGCCGTTGCAGCCGGAGCTGGAGCGCATCAATGGACTCACCAGCAAGGAGCAGCTTCCCGAGTTGCTGGCACACTATCAACTGATCAACGTGAATGCGTTTTTGGGATTTGGATCCCAACAGGACTTCAAGGATGCGACCAGAACGATTGCGGTTGCGTCCCAGAACGGACTGGGGCTTCCAGAGAAAGATTATTACTTCCGCACGGGCGCGAAGGATGAAGAGATTCGGAGGCAATATGTGCGGCACATTACCAACATTCTGAAGCTGCTCGGGGCGAGCGAAACGCAGGCGGCAAGCGACGCCGCGGCGATCATGAAGTTGGAAACGGCGCTGGCGAAAGTTTCGCTTGATGTCACCGCGCAGCGCGATCCGCACAACATCTATCACGTGATGCCGGTCAAGGAGCTGCAGGCGCTTACGCCAACGTTCAACTGGCATCACCTTTATTCCGCCACGGAGTCTCTGGCGTTCACGGAGATCAACGTCGCCGAGCCGGAGTTCTTCCAAGGCATGAACCAGGTCATCGCCGAGACGGATCTGCCGACGATCAAGGCATACCTGCGCTGGCAGTTGGTCAGCTCGATTGCGGGATCGATTTTGTCCAAGGCGCTGGATGAAGAAAAATTCGATTTCTACGACCGCAAGCTGGTGGGCACTCCGGAGCAGGAGGCACGCTGGAAACGCTGTGTCCGCAGCACTGATGGAGCGCTGCCCGAAGCGCTGGGCAAAGCTTACGTCGACCAGCAATTCCGGCTGCCAGCAAAGACAAGGCACTGCAGATGATTCACGATATCGAAGCGGCGATGGATCGCGACATCGACTTGCTGGATTGGATGAGCGCGGCTACCAAAACGCGCGCGAAAGAGAAGCTGCACCTGATCGCCAACAAGGTGGGATATCCCGACAAGTGGCGCGACTACTCAAAGCTCGAAATTGTACGCGGCGACGCCTTCGGGAACAATCTGCGCGCGGCGGAATTTGAGTCGCGGCGGCAGCTGGCGAAAATCGGAAAGCCAGTTGACCGCGACGAGTGGATCACGTCCACGCCGACGGTGAATGCTTTCTATAACCCCAGCATGAATGACATCAACTTCCCGGCGGGCGTAATGCAGCCGGCATTCTTCGATGCGACGCAGCCGGATGCGCTGACCTACGGACACATCGGGTTATTCATGGGGCACGAGATCACGCACGGTTTCGACGATCAAGGGCGGCAGTTCGACGGGCACGGCAATCTGGAGGACTGGTGGACGAAAGAAGATGGCGACAAGTTCAACCAGAAGGCGCAGTGCCTTGTGGACGAGTACGCGCAATTCAGCGTGGGAGACACCAAGCTGAACGGCAAGCTCACGCTCGGCGAAAATACGGCGGACAACGGCGGTATGCGGCTGGCGTACATGGCGTTCCTGGCGCGGGCTGCGCAAGATGGCATTGATTTGAACAAGAAGTCGGCCAATGGTTACACGCCGATTCAGCAGCTTTTCCTGGGATTCGGGCAGGACTGGTGTTCGCAATGGCGTCCGGAGCTGGAACGGCTGGTAGCGACGACTGATCCGCATGCACCGGACCGCTTCCGGGCGAAATGGAATTCTAGTGAACATGCCGGAGTTCGGGAAGGCGTTTGGTTGCAAGGTGGGGCAGCCGATGACGTCGGCGAAGGCTTGCAGGGTGTGGTGAGGCGGTGATGGCTTCCGAGCCATCCAGACGGCACGCGATCATTCGCGCAGCGGTTCTGCGTGGATGGTCGGCAATCCGGAAAGTTGGACAGTTCGCTAAGTTCTGAGTGCGCCATCATCCGCGCTTCCGAATTCGCTGGTGCTTGCCGCGGATTTTTGGGTGGCTGACAGCCTGCCTTTCTGCATCCGTATACCTGGGATGCACTGCAGTCGTATAATCCGGCTTCCGACTGCTACTGTGGGAGCTGCGTTTTGAATCGCCGAGAATTTCAAGTCTCTGTTCTAAAGCTTTCTGTCGCAGCGTTCTTTGCCCCCCGTCTGTTCGCGGGCCCGCGCGCGAGTGCTCCGCCCGACATCGCTGAACTTTACAAAGGCGCTATCGTGATGGATTCGCTCTGTTGTCCGTTTCTTGATCAAGAGACGTCGCCCAGCCCTCAGGCCGTGGCAGTGGTTCGGCAATCGGGGATTACAGCTGTTAATTGCACAGTCTCGGACCGGAATTTTGAGGGCACGGTCAAGAACCTCGCCTGGCTGGAAGCGCTGGTTGAGAAGTATCCTGACGCGTTCGGAATCATTCGCAAACACTCGGATATCGCCCGTGCCAAGCGAGAGAACAAGGTCGGCATAATTCCAGGTTTCCAGTACACCGCGTTTCTGGAGGATGATCCCGAGCGCATCGAGATGTTCCGCAATCTTGGTGTGCGCATCATGCAGATCACCTACAACAACCGCAATGCCTTTGGCGACGGCTGTCTCGAGCCGGGTAATGCTGGCTTGAGCAACTCAGGTGTGGCGGCAGTTAAGAAGATGAACGAAAACGGAGTTGCCGTCGACCTGAGTCACAGCGGATATCGCACTACGACGGAAGCGGTCGCCGCCTCTTCGAAGCCGGTGCTGATCTCACATTCGGGATGCGCCGCGGTTTATTCGCATCCCCGCAACAAACCCGACGAGATTCTCAAATCCTTGGCAGATCGCGGGGGCTACTTCGGCGTGTATCTCATGCCCTACCTGGTTGCCTCCCCCACGGTGCCGACCCGGCAGCATGTGCTCGATCACCTGGTGCATGCCATCAATGTATGCGGCGCGGATCACGTTGGGATCGGTTCCGATGGCTCAATTCAGGAAGTCGTGCTCAGTCCCGCCCAGAAAGCCGAGTTCGACGCCGACATCGCACGCCGTAAGAAGCTCGGTATTGGCGCGCCGGGCGAGGACCGTTATCCCTTTGTGCCCGATCTGAATGGGCCGGATCACATGCAGATCATCACGGAGGAACTTGCCCGGCGTGGCCAGCCCTCGTCAGTGATCGACAAGGTGCTGGGTGCGAATTTCCAGCGCGTGTTGGGTGAAATTTGGGGAACGAATTAGAACCGGAGAACTTTCATGCGGAGCGATAAATCCTTCGCGCGAAGTCTGACGCACGTTGCGGTTGTGAACCTGCTGATAATTGTCAGTTGCTGGGCGCAGAAGCCCCAGAAAACACAAAGTGCCGTACCCCCGTTGCCGGTGGACATTCCGGGCACTGCCGATCGCTATTCCGTCCTGATTATGGGAAATCTCGCGGGACAGCAGGCAATTTGGACCGCGCCGGACGGCAGCCTCCACATTTTTTATCAATACAACGACCGCGGCCGAGGACCCAAAACCACCAGCACTCTCAAACTGGATGCAAAAGGTGTTCCGGTCGCAGAAAGCGTCAACGGCAACGATTTACCTGAAATCGCCAGTTCACGAAAGCTACATGCTCGAATCCGGTACCGCTCGTTGGAAGAACGACTCCGAAGAGGGCGAGAAGAAACTGACTAGGCCCGCGGTTTATATCCCGATCAACGGCGCGCCCGCGGAGCTAGGTCTTCTCGCACAAGTGGCGCTTGGCAATGGAGGCCATCTCGCTTTGCTGCCGGAAGGTGAGGCAAAGATAGACCTCCTCGCCGAACTGGACCTCGAAGCCTCGGGTCAGAAAAAGCACGTCGCCATGTATGCCATCACCGGCCTGGACTTTTCGCCGACGTACGTCTGGCTCGATGATCGCAACAAATTCTTTGCGTTCGTGAGCCCCTGGAGCACCGTGATCCCGGAAGGTTGGGAAGCAACCGCGAAGTCGTTGCAGGCCGAACAGAATAAGGCCTCGCAGTCCCGCAACGCTGCGCTAGCTGGCAGGCTGGCTCACCCGGCACCGAACGGCATCGTGTTTGCACATATCAATCTTTTCGATGCCCAGTCAGCGGAGATTTTAGAGAATCGAAGCGTGGTCGTTGTCGGCAATCGCATTCGCGTTGTCGGCCCCTCCGATCGAGTCATTGCGCCCGCTGGAGCGGAGCTTATAGACGCGACCGGAAAAACGCTGCTGCCCGGACTCTGGGACATGCACGCCCACGTCGGTGACAACGATGGTTTGCTGAATCTGGCCGCCGGCGTCACGACGGTCCGCGACTTGGCGAACGATATCGATTCCCTGCTCGCCCGCCGCAAGCGCATCGAGGAAGGGAAAGAAATCGGCACTCGCATTATCCTCGCTGGAGTCATTGATGGACGCGGGCCGTACCAAGGGCCCACTAAGGTCCTGGTTTCCACTCAAGACGAGGCCCGCGCCGCCGTCGACAACTACGCGCGCCTGGGCTACGTCCAGATCAAGATCTACAGCTCAGTGACACCTGAGCTGGTGCCGGTCATCATTCATGAAGCGCACAAGCTAGGTCTGCGCGTCAGCGGACATATTCCGGCGGAGATGACCGCGGCACAATGTGTCGAGCTCGGCTATGACGAGATCCAGCACGCCAACTTTCTCATGCTGAACTTTATGCCCGACGTGAAGAACACTAACACGCCCACCCGCTTCACCGAAGTCGCCAAACGCGGCGCCGATCTCGACCTCGATTCGCCGCAAGTTCTGTCCTTTATCAAGCTCCTTCAGGACCATCACACTGTGATTGATCCTACTCTCAGCATTTTCGAGAATATGTTTGACGATCGCGCGGGAAAAATTCCTCGTGGATTCCAGCCCATCGTCGGGCGGCTGCCGACGCAGGTACGGCGTGGGCTGATGTCGGGAGGCTTGGTGCCTCCTTCGGGCATGGAGGGGCGCTACCAGCAGTCGTTTACAAAGATGATGGAGCTGGTCGGGGCAATGTATCGCGCTGGAATTCCCATTGAAGACGGCACCGACTCAATGGCCGGCTTCGCCCTCCACCGCGAACTCGAACTCGACGTTCAGGCTGGCATCCCCGCCAACAAAGTGCTGCAGGATGCCACGCTCAACGCCGCCCGCATTATGAAGTTGGACGGTGATGTCGGTTCGATTGCTCCCGGTAAGCTCGCTGACCTCACGCTCGTGAATGGCGATCCGGTGACGAACATCGGCGACATAAGAAGGACGGCATTGGTCGTGAAGGACGGTATCCTCTATAAGCCGGACGAGTTGTACTCCGCGCTTGGGGTGGCACCATAGCCCAATCCCGCGTACTGGGCAACTCTAACCGTAGAAGTGGCCGTCCTCGGCTTTCGATTCGAGCCACCATGCGATAACTCCCGGATAGTCGGCAAACCGGAGAGCTAGCGTTTATTGCTACTTGGTCGTGAGGCCGGCTTGCTGGACCCGCTACCGTACCCTGTGTGGTCGAGGTTCGAACTGCGCCCCCATCCCGTACAATAGATTCCTACCTGACTACCGCATGAAACGCATCGCCATCCTGGGTTCGACGGGCTCGATCGGCCGCAGCACTTTGAGTGTAGTCGAGAGCTATCCTGACCGCTTTCAGGTCGCCACACTGGCGGCTGGCAATAATGCCGAACTCGCCTTTGAGCAAGCGGTGCGATGGAAGCCGCGAGTTATGTCGCTGGCGGACGAAGCCGCCGCGCAAGCACTCCAGGCCAAACTGCGGCAAGCAGGCTTAGGAGAGATTGAGGTCGTTGACGGCGCGGCGGGCACGGTTCGGGTGGTGACCCATCCCGAGGTGGATTTCGTGGTCAGCGCGATTGTGGGCGTCTCCGGCCTGGAAGCGACCTACGAAGCGGTGCGCGCGGGGAAGACCGTTGGTCTGGCCAACAAAGAATGTCTGGTGGTGGCGGGCGAGCTGATCACCGCCGAGGCGCGGAAGCAGGGCAAGCCGCTGCTGCCGATCGACAGTGAACATAACGCCGTCCACCAGTGTCTGCGCGGCGGCCGGATGGACGAGGTTGAGCGCATCTGGCTGACGGCTTCGGGCGGGCCGTTTCTGAAGACGCCCAAGTCGGAATTTGCCTCAATTACGGTGCAGCAGGCGCTCAATCATCCCACTTGGAAAATGGGAAAGAGGATCACCATCGATTCTGCAACATTGATGAACAAGGGGTTCGAGGTGATCGAGGCCTGCCGGTTGTTCCAAGTCCCGCCCGACCGCGTGCAAGTCATTGTGCATCCGCAGTCTACGATCCATTCCATGGTCGAATTCGTGGATGGCAGCATACTTGCTCAGTTTTCTGTGACTGACATGCGTCTGCCCATTTTGTATGCGCTGACGTATCCGGATCGCATCCCTTCGGAGTTGCGATTCTCGATCATGGACTTGCGGCATCTGGATTTCTGCCGACCGGATATGGCTAAATTCCCTTGTCTCGGTTTGGCTTACGAAGCGGTGGCGACCGGAGGCGCGAAGACCATCGCCCTGAACGCCGCCGACGAGGTCGCGGTGGCTGCGTTTCTGGAGGAGCAGATCGGATTCGAGGAGATTCCGCGGATCATCGAAGAAGTAATGTTTGCAACGCCAGCCGGACATTTGGAATCTATACCAGAGGTACTGACTTTGGACACCGAGGCCCGCCTTCTGGCAAGAGAAATGGTGAAGCAGCGCCGCCGAAAGGGATCGCCCATCAGGGCCATTTCCTAATAGGAGTTATGAAGTAATCTGGGAAACTATGCCGCAGCTTTTGTCCATCCTTCACACCATTTTCGTCATGGGGATCGTGCTCGGATTCATGATCCTGATTCACGAGTTCGGCCACTTCGCCGCGGCCAAGTATTTCGGTGTCCGGGTGGAAGTGTTTTCCATCGGCTTTGGCAAGCGCCTGCTGGGCTTCACGAAAGGGGAGACCGACTATCGCATCAGCGCCATTCCGCTGGGCGGTTACGTGAAGATGTCGGGCGAGAACCCCATGGACGACCGCACCGGCGATCCGGGGGAGTTTCTGTCGCATCCGCGCTGGCAGCGCTTCATCGTAGCCCTGGCCGGACCGGCAATGAACATCATGCTGGCCGTCGCCCTGCTCACCGGCGTGTACATGGTGCATTACGAATATCCCGCCGTGCTCGATGAGCCGGCCGTTGTGGGATGGGTGAATCCCGACACTCCCGCCGAAAAGGCAGGCATCCAGAAGGGTGACAAGATTGTCCGGGTCGAGGACATCGAGAATCCGAATTGGGAGCAAGTGGACGTCAAGGATGCGCTCAGCCCGAATCAGCCTTTGAAGTTTGGCATCGAGCGTGACGGCAAAGTCACAGAGAAGGTCCTCGTTCCGGAACCGCTGGGGCCCAATCAATACGGAGTCATGGGTTGGGTGCCCAAAGAATCCAGCGTGACTTTGACTATCGTCGAAGCTGGGATGCCCGCCGAAAAGGCCGGGCTCAAAGTCGGAGACCGGATCCTCACCGCGAACGGGCAGGACATTCCCGCCCTGGAAGCGCTAGTCCAGATGTTGAATCGCACCCAGGATCAGCCTCTGGAAATTGTGGTTCTCCGCAACGGCCAGAAACAGGCCTTCACGGTGAAACCGACCCTCGCCGCCGCAGGGCCCTCGCAAGAACTTCGCTACCGGATCGGCATCGCCAGCGTTCCCACCAAAGTTGTGAAGCTCGCTTTCGCGGACGCGCTGAAACGCTCTCTGTCGGACAATAAGAAAAGCTCTTTCCTGATCCTGGAGTTGCTGCAAAAGATGGTGGAGCGCAAGGTATCCATGCGTCAGGTCGATGGTCCGATCGGAATCGGCAGCGCCGTTGGCCAGGCCGCCCGTGAGGAGGGCTGGACGCCGCTGCTCTTAATCACCGCCGCCATCAGCTTGAACCTGGGCATCATGAACCTGCTGCCGATTCCCATCCTGGATGGCGGCGTGATCCTTCTCCTGTTCATCGAGAGCCTCATGCAGAAGGAAATCAGCCTGCCCATCAAAGAACGCATCTACCAGGCGGCTTTCGTCTTTCTGGTGCTCTTTGCCGTGATGGTGATCTATAACGACCTCGTCAAGACGCTGCCGGGGCTCACACGGATGCCGTAAGCAGATTGCGGAAAAACTCGTTGAAAAACTTCAAGAATTGTCATCCCGAACGAAGTGAGGGATCTGCAGTTTGTCAGAAATCGGCAGATTCTTCATCTCTTCCCAATGCCGCGACGGCTGCGGCGATGCAGGAGGCGCGCCATGGCGGACTGCCTGCGTTCCGCAATGTCTCCGACTTGATGGCCGACTTGAATGCTAAAATAGACCTCAAGCATGGCCGAAATTCAGCGTAGAAAAACCTTCACTGCCACCATCGGCGGCGTCCGCGTGGGCAGCAATGCACCGCTAATGGTGCAGTCCATGACCAACACCGACACCGCGGACGTTCCCGGCACCGTAAAGCAAGTTGCCGCGCTGGCGCGTGCCGGCAGCGAAGTCGTCCGCGTCACCGTCAACAATGACGATGCCGCCAAAGCCATCCCCCACATAGTCGAAGGGCTACAAAAGCAAGGCCTGCGCGTGCCCATCGTCGGCGATTTTCATTACAACGGGCATCTCCTGCTAACGAAATACCCCGGCTGCGCCGAGGGCCTGGCCAAATACCGCATCAATCCTGGCAATGCCAGCATCGGACGTAAGAACGACGACAACTTCCGCACCATGATTGAGGTGGCCGCGAAGTACCAGAAGCCGGTGCGCATCGGCGTGAATTGGGGATCGCTCGACCAGGCGCTGCTCACCCGCATGATGGACGAGAACTCGCTTCTGCCGGAGCCGAAAGACGCCCGCGAAGTCACCATGGAAGCGATTGTCGTAAGCGCGCTCAGTTCGGCGAAGCTGGCGGAGCAGCACGGACTGCGCTCCGACCAGATCATCCTCAGCGCGAAAGTCAGCGGCGTGCAGGATCTGATTGATGTGTATCGCATCCTCGCCGCGCGCTGCGAATACCCGCTGCATCTAGGACTAACCGAGGCCGGCATGGGAGCCAAAGGCATCGTGGCGTCAAGCGCGGCGATGGCCGTGCTGCTGCAGGAAGGCATCGGCGACACAATCCGCGTTTCGCTCACCCCTGCTCCCGGCGGCGATCGCACCGAAGAAGTCCGTGTGGCGCAGCAAATCCTGCAATCCCTGGGCATTCGCAGCTTCACACCGCAGGTCACCGCCTGCCCCGGCTGCGGTCGCACTACCAGCACTTTCTTCCAGGAAATGGCCGAGCAGATACAGACTTACCTGCGCGACCAGATGCCCGTCTGGAAGGAAAGCCACACCGGCGTGGAAGAAATGAAAGTCGCCGTGATGGGTTGTGTCGTCAATGGTCCCGGCGAATCGAAACACGCGAGCCTCGGAATTTCTCTGCCGGGAACGGCCGAGGAACCGAAGGCCCCCGTCTACGTGGACGGCCGCTTGTTCACTACGCTCAAAGGCGACAAGATCGTCGCCGAGTTCATCAAGATTCTCGACGATTACGTCGAGTCGCACTACGCGGCCAGAGAAAAAGAAAAAGAAGAAGTCGGCGCACGCGGCTGACCCGGCCACACGCTCGTCCAGACCAGCAAGAAAACGTCTTGCATCGAAATCCCCCTTGTTTCTGCACTCTTGTACAGTCTCAGGACATCCTTTACCGCTGAAGCCGCGCCCCTTCAAAGCATTTCTATTTACGCCGCGAATTTGTGGGACATAACGCTCAGTGCCGCCAGATTTTCTGAGCGCGGTGGGCGCCGTCGCTGGGGGCGCTTTCGGGCTGTCCGGGCGGAACGCTTGCATTGGCGTTGCCGGGAACGGGAGCGGGCGCAGCGGTTGAGGCAATCGGAGTGGCCGTGGCGGGTTCGGGCTTGGAGCCTACTTCGTCGCCGCGGAAGTAGCGGCCTTTGGCAGCCCGCATTTCTGGCATGGCGGTGTAGGGCTTCGAGTAGTCGTTATTGGCGTTCCAGAAAAGAAAGCCGATGCCGCCTTTTTGTTTCGCTACCTCGATCTGAACTTCCACATACTTGGGCGAGTAAGTTTTGGTGCGCCAGGCAAAGGCTTGCAGCCAAGGGCGAATCACCACGCCGCTGTCTTCGGTGATGAGTTTGAAGCGGTCCATGGACTCGCCGATGAAATGCTCGGGCGCGTCGCCGGGGCGGGCGATGCCGTCCATGCCGAAGAAGTGCGAGGGATAGATCATGGGCGAGAGCACGTCACAGTGTTTGACCATAGCTACGATGTCCTGCCCGGTGTGCGAAAGATCGACGGGACGCTGCCACGCCATGACTCCGAAAACGTCGAGCGAGAACAGGGCGCCGGTCGGATGGATCTGGGCATAGGCGCGGCTGAGGAAATCGGCGATCACTTCCGAGCGCTGCTCTTTGGGATGATCGGTCTGGAAAGTGAAAGCGGTATCTTTCTGGTCGCCTTCGGCGGGAAAGCGCACGTAGTCGAACTGCACCTCATCGACTCCGGCCTGAGCTACGAACTTGGCGAGGGCGATGTCGTAATCCTGCACCTTGGGGTTCGAGGGATCGGTCCAGACGAGCTTGCCGTTCTCGCGCCAGGGCTGCCCGGTACTATGGGACTTTACGGCCAGTTCGGGATGGCTGGTGACCAGGTGCTCGTCGCGGAAGATGGCGATGCGAGCGATGGCGTGCATGTTTTCGGAATGCAGAAAGCGAATGAACTTGGGCAGGTCGGAAATATAGTGGCGCTGTCCGCTGGCGAGCGGGTGGTCGAAGGCGATGTTGACGATGCCGTCGCTATCCTTGATGTCGAAGACGACCGCGTTGCCGCCGACTTCGCGCCAATGGCGGATGATGCGCAGTCCGTGATCGCTGCCCGCCATCACCCCGGTCAGGTAAACGGCACGGACTTCGAAATCTCTTGCAACTGGGACAGTCTTCTCTACAATAGGCGCTTCGAGAATTCCGGGGATGATAATCTGCTCTCCGGATTTGAGGAAGACCCCCTGCCGGTTATGGTTGGCGGCGCGGATGGCTTCGGCCAGTTCGGTTGAGGTGAGGTATTTGCTCCGCTTCAGATATTTGCGGGCGACCGACGGGATGCTGTCTCCGCGCTGGGCAAGGTAAAGATCGGAGCCGGGGGGCGCAATGACCGAGACAGTCGCCGGGGCCTCCAGCTTCCTGGTAGCATCGGCTTTCACCTGGACCACTTGCACGCCGTGTGGGTTTTGCACACCGGCGGCGGGGGGAGAAAAGAGGCCTAAGCCGACCAGGGCCAGCCGCAACAGGAAGGCAGGAACGCTCGCGATCAAGAGTCTGGCCGTCGAGAGTCTAGCCATCGAGAATTGGGACAAGGATCTTCTCCAGAGAGGCAATCTGTTTCTATTGTGCACCAGCGGTAACCTAGGCTGCCAGTTACGTCCGGCCAAGCGGGTTACTGCTTGGCGGACATGGGCGCAGGGTGGTTGGAGCGCTGAGGGAAAGTTCCAGCAGACTGCAAACTATTGCTCTTGCGGGCTCTGTGGGTGACGTGACCGGCCTGGCATGAGGTGGGCTAGCCGCATCTAAAACGATGAGAAGCGGGGGAATACGGCGCCTCCGAGGATGGCTAGCGGCTTGCACAAGGAGGGAGTGGGCGAGGAAATAGAACCTTCCTCCCAATGGATAGGCAAGTGACAAAAATGAGCAGTTTCGCAGAAAACTTGAAGTTCCCGGAGAGGAAGCAAGGGTCCGAAACGATGAGAACGAACCTTGCAACCGTGCTGGATCCGAGCCGCCGCAGCAACGACGCCCGTGACTTTGAGACTGCCCTGCGCCGTAAGATTGTTGGCCAGGATCAAGCGATCGAAAAGGTCGCGGAAATCTATCAGATGTTTCTGGCCGGGCTGAATGCGCCGGGCCGTCCCGTGGGCAATCTGCTGTTCCTGGGGCCGACCGGCTCCGGCAAGACGAGGGTGGTGGAAGCGGTGGCCGAGTCGCTGTTCGGTGACGCGCGGGCCTGCATCAAGATCGATTGCGCCGAGTTCCAGCACTCGCACGAGATCGCCAAGTTGATCGGCTCGCCTCCGGGATACCTGGGACACCGCGAAACGCATCCGCTGCTGACGCAGGAAGCGCTCAACCAGTGGCACACGGAAAAGCTGAAACTGTCGATCCTGCTGTTCGACGAAATCGAGAAGGCTTCCGATTCGCTGTGGCAACTGCTGCTCGGAATTCTGGACAAGGCGACGCTGACGCTGGGCGATAACCGGCGCGTGGATCTTTCGAGTTGCATCATCATCATGACCTCGAACCTGGGCTCCGCCGAGATGAACGGGTTGGTGGATGGCGGCTTGGGCTTCGCGCCGAAAGCGGTGCAGGTGGATAACTCGCTCGACGAAAAGATTAACCGCTCGGCAGTGGATGCGGCGCGGCGCAAGTTTGCGCCCGAGTTCATGAACCGCATCGACAAAGTCGTGGTGTTCAAGACGCTGCGTCCCGAGCACCTGCAGCAGATCCTGGAAATCGAATTGGGGATGGTGCAGCAGCGGGTCCTGATGGCGGCGGGCGCGAACCAGTTCGTGTTCAACTGCACGCCGCAGGTGAAGAGCTTCCTGCTCGCCGAGGGCACCGATCCGAAGTACGGGGCGCGGCACCTGAAGCGGGCGATTGAACGGCATCTGGTGTTTCCGCTGGCGAACCTGGTGGCGACGGGACAGGTGAGGCTGGGAGACTTCGTCCGCGTCGATCTGCTGGGCGAGAGCAAGCTCACCTTTGTGAAAGAAGCGGAAGGTGCGATGGTGCCCGTGCTGCTCGAGCGTTACGGAGCGGCGGCGGCCATGCCGGCGGCAGCGGCAGCCAGAGCGGCGCGTCCGGTGATACAACGCAAGGAGTTTGGAGCCGGATCGCTCAACGAGAATAAGTAAGTCAAGTTGCTGGTAGGTGGGACACCGCGTGGGCGGTGTCCTTTTTTTTGGGGGGAGCTTTTTTGTTTGCGATCCCACATCGCCAATTCAGCCGTTAGTGCGCTGCTATAATTAAGAATTGCGCTCATGAAAAAGAACAGACCAGTAGCTGCGGCCGCTGAAAGCACCGCCGAAGCCCAGGTTCCCCGCAGAATCCGCTCCACTACCGTTCTCTGCGTCCGCCGCGACGACAAGGTTGTCATGGCCGGCGACGGCCAGGTCACGCTCGGTGAATCCGTCATCAAGCACGGGGCGAAGAAGATTCGCCGCCTCTATCAGGACAAGATTCTTGCCGGATTTGCCGGCTCGACCGCCGACGCTTTCACTCTGTTCAGCCGGTTCGAGGCCAAGCTGGAGCAGTATCACGGCAATATCGGCCGCGCCGCTGTCGAACTAGCGAAAGACTGGCGCACCGATAAATTTCTGCGGCATCTGGAAGCTCTGCTTCTGGTTTCCGATAAGGAAACTACGTTCCTGCTGAGCGGCCAGGGAGATGTGATCGAGCCCGATACAGGCATTGCCGCGATCGGCTCCGGCGGCCCGTTTGCCCAGGCAGCAGCGCAAGCCCTGGCCGATCACACCAAGCTTTCGCCGCGCGAAATCGCCGAGGAAGCAATGAAGATTGCCGGCCGGATGTGCATCTATACCAATGACAGGATTACGATTGAGGAACTGTGAGTTGAGGTCTCAGCTCTCAGGTGCCAGGTCTCAGGAAAACCAAAACCTGAAACCTGAGACCTAAGACCTGACACCTGAGACCTGATTTCTTATGGCAATTTACCTACCCGGAACCGCCGAAGAAGAACAAGTCACGCTCGACGAACTGACGCCGCGCGAAATCGTCACCGAGCTCGACAAGTATGTTGTCGGCCAAAAGGACGCGAAGCGCGCCGTCGCCATCGCTCTACGCAACCGCATGCGCCGGCAGAAGCTCGGGCCCGAAATGGCCGAAGAGGTCATCCCCAAGAACATCATCATGATCGGTCCCACGGGCGTGGGCAAGACCGAAATCGCCCGCCGCCTCGCCAAGCTGGCCAACTCGCCCTTCCTGAAGGTCGAAGCTTCCAAGTTCACGGAAGTCGGCTACGTCGGCCGCGATGTCGAATCCATGATCCGCGACCTGGTTGAGATCGCCATCGAAATGGTCCGCGAAGAGAAACTGGAAGACGTCTCCGATAAAGCGGAACTGAACGCTGAAGAGCGCCTGCTCGATATTCTTCTGCCCCCAATCTCACCGCGCCCGGCGGATTCCATCTCAGCGGGCGGCGTGGTCATAGACGCCAGCACCAGCCTGACCGAATCCTCCAGCCGCACCCGCGAGAAACTGCGTCAGCAGTTGCGCGAAGGCAAACTCGACGACCGCACCGTCGAAATCGAAACCCGCGAGCGCAATTTCCCGTCGTTCGAAATCATCTCCAACCAGGGCGTTGAGGAAATGGACGTCAATCTCAAGGACATGTTGCCCAACATCTTCGGCCAGCGCACCAAGAAGCGGAAGATGAAGGTCAACGAGGCCTTCGAGTACCTGATCCAAGAAGAAGAGCAGCGCTTGATCGACATGGAGCAGGTCACGCGCGTCGCCATTGATCGCGTCGAAAACTCCGGCATCATCTTCCTCGATGAAATCGACAAGATCGCCGGCCGTGAAAGCGGCCATGGTCCGGACGTCTCGCGCGAAGGCGTGCAGCGCGACATCCTTCCCATCGTCGAAGGCACCACGGTCAACACGCGCTACGGCATGGTCCGCACCGACCACATCCTGTTCATAGCCGCGGGCGCGTTCCACGTCTCGAAGCCGAGCGACCTGATCCCCGAACTGCAGGGCCGCTTCCCCATCCGCGTGGAACTGCAGTCGCTCACCATGGAAGACTTCGTCCGTATCCTGACCGAGCCAAAGTCTTCGCTGACCCGGCAGTACATCGCGCTGCTAGAAACCGAAGGCGTAAAGCTGGAGTTCACACCCGACGCGCTAGAAGAAGTCGCGCGCTTTGCCTTTCGCGTGAATGAAGGCACGGAAAACATCGGCGCCCGCCGTCTGCACACCATCATGGAGCGAGTGCTGGATGAAATCAGCTTCGAGGCCCCCGAAAAGAAAGGCCAGCAGTTCGTGGTAGACGCGGCCTACGTGCAAAAGATGCTGAGCGAGATCGTGAAAGACCAGGATCTCTCGCGCTACATTCTGTAGAAATTCTCAACCACAGGGGACACAGCGCTACCACAGCAAGGTCTTTCGCGAAGCTGTGCGCGAACTGGCGGGATGAGAGTCCGTGTGGCGCGGACACTCTTGTCCGCGTGCGGGCGCGGGCGACTCGCCCGCGCGACCGGTGCCTCTGATACTCTTTCTTTTTCCGCATGAAACTACATCTTGGAAAGGTCATCGCGCCGACAGCGCTCTGCGTGCTGCTAGCCAGTTGTGCCCAGACCGGACCGCCACTGCCGCCGTCGCTCGAACTGCCCAAGCCGCCGACAGATCTGCGCGCCAGCCGCAAAGGCAATCGCGTCACGCTGAACTGGAGTGAGCCGACGCTCACCACCGACCGCCAAAGTGTGCGCTACCTGGGTCCGACGCTCGTCTGCCGCAGCCTCGAATCTGAATTGACAGAATGCGGGAACCCGGCCGCGATGTTGCCCGCACCATCTTCCGCTCCGCAGAAGTCAGGCTCCGCGCGCCCCGCCGCGCAGAAGTCAGGCTCCCCTCGCCCCGCCCCGCAGGCCTACACCGACACACTGCCCTCAACCATGCAACAGCAGGACCCGGACGCCGAAGTCACCTACGCCGTCGAGGTCTTGAACCGCAACGCCCGCGGGGCGGGATTATCGAATCGCGTGCACGTGCCCGCTATGTTGACCCTGCCTCCGCCAGGCGATCTATCCGCGGAACTCACCGGCGATGGCGTCGTGCTCACATGGACGAGCGCAGGCGAATCACAGAACGTCCCCACCAAATCCCTCGGCGTTCAACATCGCTATCGAATCTATCGGCGCGACGAAAGCTCCGGCAAAGACGCGATTGCAGGCGAAGTCCCCGTGGGCGAGGCCGGCCCAGCAAAATTCACCGACTCAAGCTTCGAATGGGAAAGGACCTACCTCTACCGCATCACCGCCGTGAGCATCGTCAAACAGCCCGACAGCGAGGTGCAGGTTGAGGGAGACGACACTCCGGCGGTGCGCGTCATCGCTCATGACGTGTTCCCGCCCTCCGTACCCGCCGGGTTGCAGGCGGCGTACTCGGGCGAGGGACAGAAACCATTTATCGATCTCATCTGGGCGCCGGTGACGAACGCCGACCTTGCCGGATACAACGTCTATCGCAGCGAAGCGAACAGCGCGGCAATCAAGCTGAATTCCGAGCTGGTGAAATCGCCGTCGTATCGCGACAGCGCGGTGGCCTCAGGCAAAACCTATAGCTACGCAGTTTCCGCCGTGGACGTGCGCGGCAACGAAAGCCAGCGGTCTGAGCAGAGCAGCGAATCCGTCCCATAGGGAGGCGTCCGCGTTGTTCGCGGGGGAAGTCTTCACCACAGGGAGCACAGAGGGCCACAGGGGAAAGCATTGATTTAATCAAGAATTGATGGTTGGTTGAACAAGAAATCCCCTGTGTCCCTCTGTGTCCCCTGTGATGAGGATTTTCGCCGACTCCAAACACACGCTCCAGATTTTTCCTTCGTGATCTTTCCTCCCTTTGTGTTTAGATAATGCTCTGATGAAATACTGCCGATTCGAACTCAATGGTTCCGCCCACTACGGCCTGGTCGAGTCTGTCGCGGGCAGCGACGAAATCACTCGCCTGCTCCTCCAGCCTCCGCAGGATAGCAATGGCGACGTCGAAGGCCTTCCCAGCCGCCGCATGGACCGCATCCCGCTCGCACAGGCATCTCTGCTGCCTCCGGTAAGCCCTTCGAAAATCGTCTGCGTCGGTCGCAACTATCGCGAGCACGCTGCCGAACTCGGCCACGAAGTTCCGCAGGAGCCGCTCTTATTTTTCAAGCCGCCCTCTTCCCTGCTGCCCCCGGGCGGAACGATTCTTCGGCCCAAAGTTTCCACGCGCACCGACTACGAGGGCGAACTGGGGGTCGTGATCGCCCGCCGCTGCCACCGTCTCGCCGACAGCGAAAACGTACGCCCCTACATCCTCGGCTACACCTGCGTAAATGATTTCACCGCCCGCGATCTGCAGAACAAAGAGCCTCAGTGGGTGCGCGGCAAAGGCTTCGATACCTTCTGCCCGGTTGGACCCCTGGTCGCCGACGGCCTCGATCCCTGGGCGGGCGTCCAAGTCGAAACGCGAGTGAATGGCGATGCGCGGCAGTCCGGGAACACGCGAGATTTTATTTTCCCGCTCGACGTCGTCATCCGTTACATTTCGCAAATCATGACCCTCGAACCCGGCGACCTGATCGCGACCGGCACGCCCAAGGGCGTCGGACCAGTAGTGGCTGGCGATGCCATCGAAGTTTCGATCGAAGGCATAGGCCAGTTGCGCAATGCCGTCGCCGACCAGCCGTAGCGGTGGAGAACGGAGCACCCATGGAAGACTCCCGGCGTGGTTTCGAGCGTTGCCTGGTACTCTTGCAGGCAGGCGATGCGGACGGGCTCCGGCAACTTCTGGAACAAGATCCCGCCTTTTCCGACGCCCGCGACTCGACCGGCGTGAGCCTGCTCATGCATTCCCTCTATCGTGGCCGCCGCGACTTGGCGGAACTGATCGCGAGCAAGAAGAAGGCGCTGGATATTTTCGAAGCGACCTCGCTCGGCCGTCTCGATTGCCTTAAGGAGTGCCTTCACGAAGATTGCCTCCGCGATGCCGCCGCCATCAACTCCCGCTCGAAAGACGGTTTCACCGCCCTGCACTTCGCCTGTTTTTTCGGCCAGCCCGAAGCAGCCCGTCTGCTGATCGAAAGCGCAGCGGCGGTCGACGCCGTGGCCGCGAATCCGATGCAGGTCATGCCGCTGCACTCCGCCGCCTCAGCCCGCAACCTGGAAGCCGCCCGCCTTCTGCTCGAACACGGAGCTCCCGTCAACGGCCGTCAGCAAGGAGGCTGGGTTCCAATTCACGCCGCCGCCCAGAACGGAGATCGGCCCATGGTGGAACTATTGCTCAAGCACCGCGCCGATCCCAAGCTAGCTAACGACGAGGGCAAAACTCCAGCCATGGTAGCCAGAGAAAAAGGCCACGTGGAAATAGCAGCCCTGCTGGAAAAGCAACCGTAGCTCGTGTGGGGACGGGCGCCCTCGCCCGTCCAAGCCGAGCGCAGTTCGACCCCGCGAGCTTCCGCACGGCACTGCTAAGCCAATGATTCTACAAGACATGTGAGGGGGAGCGCTTATATGAGTACTAACCAGTAAACACCTTTGGGAACCCACAACCGTGCAGCTTTCCTGGCTCACGTTACCCGCGACATTACCCCTGCAATCTTGCTCCCTGATCTATGCATCAAACCGTTTATAATCAAGTGCCAGTTCCTCGGGGAAGCGAAGACCAAAAAATTATGTCGACGAAGTTGAAGGTCACAATCATTGCCAGTTCGCTGGCCATTCTGCTGTTCACCATCGTGGGCGGTTTTGTCAACGTTCGCGCTTCTTCGAATGACGGCGCGTATCGCCAGTTGTCGGTATACAGCGAAGTGTTGTCCCGCATCCGCCTCGAATACGTGGAAGAGCCCAATATCGCTGGCGTCACCGAGGGCGCGCTGCACGGTCTGCTGGAGTCGCTCGACGCCAATTCCAGCTACTTGTCGGCGGCCGAGTACAAGCGCTACAAGACGATGAAGAGCGACGGCAAGGCGGATATCGGCGCCACCGTCTCCAAGCGTTTCGGATACGCGGCCGTGGTCGCGGTGATTCCCGGAGGCCCGGCGGACAAGGCCGGGGTCGAGAACTCCGACATCATCGAGTCCATCGAGGGCAGGAGCACGCACGAGATGTCGCTGGCTGAGATTCACGGCATGCTGTCTGGCGAGATCGGATCTACGATCACCGCAGCGGTGGTCCGGCCACGGCGCGCCGAACCGGAGAAGATTGTGATCACGCGCGATATGGTCACCATCCCGCCCGTGAGCGACAAAATGCTAGCGGACAATGTCGGCTACATCAAGGTGGACGCGTTCCCCGAAGGCAAGTCGCAGGAAATCGCCGGCAAGATTCGCGACCTGCAGAAACAGGGAGCGAAGAAGCTCGTGCTCGATCTGCGGAACTCCGCCAGCGGCGCGGAGTCTGAGGGCGTCGCCACCGCCAATCTTTTCCTTGACCATGGCACCATCACGTATCTGCAGGGGCAGAAGTATCCGCGCCAGGCTTTCAACGCCGATCCCACCAAGGACATTACGAAGCTTCCCGTGGCGGTGCTGGTGAATCGGGGAACGGCGGGCCCGGCCGAGATTGTGGCCGCCGCGATCCTCGAGAACGCTCGCGGCGACGTGGTCGGAGACAAAACCTTCGGCGACGGATCGGTGCAAAAATTGATTGAGATGCAGGACAACTCCGCCCTGATTCTTTCGGTCGCGAAGTATTACTCGCCGAGCGGAAAAGCAATTCAGGATGCGGCCGTCACGCCGAACGTCCTGGTCGTTGACACTGCTGAAGACGACGGTGGATTACCCGACGAAGATCAGCAGGCGGCTCCCGGCGAGAAGCCCGGCGAAAGGAAAGCCGAGAAACCGAAGAGCCAGCAGGACGACCAACTGAACAAAGCGTTGGAAGTGCTGAAGAACCGGGAATCGAAGGGGTAGGAAGAACAAGGTTTCAGAGTTTCAAGGTTTCAGAGTTTACGATCGCTCGCTTCGGCGGGCGATTTTGTTTTTCACTCAGAAACCTTGGGCCCGCGAGACCCGACGCTCCCGTGAACAGTGAAACCTTGAAACTCTGAAGCCTTGAAACTTGGCCTTTGCGTTAACATTGAAACCTTGAAACTCTGAAACCTTGAAACCTGCTCTCGCTGATGAAAATCATCTACCAACATCTTCCGACTGTAGAAATTGGCGGACGGAAGTTGGTCGGACTCGTCCTGTTCGGATTGCTCGTCCTGCTCTCCGCCGCAGTGGGCGCGGCCGCTGGGCTGCTGCTGGTCTACTCGACGGACCTGCCCCAGGTCGAAGAACTCGAACGTTACCGTCCCAGCTCCGTCACCGAACTCTATGACGGACAGGGCAGAGTCATCGGTACCTTTGCGCTCCAGCGCCGCGTCATCGCCAACTATGACGATTATCCGGAAGTTCTCCGCAATGCGCTGGTCTCGATCGAAGACAAAGATTTCTACCGGCACTCGGGCATCAACATCTGGCGCATCGTGGGTGCGGCGTATCGCGATATCGAATCCGGCGGGAGAGTGCAGGGAGCATCCACGCTCACCATGCAACTCGCCCGCAATCTGTTTCTTTCTCCCGACCGCTCGTTCTATCGCAAGGTGCAGGAGGCGCTGCTCGCCATCCAGATCGAGCGCCGATTTACGAAGCCGCAAATCTTCACGCTCTACGCCAACCAGATATTCCTCGGCCACGGCGCCTACGGATATGAGGCCGCCTCGCGATACTATTTCAGCAAACCGGCGCGGCAGCTCAAACTGGAAGAAGCCGCGCTACTCGCGGGACTTCCCAAGGCGCCGCAATATTACTCGCCGATCAACCACCCGGAACGCGCCCTCAAGCGGCGCAACCTCGTGCTCAATGCCATGCTTGAGGACGGCAAGATCACCGCGGCCCAAGCTGCGGATGCCAAGAGCAAGCCGATCGTGCTCGACCTGCAGAAAGATCCGAATTCGCTGGCTCCGCACTATGTGGAAGAAATTCGGCGCTATCTCGAAGCGAAGTATGGCAGCGACCAGGTTCACGAAGGCGGACTGCGCGTTTACACATCGCTCGACATGGATCTACAGAAGTCCGCGCGCCAGGCGCTGCTCGACGGCCTCGCCGCCTACGAGCGCCGGCATGGTTGGCGCGGCAAACTTGTGAATGTAATTGCCCAGGGTCAAAAGCTCGACAAATACGCAGATCCGGATTGGGATGAGGAGCCCGAAGTAAACGGATACATGCACGCGCTGGTCACACAACTCTCGCCCGGTGCCGCCGAAGTCCGCTTCGGCCAGCACACGGCCACGCTGGTGCAGGCCGATGTGGCATGGACGAAGCTTAAGCTCAAGCTTCCCGACATTCTCCAGGTGGGCGACGTCGTCTACATCAAAGTTCTCTCGCTGGATGCGGGCGGAAAATCGCGCGTCAGTCTGGAGCAGGATTCAGGGGCCGAAGGAGCGCTGGTCGCCATCGATAACGCGACCGGAGAAATCAAGGCCATGGTCGGCGGCCGTGACTTCAACCTCTCCAAGTTCAACCGCGCCACGCAGGCTCTGCGCCAGGTCGGATCGTCTTTCAAGCCGTACGTCTATACCGCCGTGATCGACCAGGGCGGCAGCCCCGACGACACCATTCTGGACGCGCCGGTAACTTTTCAAACCGTCTCCGGCCCATATTCGCCGCACAACTACGACGGCAAATTTGAGGGCACCATCACTTTGCGGCGCGCGCTCGCGCAGTCCAGAAACATTCCCGCGCTCAAGTTTGCCGACCGCGTCGGCATTAAGACCGTGATCGACTACGCGCGCCGCTTTGGCATTACCTCAAACATTCCCGCATATCTTCCGGTGGCGCTGGGCTCGGCGGAAATCACGCCGATCGAGCAGACCTCAGCCTTCACCGTGTTTCCGAACGACGGAGTGCGCGTCGCTCCGCGCTACATCACCAAGGTGACCGACTATGAGGGGCGCGTTCTGGAAGAAGATTTCTCCGACATCAAAGACGCCGTCAGTTCACGCACCGCGCGCATCATGACCTCGATGCTGCGGGAGGTCGTGCTTCATGGCACCGCGGTCGCCGCCGCGAAGATGCCTTATCCGCTGGCGGGCAAGACGGGAACGACCAACGATTTCACCGATGCCTGGTTCGTGGGGTTTTCTCCGTCGCTCACCTGCGGCGTCTGGATCGGCTACGACGAAAAGAAATCGCTCGGAGAAAAAGAAACCGGAGCCCGCGCCGCCCTGCCAATCTGGATGCAGTTCATGAGCGTCGCGCTGGCGGGCAAAGAGCCCGGCGAATTCCAGCCTGCACCGGGTCCCCTGAACTCAGTCGTCGCGCAGAAAAAAGTCGACACTCCCGACGTCGCGCCCGGCGACGGCGAAACGCACTAAGGCCCAGTTCTCAGTTGCAGTTTTCAGTCTTCGTTTTCAGCACCGCTCGGCAGAGACCGGGATCATCGCGTCTTTGGATAACGAGAGTGCTGCAAAGCGGGGTTATCGAGGCAATCATGCGTCTAGAAGGAGCACGACTTAGTTGCGAGACGCTACCCTAGCCAAGCTTTCGCATCAGCCGCAGTAGTCGTACCACTCGATAAAGAGGAAAAAGCGACTCCGGCAATCGCACCACAGCAACATCTCCCGTTCCCGGCGTACAGACCAGCCGCCAGAGATATCGCAAGCGGTCGCCGCGTCGCTCGCGAAGTTTCAGAATCAGGCGGAAGTATTCCGTGGATTCGAAATCATAGGCCGCGCCGCGAGCGAGACGCTCGGCGAATTCGCTGCCGAGAACCGGCACTCGAGGATCGGCCGCAATCATTTCCTCCGCGTGTTTGGGAAGTTCCGCCCGAAGCACGTTCTTCACCAGCCAGAAACTTACGCCGAGAATACGAGCGATTCCGAGCGCGCGCGCCTGGGAAAACATCAGCGAGTAGTCGATGGTCTGGGTCCGCAAAGTCTCCGCAATATCCGAAAGCCAGATCAGCCGCGTCCAAAGATGCTTGGCGGCGTGGAGGCACAGCACCAGCAGCGAATCTTCGGCAGACAGGCAAGGCATTTCGCACCCGCCAGCAACGGTCCGGCCGGCGCGCGCCAGCAAATTCTCCACGCCCAGATCCACTCCATAGAAATACGGCAGCAACGCCCACTGCAGTTCGACCAGGTTCTTTCCCGCCGCGCTGTCAAACGAGCGTTCGTAGCCTATCCGCAGCCACAATCGCTCGACGGCCGGGGTAAGATCCGCGGAAGGGCGATATCCGATTTCGGCAAGAGCTTGCTTTGCTCGCTCGAAGTCCACGGAAGAAATCAGGAAGTCGAGATCCGAAAAGCTTCGCAGGCCGAGATCGCGGTATAGCGATTGCGCCAGCACCGGCCCTTTGTACGGGACCGCCGGCAACTGCCTGCGCTCGAAGTGCTGCATGATGCGCGCCAGTTCGGCGGTGAACCACAAGCTGCGCCGCAGGTTCGCTTCGTACGCAGATCGCAGCGAGCGCTCGACTTCCGGTGGCAGCCCGCGAGCATGTTCGATCAGGTTGCGCGCCGCGAGTGGAAGAACTCCATGGTGTTCAGCCAGGCGAAGAAGCTCGCTCCAGTCGAGCGCTGGGAGATTCCAATTCGCAATGCGCCCGAGTCGCTTCGGAGCCAGATTCGCGCCAGCTAACGCGCAGAGGAGTTCGAATTCGCCTTCTCTCTGCAGCGCATTGCTCGACACGGGAGACGTAGACAAGGGCTCGGTCATGACAGCGCGTCAATGTTAGAGCATTTGCGGCATGCCTAAACAGGATGCGGAAAAAGTATCTTCTGCGCGGCAGTCTGACCGCAGCGGCTAAAGTCGGTGCTGAAAACAAGCCCGTTATCGCAGCGCTGAAGCGCTGCGCCACCCAAAATCAATAGGAACGCGAATCGCCACTATAATACAGAGTCTTCGGCGCGCGTCTGAACCTCGGTTTGCAACTCGCCGTTCGCACCTTCGCCGTTCGGACTTTCGTCGTTCCACTTTTTTCATGGACCGAGTCGTCTTCGAATCCGTTCGCAAGATCTTTCGCCATCGTCCGGCTCTGTTCAACTGGCTGGGACGGGAGCGGGGCGGCGAAACCATTGCCTTGAAAGACGTTTCTTTCTCGGCAGCGCGCGCGGAGGTGTTAGTGCTGCTCGGCCCGAACGGCAGCGGAAAAACTACCGCGCTCAAGCTCATTTCGACCATGCTTCTGCCCGATGCGGGATCGGTACGCGTGGGCGGCTTCGATGCGCGGCGCGATGCTGGTGAAGTCCGGCGGCAGGTCGGCATCGCCGTCGCCGCGGAGCGCTCGTTCTTCCCACGTCTCTCGGCTCGCGAGAACCTCGATTTCTTTGCCGCCCTCGACGAAGTTTCGCGCAGCGAGCGAGCGCAGAGGATCAAAAGAGTTCTGCGCGATACCGGTCTCGAAGAGCAAGCCGACACGCTGGTCATGAAATTCTCCAGCGGCATGTACCAACGACTGGGGATCGCGCGCGCCCTGGTCAAGCGCCCCAGCGTGCTTTTGCTCGACGAACCGACGCGCAGCCTCGACGCCGGCACCACGGCACACTTCTGGGCCACGATCCGCGCGCTGGCGCAGCAACAGACTACGGTTCTGCTCGCCACCCATAACTTCGCGGAAGCGGCCGCCGTCGCGGATCGGCTGCTCCTGCTGCATCGCGGCGAATTGCTCGCCGATCGCGCCGTGGGCGACGGCGAAAGCGCTGACGCGCTGCGCGCTTTCTACTTCCGCATGACGGGCGAGATCGATGAGGCGGTGCTCAAGCTCTAAAGATTTGTAATTGGTAATTTGTAATTTGCAATTGTGTTTCGGAATTATCGCTCACAGTGCCCAGGCTTGAAATTACAGATTAGAAATTACAAATCTCGTTCTAACTTATGAAATCGACACTGGACAAGCTTCATGCCATCCTGCGGCGCGATCTGCTCACTGCCATCCGCCACCGCAGCGGTTTCGTCGTGACCCTGGTCGGAGTGTTCACCGAATTGGCGGCTTTTTATTTTCTTTCCCGCGCCATCGGTCCCGGCTTTCGACCCGGGGGCGTCGAGTACTTTCCTTTCCTTCTGGTAGGCACCGGGGTCTACACTTTCTTCGTAATGAGCGCACAAGCCTTCCTGAGCGCGGTGCAGGAAGCACAGCAGACGGGAACGCTGGAAGTGCTCATGACGACATCGACCGCGCCGGCTGAGCTTGTCGTCCTCAGCTCTATTTCTGCCTTTGCTGGAAACCTGGTCAATCTGCTGGTCTATCTTTTCGCGGGAGTGGCAGTTTTCCGGGTGTCGATCCACGCCAACTTTTTCTCGTGCGTGGCGGTATTGATTCTTTCTTTGGCGATCGCCTTGGCCCTGGGGATTGCCGCAGCCACGCTTCAGGTTGCGTTCCAGAAAGGCTCGGCGCTGCTGTGGCTGCTCGGTTCCGGGCTCTGGTTTCTGAGTGGAACCATGTTCCCGATCCAGAGCTTGCCCCGCCCGCTCGAGCTTCTCGCTCGCGCGGTTCCTCTGACTTACGCCATCGATGGAATGCGCAAGGCGCTGCTGGAGGGGCAGTCCATGAGGGCGATGGCTCCAACACTGGCTGTCCTGGCCGGGTTTGGGGTGGTCCTGCTGCCACTCGCGCTCGCCGGCCTGTCGCTAAGTTTGCGGCGCGCGCGGCAGGATGGAACTCTGTCATTTTACTGAGGATATTGATTCGCCTTTTTCGGTTTGCGACGCGGCCAAGTCATATTGGCACCGGGGAAAGCCGTGTAGTACACTGCCTTTGTTCTTATCAAAACTGGGGGATAAGCCAGCTTTTCTTGTTTGACCAGACTGGCTTGACTAACTATGAACGACAATCGGGCCACTCGCGAGAAGCTCCAGCAACCCGGCAACGCGGGTAAAGAGAAGAAGCTCTACCAAAAGCCGGCATTCCGCTACGAACGAGTTTTTGAGACGCAGGCTCTGCGATGCGGCAAGACCAGCGCGTTCCAAGCCTCGTGCAATCCTCATTCGGGCGGCAGCCTACGCGCTTCCTGATGCTGGAAAACACCACGAGTACGGCGCGGTCGAGTTGGAGCGCGGAACGTTCAGCTTTGGTGGCAGAGGCCTTGCGTCGCAGCGGTCGTTTGCGTCTGCGGGTTCACGGGGAAAGCATGCTGCCCGCTCTTTGGCCGGGCGATGTGGTCGAGATTGCAAGCTGCTCGCTCGAAGACGTCCGGCGTGGCGAGATCGTGCTCGCCCTGCGTGATGGCCGCTTCTTCCTGCATCGCCTCGTCGCTCGCTGCACACCGAACGGATTCCTGCTGCGCGGCGATTCCATGTCGGGTTCCGACCCTCAGTTTCCTCCCGAAGCGCTGCTGGGCCGGCTCGTGCGCAGCGCCGACGAAAGGCGCGCCGTCTCTGCTGCCGCTCTGCGCCCGGGGTTTGGCGTGAGGTGGTTCGGCGTGAAGTGGTCTCGCGCGCTGGGAATGCTGCTCTGTCATTTCGGCTTGGCGCGCCGCCTTGCCCTGAAACTTCATAGCCGCTGGAAGGCATCGGCGCGCGAATTGCGCAACCCTGAACACGATGCGCAGATAAGCGCCGCAGAGCTGGGTTCTGCAGAGCGGGGAGCGTTGTGATGGCCGCGCCCCGAAAACTCGCGTGTGTCGAGATTGGCGGAATTCCGATTGCTTTGTCCACCACTGTCGAGCGCTTTCTGGATCTGCTGCGGCAGCGCTACGACGGGTTCCTGAGTTCTTCGCGTCCCGAGTTTGAGCTTGAGTTTGATCTCACTGACGCGGGACCGGTTTCCGATGACGACGTTCGGGTCCGCCGCGAAGGTGACGAGTGGCTCATCGAGCGCGGAGACTTACACGCCCGCTGGGACCCGCGCACGGGACGAGGCAGCGTGCGCCAAAATGCGAACCCGTATTCTCTCGATTCGGTGCTACGCATTCTGCATAGCCTGATTCTTGCCGAGCGCGGCGGATTCCTACTGCACGCCGCCAGCGCGATTTGCGATGGTCGGGCTTATCTGTTCTCGGGCGTATCCGGCGCGGGCAAAACCACGATGACGCGGCTGGCGCCAGCGGACATTACTCTTCTTACCGATGAAATTTCCTACCTGCGCCCGAGCGCCGACGGTTACGCGGCATTCGGCACTCCTTTCGCCGGAGAGCTGGCCAGGGCTGGTGAGAACTGCACAGCGCCGGTCTCTGCTCTGTTTTTTCTGGAGAAGGGTTCGGAGAACCGCGTCGATGAGCTGTCGTCCGCGGAAGCCGTCCGCCGGCTCATGCGCAATATTCTGTTCTTCGCCGAAGACCGGGGCCTGGTGGAAAAGCTTTTCGACACGGCATGCGATTTCGTCGGAAGGGTTCCCATTCGCCGCCTGATGTTTTATCCTGATGCCAGGGTGTGGGACGAAATCCGCAACTTCCAGGGGGTGCCAGAGCATGCCTGAGAATTGCATTTACATTGCGCGCAGTTCTGCCATTGCCGCCCGCGCGCTGGCCGGCGAAATGATGGTCATGAACTCGGCCGATTCGACTTTCTTCACGCTGAACGAGGTCGCAACCGCCATCTTTCAAGCTGCCGACGGTCACACTCCTCTGCGGGATATTGTTCGCGACCGGATCTGCGAGCAATTTGACGTCGATCCCGAACAGGCCCAGGCAGACGCCGAGCAGTTCGTCGCCGAGCTTTCCGGCCACGGAATTCTTCTCGTTTCGAATCAACCTCTGGCTTCGGAGACTCCCTGATGAGCCTGATGAGCGAAGTAGGCCAGAAAGCATTTAACCTGGGCGTGCCCATCGCCGTGCACATGGATGTCACGTACCGCTGCAACGAGCGCTGCGTGCATTGTTATCTCGATCACGACGACCACGGCGAGATGACGACCGGCGAAATCAAGGACGTGCTCGATCAACTGGCCGAGGCAGGCGTTTTCTTTCTCACTTTCAGCGGCGGCGAGGTTTTTATGCGCCGCGACTTCTTTGAGATTGTCGAACACGCGCGGCGTCTCATGTTCAACGTGAAGATCAAGACCAACGCGGTCATGATCCACGAAGCGGAAGCGCGGAGAATCCGCGAACTGGGCGTAGACACCATTCAGATCAGCGTCTACTCGCATCGTCCCGAAGTTCACGATGCCATCACCAAGCTGCCACACTCGTTCGAACGCACCATCAAATCCATTCGCTTCTTACACGAACAAGGGTTGCGAGTGACCATCGCCAATGTGCTGATGACCGTGAATTCTTCCGATCATACCGGAGTGCAAAAACTTGCCGCCGAACTCGGCGTGCATTACACGCTCGATCCCACGATCACGCCCATGATGGATGGCGACACTTCGGTTCTATCGCTGCGCATTCCGGGAGAAGAACTCCCGGAAGTTTTCCGCAATCCTGCGCTGGTCGGCAGCCAGGAAGAGTTCTGCGCTCCTCCCAAGCCGCCCTCGGCGGAGGATCTTGAAGGTTACTCGTGCAGCGCGGGCCATTCTTTCTGCTACATTTCGCCCTACGGCGATGTCTTTCCCTGCGTGCAGTTTCCGCTTCCCACGGGAAATATTCGTCAGCAAAAGTTCTTGGATATCTGGAATTTTTCCCCGCAGATGAAAGAGGTCCGCTCGATCCAGGCCAAAGACCTGACCGTCTGCTCGTCGTGCTCGCACGTCAGCAGTTGCGCGCGTTGTCCAGGCTTGGCCTATGTGGAAGGAAGTATGCGGGGACCATCCACCGCGGATTGCGAGAAGTCGTTCTACCGGACGGGCGTGCCGACGGCGAACATGCTGCGACAAGGGCTGTCGAAACCACGGACCACCGCACCGCTGATCCAGATTCGGCCGATTGCCGTGCCCGCATGATACGGGAGTGCCCGTTACAGTGTGCCCCCGGCAACAGCGTTGTGGCTACGCTTTAGATCAACGACCGCTTCCGCGCTGGCCAACTGCTCCAGGATGCGCTGCAAGGCAGCGCGGACCTCGTGCGTCGCTTCATTGAACTTCAGCGCCGCTCCAATACCCATGTCCATGCGCACGACTTCGCTCTCAATCGAGACGTTCGTGTGTTCGTGCGAGAAGGTGAGTATCAACTGCGATCCGGGCAACAGAATGCCGCTGGTTTCAACATAGCAACCGCCCAGGCTCAGGTTGGTCACGATGGCCAGCATCGCGCGTTCTTGATCGTTTCCAGAAATTTCCGTGGTGAGCCGGCCCCGCACCCGCGGGTACAGACGGCGGTTCTTCGGAGTCGACTGACTCTGCTTCTGCAGATACATGCGTTTGTCAGCTTCCGATAGGAGCTTTTCGGCATCCATCCCGTCTTCGGGATACACGGCCTTGCCAACGCTCAGCGATAGGATGTCCTCTTTGCAAACGTCCTTTCCCGCTTGTTTTGCCAGGTCTCGCATCTGTTCCGCTTTGCGCGCGGCAGCTTCTGGCGTGAGTCCGGGAGCGATGACCACGAATTCGTCGCCGCCCATGCGCGCGACATAATCGTACTCACGGCTGGTTTCCTTCAGGGAGTGCGCAAACAGCCGCAGTACGCGGTTCCCTTCCAGGTGTCCAAAGCGGTCGTTGATCTGCTTGAAGCGGTCCAGGTCGGCGACCATCACGGTCAGCGTATTGTTGTCGCGTTTGCAGCGCGCCAGTTCCCGCTCGAGTTGCAAGAACAGCGAGCGCGCATTGGGAAGACCGGTGAGGTAATCGGTAACCGCCGAATTCTCCGCCTGCTCGTACTTCATTGCGTTCTCGATGGCGAGCGCCATCCTGGAACTTACCGCCAGCAAAATGCGCAGGTGGTCGGAGGCAAAGAAATCTTTTTCCGCGTGGTACAAAGCGACCACGCCGACCACGCCCTGCAAGCCCTCGAGCGGAACGGCAAGCGCTGAGTTCAGCGTGCTGTACTTTGAAGCATCGTTCAGATAACCGGGCTCGACCGAAGGATTGCCATTCAGGATCGGTTTAAGGTTTTGCGCTACCCAGCCCGAAAGCCCCTGTCCAATCGGAATGCGCAGCGAGGCAAACAGCCGGAAGTTGTCGCCATTCACATATTCCGGCACAAGTTCATCGCCGTGGCGGACGTAGATCGCAATCGCATCGTAAGGCATCGCCCGGCGCAGCTTCACCGCAAACACTGAGAGCGTTTCGTCCAGACTGAGCGAAGCCCCCAGATCCTGGCTGAGTTCGAAGAGAGTCTGCGCTTCCTGGCGCGCCGCCGCGATTGAACTCAGAAAACTGCGCTCCGGCAATTGCCGCTGTCCTTGCGCCTCGAACCCGGCTGCCGGCTCGATGGCCCGCCCAGCCTTCGCGTCTTTGTCTTTGTCTTTGACTTCCGTGGATAATTTCTGCTTACTTAGGCTGTCCGTGCGTTCGTGGACCAGTTGCTCCAGCCCCACGTATCTTCGTTCGAGCACGCTGACCACTTGCGGATCAAACGACTTTCCCGATTCATCCACCAGCCGCGCCATCGCTTCATGCAAAGGCAGCGCCCGCCGATATTGCCGATCGGAAGCCATCGCGTCCAGAAAATCCACCGCCGCCAAGATGCGGGCGCCAATCGGAATCTCGGTCCCGCGCAATCCCAGCGGATAGCCAGTTCCGTCGTACTTTTCGTGATGGGCGCGAACGATGGGAACGACCGGGTATGGAAAGCGCACGCGTTCCAGAATTTCCGCTCCCACCAGTGGATGAATCTTCATTTTCTCAAATTCTTCCGGCGTCAGGCGGCCCGGTTTCGAGACGATGTGCTCGGGAATCGCCAGCTTGCCGATGTCATGCAGCAAGGCTGCGGCCTGCAGGGCCTCCATTCCCTCCCGGTCAACCTTGAGTTCCTTCGCAACCTCGACGGCGTAGACGCGAACCCTCTGCAAGTGGTCGTGGGTTGTCTGATCCTTGGCCTCGATGGCGAGCGCGAGCACCTCGATCGTGCGCATATGTAAGTCGGCCATCTCTTGCACGTGCCGCTTCTCGTCTTCCAGCTTGCCGAAGTAAAGGCGGTAGGAACGGTAGATGAGGTAGACCACCGGAAGCGTCAGCAACGACGTCTGCCAGTCGGTAAAGCCGTGCAGCCAGCTCATCATGCCGGCCACGCCCGCGCCCACCAGGTAGTAGGGGAAGCTCCAGAAGTAGCAGTCCGACCAGATCTTTCGCAGCGACCTGCGCTCCGTCAACGAGATGACGGCGGCAACCGGAAGCGTATTGGCCACGAAGTATACGCAGGCCGCCAGAAACAGCAATGTGGAGTGGTTATTCACCGCGCGATGCGACCAGGAGTAGCGATACGCGGCGAAGGTCACCGCGATGGCAAGCGCTGCCGAGCAAACGTTGAAGGCGACTTGAATCGGCATCGGACGATCGCGGTCGAAGCACTGCACTACCACCGCCGCGCAGCCCAGCGCCATGGCTTCCGACAAGCTCAGTTCCAGCACGCCCAGCAGCGGAAATAGAAAGTTAACCGACATCGTCCCGGTAATACCGGGCACGTTCACCTTGAGCCGCGAAACCGCCAGCGCAATCACCAGATAACAGAAAAATTTGAGCGGATTCTCGCTCCTGCCGTGCATGACCGAATAGGTCAGGACGGCCGTCCCGCAGAGCACGACCACGGCAATAAAAAAGCGTGGCGCCGCGCTCATGTCCCTCCAGGATTGAGGGCGAGATTTCATTTCGGACGCACTCCTGCCCGTGAAGCCGGGTTGCAATTCCCAGGCGCGAAAACACGGCAACACTCATTGATAACAGGCACCGAACGGGGCACGAAAGGATTCAGACATTTGCAGGTAAACTTCCGTAACGGGGGGCAGTGGCCTTTTGGCACTGCTTCGCCCCTGCGAGCGCCGGGGATACAGCTCATAAGCCATAGAAAAAACAGTGCTAACCACCGCCTCGGCGAACCATGAACTTGTCGCCCCGCCGCATCCTATAACCCTGAGAGCCCGCAGGTTTGACTTGCCAGAAGCCTCGGGCCTAACATAGGTGGCTCTCTCCCAGGAGTATTCTCCGGAATGATCGGCCAGACCGTCTCGCACTACCGTGTCCTCTCGCAGTTGGGCGGCGGAGGGATGGGCGTGGTGTACGAAGCCGAGGACATCAACCTGAGCCGCCATGTCGCGCTCAAGTTCCTGCCTCCGGAGACGGAAAAAGATCCGCTCGCTCTTGATCGTTTTCAGCGCGAAGCTCGCGCGGCTTCCGCCCTGAACCACCCGAATATCTGCACGATCTACGAAGTTGGCGAGGACAGCGGACGCCACTTCATCGCCATGGAGTTGCTGGAAGGCGAGACGCTCAAGAACCGGATCCACGGTCAGCCCCTGGAACTTGAGCAATTGCTCGATCTCGGCACGCAGATCGCCGAGGCTCTCGATGCCGCCCATGCCAAGGGAATCATCCACCGCGACATCAAACCCGCCAACATTTTCGTAACCAGTCGCAACCAGGCCAAGATTCTCGATTTCGGCTTGGCCAAGCGGACCGCCAAGCCCTCCCTACAGTCTGCCGCCACGATCGGTTCCGCCGCGACCGTGGACGAGCCCTTCCTGACTAGTCCCGGATCGGCCGTCGGCACCGTGGCGTACATGTCTCCGGAGCAGGCGCGCGGCAAGGATCTCGACGCACGCACCGATCTATTCTCTTTTGGCGCCGTGCTCTATGAGATGGCCACCGGTGCAGTGCCTTTCCGCGGAGACACGGCCGCCGTTATTTTCGACGCAATTCTGAATCGCCCGCCGGCGCCACCGCTTCGCCTGAACCCCGACTTACCTCCGCAGTTTGAAGGGATCTTAAACAAGCTGCTCGAAAAAGACCGCGACCTGCGCTACCAGAGCGCTGCCGATGTGCGCTCCGACTTGAAGCGCCTCAAACGCGACTCGGAATCGGGCACGACGCTGGCCGCGACTTCTTCCAGCTCTTCCATCCGCACTTCCACCCGCCCACCTGTGGCACCCGGCCGCAAGCTGCCTCTGTGGCTCATCCCGGCTCTGATCGTCGCGGTGGTCGCCGCCGGCATTGGCTTCGTGTTTCTCAAGCGCGGCCACGCGCTCACCGAAAAAGATTCGATCCTGATTGCCGATTTCGTAAACACCACCACCGATCCCGTCTTCGATGGCACTCTCAAGAAAGCGCTGGCCGTCGATCTCGGGCAGTCTCCGTATCTGAACGTCTTCCCGGAACAGAAGATCCGCCAGACATTGCAGTTCATGGGCCGCAGCCCCGGCGACCGCATCACCACCGACGTCGGGCGCGAAATCTGTCAGCGCGATGGCATCAAGGCCATGCTGAATGGCAGCATTGATAGCGTAGGAGGCCAGTATGTAATCAGTCTGGAAGCAACTAATGTTGCTTCCGGCGATTCGCTAGGACGCCAGCAGGCTCAGGCAGAGCGAAAAGAAGATGTGCTGAATGCGCTGCATGGCGCCGCCACTAAACTGCGCAGTCAACTCGGCGAGTCGTTGTCCATGGTGCAGAAATACGACATGTCTCTCTCCCAGGCCACCACTTCATCGCTCGAAGCGCTGAAGGCGCTGAGCCTGGGCGACGCCAAGCACAATATGGGCGACGAACTGGCGGCGATTCCCAATTACCAGCGTGCCATCGAGATCGATCCGAATTTCGCCATGGCCTACGCCCGCCTGGGCTCGGCTTACAGCAACCTGGAGCAGACTCAACTGTCGGAGCAAAACCGTCAGAAGGCTTTCGAGCTTCGCGATCGCGCCAGCGAGCGTGAGAAGCTCTACATCATGTCCCACTATTACGCCGACAGCGGTCAGCTCGACAAAGGCATTACCGCCTATGAACTCTATCGCCAGACCTACCCGCGGGATTCCATCCCCTTCAACAATCTGGCGGCGATCTATAACCAGCTCGGACAATTCGACAACGCGTTAGAGAATGCGAAGCGCGCCGTGGAGCTCGATCCCGACATGGTGAGCGGCTATGAGAATGCCGCCTTGGCTTACGGGGGACTGGACCGGATCGAGGAAGCACGCGCCACCCTCAACACCGCGCTCCAGCACAAGGCATCCCATGCCGGTTTCCATCTGGGGCTGGCTGTGTTGGACTGGTGCGAAGGCAAAGATGCCGACATGGAGAAGGAACTGCAAAGTGCCTCCGCGACCCCCGACGGAGAGGCCAGCGTTCTCGGATTCCGCGCGGGCGTCGCCAGCACCCGCGGGCAAGTGCGCCAAGCGCGGGAATTTGCGCGCCAGAACGAAGATGCATTGGATCGCCTGCACCTGCAAGGCCGAGCCGACGTCGAGGCAGGGCTGGCCATCTTCGAGGCAGTGGTGGGAAATCGTGCCGAAGCCAACAGCGACGCCAACGAGGCCCTGCGTTTATCTCGAACTGTTTCTGTAATGGGGAATGTGGCCACGACGTTCGCAATATTGCGCCAGGACCAGAAAGCCATAGCGTTGGCCGACGAAATCCAGCGCGTCCATCCGAACGATACCATGGCAGTGAACGTGACCGTCCCCATGATTCGCGCGATCGCCGCCCTGCGGCCCGCGAATCCTGCCAAAGCTGACTCGGCAAAGGCCATTGACTCTCTGAACACAGCGGCGCTGTACGCTCGCGCCAACGCCGGCGTTTTTTACGCCCGAGGCATGGCCTACGAGCAGGCCGGCCGTTACGCGGAAGCGCAGCAGGATATTCAGAAGGTCTTGGACATGAAATCACACAGCGGCCCCGACATAGTGTTCGTTGCCGCTCAACTGGAATTGGGACGAGTGTTTCAGAAGCAGGGCGACGCTCCCAAGGCGCGCATCGCCTATCAAGATCTTTTCGCCGCCTGGAAAGACGCCAACCCCGACGTCCCGCTCCTGCACGAAGCCAGAGCTGAATACGCGAAACTGCAATAGAGCCGCGGCGTCCGCTACGAGCCCGCGGTGAAAGTCGGGTCCCTAGCGGTGCACAAGCGACGCCTTTCATGAATTGTCTGGCGAATTGAGAGTTGAAGAGCGGGTGTCCTTTCGCCACGGGCGGTTAGCTAGGGACAGAAGAAAGCTTCAGAAGAAGCGGGTGATGCCCTCTTCTAGCACGACTACTTTATCTTTTACTCCGGCGGCTAACGCTTCGCGCTCCAGCAACTGGAGGGGCTCTTCGATGGGCTCGTGCGACAGGCGAAAGGTTCCATAGTGCATGGGCACCATCCAGCGGGCCTTCAGATCGAGAAAGGCGCGGGTGGCGTCGGCGGGGCTGGTGTGCACGTTGCGGAATTGCGGCGGATTGTAGGCGCCGATGGGGAGCAGCGCTAGTTCGGGCGACAAGCGGCGTCCGATTTCGCGAAAGCCGGCGAAATAGGCGGTGTCTCCGGCGTGGTACACGGAGTGTTTGCCGCTGCGCAGCACGTAGCCGCCGTAGCCGCGGTGCGAATCCTTGATCATGCGCGCTCCCCAATGCCGCGAGGGGACGTGGGTGATGTCGAGCGTGCCGTGGCGATAGGTGTTCCACCAGTCGAGTTCGACAATTTGTTCGAAGCCCAGATCGGAAACCAGATCAAATAAGTGATGGGGGACAACGAGCGTGGGCGCGGTTCCGGTCTGGCGGCGGGTTTGCCGCGCGATGGTGCGCAGCGACTGGCGATGTAAGTGATCGAAGTGAGCGTGCGTTACGAGGACGACATCCATTGGAGGCAGGTCGCGCAGGTTCAATCCAGGTTGACGCAGGCGCTTTAGAACGAACAGCCAGCGCGCGAAGTTGGGATCGATGACGACGTTCAGTCCGCCAATTTGTAGAAAAAAACTGGAATGTCCGATGAAGGTGACGCCGAGCTCGCCGTTTGAAACGAGTTGCGGTTTGTGGGTCTTGCCGGTGCGAGGCGTGACCGCGGAATGCCGCACCAGGCGCGTGAACTGACGGGCTCGCTTGCGCAGAGCGGGATTTTTCAATGAGGACTTTAACATCAATTCGACCACTATGATTCGCCCAGTCCGCTGGAAACCCGGGCTATAGGCACATTATCGGCTTTTTTCTCTCAAGTCTCTAGCGTGGTTAGATGCTCCGGAACCCGAGATCGACGCACGGGCGCGAGATTTGGGTGATTTTCCAGTGTAAAAAATCCTGTTTCCCTTGACCATCACTTTGCTGGTCATATCTAATCCAAAGTTGAGACGAAATACGTTTGGAGGAATCAACGCTGATGCGCGTCGCTTTTCTTGGCATGGGAATTATGGGACGGTCGATGGCCGCTAACCTGGTCAAAGCCGGACACGAGGTCGCAGTTTGGAATCGAAGCGGCGGCAAGGACGTGGAAGGCGCACGCAGCGCGGGTTCTCCGGCGGATGCGGCACAGGGCGCGGAAGTGGTGTGGATGTGCCTCTCCGACACGAAGGCGGTCGAGGACGTGCTGTTTGGTCCGGGCGGCATAGAGCAAGTGCTGGCCGCGGGCATGATTATTGCCGACTCGAGCACGATTTCGCCTTCCGCCACGCGACGCTTTGCCGAACGCGTAAAGGCGCGTGGCGTTGACTACGTGGACGCTCCGATGACCGGCTCAAAGATCGCCGCCGAGGCTGGGAGCTTGATTTTCATGGTGGGCGGCGACGAAGCTGTGCTCGCTCGCCTGCAGCCGCTTTTTCAGGCGATGGGTAAGCAGGTGTTCCACATGGGCGAGACGAGCAAAGGACAGGCCACGAAGCTGGTCATGAATCTGCAGATTGCGCTCATCTTCGAAGGGTTCGCCGAAGCGCTCACGCTCGCCGCCAAGCTGGGCGTGGACGTGGAAAAGCTTTTGCCGCTGGTGCAGGCTTCCATGGTGCGATCGGGAGTGGTGGACTACAAAGCTCCGTTTATTTTGAAACGCGACTTCTCGCCGAATTTTCCTCTGCGGCTGATGCTGAAAGACATACGCTTGGCGCTCGATGCAGCCAAGGAATCGCGGGTGCGCCTGCCCGGACTGGAAGCGGTGGAAGAGGTATACGATGTCGCGGCCGAGGAAGGGCAGCAGGACCTGGACTACGCGGCGACACTCACGCTGCTGGAGAAATGGGCGGGGGTGGAAGTGAAAGCTGCGTCAAAGTAGAAAGTGTCTTATCCCACATTTCCTCTTTGAAGTCCGTGCAAGTGGTCGTATGATCGTCGGCTGCAACGAGCGGCAGATTTGAGTTCCGAACTGATCCCCTGCCAAAGTGAGCAATTGTGAACAGACCCGCCGCCGCCGACAATGCTTCAATCGCTGCGTTGGGGAATCCAAAATCGAAACCCTGCGTGTACCGTCGGCGACTCGGAGACCCCAAATGGAAATCCCGACTTAAGTCCATCAGGGAGGAATGACTGGAGCAGAAATGAAGAACATCTTGGTTTTATTGTTAGCCGCTGTGTTCGCAATATCCGTGGCCACGCCTGCGTTCGCCTACCACCATCGGAGACACCACAGATACCACAGAGGTGGTCCTCCTATTATCGTGATACGGTGACCCCTAGCCATGTTGCCTTGTCGTTAGGCGACAAGCGGGTCCAGGGTTGAGTGTTGGCACATAGAAGAGACTCTCACCCCAGAGACGCGCCCGGACCTAGGTGTACTCGGGTGACTGCGGTATTCGCAGGTTTCGATTCTTTCCTCTTCCGCGATTCCCCTTCTGGCCCCCTGGAGGTGGGCAGATATGAAGAAATGGCTTGGTTCCGTCGCTGGATTGTCCCTGGCACTGACACTGACAGGCCCCTTGGCCGCACACGCACAAACTCCGGCAGTTCCGCCACCCAACATCCTCAACATCGAAACGGTCAACATAAAACCCTACGCGGATGAGCCCTACGACAAAGTTGCTTCACAATACCCTGCCTTGTCGGAGCACCTCAAGGACCCGACGCACGTCCTGGCGATGGAGGCCCTGACCGGCTCACCTCGAGCGATTTACCTCACCGGCTACGATTCTTACGAAGCGCTGCAAAAGAACGAGGAGTGGCTCCTCGGCGACGCGGCGGCCGACGCTAAGTTTGACGCGCTGGATGCGCGCGAGGCGCCTTACATATCCGAGGTCCAGTACGCCATCTGGCATTACCGCCCCGACCTCAGCAACAACGTCGCCGGAGCGGACATACCACACTCCCATTACTGGGAGGTGATCATCTTCCATATGCGCTCCGGTCATGTCGAACAGTTCGAGGAATTGACGAAGCTTTATCGCGACGCCAGTCTCAAGAGCGGCCAAAACGTCCCTTGGGCGACTTACGAAGGACTGGCGGGTGTGACGGACGCCTATCTTGTCTTGGTGCCGATGACGTCCCTCAAGGATGTGGACACTGGCCTGGCGCATAAGAAGGATTTCGGCGCTGCGCTGGGTAACGAAGGAAGGGGCCGGATGAACAAGCTTTCCGAGGAGAACGTGGCCAGCGTTGAGGACAACATCTGGATGGTGAATCCGGAATGGAGCTACGTTGAGAAATCCTGGATCGATGCCGATCCCCAATACTGGGCGCCTGAGCCGGCCGCAAAGCCCGCGCGGAGGAAACCCGCCGCCGGAGCCGCACCTGCACCAGAGGCTCCGCCCGCACATTAAACAAGACTGATCGAAACACGAAGGGCGTCGTCACGCGAGGACGCCCTTCGTATTTTCATTCACACAAGTGATTCGACATCAAGGCTTATCTCGGTGATACCCCCGGGAAAACGATAGATGCCATCCTGCCCAAGGATGTAGGTCTTAAAATGTACGCGGTGGTGATGCGGAGGAGATGAAGCGCCAGCCATGGAGCAGGCGATGTTTGGCGACTACGAAAGCCACCTCAAGTTGGACAATAGGCTTGTGCGCTTATAGCGAATCCAGAGTTGCTGTGAGCACAGGCAGCTCCCGAGCTTCGCTCGGCTTGGACCCTTCGACTTCGCTCAGGGTGGGCAGGCTCGCGAGGGCGACCGTCCCTACACGAGCGCCATTTCTATTTCTTCGCCAGCGAGCGGATGTAGTTCACCATGTTCCAGATGTCGTCATCCTTGGCACGGTCGCCTTCGGAGGGCATTTCGCCCTTGCCATTCCGGATCACGTAGAAGAGTTCGCCGTCGGTGCGATTTTTCAACGCGTCCGGATTGGTGAAATCAGTGACGTTTTTCATGTCCCCCGCCATGTCGCCCTTGCCATCGCCGTCTTTTCCATGACACATCGCGCAGTCGAAGCCATACAGTTTCTTGCCCTTGGCGAGCGACTCCGCGGTCGGCTTGACGGGATTTACCCTGGCGGCAGCCTGGGGGGGAATCTTGTATTCGGGGGTGGGCGCTTTTGCGGGGGGCTGATCCTGCTGCGCCCATAACGCGAACACAAGAAAGAGCAATGCGAGAAGGACCAGTGGAGTTTTCTTCAATACTTCTTTTTTCGACAATTTCTTTTTCAACACACACCTCCGGTTCGGGAGCACGGTTGAAACATTTAACGATACTCCGCGACACGGTAACGTGCACGGAAAAAGTGCAGGCTATGGACCGGCGAGGAATCACGCATGACACCGTAACACCGACTCCCGGTTGCGTGGACATTGTTGCGTGGGAATCAGGTCGTTTGGTCTGCACGCATACGCTCGTAACCCCTTTAGCCAGCGAGGATTACAGAAGTATTACAAAGTAGTTCGCGGGCTCTTGATATTGTCTAGACGGACCTCAGTCGGACGGTTGTGGGGAGAAGGAAGATGCGCGAGACAATGAGCGAGACAGTGATCGAGACAGCGAGCGAGACGACGGAAGCAACCAGCGAGAACAGCCAAGGAACCAGCCTTCGCAAAGACCGGGCGACCCGCGCCGGCATCAACTGGGGCACGGCGCTCGCCATGGGCCTGTTTCATGTGGGCGCAATTGCGGCGCTATTCTTCTTTACCTGGCCAGCATTTTTCGTTTCCATTTTCTTGTGGTGGGTATCGGGCAGCCTCGGGATCGGAATGAGCTATCACCGGCTGCTGACGCATCGCGGATACAAGACGCCGAAGTGGGTGGAGTACTTCCTGACTTGGTGCGCGACGCTGGCGCTCGAAGGCGGGCCGATTTTCTGGGTGGCGACGCACCGGATTCATCATCAGTTTTCTGATGAGGTAGGCGATCCGCACTCGCCGATTGATGGCAAGTGGTGGTCGCACATGGGGTGGATCCTGATGGGCAAGTCGATGCATCACGACACCACGACCCTGGGCCGTTACGTCCCCGACCTCACCAAAGACAAAGTTCACATCTGGCTGACCAAGTATCACTACACCTCAAACATTATTTTGGGGGTCATTCTTTATGCCATCGGCGGATGGCCGTGGCTGCTGTGGGGAGTGTTCGCGCGCGTCGTGGTCGGACTGCATGCCACCTGGATGGTGAACTCCGTCACGCACATGTGGGGATCGCGGCGCTTTGTGACCAAAGACCTCTCGACCAACAACTTTCTGGTGGCCATCGTCACCTTTGGCGAAGGCTGGCACAACAATCATCATGCGCATCCGGTTTCCGCGCGTCATGGCATGGCCTGGTACGAAGTGGACATGAACTGGTACGGCATCTGGGCGCTGAATAAACTGGGACTGGCGCGGCACGTGTACAAGGTCGCGCTCGATAGCCTGCCGCCTAAGCCGGCCCTGGTTCGGGATGTGAAGACGGCTGGGGTGATGGCGGCGGCTGCGGGCAACGACTGAACGGCATTCACCGCAGAGTGCGCGGAGAGCGCAGAGATGACCGGGGAAAGTAACCCCGGTTTTTTCTTTTTCCGATATTCCTCCGCGATCTCTGCGTCCTCTGCGGTTGAACCCATTTCCCGTTAGAATCTTCCTGTGCGGATCATTAGCCGGCAGAAGGCGATTTATTTTTTCATCACGCTGGGCATTTGCCTGATTGCGGCGGCCGTCGCACTGAACGTCAGCTGGATCATCCTGAACTGGCGCGCAGGTCTGATGCTTTTTTTTGGCGGCATACTTTTTCTGGTCATCATCGCGGGGCTGGTGCTCAATACGATTTTTCTGGTCCGCGAAATTCGCCGCAACGAGCAGCACGACAGCTTCATCAACGCGGTCACCCACGAATTGAAGACGCCGATCGCTTCCATCCGGCTCTACCTTCAAACCTTGCAGAGACGCGATGTGGGAGAAGCGCAGCGGCGGCAGTTCTACGAGTTGATGCTGCTCGATACCGAGCGCCTGCTGCACACCGTGGAACAGGTGTTGAAAGCGGGTGAGGCGGCGCATAAGAAAAGCCCGCCGCAGCGTTTGCCGCTGGAATTCAACACGCTGGTGCGCGAGTGCATGGAACTGGCGCGAGTGCGCCATCACTTGCAGGCGGCGGATCTCGAGTACCGCGAGTCTTTGTCTTTATCAGTGCCGAACGGCGACCGAGCGCGGGTGTTGGGCGATCCAGAGGAACTGCGGACCGCGGTTTCGAACCTGCTGGACAATGCGGTGAAATACTCGCCGGATGGCGTGCACATCTCGGTGGAGTTGGAGGCTCCCGATGAGAAGCGGGTGGTGCTGCGGGTGCGCGATCAGGGCGTGGGAATTCCGGAGCAGGAGTTGAAACGCATCTTCAAGCGGTTTTATCGGGTGACGCAGCGCTCGTTCTCGCAAGCGAAGGGCACTGGGCTGGGACTGTTTATCGTGCGGTCGATCGCGCGCAAGCACGGCGGCCGGGTATTCGCGCAGAGCGAAGGCGCAGGGAAGGGAACCACGGTGACCCTGGAATTGCCGCGGAGGGTGGCATGAGCCGGGTGCTGGTGGTGGAGGACGAGGCGCACCTGGCGCAGGGCTTGCGCTTCAACCTGCAAGCCGAGGGACACGCGGTGGAAGTTGCGGCGGACGGCGAGACGGCTCTGGAGAGGCTGGTCGAAAAAAAAGAACGCTTCGACGCGGTGGTTCTCGACGTGATGCTGCCGGGCAAGAGCGGCTTTGATGTCGCCGCCCTGCTGCGCGAGAAAAAGAATTATGTGCCGATTCTGATGCTGACCGCGCGTGGGCGTCCGGAAGATGTGCTGCAGGGATTCGCGTCGGGGGCGGATGATTATCTGCCGAAGCCGTTTGAGCTGGCAATTCTGATTGCGCGTCTCGAGAGCCTGCTGCGGCGCAGTGTGTGGATGAGAGATGCCGAGCCGGCTGGCGCTGGCGATCGGAAGACGCGGCCGGCGCCGTTGGGCGCGCAGGAAGCTGGCGGCGATACATTCAGTTTTGGTGGCAAGTCCATCGACTTTGGGGAACTGGAATTGCGCTCGCTGGGAAACACGATCCATCTGACGGTGATGGAGGCGGAGTTTCTGCGCTATCTGGTGCGCAGCGAAGGTCGCGTGGTTTCGCGCAAGTCGATTCTGGAAGAGGTTTGGGGATTGCACGAAGACACCGATACGCGCGCCATCGATAATTTTGTGGTGCGGCTGCGGCGGTACATCGAAGAGGATCCATCGCAGCCGAAGCATTTGCAGACGGTGCGAGGGGTGGGGTATCGGTTTGTGGCGGAGCCGGAGTAGGGCGGTGGTCTGGCTTCCGAGGTCCGCAGGCAGCCCGACGAGAAGAGTAGGCTTGGTACTTAGTTGGCAAAATCGCCTGTTATCGACACCTATCCCTGAACAGTGAGCGACGAGGCAGCCCTTTGTCGGGCTACTGCAGCTTCGCGTACTCCGCTTTGGCTTCCTTCAGTAGGGGGATGTCGGGGTCGGCGTCTTTCCAGAGGG